>NZ_JACDXJ010000001.1:1665000-2410000 GCF_013520865.1 Microvirga mediterraneensis
CACGCTCCGCTCGTTCTGTTCGTCCAACCCGTGAAGATGTGAGTGCGCGCGAACCACAAAAAAAGCGGTGCCAAAAGCACCGCTTCAGAGAATGTTGGATTACTCCGCCGCCTGGAGATAAACTACTTTCGACTGCTCCCTCTGGACCTCGCGCAGAGTGCGGGCCATGTAGGTCAGCTGCTCGACGGCTTTGTCGAGATCGAGCTTTGTGCCGTCCTCGAGATCGTACGCCTCGCGCCCGCGATAGAGCCGGTTGACCTGGCTCTCCATCTCGGCGGCAGCCTCGCGGATGCGGTGAACGAGGTTGTCGGCGATGACATTGGCGTTGTCGTCGACAACGCAGAAACCGACGTCGCTTGCGCGGACCTTGGCCATGGGGTGATTCCTCTTCTTGTTCTTCGCTTTAGGCAACGGCCCGCTGCCCATGCTCCGCGTAGATGCCGAGCCGGCGAGCCAGGGAATGTTTCGTCACGGGTCCCACCCAGGGCAATGTCGCGAGAAAGCGCAGCCTGTCGGGACTTGCGTTGTACTCTTCGAACAGGCGCTCACGCTCGCGCCAGATCATGTCGATCGCCTCGGCCTTGGCCGGGTGGCGGAAGCCGACGCGAACCGTCGACCCGAAGTCAAGTGCGCGCATGCAGCGCTCGAACGTGCGACGGCCGATGCCGGGCGTCACGCTCGCATGGCAGATCGCTTCGATCACATGCTGGGCGAACTCGTCCGCCGTCTCGGGAGTCGTGGCCTCTGTGCCCGAGGCGTCTCCCTGAAAAGTATGGGCGCCGTAGCGCATGGTTTCTTCGAGGCCGAAGCTCGGCATGGTTCTCACCGTAGGGTCCAGGCGGCCTGAAGCAGCCGGACGAGCTTTGTCCCGGTCTTTCGGATCCGGCGCTGCGCCCGCCAGGGAAGGTCGGATTCTCGCGACGGATTCGGGCGTTCGGAACGGATACGCGGGTTCTTCAGAAACGGGCGCGCGCCCGATTGCGGACGGATGCGCCAAGAATCGTCCGGGCTCGGAAAACCTTGACCATTCAAAGGCTTGTCCGAGGAGCGCGGTTCGATAAAGATGGGGTTTTGATCTCGCGAATGCAAGGTTCGCGGGATCAGCGGGACTGGATTCGACATACGGCTGGTCTCTCTGGCGACCTTCGGCCAGGGCGAGATCTCGCAACGGGCCATCTTGAAGGTTCGCGCCAGTTCCGCGCCAGCCGCGACCCCATAGACCGAAGCCGCGCAGGAGAACGCCTCGGAGAACGGCTCGATAGCGCACCAGGTCTTTTCGGCCATGTGCAGCGGCCATGTCCACAGGCCGTCCTCGCGGCGCTGGCCTACGCTCTCGCGGTCGATGAAATAACCGGTTCGTTTGTGCTCCAGACCGCTCTCGACCACGAGCCATTCCTCGTTCTCGAAAATCGGTCTTTCCTCCGTCATGACGGTCATCGCAGGATCCTTTGCGGCGGTGAGGCGCGGCTGCCCTAATGGCGTCACATCCACGACGCATACACAGGATGCGAACAAACCAAGAACATACTCCCGATGGCCGCCATGTCAAGCAAAGTCGACATCGTGGGACTGTAATCTCGGAGTAACGGATACTATGTGGAGGGTCAGATGGCAGGATTGAAGAGATTGCTCTCGATCACGATCAAAAAGAGGCAAAGTCGTTGCGGCGAAATATCGCTGGCGATAACTGAAGCTCGACCATTCCAACGCAGCGGATTCGCCACCTCATGACCAGCCCGACACGTCTCGAAACAGACCAGCTCCGACGCCTGGAGGATATGCGCAAGACCTTCGACAAGCTGCGGGCGGAAAGGATCCGGGCCGAGGGCGAGGTGGAGCGTCTCACGCGCGAACTCGAGCAGGCGCGGGCCTTGGCCTTGTCGGAATTCGGCACCGACGACGAGGGGCAGCTCCAGGGACTGATCGAGGATGCGCAGGCGCGCAACGCCAAGCTCGCCGACGAGTTCGGCGCCGCCCTGCGCGAGGTCGAAGCGCGTCTCAAGCAGCTTGGAGACGAGCGTTGATCGGACCCGATATCGATCACGACGTCGCGCGGGCGCAAGCCTCCCTCGCGCGCCTGGAAGGGCGGCGCGATGCCCTGCGCGGTCGCCGCGAGGAGCTGACGCGGGAGATCGAGCTCGCCAAGGGGCGTCTTGCCGTTAAGGACGAGGTGGAGGCCTTCATCGAGGCCGTGCACGGCTCTGCAAGCCGCCGCAGCCTGTCCGCGTTCGAGACGCTGCTCACTGCCCTGGTCCAGGAGGTTCTGCCGGGCGAGAAGCCCGTGGCGCTCGATCTCTCGACCGAGCGCGGTCTCGCTTCGCTCGACATCTGCGTGCGCCGCGCCGACGGCACGCTCGAGGACGTGCTGGAGGACAATGGCGGCGCATTGACGAACGTGATCAGCATGGCGCTGCGGCTGATCGCGGTGGTCAAGGCGGATGTCGCCCGCTTCCTCGCTCTCGACGAAGCTGATTGCTGGATCGCGCCCGACCGCGTCTCGTCCTTCTACAGGGTGCTGGAGGACGGCGCCGCGCGTCTCGGCGTGCAGTGCCTCGCCGTTTCGCATCACGACCTGTCGCAGTTCTCAGGCTCGTTCCACATCGCCCGCATCGTCGGCGAGCCCGTTTCCGGAGTCGAGGTGCAGTCCACCGACACCCATGCTGCATGGAACGAAGCTCAGCCCGGGCTGCGGTTCATCCGGCTCGTCAACGTGCAGGCCTACGAGGACGCCACGCTTCATCTAGCCCCCGGCGTGAACGCGCTCATCGGCCCGAACAACCGCGGCAAGTCCACCTTCATCCGCGCCCTGCGCGCGGTGTTCTACGGTGAGGCCCGCGACAGTCTCGTGCGCGCGGGCACGAGGGCGGCGAGCGTCGAGATTGGCGTGGCGGGGCGCCGGATTCTGCGCTTCACGCGCCAGCCGCGCCGTTCGCCCGTCAACATCTGGTCCCTGCACGAGGCGGACGGTTCCCTCGTCGAGGAGCAGGGCATGCGCTACGAGACCGGCGGTCGCAATGTGCCGGACTGGGTTGCCGATCTCATCCGTATCCGCAAGGTGGAGGATCTCGACGTTCAGATCGCGCATCAGAAATTCCCCGTCTTTCTTCTTGGAGAGACGCCGTCCCGCCGCTCGGCCGTTCTCTCGATCGGCCAGGAGGCTGGCTATATCCGCGATATGCTCGTCATTCATCGCGAGCGTTGCCGGCGGGACACCGATCTCGTGCGCAATGGGGAGCGGGAGCTGATCGCGCTGGGCGAAACGCTCGATGGGATGAACGATCTCGATGCGCTCAAGGACAAGCTGTCGGCTGTCCGAAACCAGGCCGAGGACCTGAAGGTGGTCTCATTGCAGCTGCAGGGGCTGCGGCAGCGCGCGACGCAGCTCGCTGATCTCCATGGTCGTCTGGAGAAAGCGCGAGCGCGCGCCGACATCACGGCGACACTGCCTGAGGCTGAGCAGTTGATGAACCTTACGCGATCGGTGGAGCGCTCGCGCGAGCGTCGGCGGATCGCGGAGCGGGTCGTCGGGCTCAGTCATGATCTTGCTTTGAGCGAAGCCCGGATTGCGGCGCTGCGGGACTTGCCGGAGGATCTTCCAAGCCTTGAAAACACGGGCCCGGCGCAAAATATGCTGACGCGCATGGCGGATCTTCGGAACGCGTCCCGGATCGCGCAGAGCCGCATTGCGCAGGTCAGCGAGGGGCTCGCATCCCTGCAGACGGAAATGGCGCAGCTCATGGAGGAGACCGGCGGGCTCTGCCCCACTTGCGGTTCGCCGGTGAAGCCCGAGAACCTGCTGGACCATCACGCCCATTCCTCCCACTCTTCCACGCCGTCGGAGCGGCTGATCGCATGATCCTGTCCGGAGATCGTCTTCCCACCGTCACGTGCAACGGCGTCCTCGTGATCGGGGATCCGCATGTGGGCTCAAGGCGTCCAGGCCGGCGCAAGGATACCGTGTGGCCCCAGGCCGTGCTCGGCAAGCTGGAGCGCTGCGCGGCCATCGCCAACGAGCGGGGGCTCGCCGTCGTGATCCTGGGCGATCTGTTCGACCGGCCGGTCGAGACTGACGTGGCGCTCAAGAACCAGCTCATCCGCGTTCTGAAAGGCTTTGCTCATCGGCCCATCGTCAATGTGGGCAATCATGACATCCAGCATACGACGCTGACGGACAGCGACTCGCTCGCCTTGCTGGGACTGTGCGACGTGGTTGATGTGGTGGCCGCATCGGCGCCCGTGACCGAGTTCCAGGTCGATGCGCGCCGGATCGGTATCGGCATGACACCCTACGGCCAGCCGATCCCGACCGATGCGCGCGGTTCCTTCGCCGGCGTCGATCTTCGCGCATGGTTCACACATCACGACATCGCCTTCGACGGCGGCTATCCCGGAGCAGTGCCGCCCTTCGCGGTCGAGGGCTGCGACGTCCTGATCAACGGGCACATCCATAAGACGCAGAAATCCATCCTGGCCGGACGCACCCGCTGGATGAATCCCGGCACCATCACGCGCCAATCCGTCGATCTCGTGGATCACGTGCCGCGCGCCTGGATCCTGGACGGCAGCGGCGCCCTGGAGCCGCATGCCCTGCCGTATGAGAGCAATGTGTTCGACCTGACCGGGCGCGTCGTCAATGCGGCGGATGGAGCCGTCGTGGCGCGGGAGGTGGAAAGCGCCTTCGTGACGCTGCTGCAGGCGGAATCGGCCACGGAGCTGAAGCGAAGCGGCGACGGCGCGATCGTCCGCGACGAGATCGAGGCGAAGTTCTCCGCCGACGACACACCGGATGCCGTGCGGGCCATCGTGCGCTCGCTTCTCGGCGAAGCGGTGGAACGCCACGCGGCGCAATCTTAGAGCACTCCTCGGTGAAGTGGATCCGGTTCACCGTCAAAGATGCGGTCGAACGAAGAAGAGAGGTGGTTCCACGTCAGTGGAAACAGCTTCTAAAAGGCGAACGGGTCCGTGTAAGGCAGGCGACGCCTACGCACCTGCGTTTCCGGCAGGATCGGGCGGCTGATATCGACCGCGATCAGTCCCTCGCAGGCGAGTGCCAGGACGGCCGCGACACCGTCCTGCGTGTTCATGACGGCGCTGGCGCAATCCACCAGCCGCATCGCCCCGACCTCGTCGAGTTGATGCAGGACCCGCACCCGGTCGCCTGCCGTGACGGGCGTGCGTCTACAGGCCATGATGAGGCGCATGGTCGTGAAGCGCGGCTCGGCCCGGATGCTGGCAGCCGTTTCGATCACGAAAAGGCGGCCGTCCGACGAGGCGATGCCATGGATCGCGGCAGCCCGCAGCGGATGCTTCAGAAGGTCGTCATCGGTCACCACATCGACCAGATAGGCGGTGCCGTCCCGGACGATTTCGAAATCAGCCACGTGTTCGATGGTCTCGTCCCCGATGGCGAATTCCGCCGGATCTGCAGGCGCACGCAGGGATTCGACCTCGGCATCGAGCTCGCAGAGCGCCAGGTAATCGGCGATCAGGGCGTTGCGCGTGAGCGGCGTAGACGGGCGCTTCTGGGCTCGGCGGGTTCCCGAGCGGCGGGCAGGGCGCCTGTCCGAAAGGTCGAGGAGCGCTTGCGCGGACATCGGGGCCTCCAGCTTGGCTTTACATACGGATGGGCGATCCTGCCCATTGCTAAGATGAGAACATATACAGAACAATGTGGTGCGGGTCAAACTTCGCACGGTTCGCGAGGGCAGACGTTCTCCCAAGTTCCGACAAGCACCTTTTTGCGCGGGTTGGGACAAAATGGCACATGGATCAAGTGACTGTTAAATAAGGCATTATCGTTTGGCGGCGGGAGCGCGGAATTGGACCGAACAGCATAAATTTGCTATAGAACAAATACCGAACGCGCCTGCCGAACATGGCTGCGACAAGAGCGCGTCAGCGATTTGCGGGCTCCTGAGAACGTTAGGATCGAGGATGAATACGACAGACAAGAAAATTTCAGAGGTGCTTGCGAAATTCGGCGAGCCGATGGCCGGGAGCGTCTGGCGCGTCCAGGGAACCGCGGTCATCTATCACAAGACTCTGGAGCGCATTGCCGCCCAGGCGAGGATCGTCTTCGACGAGCCCAAGATCATTCGCGCCGAACGCGACGAGGCCGTCATCCAGGTGACAGGCCGCATGGGCGAGCGCGTCGAGTGGTCAATCGGCGAAGCGCTCATCGGGGTCAATTACCGGGTATCGGGCAAGCAGGCGGCGTATGTCTACGCCATGGCGGAGAAGCGCGCGAAGGATCGCGTGATCCTCAAGCTCATTGAGCTGCACGGCTATGTCTATTCCGAGGAAGAGGCCGACGAGTTCAAACAGGGCCGTCCGGGCTACGCCGATCCGCATGTGGAGATCGAGAAGACCGAGCCGCAGAAGGGCAAGGTCGAAGCGGCCGTTGCCGATGGCAAAATCGAGGACGATCTGAAGGCGAAGATCAAGAAGGCCAAGACCATCAATGCGGTCACGGACCTGATGCTCCACGCCGACACGCAGAAGACACTCGCCGATCTTCCCGAAGGCATCCGAGACGAGATCCGTGACTTCGCCAAGGCGCGCCTCGTCGAACTCGGCTGGCCGACCAAGAAGGCAGCCTAACTTTCGCTGCGATCATGGACGAGACAGTCGCAAGCTGCCTCGCCCATCTTAGTCTCATGGCGTCCCGGCGCTCGTGGTCCCGCTGATCGATGCCGAAATCATCCGCCCTTCCTGCTCCTGGGCAGGACGCCTTGTCCCTCTCCGAACATCTCGTCGGCTCCATCGAACGCGTGACGTTCCACAACGACGAGACCGGTTTCTGCGTGTTGCGCGTCAAGGCGCGCGGCCACCGGAAGCCTGTTGCCGTCGTCGGCCATGCGCCGTCGGTCGCCATCGGCGAAGTGGTCGAGGCCAGCGGCGAGTGGCTGCACGATCGCAACCACGGGGTTCAGTTCCGCGCCGCCGAACTGAAGACCACGGCTCCGACGACGGCGGAAGACCTGCAGCGGTTTCTGGGATCAGGCCTCCTGAAAGGCGTCGGCCCTGCCGTTGCGCAGCGGCTCATCGCCTCCTTCGGATCGCGCATCCTCGACGTCATCGAGAAGAAGCCGCACGAGCTGACGCGCGTGCACGGCATCGGCATGGCGAAAGCGCTCGGCATCGGCGAGGCCTGGGCGGAGCACCGTGCGTTGAAGGACATCGCGGCCTTCCTCAACGCCCATGGCATCGGCGGCTTCCTGCTCACGCGCATCTACCGCGCCTATGGCGTCGGGGCGATCGATATCATCTCGGCCAATCCGTATCGGCTGACCCTCGACATTCCCGGTTTCGAATTCGCCCTGGCCGACCAGGTTGCCATGCAGCTTGCCGTCGAGCCGACGGCTGGGATCCGGCTCCAGGCCGGTCTCGCCAACGTCCTGTCGGAAGCCGTGAAGGACGGACATTCCGGCCTGTCGGCCGACGACCTCCTGCGGCAGGGAGGCGCGTTGCTCGACGTGCCGTCGACTGAGCTTGAGCCGGTGCTCGATGCGCAATGTTCAGCGGGGGGGCTCATAGCCGATGAACTCGATGGCGATCGCCGCATCTTCCTCAAAAGCCTTTACGGCGCCGAGATTTTCATTGCTCAACGACTGAAGGAGATCGCGCAAGGCGTCCATCCCTGGCGCGGGCTCGACACCGCGCAGGTGATCGCCGAGGCGGAACTGGCTGCTGGCGTCTCCTACTCGGCGAGCCAGCGCGACGCGCTCATTGCCTCATGCCAAGCGAAGGTGCTTGTCGTCACCGGTGGTCCCGGCGTCGGCAAGACCACGCTCATTCGCAGCCTCACGCATCTCTGCGCGAAGCACGAGTTGCAGGTTGCCCTCTGCGCGCCGACCGGGCGCGCGGCGAAGCGGCTCGCCGAGAGCACGGGCTTCCCCGCCAAGACCGTGCACCGGCTTCTCGAAGCGTCCGAGGGTGGGTTCCGGCGTAACGCCAAAATGCCGCTAGATTGCAATCTCCTCGTCGTGGACGAGGCTTCCATGCTCGACATCCGGCTCATGGCGGCTCTCTTGCGCGCGTTGCCGGACGAGGCCTGCCTGCTCCTTGTCGGCGATGTGGACCAGCTTCCCTCCATCGGGCCCGGACAGGTCCTGTCCGACATTATCGCATCCGGCGCCGTTCCGGTCGTGCATCTGAAAGAGGTGTTCCGGCAGGAGCGGGAAAGCCGCATCATCACCGTGGCGCATGCCATCAATCGCGGCCTCTTGCCGGATCTCTCGCACCGGCCGGATTCGGATTTCTATTTCATCGAGGCCGACACGCCGACTGATGCCATGGCCAAAATGACGATCCTCATGCGTGACCGCATTCCAAGGAAGTTCGGCCTCGATCCCGTGCGCGACGTCCAAGTGCTGTGCCCGATGAATCGCGGGCGGCTCGGCACGCATATGCTGAACGGCGAGTTGCAGCAGATCTTCAATCCGCCGGGGCCCGACAGTGTGCATCGCGCCGGATGGGTCTACGGCCCCGGCGACAAGGTCATGCAGGTCAGGAACGACTACGAGCGCGACGTCTATAACGGAGAGGTCGGGATCGTGCGTGAGGTGAACCGGGAGCACGGCGAACTCTCGGTCGCGTTCGACGACAGACGCGTGGTCTATACGCTGAAGGAGCTCGACGAGCTGGCGCTCGCCTATGCGGTGACGATCCACAAGGCCCAAGGATCGGAATATCCGGCGGTGATCGTTCCCGTGGCATTGCAGCAGGCCTCCATGCTGCGGCGCAAGCTCCTCTATACCGGCGTGACGCGCGCCAGCCGCCTCGTCATCCTGGTGGGAAGCCGTGCGGCGCTCGCCCAGGCCGTCGCCCAGGAGGAGGAGCCACGCCTCTCCCGTCTGCGGAACTGGCTTAGTCTCTGATCTCTTTCCCTTGCAATGGCAGCCCTCTATAGTGACTGCCCGACATCTTTGTGGGATCGCGGACATGCATGTCGAGACCGGACAGATCAACCAGCAGGAACGGCGGGTCCGCACGGGCCTGCTCGCCGGGACTGTCCTGTGTCTGGTGGCATCCGGCGGGATCCTCTGGTGGCGCTATGGGGGCGCCGTCTTCAACGATCTGGTGCTGTCCACGCTCGCCTGGTGCTTCTGAGCCAATCCGGCGCGCGATGTCCGGGCGTGGCCATGGCTCGTCTTGTTCCAACGGAACGTTGCCGTCGCCAGCTCCCACAATCCCCTCCAGGCGGCAATGCTCACGAGGCCGTAGTAGAACGGGAGCAGCGGCAGCCACGGCCAAAGCCGCCAGAGCCCGCGCCGGTGCAGGGCGACCAAGGCTGGGATCATGATCGCCGCCGTGCCGGATAAGAAAAGCGTCAGGCTATAGAACCAGGCGACGTTGTCCCAGCGAGAGGTGTAAAGCCCGGTCGTTCCGAAGAACCATGAGGTCAGGAACAGCGCGGAAAAGAGCGGGTAAACCAAGGCTCTGAGCACGATGCCCCAAGTCAGGACGAGAGCGCCGCAAAACCGCCAGAAACCCAATTGCCGCAGCAGAACCCACGGCCTGCGCGAATGGGTTGTCGCTGTCTGGACAAAACCTTTCATCCACCGAGTCCGCTGCCGCATCCAGACACCCAGGGTGCCCGGCGCCTCTTCCAGGGTCGAGGAGGGAAGATCCCTGACGTCGTAGCCCAGACGCGCCAGACGAAGGCCGAGATCGGCATCCTCGGTGACGTTCCAGGCATCCCAGCCGTGAACCGCCTTCAGAACCGAGGTGCGGAAGTGGTTAGAGGTGCCGCCCAGAGGAATGGGACTTCCGATTTCAGCCAGTCCGGGATTGAACACGTCGAACAGGGCCGCGTACTCGATGGTGAAAAGCCGCGTGAGCCAGGAATCGTCCGTGTTATCGATGCTTAGCCGTGCCTGGAGGCAGGCGACTTGGGGCGGCAGGCTGGCGAACCGGGCCACGGCGAGTCGTAATTGGCTGGGATCCGGCACGTCCTCGGCGTCGTAGATGACCGTGAAACGGCCCCGCGCCAGGGGCAGGGCGACGTTGAGCGCTCTCGGCTTCGTGCGCGGTTGGCCCTCAGGTGCGACGACGATCTCCATGTTGCCCGGCAGGTCAATGTCCTGAAGGGCATCGAGCGTTTCCCGGTCGTCGGCTTCGAGCACGAGCTTGATGTCGAGCTTTGCCGCGGGATAGTCGAGGCGTGACAGGGCTCGGATGAGCGTGGCGGCCACCCGTTTCTCCCGGTAGAGCGCTGCGATGATCGTATAGACCGGCAGGGCGGCATCCTCAGCGCGGGGAGCCTCCGTGCTGGGCGCGACCGGATGGTCGAGCACCGAAGCCACGAGTCTCAGGACGGTCATGCCTAGAAACAGCGGCCCCAGGACAGCCCCCATGATCGCCAGGGTCGTCCCGGGAGCGTGGCCGATGCCGAACGCGGTGAGCGCCAGGACGATGAAGAGGGCAGCGATCTGCCCATAGCTGAGGCCGGTCGCCAGCTCGGGAGCCTGCCGGGCCAGATCCGAGGCGGCGCGATCGGCGATCTGCCGACCTTGTGCACGAAAGACCGCTTCCCTCAGGCGTGATGGCGAGGTGACGGCAAGCTCCCCGCTGCGGAGCCGGGTTCCCAGGAGACGAACGAGCCCTGTGCCGCGAGGGGCCGTTACGAAACCCGCCTGCAGGCCGGCCAACGGAGCGATGCCCGCCAGAAGGCTGTCGGGATAACGAGCCGATTGCGACAGGCGGGGGGAGACCAGAAAGGGCAGCCTAAGCTCGGCCGCGAGGGCGCGATAGAATTCGTCCTCGTCGACAAGGTCGTGCTTCAGCAGAAATTCATCCGCCGGGACCCCGGCGAAACGGGCGAGGATCGCGGCTTGGCGCAGGGTTTCCGGGGCGTGGCCATAATGGGCCAGGAAACCAATCTCGACCGGCAGCGCTGTTGACTGTGGGCTCGGCTCCGCTAGACCCTGCCTCATGAGCAGACGCTTTCACGGAGCGCTGTTGGTGGGTGCCGGGTTGCGTGCAAGAGATGATCGATTGATGCTTCGGGATATTGTTACATTGGTTGCGCGCTTCCTTGCCAAGATCAACCCCCTAAGGCTTTTCCAGGCTTTGGCGGTGCTCCTGCTGATGGCAGGCCAAGCCCAGGCCGAGGGCGTGACGATCCCGAACTTCTGGGATCCCAAGGCTTTGCTCGAGCGCCCCGACCTGCCGGCCACTCGCACGATCCGCTTCCTCGTGGACGACGATTTCCCGCCGCTGCACTTTCCGGGGCTCGACGGCAATCCGACCGGATTATCGGTCGAACTCGCCCGAGCCGCCTGCGAGCGGCTGAGCCTGACCTGCACCGTCCAGGTCCGCCGCTTCGACACCCTGCTCGACGCTTTGCGGGAGCGCCAGGGCGATGTGGTGGCCGCGGCCATTCCGATCACAACGGATCTGCGGAGCCGGTTTGCCGTCACGGCTCCCTACTTCAAGATCCCGGCGCGCTTCGCCGTGCGCAAGGACCGCAATCAGCCGGTGCCCGAAGCCAGGACGCTGCAGGGCAAAGCCATCGGGGTCGTCGGCGGCACGGCCCATGAAGCTTTCGCCAAGGCTTTTATGGCGGGCGGCAATCTCAAGCCGTTTCCAGACCAAGCCGCCGCGCAAGTTGCCCTCAAGGCCGGTGAAATCGATTACCTGTTCGCCGACGGGCTCGGCCTCGCCCTGTGGATCGGGGGAGAGGAGGCGGGCGGCTGCTGCGACTTTTCCGGCGGGCCTTACCTGGAGAGCCGCTTCTTCGGCGAGGGCATCGGCTTCATCACGCGGACCGAGGATGAATCCTTGCGCCGCGCCCTGGATTTCGCACTGCAGCAGCTCTGGAAGGAAGGAAAATACGCCGAGCTCTATCTGCGGTTCTTCCCCATCAGCCCGTTTTGACACCGGATCTGTTGAGACGGCGACGGGTTTACCGCATTGACCCTCGCTGCTCTCGTCCCTAGTGTGCCGCGCTTCTGGAAGCATTTCCTGCAAGCACTAGGCCCATGTCTCACCCTCTGACCCTTGACCCTGCCCTGATTGAAGCCGCCCAGACCGCCAATGCCTGGCCTTTCGAGGAGGCGCGCAAGCTCGTCGAGCGGCTCAAACGGACAGGGAAGAAGGAGGCTCTGTTCGAGACGGGCTACGGTCCCTCGGGACTGCCGCATATCGGCACCTTCGGTGAGGTGGCGCGCACCAGCATGGTGCGTCATGCCTTCCGGGTGCTGACCGGGGACAGCATCCCCACGCGCCTCGTCGCCTTCTCGGACGACATGGATGGTCTGCGCAAGGTGCCGGACAACGTCCCGAACAAGGAACTCGTCGCCTCTGCGCTGGGCAAGCCGCTGACCCAGGTGCCGGATCCGTTCGGCACCCATGAGAGCTTCGCGCATCACAACAACGCGCGCCTGCGCGAATTCCTCGATGCCTTCGGGTTCGATTACGAGTTCATGTCCGCGACCGAGTGCTACAAGGCCGGTCGCTTCGACAAGACCCTGCTCACGGTGCTCGAGCGCTACGATGCCGTGATGGCGATCATGCTCCCCTCGCTGCGCGAGGAGCGCCAGCAATCCTACTCGCCCTTCCTGCCCGTCCACCCCAAGACCGGCATCGTCATGCAGGTGCCGATCGACGAGCGCAAGCTGGATGCCGGCACTATCGTTTGGCGCGATCCCGATACGGGCGAGCGTTTCGAGACGCCGGTCACGGGCGGCCACGCCAAGCTGCAATGGAAGCCCGACTGGGCCATGCGCTGGGTGGCGCTCGGGGTCGATTACGAGATGGCCGGCAAGGACCTGATCGACAGCGTGAAGCTCTCGGGCGAGATCGCCAAAGCGCTCGGCGGCCTGCCGCCGGACGGGTTCAACTACGAACTCTTCCTGGACGAGAAGGGCCAGAAGATCTCCAAGTCGAAGGGCAACGGGCTCACCATCGACGAATGGCTGACCTATGGCACGCCGGACAGCCTGCGGCTGTTCATGTTCAACAAGCCGCGTGAGGCGAAGAAGCTCTATTTCGACGTGATTCCGCGGCAGGTGGACGATTACCTGACCTTCCTGGAGAAGTATCCGGCGCAGGATGCCAAGGCACGCCTGATGAACCCGGTCTGGCATCTCCATTCCGGCGAGCCGCCGGCTCCCGAGCTGGTCTCGTCGGGCGGCGGCAACCAGCCGGGCACGACGATTTCCTTCTCCATGCTGCTCAATCTGGTGGCCGTGGCGAACTCCGAGGATCCCAACGTCCTTTGGGGCTTCATCCGCCGCTATGCGCCGGGCGTGTCGCCCGAAACGCATCCGCGCCTCGACAGCCTCGTGAAGCGCGCCGTGCGCTACTTCGAGGATTTCGTGAAGCCGCAGAAGGCCTATCGCCTCGCCGATGAAGTCGAAGCCGCGTCGCTGAAGCGCCTGGAAGAGGTGCTCGGCTCCTTCGAGTCGGGCGAGCGGCCCGCGACGGCGGAAGCGATCCAGGAAGAGATCTACAATGTGGGTCGGGCCGAGCCGCGCTATCAGGACCTCAAGGCCAAGGGCGCCACGCCCGAGCGGCCGGGCGTGTCCATCGAGTGGTTCAACACGATCTATCAGGTGCTGCTGGGCGAGCCACGCGGTCCGCGCTTCGGCTCGTTCATCGCCCTCTACGGGGTGAAGGAGACGCGGGCGCTGATCCGAAAGGCGCTGAACGGAGACCTCGTGCGCGAGCACGAGGCGTTCCTGAAGGAGCGCGCGGCTTAAAACGGCGCCTATTGCCGCGCCCACATGATCCGGGCCGACCAGGAAACCTCCTCGGCCGGGATCACCTGATCCTCCTGGTCCTTGCTCAGGGACGCCATCTCCAGGGTCTTGGCCGAGCGGCGCTTGAGCTCCTTGGCCAGGATCCCTCCGGTGGTCGTGCACACGACGATCCGGTCGCCCTTGCGGGTGCTGGCCGTCGGCGAGACGATGAGGATGTCGCCGTCGCGATAGAGGGGGGCGAGGGCGTCGCCCGTGACCTCGAGGGCAAAAACCTTCTCCTGCCCGAAGTCGGGGAACTCGATCTCGTCCCAGCCCGGGCCCTCGTTGGGCATGCCTTCTTCATTGAAGACCTTGCCGGCGGCCGCATCCTCCATGCCGATCAACGGGATCATGGAGCGGCGCAAGGAGCCGGTGGGCTCGACGAGGCGGAGGAAATCCTCCAGGGTCGCCCCGGTGGCCTTCAGGATTTTCGAGATGGATTCCGTGGAAGGCCATCGCTCCCGGCCTTCGGGGCTCACGCGCTTCGACTTGTTGAAGCTGGTCGCGTCGAGACCGGCCTTGCGCGCCAGTCCTGATGCGGTCATGCCATGACGTGATGCCAATGCATCGATAGCAGCCCACACGCGCTCGTGAGATAGCATTGTACGAACCTTCGCTAAGAGCGAAATCTAATGAAAGCGAACCTACAATTAGGAATTAAATGTGACCGAAAAGTTAGCCGATTGGCAACAGACTATTGAGACAATATGTCTAATTTGGGTTGCTCCTGATGTGACGCGCGGATACTCAAGTCTTCATGCACATTATTTATAAAATTTGCCCTGCTTTGCTTTGGCATGAGGCGGAACGCATCGGCTCATTCGAAGGAGCACCCATCGATATCCAGGATGGGTACATCCATTTTTCAACGGAAAAACAGGTCCGCGAAACGGCTGAAAAGCATTTTGCGGGTCGGAAAGATCTGCTGCTGATCGCCGTCGATGGCGATTCGCTCGGCGATGCTCTTCGTTATGAGCCGTCCCGAGGCGGAGATCTATTCCCGCATCTTTACGCGCCACTGCCCTTGTCCGCCGTCCGATGGGTAAAACCGATGCCGCTCGGCGCGGACGGCCAGCACATTCTTCCGGATCTTTCCCGATGATCGGTAAGCTCTTTTCCTTCGCCAAACCCGCTCTTCACGCGCTCGATGCGGAGACGGCCCACCAGCTGACGATCCGTGGATTGTCGCTGATGCCGATTGCGCCCGCGCCTGTGGACGATCCAAGGCTCTCCGTCGACGTCTTCGGTCGGCATTTCCCCAATCCGGTCGGGCTCGCTGCGGGTTTCGACAAGCAATGCGAGGTTCCCGACCAGCTCCTCGGACTGGGCTTCGGCTTCGTCGAACTCGGCGGCGTCGTGCCGAAGCCCCAGGCCGGCAATCCGCGCCCACGGGTCTTTCGCCTGGCGCGCGACGAGGCCGTCATCAACCGGTTCGGCCTCAACAGCGAAGGGCTCGATGCCGCGCGCCGGCGGCTTGCCAGCCGTCGCGGACGCCCGGGCATCGTCGGGGTCAATATCGGGGCGAACAAGGATTCGACGGATCGCATCGCCGATTATGTTCTCTGCATCGAGCGTCTGTGCGGGTTGGCGGACTTCCTGACGATCAACGTATCCTCTCCCAACACGCCGGGATTGCGCGACCTGCAGGGCGAGGCATTCCTCGACGATCTCCTCGCCCGCAGCATGGAAGCGCGTGACAAGGCGGACCTGGGCAGCGGCAAGACGATCATCCTGTTGAAGATCGCGCCCGATATTTCGCTCGACACGCTCGATGCGATCGTCGCCACGGCGCTCAAGCGCGGAATCGACGGGCTGACCGTTTCCAACACTACCATTGCCCGGCCCGACAGCCTGAAGGAAAAGGCGCTTGCATCCGAAACGGGCGGCCTGTCCGGCAAGCCTCTCTTCGTGCCGTCTACGAAGCTCCTCGCTGAGACGTTCCTGCGCGTGGAGCGCAAGGTCCCGCTCATCGGTGTCGGCGGCGTCGATTCCGCCGAGGCCGCCTGGGCCAAGATCCGCGCCGGCGCGAGCCTGGTGCAGCTCTATTCGGCCATGGTCTACAAGGGCCCCGGCCTCATCGGCGACATCAAGCGCGGGCTGTTGCGGACCCTCGCAAGCGAGCGGACGACCCTGGCGCAAGCCTTGGGACGCGACGCTTCGGCGATTGCCCAGGGACGATTCTAGCCGTTCATTTCCTCAAGACAGGCTGGCGAAGGTCTTCTTCGCCAGTCGCGGATAGAGCATGAACTGGCCGAGGCCGCGTGCGCTCAGGAACGTGAGGAGCGCAATCCACAAGGCCGTGTTGCCGAGATCGCGGGCCACCAGAAGAATGGCTCCGTAAACGATGAAGGCGATCACCATCAGGTCGCGCATGGACCTTGTCCAGGTCGCTCCCGTGTAGATGCCGTCGAACGCGAAGGCGGCTGCTCCGAGGAACGGGGTCAGGGCGGCGAAGACCAGGTAATCCCGCGCATAGGCACGCACCTCCGGGTTCGTCGACACGAAATCGATGAACACGCCGCCGCCGATCAGGAAAAGGCTCGAGACGGCGAAGCCGAAGCCGATGCACCAGCCCAGGTTCAGGCGAATGGCGCGTCGGAAGCCGCGTTCGTCCCGGGCGCCGATGCACTGGCCGCAGAGGGTTTCGGCCGCGGTGGCGAAGCCGTCGAGGAAATAGCCGCCGACCAGGAACATGTTGTAGAGTACCGCATTCGCCGCGAGCGTGACGTCGCCCGAGCGGGCCCCGAGCGCGCTGAAGATCGAGAAGGCGAGGATCAGCGCCACGTTGCGGATCATGATGTCCCGGTTCATTGCGAGCGTCTGCAGCATCGCCGCCCGGTTCAGGACTTCAGGCCATGTGACCGCCAGCGGATTCGAGCCGAGGCGGCGCAGGACCACGATGCCGATGCCGACGCCCAGTACTTCGGCCAGGGCCGTGCCGATGGCTGCGCCCGCAATGCCGAGGCCGAAGCCGAGGACCAGCGCCATCGTGAACACGATGTTCGCCACATTGATCGCCACCTGCAGCAGAAGCCCGAGATCCGTCCGCCCGCGCCCCAGGGGGGAGCCGAGGATCACGTAGTTTGCCAGAGTGAAGGGGGCAGCCCAGATGCGGATGAAGAAATAGATCGAGAGCGCGTCCGTCACGGCCGGGCTCGCGCCCGCCATGGAGAAGGCCAGCGAGGCGATGGGCCATTGCAGCAGGATCAGCAGGAGGCCGGTCACCCCTGCCACCAGGAACGCCCGGGCGAGCGTCAGGTCGACCTCATGACGGTTTCCGGCCCCGGTCGCCTGCGCGGTCAGGCCGGCGGTCGCCATGCGCAGGGAGCCGAAGCTCCAGAACACGAAGTCGAAGATCACGGCGCCCAGGGCCACCGCTCCGAGAAGATGCGCCTCGCCGAGCCGTCCGATCACCGTCGCGTCGACGAGCCCAAGAAGGGGCGTCGTCACGTGCGATAGGGTCATCGGCAGCGCGAGGAGCAGGATGCGCCGATGGGAGATGTCCAGGCGCCGAGTGCTCGTTGATCCGTCCATGATCCGTCTCGAACGCCTCAGCGGCGACTGCCGAACAGCCGGGAGATAAGCCAGAGCGGCACGACGATGATCGCGCCGTACAGGATCCAGCGTCCGACCTCGAGAACCGTCTCAAAGCTGAGATTGAAAACGGAGGCGATCCAGTTGAACAGGCGCTCGATCAGTTCGAACGGCGTGATCTCGTAAAAGGCCAGGAAGGCGCCGACGAGGAGGGACAGGAAGATCAGCTTCACCAGCACCGAGCCGGGGGAGCCGCCGAGAAAGCGGTTCAGGTTGGACATGTCCTCATCTCGTCAGAAAGCTTTACTGGAAGAAAGCGTAATGGACCTGGGGCGTCGTGTGTGCTTCATCGCAAGGGCCGGCGACGAACGCAACCTAAACCGAGCTTCGCATGATCGATCCAGCCCTTTTCGACCCCTCCGCCATCAGCGACGAGATCCGCGCCCAGAACGCCGAGATCGTGGCGAAGCTCGCGGCCCTGCCGGACCCCATGTCCGTGCCTCCGGCCCTGGTGCGGGAGCGGCGTCGCCAGGGGCTCGGGCCGTTTCCCCTGATGCCGTTGAGCGGCAAGGCGAAAACGATTTCCATCGATGGCCCCGCCGGTCCCATCCCCTTGCGGATCATCGCGCCCGAGAACCCCCGTGGGGTCTATCTGCATATCCACGGCGGCGGCTGGACCTGGGGCACAGCGGACGAGCAGGACCCCTGGCTCGACCGGCTGGCGGATCGCTGCGGCCTCGCGGTGGTCTCGGTGGAGTACCGGCTCGCCCCAGAAAATCCCTATCCGGCCCCGCTCGACGACTGCGAGGCGGCGGCCCTCTGGGTGATCGGGGAGATGGAAAGCCGCTTCGGCACCTCGCGCCTGTTCATCGGCGGCGAGTCGGCGGGCGCCCATCTCTCGGCCGTCACGATCCTGCGTCTTCGCGACAAGCACGGGCTGAACCCCTTCCGGGGTGCCAATCTCTTCGCCGGCTGCTACGACCTGAACCTGACGCCGAGCGTGAGGAGTTGGGGACCTGAGCGGTTGATCCTCAACACCGGCGATGTCACGGCGATGGCCAACAACCTGTGCGGCTCCCATGCGGACCGGCGCAGCCCCGATGTCTCGCCGCTTTATGCCGACCTCAAGGGCCTCCCGCCGGCGCTGTTCTCCGTCGGCACGAAGGACATGCTCCTCGACGACACGCTCTTCATGGCGTCGCGCTGGGCGGCGGCCGGCAACACGACCGACCTCGCCGTCTGGCCCGGCGGCTGCCACGTGTTCATCCGCTTCGACAGCGCCCTGTCGGAGCAGGCGCTGTCGCGGATCGACGGGTTCATCGAAGGGCTTTAGAGCCTCGGACCCAAAAGTGGAATCCACTTTTGGGATTCATCCGATGCTCCAACTCTTTGTTGGCGCATCGAATGGACCGGAAAACCGGGGCCACTTTTCCGTCCGATGCGCTAGTCGGCCCCGGCCGGGGAGGGGCGCTGGGTCACGCCGATCTTCGACGCGGCAATGACGGCCTGCGTGCGGCTGTCGACGCCGAGCTTGTCGAGGATGGCCGAGACATGGGCCTTCACGGTGGCTTCCGAGACGCCGAGTTCGTAGGCGATCTGCTTGTTGAGCAGGCCTTCGGACAGCATGGTCAGGACGCGGACCTGCTGCGGGGTCAGGGTGCCGAGGCGGCGGACGAGATCGGCGGTTTCGGCATCTTCCGATGCGGAAAGGTCTACATCGGGCGGGGTCCAGGTGTCGCCCGCGAGCACCGCCTGGATGGCGCCGCCGATGCTATCGGTGTCGATGGATTTCGGGATGAAGCCGGAGGCGCCGAAATCCATGGCGCGGCGGATCACCGTCGGCTCTTCCGTTGCGGAAACGATCACGACCGGCAGTTCCGGATACTGGGCCCGAAGCGACATCAGGCCGGAAAATCCCTGCACACCCGGCATCGTCAGGTCGAGCAGGATCAGGTCGACATCCCTCTCCTGGGTCAGGGTCGTGTTCAGGTCATCCATGCCGCTCGCCTCGACCACCCTGGCCTGGGGCATCGTAGAGGCGACCGCCTGCCTCAACGCCCCGCGAAACAACGGATGGTCATCGGCGATGATGATCGTGGTGGTTTGACTCTGCACGTTCCGTCTTCTCCCACGAGAGCTTTCCTGAGCCTTAGCCGCATCCTTTGCAGGATGGCAAGGCGGCAAACGTTGATCCCGGCTATTCTAAGGCAATCTGCCAGGGCGTCATATGCAATCATGTGGATTAAGCCCCGATCAGGTGAAGTATAACGTCGCGGCGATGCGCCCTGTCCCGGTGCTCGGCAAGATAGATCCCCTGCCAAGTTCCTAAATTCATCCGACCTTCCGTAACGGGAATGCTCAAGGACACGCCCGAGAGCATGGTCCGGATATGGGCCGGCATGTCGTCCGGCCCCTCTGCCGTGTGGACATAGCCGGCGGTCCGGGGCGCCAGCCGGTCGAAGGCGGTCATCAGGTCGCGGCGGACATCCGGGTCGGCGTTCTCCTGGATCAGGAGCGAGGCCGAGGTGTGGCGGCAGAAGGCGGTCAACAGACCGGTCCGGATGCCGGTTCCGGCCACCCACTCGGCCACCGCGTCGGTGAGCTCGGTCAAGCCCTGGCCCCGGGTGTCGAGGCTCAGCCTGCCGCTGCTCTGCCGCCCGATCGCGCCTTCGGATACGGTTTCGATCCTCATCCCTTCCGCCTCGTCGCTGCCTTGTCCTGCAGGGGATAGACCTCCTCCTCGCCGCGCTCCAGGATCTTTTCCAGGGTCTCGATCCGGTCCGCTTCCGCGGCGGGTTTGTCCCACCGGATCCGGTTGATGCGGGGAAACCGCATGGCGACGCCGGATTTGTGCCGGGTCGAGCGCTGCAGCCCTTCGAAGGCCACCTCCAGTACGAGGCCCCGGTCCTTGCCGTATTCCACCTCCCGCACGGGGCCGAAGCGCTTGACCGTGTGGTTGCGGACATAGCGGTCGAGCTTCACCAGCTCCTCGTCGGTGAAGCCGTGATAGGCCTTGCCGACCGGCACCAGCTCCTCGCCGCTAGGGCCGTCGCGCCAGACGCCGAAGGTGTAGTCAGAATAGAAGGACGAGCGCTTTCCGTGCCCCCGCTGGCCGTACATCATCACGGCGTCGACGAGGTAGGGATCGCGCTTCCACTTGTACCAGTAGCCCTTCGGTCGGCCAGGAAGGTAGGGGCTGTTCGCCCGCTTCACCATGCAGCCCTCGATGGCGTCTGCGTCGGGGCCGGCCCCCAGGGAGGCCGGGTCGGCACGGGCGGCCGCGAGATCGTCCCAGGTCGAGAAGGGCACCATGGGCGAGAGGTCGATGCGCGGATCGTCGAGGCGGGCGACGAGCGCTTCCAGGCGCTTGCGCCGCTCGGCGAAGGGGAGGGCGCGCAGGTCTTCCTCGCCCTCGAACAGGATGTCGTAGACGCGTAAGTGAGCCGGAAACTCCGCGATGAGCTTGGGCGTCACGGCCTTCCGGTTCAGGCGCTGCTGGAGCACGTTGAAGCTCTGGACGCGACCCTCGCGCACGATCAGCAATTCGCCGTCGATGGCACCCTCGAAATCGAGCGCCTCCACGAGATCCGGAAAGGCCCGGGAGACGTCCTCGCCCGTGCGGGAATAGATCCGCTTCACCGGCCGCCCGTCGCTGCCGTGCCCGGCGGCCGCCTGGAGGCGGATGCCGTCCCATTTCCACTCGGCCAGGAACTCGGAGGCTTCGAGCTTCTCGAAATCTTCATCCTCGAGGGGATGCGAGAGCATGGACGGGCGGAACGGCGCAGGATTGCCGGATTCGGGCTTGGGTCCGCGCCCCTCGACCCAGGCGAAGAGATCCTCGTAAGGCGCCTCGAGGCCGTGCCAGACCAGCTCGACCTCGTCGGGCCCGATCTCTCCGAGCTGGGCGACCGCCGTCTTGGCGAGCCGCGCCGAGACGCCGACGCGCAGCTCCCTGGTGATGAGCTTGATCAGCGCCCAGCGCCCCGTTTCGTCCAAGGCGTCCATCCACTCGGCCACTTTGCCGGGCAGGTCGCTCTTGCCGGTCGTCGCGAGCGTCTCGATCACCTCGGTGAGACTCGGGACATGGGGCGGCGGGTTGTTGTGGCCGATAGCCGGAGCGCCCGATGCGGGAGCCACGCTCTCATGTCCGGGCGAGGGCCAGATCAGGGCCACGGTCTCGGCCAGGTCGCCCACATAATGATAGGACATGCGGAACAGCTCCGGATCGGTCCGCTCCTCGACGAGACCGCGGATCAGGCCGGGTTTGGCCTCCTTGAACATGAGCGCTCCGGTCATGGCCGCGAGGGCATAGCCGCGTTCCGGATCCGGTGTGTGGTGGAAGTAATCGGTCAGGAGCCGGAGCTTCGCGTTGCGGCGGGGCTCGTAGCCGAGGCGGTCGAGAAGGGCGGCGAAGCGGTTCATGCGGCGTCTCCCGCTTCAGTGGCGGCGGGAGCCTCCTCCGCCTCGCCCTCGTCGCCATAGCCTAGCATATGCAGCGGGCGCGCCCGGATGCCGTGGGTGGTGCACCAATGGACCAGGGCGTCCTCCTGCCCGTGCGTAACCCAGACCTCTCCGGCCCCGGTCTCGCGGATCGTGCGGCACAGATCGTCCCAGTCGGAATGATCCGAGATCACCAGCGGCAGCTCGACGCCCTTCTGCCGGGCGCGGGCCCGCACCCGCATCCAGCCGGAGGCGAAACAGGTGACCGGGTCGGGAAAGCGCCGGGACCACAGGTCCTGGATCGACGAGGGCGGGCAGATCACGATGGCGCCGGCGAGCTTCGACCGCTCGGAGGCCACGACCTTCGGAGTCTCGCCCAACGGGACCCCCTCCGATTTGTAGAATTCGGTCAGGCGCTCCATGGCGCCGTGGAGATGGATCGGCCTGTCGTAGCCTTCCTCGCGCAGCAGGGCCATGACCCGCTGCGCCTTGCCGAGCGCATAGGCGCCGACGATATGGGCGCGCTCGGGGAACAGGGCGACGGAATCCAGGAGCTTGCGCACTTCGGCCCGCGTGTCGGGATGGCGGAAGACCGGCAGGCCGAAGGTCGCCTCGGTGATGAAGACGTCGCAGGGCACGACCTCGTAAGGCAGGCAGGTCGGGTCCTCCGCGCGCTTGTAGTCGCCCGAGACCACGATCCGGGTGCCTCCGGCCTCGATGGTAATCTGGGCCGAGCCCAGCACATGGCCGGCGGGCGTGAAGCGCACGGTCACGTCGCCGATCCGCAGGCTCTCGCCCAAGGGCGCCTCCTGGGTCGAGCCCGCGAAATCCTCGCCGTAGCGCACTGCCATGATGAGCAGGGTCTCCCGGGTCGCCAGGACGGAATGGTGGCCCGACCGGGCATGATCGGAATGCCCATGGGTGATCAGCGCCCGTTTGACGGGGCGGACCGGATCGATGTGGAAATCGCCAAGGGGGCAGTAGAGCCCTTGCGGGGTCTGGGTGAGGATGTCGGTGGAACGCAGCGCCATGGATGAGAATATAGGGTTCGGCCCGTCGATATCAGGTTGAGGGATAATGCCGTGCTCCACGATGGGCTCCATCGTCCTTGCTGGATCGCCGTGCCGATATGAGTGCGTCGACACGGCGCGGCGCCGGAACCCCGAAGCAGTCATTCCCGCATCGGCGGTTCTTGGTCCCGGGTTCCGCTGCGCGGCCCCGGGAAAAGCCGACCATGACGGGCGGGTGCTGACCCCCTCAAATTCAAAGAGCCAGCACCTTTGGGCCCGCAGCTTGCGCTGCGAGCCTTTCGGGTTCGAGGGTGGCGCGTCGGGCAGCCCGGCTCGCTCTCTAGGGGTGAATGTGAGAGCCGAACTGCTCGTCACGCACGGTTCTTTTCAGGTGGACCAGCTGGGGAGCCCCCAAGGTCGACCTCCCGCGACCACAGGCGTGCGAGACCTGCGGCGGGACCGTGCCTGCTCTCACTCTTGCGACGCCTCGCGAGCGCGCCCCTCGTCAGAGCAGATCTAGGGCAACGATATAGCCAAGGTTATCCGCCCTGTCAAGAACAAAGTGAGAACATAACATCGCCTCGCACCCGGAGCCCTCCTCAGGATGAGGCCGGAGGGGGTGTTGGCACGGCAGGACGGGGATGGCCGCAACACGTGCGGCCATGACGATGAAGGTGTCATCCTCACGTTGGTTGCCGCAGGGGAAGGGGATCCGCGCTCCAGCGCCGAGCGATGGATTGCCTCCCTCTCCGCTGTACGTCCATCCGGGAATGACACCGCGGGCGCGCCATTGACAGCTTTTCCGCTCTCCCGCATCCAAAGGCCATGTCACCGACCTCCACCGTCCGTTCCTCCGGCGATTTTCTGGCCGACCGCCGCTATGAATATGCCCGTGGGGCGTTCGACGAGCGCGACTTCGAGGCCGCTGCCGATCTCGCCCAGCAGGTGCTCGAACTGGCGCCGGGCTTCGCGGCCGCCCATGCGATGCTGGGGCGCTCGCTCGCCGAACTCGGCACGCGGGAGGAGGCGGTGGACGCCCTGCGGCGGGCCCTTTCCCTGGACCCTGAGGACGCGTTGGGCGTGCGGCTCGACCTCGCCAGGCTAGGCGCGCTGACGCCCGATGAGGCGATCACCGGGGGCTACGTGCGGGCCCTCTTCGACGATTACGCACCGAAATTCGACCGGCATCTGACCCGAAGCCTCGCCTATCGAGGCCCGGCACTGATCGCCGACGCCCTGCGCCGGGCCTGTTCCAGGCAGATCCGCGATTTCCGCTTCGGGCCGACGCTCGATCTCGGCTGCGGCACCGGGCTGATGGCGCAGGAGCTCGCCGGTCTTTGCAGCGGGATCGAGGGCGTCGATCTCTCGCCGCGCATGCTGGAGAAGGCTGAAAGGACGAAGCTCTACGTTGCCCTGCACGAAGGCGAGCTCGTCGCGTTCCTGAGCGGACGCGGGGTAGGCGAAGCGGACCTCGTCGTGGCGGCCGACGTGTTCGTCTACATGGCGTCGCTCGACGCGGTTTTTCGCGAGGCGCATCGTGTGTTGAAGCCCGAGGGCTTCTTCGCCTTCACCGTTCAGGCCCATGAGGGTGAGGGCTATATCCTGGGTGACGACGCGCGATACGCTCACGGCGAACCTTACCTGCGCCAGCTCGCCGACAGCGTAGGGTTCACGCCCGTCGTCTTCGAACGCGTCTCGACGCGGGAGGATCGCGGCGTGCCGGTTCCCGGGTTTCTCTTGGTGTTGCAGCGGTCGACCGCCGACCGTTTTTGACGTCATGCCGGGGCTGTCCCAGCCATGACGAGGAGGGTGTCCTCCCCGGCGCACGGAGTGTGGGAAGGGGATCCATGACGTTGCGCCTGATCGTGGATTCCCTTCCCCTCCGCTGCGCTTTGGCCGGGAATGACACCGAAGGCGCATTTCCAGTCGAGATTAACGGCACAAGGCCGGTGATGACGCTAGAAGGGGCATTTGCCCATCAGCCGGCATGCGGCCACGTTCGTTCGTAAGGGGCGCCTATTGCGCCGGTGTCGAGGGGTGCGGGGCGCTCTCGTAGCAGCCCATCACCGATTGGTCGAAATCGATCACCGAGCCGGTCATCATGCCGGATTCCGAACTGCACAGGAACGCCACGGCGCGGGCCACCTCCGTGGGTTCGAGCAGGCGCCCGAAGGGCTGTTCCTTCATGGCCTTCTCCAGCCATCCGTCCTGGGCGCCGTGATAAAGCCGAATGATCCTGTCCTCGCCCGGCGTGTTCATCCAGCCGATGTTCAGGGCGTTCACGCGGATGCGCCACGGCATGAGGCTGAAGGCGGCGTTCTTGGTGAGGGTGGCGAGCGCGCCCTTCGAGCCGCTATAGGCGGTGATGAAGGGCTGGCCTCCATGAGCCGACATGGACAGGATGTTGACCATGGCGCCCTCGATCTTCTCGCGGCGCATGATCTTGGCGGCCTCCTGCATCAGGAAGAAGGGCGCGCGCACATTGACCGCGAACATGCGGTCGAACAGCTCGGGGCTGGTGTCGAAGATCGTGCCGCGGTCGGTGATGCCGGCCGCGTTCACCAGCGCGTCGACGCGCCCGAACACGCTGTCCGCCCGTGCCGTGACCTGACGCGCCTCGTCGACGCTCTCAAGATCGGCCTGCACGAATTCCGTGTGGCACCCTTGCCCCGAGATCTCCCGCGCGACGGCGTGTCCGCGCTCCGCGTTGCGGCCGCAGATCACGAGCCCCTTGGCGCCGCGCTCGGCGAAGGTGCGGGCGATGGCCTCGCCGAGCCCTTGGGTTCCTCCCGTAACGACGGCGACGGCATTCTGGAATTGGAAATCGTCGGGCATGGCATTGACCTTTTCATCTCGTTGTTGGCGTTGAGCCGAGCTGAAATGATCTTACACAGGATGGCAAGCGGACATTGGCGGCGTTCACACCCGTTTGCACCATGATGAATGCGATTTCGTTTCTTCCGATAGGGAATTCTCTGGCGAAAGGCCCGATGGACCTTATGTTCAGGATCCATGTCTCAAGCGTCCCTTCTCCCGAAAACCTTCCGTGACTGGTTCAAGAGCCGAGGCTGGGCGCCGCGCGAGCACCAGCTCGACCTGCTCGCCAAGGCCCGGCAGGGGCGCTCCGTCCTGCTCGTGGCGCCGACGGGCGCCGGAAAGACCCTCGCCGGGTTCCTGCCGAGCCTGGTGGAGCTGGCCGAGCGAGGGCCGGGACGAGGCACGACCCAGGACAGGCGAGGGCTCCACACCCTCTACATCTCCCCCCTGAAGGCGCTTGCCACCGACATCGCCCGCAATCTCGAAACGCCCGTGCAGGAGATGGGGCTCCCCATCCGCATCGAGACGCGAACGGGCGACACCCCCTCCCACAAGCGCGCCCGGCAGATCGAGCGCCCGCCGGACATCCTGCTGACCACGCCCGAGCAGCTGGCGCTCCTGCTCGCCCATGCGGAGGCGCGGGAGTTCTTCCAAAATCTGCGCCGCGTGGTGCTGGACGAGCTGCATTCCCTCGTCACCTCGAAGCGCGGCGACCTGCTCTCGCTCGGGCTGGCGCGGCTCCTGGCCATCGCCCCGGAGGTGACGGCCGTGGGCTTGTCCGCGACGGTGCGCGAACCGGACGATCTGCGGCGCTATCTGGTGCCTCAGCATTCCACCTCCCCCTCGAGGGGGGAGGTCGCACCGCAGGTGCGGGAGGGGGTGGGAGGCGCGAGCTTTAAAAGCGAAGTGCTGCCACCCCACCCCAGCCTACAGGCTGACCCTCCCCCTCAAGGGAAGGGTGAAGAAGCGCTCGCCGATCTCGTCGTCGTCCAGGGCGGCGCGCAGCCGGACATCCGCATGCTCGAACTCGACGAGCGCCTGCCGCTCGCCGGCCACACGGCCTCGCTGTCGATGCCGGCGATCTACGATCTGATCCGCGCGCACAAGACCACGCTCGTCTTCGTCAACACGCGCCTGCAGGCGGAATACACGTTCCAGGAACTCTGGAAGCTCAACGACGACAACCTCGCCATCGCGCTCCATCACGGTTCGCTCGACGTGTCGCAGCGCCGGCGCGTGGAGGAGGCGATGGCGGCGGGAAAATTGAAGGCGGTCGTGTGCACCGCGACGCTCGATCTCGGCATCGACTGGGGCGACGTGGATCTCGTGGTGAATGTGGGCGCGCCGAAGGGCGCCTCGCGCATCATGCAGCGCATCGGCCGCTCGAACCACCGCATGGACGAGCCGTCGGAAGCCTATCTCGTACCGGCGAACCGCTTCGAGATCCTCGAATGCCGCGCGGCGCTCGACGCGGTGCACGAGGCGGCGCAGGATACGCCGGATGCGCGCACCGGCGCGCTCGACGTGCTCTGCCAGCACATCCTCGGCATGGCCTGCGCCGAGCCGTTCAGGCTCGACGAACTCTACGAGGAAGTGCGGTCCGCCGCACCCTACGCGGGTTTGACCTGGGAGGATTTCGAGGCCTGCGTGGCCTTCGTCGCGACGGGAGGTTACGCCCTTCGTGCATACGAACGCTTCGCCAAGATCGTGAAGGGCAAGGACGATCTCTGGCGCGTGCGCGACGCGAAGGTCGCGCAGCAATACCGGCTGAATGTCGGCACCATCGTCGAGTCCAGCATGATCAAGGTGCGGCTCGGCAGGAGCGCGCGCTCGCGTCCCGGCACGGTCCTGCCGCGCGGACGCATCCTTGGCGAGATCGAGGAGTATTTCGCCGAGACGCTCACGCCGGGCGACACGTTCCTGTTCGCCGGCGAGGTGCTGCGCTTCGAGGGCATCTCCGAGGACGAGGTGCTGGTGACGCGGGCGGGTTCGGGCACCGATCCGATGATCCCGTCCTACGAGGGCGGCAAGTTCCCGCTCTCGACCTTTCTCGCCGCGCGGGTGCGGGCGATCCTGGCCGATCCGTTCGAATGGGACCGCCTGCCGCCGCAGATGACCGAGTGGCTCCTGCAGCAGCGCCGCCGCTCCATCGTGCCCGGACCGCGCGACCTCCTGGTCGAGACCTTTCCGCGCGGCAACCGCTACTACATGACCTGCTTTCCCTTCGAGGGCCGGCTCGCGCACCAGACGCTCGGCATGCTGCTCACCCGTCGCCTGGAACGGGCGAAGCTCAAACCGCTCGGCTTCGTGGCCAATGATTACGGGATCGCGGTCTATGCCTCGGGCGACATCGCGGCCCGCGCCGGGCGCGACCCGGCCTTCATGGACGACCTCTTCTCCGAGGACATGCTCGGCGACGACCTGGAGGACTGGCTCGCCGAATCGGCCCTCATGAAGCGCACCTTCCGCCAATGCGCGGTGATCGCGGGCTTGATCGAGCGTCGCTTTCCGGGGGAGAAGAAGACCGGCCGGCAGGTCACCATCTCGACGGATCTCGTCTACGACGTGCTGCGCAAGCACGAGCCCGACCACGTGCTTCTGCGTGCCGCGCGGGCGGATGCGGCAACGGGACTCCTCGACGTGCGGCGCCTCGGCATGATGTTAGAGCGCATCCGGGGGCGAATCATCCACAAGCCGCTCGACCGGGTTTCTCCTTTGAGCGTGTCCGTCATGCTGGAGATCGGCCGCGAGCGCGTCTATAGCGACAACGCGGACGAAATTCTGGCCGAGGCGGAAGCGGCGCTTCTCGACGAGGCTTTGGCGTGACGGCATTGCTTAAGAACAAACAGACAACGCACGAGATCGAGCTGTCCGGGCAGCTGGCGCTCCTCGACCTGACCGGCGCGATGGCGCTGCCCGCGCACGATGCGCTGCTCGTGGCCGATCTCCATTTCGAGAAGGGCTCGTCCTTCGCCCGGCGCGGCATGATGCTGCCGCCCTACGACACCCGCGAGACGCTGGCCGCTCTCTCCGATGCGGTGTTCCGCTTCGATCCGAAGACCGTCATCGCCCTCGGCGACAGCTTCCACGACATCGGCGGACCGGATCGGCTCGGCGAGGAGGAGCGTTCCGCCTTGGCCGAGGCGCAGAAGGGGCGCGAGTGGATCTGGGTCACGGGCAATCACGACCGCATCCTGCCCGACAGCATCGGCGGGCAGGTGGTCGAGGAGATGGCGCTCGGCTCGCTCACCCTGCGCCACGAGCCGGCGGCGGGCGAGCAGGCGGAAATCGCCGGCCATCTGCATCCCGTCGGCAAGGTGGTGATGCGCGGCCGCGCCACCCGGCGGCGCTGCTTCCTCACGGACGGTCAGCGCTGCGTCATGCCGGCGCTCGGCGCCTATGCGGGCGGCTTGAACGCCTGCGACGCCGCCTTCAAGCCGCTCTTCCCGAAAGGCTTCACCGCGCATCTCATCGGCACCGAACGGATCTTCGCGATTGCCCGGGCGATGCTCTGCCGGGATTGAGCGACGCAAGCCCTCTTGCTGTTGCAGTGGTCACCCGGTCTTCTTCACCACGGGCGCCTCGGAGAAACGGGCCTGCCTCGGCGCGAGCTCGTGGCCCTGCGGCTCGGTGAGAAGGCTGTAAAGCTCCGGCCGTCGGCCGCGAATCCAGCGCCGGCCTGTGGCGAGCGGCAGGAGGCCGAGGTCGAGATCGGCCACGACAAGGGCATCCTGCGCTTTCCAGGTCTCGTTGATGATGCGGCCGTAGCAATCGATGATCATGGCGTTGCCGGTGCGCACCTCGCCGTCGTCCTCGCCGACGCCGTTGGCGAACAGCAGGAAATAGCCGTTGTCGTGGGCACGGGCGGGCAGCCAGCGCAGCAGCCATTCGCGCCCTTTTGGCCCACGGAACTCGGCTTCGATGGCTTCGGGATCGTTGTGGCGGTTCTCCCAGAGGGCAGGGTCGATGAGGCCCATCGCCTGGGGACTGCGGGAATGGCAGCCGCCGGTCTGGTGCGGCGCCATGACGATGTCGGCGCCGAGAAGGGCGGTGGCGCGGGCGTTCTCCACGAGGTTGTTGTCCCAGCAGATGAGCACGCCGACCTTCACGCCGAAAGGAGTGTCGAAGACCGTGTAGCTGTCGCCGCTGGCGATGTCGTCACTCTCGAAGGCGTGAAGCTTGCGGTGGCGGTGAACCTGTCCGTCGGGCAGGCAGACCACATAGGTGTTGAACAGGCGCCCGTCGTCTCCGCGCTCGATCAGTCCGACGCCGATGACCATGTCATGGCGCTTCGAGAGTTCGAGGATGGCCTGCGTGGATGGACCGGACGGCACGGGTTCCGCAAGCTGCTCCAGCCGCTCGCGTCCCAGATTGCGAACGTGCCAGTAGCCGGTGAGGCACATCTCCGGGAAAGCCAGGATCTTGACCTGCGCCTCGGCGGCTTCCCGGGCGAAGCGCTCCACCACCGACATGTTGTAGCCCTTGTCATCCGCCTTGTGATGGAACTGAACCGTTCCACACCGGAGCATCATGGTGCACCCCTTGTTCCTGCCGTCGACAGGATTGCCTGCCTGTCCTGCGTCGTAAAGGGGGATGCGCGCCTATTCAGTCCCGCCGGAAGATCGTGCTGGCGAGCCAGCCGAAGAAGAGCGCGATGGCGGCCGTGGTCAGGCCGTAGGCGAGCGACCAGTCGCGGGCGATGACGCCGACCTGCTCCTCGAAGCCGGTCTTGACCAATTCGAAATGGGTCTGCGTGCGGGCCAGGATCACGGTGTCGGCGAAGAGCGTCACGTCGACGTCGTAATTGCCGGGCGGCGCCGTCGCCGGCAGCGCGATGGCCGCGCGAAAGATCTCGGGCGTCAGGAACGTCACGCCGCGCTCGTCCTCCAGATAGAGGCCTTCCTCCGCCTTGAGCCGGTACAGCGCATCCCGGAACGGCTGGTCAGCGCCCCCCCGCGCGAGGGTGAAATCGCCGGAATTGATGACGGCGCCCAGGCCGATCTTCTGGCGCTGGCGCAACTGGTCGCTCGTGATCTCCGTGATAGGCCGGGAGCTGAGCACGTTCAGGTAGGACGGCGCCGTCGGGAATTTCTGCTGATCCTGGTTGATCCAGACGGGACCGAGCCGCTCCTTTTCGCGCACGGTGAGGAACTGGCGCGGGCCGCGCACGGTCACGACGATGTCGTAGCCCGTGGCGCGGGCGATGGTTTGCGCGTCCCGCTCGATGGCGCCGAACACGGCAATCTGCGTACCCGTATAATTCGAGTTGATCAGGACCCGATGGTTCGACAGCGAGGTGATCAGGGTTTCCGCGCGGGCGCAGGCCATCGTGGCGAGAAGGATCAGGAGGGCGCCGGCGAGCCTCACGTGCGCACCTCCTGCACCGTGATGGAGAACGGCTCCTCCGGCTTCATCACCAGTTCGAGGCCGAAGCGCAGGCCCACCGCCAGCAGCAGGATGGCGAGCAGGAAGCGGAACAGCTCCGCCCGCAGGTGGCGGCCCATGCGCGCGCCGAACTGCGCGCCGAACACGCCGCCGACGATGAGCAGGATCGCCAGGACCATGTCGACGGCCTGGTTCGTCACCGCATGGAGAATGAGGGCGACCAGGGTCGTGCAGACGATCTGGAACTGGGAGGTGCCCACGACCACGTTGGTCGGCACCCGGAAGACGTAGAGCAGGGCCGGCACCACGATGAAGCCGCCGCCGATGCCGAGCAGCGCGCCGGCAAAGCCGATGAACAGCGACAGCCCGACGATCGGGATGATGCTCACATAGAGCTTGGACCGGTAGAAGCGCATGCGCAGGGGCCAGCCGAGATAGGGTGCATGCTCGCCGGCCCTGCGCCGCGGGCGCACAGCGCCGCCCTTCCGGCGGCTCCAGAACTCCCGGATGCTCTCCTTGAGCATCAGGCTGCCCACGATGGTGAACAGCGTCACGTAGGAGACGACGATGACGAGGTCGAGCTGGCCGGCCCGCCGCGCCGCCGCGAAGAACCACACGCCCAGGGCCGAGCCGACGAAGCCGCCCGCGACCAGGATGGCGCCGAGCTTATGGTCGAGGGCGTTGCGGCGCAGCGCGCCGAGCACGCTCGTGGTGGAGGAGGCAACGATCTGGGCCGATTGCGTCGCCACCGCGACGGCCGGAGGGATGCCGAGGAAGATCAGGAGCGGCGTCATCAGAAAGCCGCCGCCGATGCCGAAAAGGCCCGAAATGAAACCGACCGCCGCACCCATCCCCAGAATGAGAAGAACGCTCACAGGCATCTCGGCGATCGGCAAATAGATTTGCACCCCGGTTCCCCCAATGGCCGGTGCAGCCATGTCGTTGTTACAGCATCATGCAGGCGATGTAACGGTCATGTTCTGAACGGAAGATGACAAAGCCCGCGTGCCGTCAACTCCGGTTGCCAGGAGTTCGATCCAGAACGGCGGTCTGGCCCTGGGCCGCGCCCGGCGGCTTGTTCGCGACAGGGTCGGCGGTCCGCGGGCGCCAGAGTTCGAGAGCGGCCTTGGCGGCCTTGATCTCGGCCTGGCTCATGAACACGGCGATCTCCTCGCGCTTCTGCCCGGCTTCCGGGTCGCCCTGGTCTGCGGCAAGGGAGAACCACCGATAGGCCTTGGAGCGATCGGGCCTTGCCCCGATGCCGCGGGCGAGCAGGACGCCCAGGTTGTACTGGCTGTCCCGCAGGCCGTATTCCGCAGCCTCCGCGTACCAGCGCAGAGCGGCGGCATAGTCCGGCTTGCCGTTCTTGCCCGAGGCGAGGACAGTGGCGAGGTTGTGCATGGCGCGGATGTTGCCGCCCAGGGCCGCACGCTCGTACCAGAAGGCGGCCTGCTTGAGATCGAGCGGAACGCCTTCGCCCTTTTCATGCATCATGGCGAGCCGTTCCTGGGCAGGGGGCAGGCCCGCTTGGGCAACGCGCTCGAAGAGACGGGCTGCGGCTTTCGCGTCCCTTGCCATGCCGCGGCCTTCCGCGGCCCGCGACGCGAGCTCATAAAGCGCCGCCGCATCGCCGGACAAGGCCGCGTGCTGCAGCGCTGCGGGCGTATCGGCGGGGATGCCGTCGATGGTCGCGGGATCGACCAGGAATTGCCCGGCCGGCACGGGGTCGGAGGGGATGGAGCCCGTGGCGAGGCTGGACGACTGGAAAAGATTCGTCTCTTCGGCTGCCGGGGGATTGCCCGCCTCGTCGGCTCGCATTGCCGGTGCTGGCTGCGCCGGCGCCTGCACGCTCGCCGGCACCAGCGACAGGTCCTGCAGGTTTTGGGTGACGGACAGGATCTGGTAGGTGCCTGCGGCCAGGATCAGGAAGGCGAGCCCGAAGAGAAGCGGACGTCGCCGGTTGTCGAGGCTCCGGCGCAGGCGCTCGAAGAAGGATCCGGGAGGAGGCAGGAAATCGTCGGATTCCGGCTCTTCCGTGTCGGCGAATTTCGCCTCCCAGGATGACGCCCTTGCGGCGGGCTGCAGTTCCGGTGCCGTGTTCTGCACGGCCCGTCGCGCCGCGGCGATGAAGTCGGCGCGCACGGTTCCGAGATCGGGTTCGGGAGCAACGTCCGGAGCCTGCGCCATGGACGGTTCCCGGGAGATTTTGTCCAGGGGCGCCGGAGCGGTTTCTTCGATCTGAGTCAGGGTGGCGGCATGGAGCCTGCGCACGGCCGCTTCCAGGCGGTCCGCGGGCTGCAACGGTTCGACACCCAGGCTCGGCGACGATCCGACCGCGCCGGCAATGGAGATCGCGGTCTCGTTCGGCAGGCGGGAGACGAGCGCCTCCAGCGCATCGTGAACGGCGCGCAGGGTTTCCTGCGTCTTCCTGTCGGAGCGGTTGTGCAGCGCCTTCAGCTCGACGAAGCCATGCTTGAGCACATCGAGATCGCCGGTCGCCGGCAGGGAAGGGCGGATGTCGTTCAGCACCGTCCGGGCGGCACGCTCGGCAATGCCGACCGCTTCGTCCTGAAGGCTCCTGAGATGCCCGGTCGCTTCGGTCAGGACCGTGTGCAGAGCCTCCCCGGGCACCTGCTCGAAGCGCTCGGTCAGGGTTCTGATCTGACGCTCGAGGTTATCGAGGCCCGCAGGGTGAGGCGGCGTCCGCTCGAGCTTCTCGTCGATGGAGCGGAGCATCTGCGCCATGCCGGTGGCATCAGGCTGCCGGGCGAGTTCGCGCAGTTCCTGCTCGATGCGGTCGAAGCGCCGCATCAGAGGCTCATGAGAGGCCGTCTCCCGTTCGGCAACGGCGTCGATCCGCGAGGTCAGCCGCTCGATGGTCCCGGTGAGTGTCTCGCTGCCGCCGACGCGGCTCTCCGACAGGTTCGCCATCCGCTCGGTCAGAAGCGCGAGTTGCGCGCTGATCGGGGCGAGATCGGTCGAGACGGGATCCGGTCGGCGCACGAGCGCGTCGATACGCCGGCTCAAGGTCTCCAGCTGCTCGGGAACCTTGCTCGTCTCCTGCGCGGTGGCGGTGACGTAGAGGGCCGAGCAGACATCGTCGAGGGACGTCTTGAGGGCGGTGAAATCGCTTTTGCTCACCTGGTGGAGGCGAAGTTCCGAAAGCTGGCGGCTGATCGTCCCGATGTCGTCCGAGAGCCGGGCGATCTGCTGCGGTTCGGCCCGATGCGCCAGATCCTGGCGCATGTCGACGATCTGGCCGCTCAGGAAATCGACGACGGAGCGGTCGACGCCCGTGGAAGCCAACGCGTCGATCTTGCCCTTGATTTGGTCGATCTCGCGGCCGATGCGCCGGTGCAGGCCGTCGCTGACGTCTTCCGAAAGGGACTGGACCTGCTCGTAGAGCACGGTGATCGAGCTGGCGAGGGTCCGCAGATCCTTCGTGGTCGGCCCTTGTTCGAGCTCCTTGCCGATGGAGCCGAGGGCTGCACCGAGAGCCGCGATCTCGTCGCGGGTCGCCAGGCTTTCGATGCCTGCGCGCAATCCGTCGATCTCGGTCCTGATGCCCTCGACGGCGGGGGCCCAGAAAGAATGGGGCTGCTCGAGATGTGCCGTGAGGCGGGACATGTCCGCCCGCAGGCCGGTCAGCGTCTCGGACACGGGAGCGAGCGCCTTGAGCGCTTCCTCCATGGGGAATTCGATGCGGGCCGGCGAGGCCCGTTCCGCGGTCACCTTGCGTTCGACCGAGTCGAGGCGGTTCTTCAACGAGGCCAGAGCCTGGGACAGCACGGCGGCGATCCGGTCCTGCTGGTCCGCAGAGCCGCGGGTCGCCTCATTCAGGCGGATCTCGGCCTGCTCGATCCAATGGGCCATGGACTCGAGAGCAATCGCGGTTTGCGCAGCCTGGTCCTTGGCCTGGCGCTCGCCCTCCTGGGCCACGGCAGCCATCAGGGATTCATAATCCTGCCTGGATGGGGATCGGGGCGAAGGAGACACCCGGGGGATCACGCTGTCGAGATCGCTCCCGGCTCTCCGAGGTGAGGAGACCGGCTTGCCCTGTGCCCCTTCGAGGACGGAGGCGGTCCATTCGTCAAGGCTCATGCCGGCCCGGCGGGCCGCGGCGGCAATCAGCTCGCGGGCGTTGAGGTCCAGGTCGCTCGGTCTCGAGAAGACGGGTCGTCTCATGATGGGACTCGCGGGGGGTACTCGTGAACTGGTGTGGCTGGCCTGGCCCCGTGCCGGTGCTCGCCTGGCGGGCCAAGCGCCCGAAAGAGGCGAATCACGCCGCTTCCAAACCCTTTGCCCGACGTCGCAACTTTTGTCCGTCGTAGTAAAAAACTCGTTAAGGATAGGGAGTTAGCGGCAACGATATCCGCTGCTGGGCGGGTGCCGTTAGGTCATGTGCGAGGAGGGGCGCCCTTTGCCTCTGCGGAACAGCCTTGATGCAATACTCTTGCAAGATAACGAAAATGTGTTCTATTATTTCGTTACGAAAGGATACGTGCTGGGCCACAGATCCTCTGACAATAACAATCGATGGGGCGTTCCATGAATCAGTTTCTAATCACTCCGAATGTCGACGAGACCGGAGAGGGTACGAAATCCTACACGATCGGCGATCTCGCGCGCGAGTTCGGAGTGACCCTCCGGACCCTGCGCTTCTATGAGGACCGCGGTCTCCTGTCCCCGCGCCGGGACGGGACGGCGCGCATCTACGACGCCCGCGATCGCGAGCGTCTTTCCGTTATCCTCAAGGGCAAGCAGCTCGGCTTCACGCTCACCGAGATCCGCGCCATGGTGGCCGAGGAGCGGTCGGGCGCCGGGGCGGCCATGAACCTCAAGCTCTCGCTCGATCAGATCGAAAGCCAGATTCAGCATCTCGAACAGCAGAAGAAGGAGATCGAGGAGGCCTTGGCCGAGCTCCAGGCGCGCCGCGCCGGCCTCGCCGCCGCCGCCTGAGCGGCCAGCGCTCTCTGCAAAACTCGAACCTTCTAGAACGCCCACTCGGGAGCATGGCCTTTGCCTGCTGACGGGTGGGCGTTGCCGTTTGTCAGGGGGAGCCTGCGCCGCCCTCGCCAGGGAGGATGATGCCCACCCCGTCCTCGCCAGCCATCCTGCTTCTGTGAGGCGCAGCGCTTTTCCGGTCGAGATCACCGGGATGGTGATGACCTGAAAGGGAGCGGGCAGGGCATTGCCAGCGTTCCACTGACGAGCGGCGCCTCTCGACTGACCGGAGCGGCGGCCTGGCGGAAAACCGCCTTTGTCGCTTCCACCAAAGATATTCGACCCTACCTCTTTCCAAAACGGCGATATAGTTTATATGTGAACTATATCTTTGGCCGGTGCGGATCCCTGCGGATTCTCGGCACCGGAATCCGATCTGGGAGAGTCCGAATGCCGGTCTACAAGGCCCCCGTCGAAGACGTCACATTCCTTCTGAACGACGTGTTCCCGATTGAGCGGTACAACAATCTGCCCGGTTTCGCCGATGCGACGCCCGACATGGTCGAGACGATCCTCTCTGAGGGTGCCAAGCTGTGCGAGGAGGAGTTCGCGCCCCTGAACCTGTCCGGCGACCAGGAGGGCTGCACCCGCAATCCGGATGGCTCGGTGACGACGCCGAAGGGCTTCAAGGCGGCCTACGATGCCTATGCGGCGGGCGGTTGGATGGGGCTCGCGGCGCCGGAGGAATACGGCGGGCAGGGACTTCCCTCCGTCCTGAACACCATCATGCAGGAATTCGTCTCCTCGGCGAACCTCGCGCTCGGCATGTATCCGGGCCTGACCCAGGGAGCCATCGCGGCGCTCCTCGTGCACGGGACCGAGGAGCAGAAGCAGACCTATCTGCCGAAGATGGTGGAAGGCGCCTGGACCGGCACCATGAACCTCACCGAGCCCCATTGCGGCACGGACCTCGGCCTTCTCAAGACGAAGGCGGTGCCGAACGGCGACGGCTCCTACGCGATCTCCGGCACCAAGATCTTCATCTCGGCCGGCGAGCACGACATGGCTGAGAACATCGTCCATCTGGTGCTCGCCCGCATCGAAGGGGCGCCGGCCGGCACCAAGGGCATCTCGCTCTTCGTCGTGCCGAAGGTCCTCGTGAATGAGGACGGATCCCTCGGCGATCGCAACGGCGTCTCCTGCGGCTCCCTCGAGCACAAGATGGGCATCCACGGCAACGCCACATGCGTGATGAACTACGACGGCGCGAAGGGCTGGCTCGTCGGCGAGGCGAACCGCGGTCTCAACGCGATGTTCGTCATGATGAACGAGGCGCGGCTCGCGGTCGGCGTCCAGGGATTGTCGCAGTCCGAGGTCGCGTATCAGAACGCCGTGACCTATGCGAAGGACCGCCTCCAGGGCCGTTCGCTCACGGGTGCGAAGTTCCCCGACAAGCCGGCCGATCCGATCATCGTGCATCCGGATGTGCGCCGCACGCTTCTCTCGATCAAGGCCTTCAACGAGGCGGCGCGCGCGCTCGTCGTCTGGACGGGCCTCAACAGCGATATCGCGCATCGCTCGTCCGACGATGCGCAGCGCCAGACCGCCGAAGACTACATGGGCCTGATGACGCCTGTGGTGAAAGGCGTTCTGACGGATCTCGGCTTCGACAATGCGGTCAAGGCGCAGCAGATGTTCGGCGGCCACGGCTATATCGAGGAATGGGGCATGTCGCAGTTCGTGCGCGATGCCCGCATCGCCATGATCTACGAGGGCGCCAACGGCATTCAGGCCATGGACCTCGTCGGCCGCAAGCTCGGCAAGGACGGCGGACGGGCCGTCATGAACTTCTTCAACGAGGTCGGCGCCTTCTGTCAGGAGAATGCCGGCGACGAGACCATGAAGGCCTACATCGCTCCCCTGCAGCAGGGTCTCGGCCACCTGCAGCAGGCGACCATGTGGTTCATGCAGAACGCCATGGCGAAGCCCGACAACGCGGGTGCTGGCGCCACAGACTACATGCACCTCTTCGGCCTCGTGGCCCTGGGCTACATGTGGGCCAGGATCGCGAAGGCCGCACAGACGAAGAAGGCTCAGGGCAACGGCGTCGCGGCCAAGATGGATGCGAAACTGCTTACGGGCCGCTTCTTCATGGAGCGCATGATGCCTGAGACCGGGATGCGCCTCGCGCGCATTTCCGCCGGTGCGGACACCACCATGGCGCTGCCGATGGAAGCCTTCTAACCGACAAGTGTCATCCCGGCCGGAGCGTGAGCGAAGAGCCGGGATCGCATGACGAGTATAGTGCCTCATTCTGATAACGATCCCGGGTCGCGCTTCGCTTGCCCGGGATGACGCTCAAATAAAGCTGGGAGACCGCCATGGCTGAAGCCTATATCTACGACGCTGTTCGCACGCCGCGCGGGCGCGGCAAGCCGGATGGGTCATTGCACGAGGTTCCGGCGGTCGATCTCGCCGTGACGGCGCTCGATGCGATCCGCAAGCGCAACGATCTCGATCCCATGCTGGTGGAGGACGTGGTGCTCGGCTGCGTCGACCCGGTCGGCGAGGCCGGCGGCGACATTGCGCGCGCGGCGGCCCTAAAGGCAGGTTTCGGCAAGGAAGTGCCGGGCGTGCAGATCAACCGCTTCTGCGCCTCGGGCCTGGATGCGGTGAATTTCGCCGCCGCGCAGATCATGTCCGGCATGAAGGACATCGCCATCGGCGGCGGCGTCGAATCCATGAGCCGCATCGGCATGGGAGCATCGGGCGGCGCATGGCCGGTCGATCCCGGCATCGCCATTCCCACCTATTTTCTTCCGCAGGGCATCTCGGCCGATCTGATCGCCACGAAATACGGTTTCTCGCGCGATGACGTGGATGCCTATGCGGTCGAGTCGCAGAAGCGCGCCGCGAAGGCCTGGGACGAGGGGCGCTTCACGAAATCCGTCGTGCCCGTGAAGGATGTCAACGGCATCACGATCCTGTCCAGGGACGAGCACATGCGGCCGCAGACCGACATGCAGTCGCTCGGGCAGCTGAAAGCCGCCTTCGTGCAGATGGGCGAGATGGGAGGTTTCGACGCGGTGGCCATCGCGGCCCATCCGGACGTGGAATTCGTCAACCACGTGCATCACGCCGGCAATTCGTCTGGCATCGTGGACGGCGCCGCTGCCGTTCTCGTCGGCAGCAAGGAGGGCGGCGCGAAGGCAGGCCTGAAGCCGCGCGCGCGCCTCAAAGGCTTCGCCTCCATCGGCTCGGACCTCGCGCTCATGCTCACCGGCCCCATCGACGTGTCGGAACTCGCTTTGCGCAAGGCCGGCATGACGAAGGACGATATCGACCTCTTCGAGATCAACGAGGCGTTCTCCTCCGTGGTGCTGCGCTACATGCAGGCCATGGATCTCGATCCGGCCAAGGTCAACGTGAACGGTGGCGCCATCGCGATGGGCCATCCGCTCGGCGCCACCGGCGCCATGATTCTCGGGACGGTACTCGACGAACTGGAACGCACGAACAAGCAGACGGCCCTGATCACGCTGTGCGTCGCCGCCGGCATGGGCACGGCTGCGATCATCGAGCGGGTTTGAGACAGCGGGAAGGGGAGAAGCATCATGACGAATTTCACCAATTTCCGCTTCGAGATCGATTCCGACGGCATCGCGCTTGCGACCTGGGACATGCCCGGTCGCTCCATGAACGTGATCACGCCCGAAGTGATGGGAGAGCTGGAGCGGATCATCGAGACGGTCGCCGGCGATGAGGCGATCAAGGGCTGCGTCATCACCTCCGGCAAGGAGGCATTCTCGGGCGGCGCCGATCTCACCATGCTCCAGGGACTCGGCGCCGAATACGGACGCCTCGCGAAGGAGAAGGGCGAAGAGACCGCCATGCAGTTCTTCTTCGAGGAATCGCGCAAGCTCTCGCTGCTTTATCGCCGTCTCGAAACGAGCGGCAAGCCTTTCGCCGCCGCCATCCACGGCGTGTGTCTCGGCGGTGCCTTCGAGCTGGCGCTTGCCTGTCACTTCCGTGTTCTGTCTGACGTGGATGCTACCCGGGTGGGCCTGCCCGAGGTGAAGGTCGGGCTATTCCCCGGCGCCGGGGGCACGCAGCGCGTGGCGCGCCTCATGCAGACGGGCGATGCCCTGCAGATGCTGTTCAAAGGCGAGCAGCTCCGCCCGCTCATGGCGCGCAACATGGGTCTCGTCCATGCGGTCGCCCCGCGCGACCAGATCGTGCAGGCGGCGAAGGACTGGATCAAGCAAGGCGGTTCCGCCGTCGCAGCCTGGGACCAGAAGGGCTACAAGCTGCCTTCCAACAAGGTCTATTCTGCGGCCGGCATGCAGATCTGGCCGCCGGCGAACGCCATCTACCGCCGCGAGACGCAGGACAATTACCCGGCAATCCGCGCAATCCTCGAATCCGTCTACCAGGGACTGCAGCTGCCGATGGATCTCGCCCTGAAGGTGGAATCGCGGTGGTTCGCCAAGATCCTGCGCTCGAAGGAGGCGGCGGCGATGATCCGCACGCTCTTCATCTCCATGCAGGATCTCAACAAGGGCGCCCGCCGTCCCAAGGACGTGCCGCCGACGAGCCTGAAGAAGGTGGGCGTGGTCGGCGCGGGCTTCATGGGCGCGAGCGTCGCCTATGTCACGGCCCATGCGGGTCTCGAGGTCGTGCTCATCGACCGCGACATGGAGGCCGCCGAGAAGGGCAAGGCCCATTCGCACAAGCTCATGTCGGACCAGATCATGAAGGGGCGCGCCAAGACGGCGGATCGCGATGCGCTGTTGTCCCGCATCACGCCATCGGCCGATTACGGCGATCTCGCCGATTGCGATCTCGTCATCGAGGCCGTGTTCGAGGACCCCAAGGTCAAGGCCGAGGTGATCGGGAAGGTGGAGGCCGCGATCCGGCCCGATTGCATCTTCGCGTCCAACACCTCGACCCTGCCGATCTCGGGTCTCGCCAGGCAATCGAAGAAGCCCGAGCAGTTCATCGGCATCCATTTCTTCTCGCCCGTCGAGAAGATGATGCTGGTCGAGATCATCATGGGCAAGGAAACCGGCGACACGGCACTTGCCACCGCGCTCGACTATGTGCGCCTGATCAAGAAGACGCCGATCGTCGTCAACGACTCGCGCGGCTTCTTCGCCAATCGCTGCGTGCTCGCCTATATCCTCGAGGGCCATCTCATGTTCACCGAGGGGCTGCCCGCGGCCATGATCGAGCAGGCTGGCAAGCAGGCCGGCATGCCGGTCGGCCCGCTCTCGCTCAACGACGAGGTCGGAGTCGATCTCGGCCTCAAGATCCTGCGCGCCACCAAGGCCCAGCTGGGCGAAGCGTCCATCGTGCCGCAGCAGGAGCAGCTGCTCGCGACCCTCGTGGAGAAGGAAGGACGCCTCGGCCGCAAGAACCGCAAAGGCTTCTACGATTATCCCGAGGGTGGGCAGAAGCGCCTCTGGCCTAACCTGAAGGACCTTCAGGCGAAACACGTGGAGGCTGAGCTGGTCGACATGCAGGAGCTGAAGCAGCGCCTGCTCGTCACGCAGGCCCTGGAGGCCGCGCGCACCTTCGAGGAGGGCGTGATCACCGATCCGCGCGAGGCGGATGTGGGCTCCATCCTCGGCTTCGGCTTCGCTCCCTATACGGGCGGCGCGCTCTCCTACATCGACTTCATGGGAGCAAAGGCCTTCGTTGAATTGTGCCGGAGCCTGCAGGCGAAGCACGGCGACCGTTTCGCGCCGCCGAAGATCCTGCTCGACATGGCAGCCTCCGGCGACACGTTCTACGGTCGCGCCGGGGCGAGGAAGGCGGCTTAAACGTCTCCTGCTCCACGTCATCACCGGCCTTGGCCGGTGATCCCGATTGATTGAGGCGGCAACGCTTCTCCAATCGGGATGGCCGGGACAAGCCCGGCCATGACGTGAAGCGTGCCATCGCGAAAGCTTGACCGATGCTTCGTCGCGTCACATGACTCGGAGGAAGCGACCGGGAGGAGCCTATCCATGAAATCGCACTTTGCCATGATGGCGGGCTACAATGCTTGGTGCAACGAGCGCGTCTATGACGTCGCTGCGCAGCTCTCGGACGCCGATTATCGCGCGGACCGTGGGGCCTTCTTCAAATCGGTCCACGGCACCCTGAACCATCTCCTCGCCACCGACCGGATCTGGATGAAGCGTTTCACCGGCCAGGGCGAGGCGCCGAACCGGCTCGATGCGATCCTGTTCGAGAATCTGGGAGACCTTCGGGACGCGCGCCGGAGGGAAGACGAGCGGATCGCCGCCTATATCGACGGCCTGTCCGACGACGATCTCGCAGGCCGCATCCGCTACAAGACGATCACGAACCCGGCGGAGATCGAACAGCCGCTCGCACCGGCCCTGATCCATCTTTTCAATCATCAGACGCACCATCGCGGGCAGGTGCATTGCCTGTTGACGGGCTTCGATCTTGATGCGCCCGCCCTCGATCTCATCCTGTTTCAGCGCCAGACCGGGATAGGCCTCGCATGAACCTGTGGCTGCGCGTCCTTCACCTGATCGTCACCTCGTTCTTCCGGCCGAGGCTCGATCCGGTGCGGGACGTGTCGCGCCTGACGTACCGGGTCTGGCCGCATGACCTCGACACCTCGCTCCACATGAACAATGGGCGCTACTGGTCGCTCATGGATCTCGGCCGCTCCGACATCATGATCCGGTCAGGCCTGTGGCGGCCCATCCTCAGGCACGGCTGGGTGCCGGTGGTGGGCGCGGGGCAGATCCGGTTCCGGCGGGAGCTCAGGCCCTTCCGGCCCTTCACCCTCGAAACCCGCATCCTCACCTGGTCCGACAGCCATGTGGTGATGGAGCATCGGCTGGTTTCGACCGCCCGGGACGGTAGCCCCATCCTCAACGCCATCGCCCTTGTCCGGGCCGGGATCTACGACCGCCGCGAGAGGAGCTTCGTCCCCATGAGCCGCCTGCTCGCAGAGGTCGGCATCCAGGAGAGGGCGCCCGCGGCGTCGCCCGAGGTCGAGGCTTTCCTCGTGGCCGAAGAAGCGTTGAAGAGCGCCGCCTGATGGTCCAAGGTGGGGCACCCGTTTCAGCTACCGGCGAACCGAACCCATGCCCCGCACCATCGATTACTACTTCTCCCTCGTGAGTCCCTGGGCCTATATCGGCCATGCGCCCTTCATGGAGGTCGCGCAGAAGCATGGGGTCGAGGTCAATTTCAAGCCCGTCTTCCTTGGGCGTGTCTTCTCGGAAACCGGCGGCCTGCCGCTCGCCCAGCGCCATCCGGCGCGGCAGCGCTACCGGATCGTGGAACTGCAGCGCTGGCGCGAGAAGCGCGGCCTGACCTTCAACATCAATCCGAAGCATTGGCCCTTCGACGTGAACCTCGCCGACCGCTTCGTCATCGCGATAACGGCCTCCGGCCGCAGCCCGGATGCTTTCCTGCGCCGGGCCTTCGCGGCCATTTGGGAGGAGGAGCGTGACCTGGGTGATCCGCTCGTCCTGTCCGAGCTGGCCGAGCAGGCGGGGCTCGACTCGTCGGCTCTCATGGACGTGGTGACCGGCAGCACCACGGAGGCGATCTATGCCCTCAACCTCGAGAACGCCGTCGCGGGCGACGTCTTCGGCTCCCCGGCCTATGTGCTCGACGGCGAGGTGTTCTGGGGGCAGGACCGGCTCGAACTGCTCGACGATGCGCTGAGCTCCGGACGCGCGCCCTATACGCCGAACGCCTGACGGCCCCATGCGGACCATCGGACTCATCGGCGGCATGAGCTGGGAAAGCTCGGCCGAATATTACCGCATCATCAATCAGGAGGTGAACCGGCGGCTCGGCGGCGTGCGCTCGGCGCAATGCCTGATGTATTCGGTCGATTTCGAGGACATCAAGCGCCTGCAGCACGAGGGCGATTGGGACAGCCTCGCAGAGGCGATGAGGAAGGCCGCCCTGCGCCTGGAGCGCGGCGGGGCGGACTTCATCGTCCTGTGCACCAACACCATGCACCGGGTCGCCGATGCGATTTCATCGGCCGTGAACCTTCCGCTGCTTCACATCGCGGATCCCACGGCCGACAGGATCAGGGCTGCCGGATTCCATCGGATCGGCCTTCTCGGCACGGCCTTCACCATGGAGCAGGATTTCTACAAGGGCCGCCTGCTCGAGCGCCACGGGCTCGACGTGATCGTGCCGGACGAAGCGGACCGGCGGATCGTGCACGAGATCATCTACAAGGAACTCGTGCTCGGGATCGTCAGTCCGGAATCGCGCCAAGCCTACCGGGAGATCATCGCGCGCCTGGTCGAACGCGGCGCGCAAGCGGTCATTCTCGGCTGCACAGAAATTATGCTGCTGGTCTCGCCCGAGGACAGCGCCGTGCCCCTGTTCGACACCACGACGATCCACGCGGTCGCGGCGGTAGATGAGGCGCTGAAGTCGGATTGAAGCGCTCCGCTGTCATCCCCGGCGGTCCGCAGGACCGGGAAGGGGATCCACGATCAAGCGCCGAGCGATGGATTCCCTTCCCCTCCGCTGCGCTCCGGCCGGGAATGACACCGTCCCACGTCACCACCTTGCCGGATCGAACCCGGGGAGGTGATGACATGCGGTGGTGACTTACTCCGCCGCCGCCCGCGTTGCGCGCCACTGCGTCAGCAAGGCCCGCAAGGCCGCCGGTTTCAGCGGCTTGTTGAGCACGTGGATGTTCATTGCCGCGGCGGCGTCGCGCACGACCGGCGTGCGGTCGGCGGTCACGAGAACGGCCGGGGTATCGACCTGGGTTTTCCAGCGCAGGGCCTTGATGAGTTCGAGCCCGTCCGTGTCGTCCAGATGATAATCGGCGATGATGACTTCGGGCAGGGCCCTATGCGTCCTCAGGGCCTGATGGGCGGTCTCGAGATCGGACGCCGTCCAGGTGTCGCAGCCCCAGCCTGAGAGAAGCAGGCGCATGCCTTCGAGGATGGCGGGCTCGTTGTCGATGACGAGCACACGCAGGCCCGACAACACCGTCGCGGCCGGCTTCGGCGCCTCCGGCGCAGCCACCGTGGCCGGGAGAGCCGCCACCACCGGCACCTCGACCCGGAACACGGAGCCGCGGCCCACGTCCGAGTTCAACGTGATCGGATGCTTGAGCACGCGACCGATGCGCTCGACGATCGAGAGACCGAGGCCCAGGCCCCGCGCGGCCTTCATGCCCTGGTCCAGGCGCTGGAACTCGCGGAACACGATGCGCTGCTTCGAGGGCGGAATGCCGAGGCCCGTATCCCATACCTCCAGCACGAGATGGCCGCCGCGCCGGCGGCCGCCGACGAGCACGCGGCCCGACGGTGTGTATTTGATCGCGTTGGAGATCAGGTTCTGCAGCAGGCGGCGCATGAGGCGGCGGTCGGAGCGCACGGTCAGCGACGACGGCACGAAGGCGAGCTTCAGGCCCTTGTTGCGGGCGACGGGCTCGAACTCGCGCTGCAGCTGACGGAACAGTTCGTCGATGCGGAAGCTCGACCATTGCGGCTTCATGGCGCCCGTATCGAGGCGCGAGATGTCGAGGATCGCGGTCAGGATTTCCTCGACCGCATCGAGCGAGGCGTCGATGTTCTCCGCCAGCGTTCCGTCGCCGGCTTCGCGATCCCGCTCCACGAGGGAAACCGCGTAGAGGCGCGCCGCATTGAGCGGCTGGAGGATGTCGTGCGAGGCGGCTGCGAGGAAGCGCGTCTTGGAAATGTTCGCCTCATCGGCCTCGGCCTTCGCGCTTCGCAGGGCTTCGTTGAGGCGCGTCAATTCCTCGGTTCGCTCGCGGACCCGCTGTTCCAGCGTCTCGTTCGCGCGGCGGCTCGCCTCTTCCGCCAGAACGGTTTCAGTCACGTCCGTGTAGGTGGTCACGTGCCCCCCGTCGGGCAGCAGGTTCGAGCGGATCTCGATGACCTTGCCGGAGGGATAGAGCTTGAGGCGCACCGGTTCCACGTCGTGGCGGAAGGAGTGCAGGCGAGCCTCGACGAGCTCGTCGATCCTGCCGGGCCCATACGAACCGCGCGAGGCGTTGTAGTGAACGATGCGCTCCATGCTGATGCCCACGTGAACGAAGTTGGGCGGCATGTCGTAGAGATCGATGAAGGCCTGGTTCCAGGCCAGCAGGCGCAGGTCGCTGTCGAGAACGGTGATGCCCTGCTTGGCATAGTTCAACGCATGCTGGAGAAGGTCGCGGCTGTGCTGGATGGCTGCGGAGGCGTCGTCGAGCAGCTTCAGCGCTGCTTCCGTGGACACGGTGCGGCGGCGCAGCAGCAGAGACAGCGCGAGCCGCGACGATGCCGTACCGATGGCGGAGGCCAACAGGTGTTCCGCATAGCGCAGAAGATGGACATCGGCTTCGGCGCGGGGTTCCAGGTTCTGTCCTCGGCTATGGGTGAAGCCTTCGAAGGAGCGGGTCGTGCGCTCCTCTCCGAGGTACCGGGCGACGGTGGTGCGCAGCTCGCCGACGGTCACGCTGGCACGGAACAGGCGGAAGCTCGGTGCCGCAGAGGCGGCGGCCTCGCCCAGGAAGACATTGGCCTGGATCTGCTCCATCGCAGTCACCGGCCGCCAGAGTGAGAAGCCGATATAGCAGAGGATGTTGAGCGTCAGGCTCCAGACGACGCCGTGGGTGAGCTGCGGCAGGTCGACACCGAACAGCGATGTCGGCTTGAGAGCCGTGATGCCGAAGGGACCCGTGACGACGACATCGGACCAGAACACGCCGTCCCAGACGAGGCTCGGGAGGAGGAGCGTATAGGCCCAGGTGAGGAAGCCGACCACAAGCCCGATGCTGGCGCCGAGCGCCGTGCCGCGGGACCAGATGAGCCCCCCGATGAAGGCAGGCGCGACCTGGGCGATGGCCGCGAAGGACAAGAGACCGATGGCGGCAAGCGCTGCCTCTCCGGAGGCCCGGTAATAGGCATAGCCGAGGAGGATGACCAGGACGATGGAGATGCGCCTGACGCCGATCACGAAATTGCCGGGATCGACGCCGGAGAAGGCGCGCCGCCGCAGCACGATCGGCATGACGAGATGGTTCGAGATCATCACCGCCACGGCGACGGAATCGACGATGACCATCGCGGTGGCCGCCGAGAAGCCGCCGAGAAAGGCGAGAACGGCGATGACGCCTGCCTTGTCCGAGAGCGGCAGGGCGAGCAGGGTCATGTCGCGATCGACCGCGCCTTCGGGAAACGACGCAAGGCCCGCAAGAGCGATCGGGAGCACAAATAGGTTGATGAGCACCAGATAGAGCGGAAACAGCCAGGCGGCACGCTTCAGGTCTGCGATATCGTGGTTCTCGACCACCGTCACATGGAACTGGCGTGGCAGCAGAAGCGCCGCGCATGTGGAGAGAAGGATGAGCGTGACGTAGCTGCCGAACCCCGAGGTCCGGCTCATCAGGTCCGCGGTGGTGCCCTGTTCATGGAGCCGCTGCACGATGGCATCGTAGCCGTCGAACATCACGAAGGTGATGTAGCCGCCGACCACCAGGAAGGCGACGAGCTTCACCACCGACTCGATGGAGATCGCCAGCAGGAGTCCGTTCTGGTGCTCGGTCGCATCCGTATGGCGGGTGCCGAACGCGACGGCGAAGCCGGCCAGGACGAGGGCGACCACGAGGGCGAGATCGCCGATGAAGGGGGGCTTCGTCAGGAAGGTTTCGTTGGCCGCCGTCAGGAAGACGTCGAGAGAGGACGAGACGGCTTTCAGCTGCAGGGCGATGTAGGGAATGGACCCGACAAGCGCGATCAGGCTGACGAGGGCCGCGACCCGCTCGCTCTTGCCGTAACGGGCCGCGACGAAATCGGCGATGGACGAGATGTTCTGCGTCTTCGCCACACGCACGACCCGGGCGACCAGGGGATAGCCCAGGCCGATCACGAGGATCGGACCGATATAGATCGCCAGGAAGTCGAAACCGGAATGGCTCGCAAGGCCCACCGATCCGAAGAAGGTCCAGGACGTGCAATAGACCGCGAGAGCAAGGGCCGCGATGGTGGAACGGGCAGGGCCCTGGATGACGCGCCTCCCGCCATTGTCGCCCCAATGGGCCACGGTGAACAGAAAGCAGAGATAAACCAGCGCGGACAGTACGACGGCCCAGGTGGCGACCATAGGCTCAACCCTCGAAAGCAAACACGCAACAGCTTTAGCGGGTTAAGAGGATGAAAGCCATGGCAGGGGCGTCACAGGTCCCGGTCCCATTCCGGCTTCTCTCCGAACCGCCTGGCCAGGAATGCCACGAAGGCACGGACCTTGGCCGGAGCCTGCCGGCCCGAGGGCAGGATGGCATGAATGGCGGGCTCGTAGGTCGGATAGGCGGTCAGGACGGGAATGAGGCTGCCGTCGCGCAGGCTGTCGCCGACGATGAAGGTGGGCTGGTAGATCAGCCCCTGGCCCGCAATGGCCGCGGCCAAGAGGGCATCGCCGTTATTGGCCCGCAGATTGCCCTGGATCGGCACCGCGATGTCGCCGTCGAGGCCGAAGGCCCAGCGGCTCGCCCCGATGGCGCTGGGCAGGGTATAGCCGAGGCAATTGTGCCGGGCGAGATCATCCAGGGTTTGCGGAACCCCGTGGTCCTTCAGATAGGCCGGAGAGGCGCACACGATGGTGCGGCAGGCGGCGAGGCGCCGTGCCACCAGGCTCGAATCCTTCAGGCGCCCGATCCGGATCGCAAGATCCCAACCTTCCTCGATGAGATCGACATAGCGGTCCGCGAGCCCCAGGTCGAATGAGACGGCGGGGTAAAGACGGCTGAACTCCGTAAGAGCCGGAACGACCTGCCGGAAGCCGAAGGTGAGGGGGACGTTGAGCCGCAGCGTCCCCCGCGGCTCGATGCGGTCGAGGCTGGCGGAGGCCTCCGCCTCCTCGATCTCGGCGAGGATGCGCTCGCAGGCGGCGAGGTAGGCGCGGCCCTCTTCGGTCAGCACCAGCTTTCGGGTGGACCGGTGCAGCAGCTTGACCCCGAGCCGGTCCTCAAGCGCCGCCACATGCTTGGTCACCATGGTCTGCGACAGGTGGAGCGCCCGAGCCGCCGCCGAGAAGCTGCCGAGCGTGGCGACACGGACGAAGACCTGCATGCCGGTGACGCGGTCGAGCATGGGATAGCCTCACTCTCCGGGTGTGAAGTGATATTCTAGAAGCAGAATTATCACATCGATAGTTTGAGATCATATGAAAAGCTCATTTCAGGAGATTCTTATGATCGATACCCGTACCGCTCCCTACGCCGCCCTGATCCTGCGCATCACGCTCGGCATCGTGTTCCTCGCCCATGCGGGCCTGAAGGTCTTCGTGTTCACGCCGGCCGGCGCGGCCCAGTTCTTCGGAAGCCTCGGCCTGCCTCCGGCCCTGGCCTATCTGACCATCGCGGCTGAAACGGTCGGCGGCATCGCTCTCATCCTCGGCTTCTACACCCGCTGGGTCTCGCTGGCCCTGATCCCGATCCTGCTCGGCGCCATCGCGTTCGTCCACGGCCCGGCAGGGTTCTTCTTCAACAACCCGAATGGCGGCTGGGAATATCTGGCGTTCTGGATCGCGGCCCTCGTGGCGCAGGCGCTCCTGGGCGACGGCGCTCTTGCGGCGCGGGCCGGATCGGCCAAGACTGCTCCCACGTTCTCCCCGCGCTCAGCCTGAGGCAGACCCATGGTCAAACCCATTCCCCAGGAATCCGCCGGAGTACCGGCGGCCCGTCCCATCGATCCCGGCGTCAGGATCGGGCATGTCCACCTGAAGGTGGCCGATCTCGACCGCGCGCTCGCCTTCTATTGCGGCGTGCTCGGCTTCGAGCTGATCCAGCGCTACGGGACCCAGGCCGCCTTCGTGTCGGCGGGCGGCTACCACCACCACATCGGCCTGAACACCTGGGAGAGCAAGGGCGGCTCCCCGCCGCCTCCCGGCACGACGGGTCTCTACCATGTGGCGATTCTCTACCCGACGCGGGCAGCGCTGGCGGATGCGCTCTACCGGCTGGCGGAGGCCGGCATCCCTCTCCAGGGCGCGAGCGACCATGGAGTGAGCGAGGCGCTTTACCTGAGCGATCCCGACGGCAACGGCATCGAGCTCTATGTCGACCGGCCGGAGGACCAGTGGCCCAGAACCGCCAATGGCGAACTCGCCATGGTCACGCAGCGCCTCGACCTGCAGGATCTGCTGGCGGCCCGCGAGGCTTGACGAAATTCCCAGTTCGGGCAGCTTTAGCTTAGGGTCAAGCAAAGGGGTCCGGTCATGTGGAATGAGTTCAAGCAATTCGCCCTGCGCGGCAACGTGGTCGATCTCGCCATCGGCATCATCATCGGTGCCGCCTTCGGCCGGATCGTGGATTCCCTCGTCGGGGACATCTTCATGCCCATCATCGGGGCCGTCACCGGCGGCCTCGATTTCTCGAACTACTTCACAGCCCTGTCCGGCAACGTCACGGCCGGATCCCTCGACGAAGCCAAGAAGCAGGGCGCCGTGCTCGGCTGGGGCAATTTCATCACGGTCGCCATCAACTTCGCCATCATCGCCTGGATCCTCTTCCTCCTGGTCAAGGGCATGAATCGCCTGCGCCGCACGGAGGATGCGAAGACCGGCACGGCCGAGAAGCCGGCGGAAATCCCGGCCGATGTGAAGCTGCTGACGGAGATCCGCGATCTTCTGAAGACGGGCCGCACGATCTGACATCCATCACGGGTTTCGATCGGACACTTCGTCTTTTGTCATGAGACCTATTCCGGACTTGCCTTGAGATTGCGAACGGGCCATGCCTGTTTGCGTCTTTCCGAGGAAGCCCCCATGAATGTGTCCGTGCCGGTTCCGTCCGTTCTCAACCTGCGCCCGGAGGCGGAGCAGGCGCCGACGAGCGGCATCGTCGACGTGTTCACCTACGGCCGACTGAAGCCGGGCATCATCCCGCTCTGGGTCGGGGAGGGCGATCTGCCGACGCCGTCCTTCATCTGCGAGGCCGCAGCCCAGTCGCTCCTGAAGGGTGAGACCTTCTATACCTATCAGCGCGGCATACCGGAGCTCCGTCAGGCCATCGCCGGCTACCACGAGAGGGTCTACGGCAAGGCCTTCGATCCGGAACGCTTCTTCGTGACCTCCGGCGGCATGCCCGCGATGCAGATCGCCTTCCGCATGCTGGCCGGGAACGGCGACGAGGTCCTGGTCCCCACGCCGGCCTGGCCGAACTTCGCCGGCGCCATCACCGTTGCCGGCGCGCGTCCCGTCGCCGTGCCGATGACGATCGATGCCAAGGGCTGGCATCTCGATTTCGAGCGGCTCGAGAAGGCGGTCACGCCGCGCACCCGCGTGCTCGTCATCAACTCGCCGTCCAATCCCACCGGATGGGTCGCGACCCACGCGGACCTGCGCGCCGTGCTGGACCTCGCCCGGCGGCACGGATTGTGGATCGTGGCCGACGAGATTTACGGGCGCTTCGTCCATGATCCGGCACTGACGGTCGATGGACGCACGCCGTCCTTCCGGGACGTGATGGAGCCGGAGGACAAGATCGTCTTCATCCAGACCTTCTCGAAGAACTGGGCCATGACCGGCTGGCGCCTCGGCTGGCTGGAGGCCCCGCCCTCTCTGGGGCAGGTGATCGAGAACCTCGTGCAGTACCAGAGTTCCGGCACGCCGGTCTTCATCCAACGCGCGGGCGTGGCGGCCATCGAGCAGGGCGAGGAATTCCTGGCCGACCAGATCGCCAAGGCCCGTCACGGCCGCGAGGTGGTCGGGCGTCTTGCGGAAACCGGCCTCGTGGAACTGCCGCCGCCGAGCGGCGCCTTCTACGCGTTCCTTAAGATCAAGGGCGCGACGAACTCGAAGGACATCGCCTTCCGGCTCATCGACGAGGCGAATGTCGGCCTCGCGCCGGGCTCCGCCTTCGGAGAGATCGGCGAGGGGTATCTGCGTCTTTGCTACCTGCGCAAGCCCGAGGACGTGGAGGAGGCGGTCCGCCGCATCAGCGAAGCCCTGCCCAGGCTCGTGGCCTGAGGCAAGGGCCTACGGAGGCGGGATCACGCCCTTCTTGAGGATGAAGCAGCCGTAGAAGCGGCGCTCGCCGGTCGCCACGATGGCATAGGCCTTCTTGGCGCGCTCGTAGAACGCGAAGCGTTCGACTGATCCCATCGGCCAGGTGTCGCGCCCGGCGTCGCGGCGCGCAACCGCATCGATCTCTGCTTGAACCTCCTGCTGAATGGCCGGGAGCTCGTCAGGATTGTCGACGACCTCCATGCGCTCCGCCGGATGCTCGACGAAGCTGTCGAGGGGCATCAGCGAGAGGACCGCCCGGATGGCGCGCGGCGAGCCGATATTGTCCATGCGGATCACCCGGCCATAGGCGGTCTGGCGCGCGATGGAATCGGCAGGGAAATTGGCATCGCAGATCACGATATCGTCGCCGTGCCCCATGGATTGGAGCACATACAAAAGATCCGCGTTGAGCGCCGGGTCGATTCCGTGCAGCACCGTTTCCTCCCTGATCCCGCTTGAATGCGCGCAATCTCAGCAGGCTTTCGCGAACTCCGCAACGCCTCACCGGGGCACGGGCAGACCTTGGCCGCATGGCATCCGCGCATCCTCGGCATTTGACCTTGAAAGCAAGGACGTCCATTCAGCGAAGTCGTGATGCGTCTGATCCTTGCCCATCTCATACAGATCCTGGTTGCCGGTCTCGGCGGGCTCGTCTTCTACTGGCTCGGCGTTCCGGCCGCATGGCTGTCCGGTTCCGCCATCGCGGCAACGCTCTGGGGCCTGACCGGCTGGGCTCTGCCCCTGCCGCGGGCGCTGGCCGATGCCGCCATGCTCACTTCGGGCGCCGCCATGGGCGCGGCGGTGACGCCCGCCGCCATCGAGGCGATGGGCCGGTATCCGGGCAGTCTCATCCTTCTGGTCTTCGGCGTCATGGCCATCTCGGCAGCATCGAGCGCCTGGCTCGTGCGCATCTCCGGCTGGCGCAAGGCCGATGCGGTGCTGGCCTCCGTCCCAGGCGCGCTGTCCACGGTTCTTGCCGTGGCGGCTGACCGGAAGGCCGAGGTCGCCGCCATCGCCATCGTGCAGAACTTCCGGCTTTTCGTGCTGATCGCCCTGCTGCCGAGCCTCGTCGTCATGACCGGCGGAGAGGGCAACGCGGGCGCATTGGTCGGAGCCGGACTTCCTGTCGAGAGCCCGGGAGGCATGGCCTTCATCCTGCTCGGTGGGCTTGTCCTGGGGACGGTGTTCAAGAAGCTGAAGGTGGCAGCGCCGATTCTGCTCGGCGCCACCATCGTCAGTTCCGTGAGCCACGGCACCGAGTTCGTGACCGGCGTCATCCCTCCGGCGATCGCCACGGGCGGCCTCGTGCTGATCGGGCTCTTCATCGCCGACCGGTTCCGCAATCTCCAGCGCTCGACTCTTCGAAGAGCGCTCGTCTCCGCGCTCGGCTCCTTCACGGTCGGCATGGTGGTGGCGGCGCTCTTCGCCAGCGTGGCCGCCTGGCTCGCCGGCGTCAGCTTCGCCAACGGCCTCGTGGCCTTCGCACCGGGCGGGCTTGAAGCCATGACCGTGCTGGCCCTGATCCTCGGCCTCGACCCGCTTTATGTGGGCATCCACCATCTCGTCCGATTCCTGGGGATCGGACTCGTCCTGCCATTCCTCATCGGCTGGCTACAGAGAAGCCGGCCGGAGGCGGCGGAATAAGCCTTAAGGCTTCTCGCTCCGCAGCCGCTCTACCGCCTCCATGCGCGGCTTGGCCGTGTCCCACAGGCGCTTGGTGACCGCCGCCACGAGTGCTTCGGTCAGCAGGAGAAGGCCGGCCGAGGAGTCCCAGTTCGACGGCGCCACGATATGGGCCGGCAGGACGTGGCGGGCGACGCGGGCGATGGGCGACAGCCAGGGGTCGGTCAGGAGCACGACCGTCGCGCCCTGTTTCGCCGCCGCCTCGCAGAGGGCCGTCACGTCCTCCTGGTAGCGACGGATGTCGAAGGCGACGATCACGTCCTTCCTGCCGATCTCGATCATCCGGTCGCGCCAAAGCACCGGCTGGCCTTCGATGAAGTCCACATGGCTGCGCACGATACGGAAATGGCTTTCGGCGTAGCGCGCGAGCGCTCCGGTAAAGCGTCCGCCCGTGAAATGGATCCGCCGGTGAGGATCGCCGAGCAGGGCAACGACCGCATCGAACTCCGTCGGGGCGATGTTCTCCACCGTCGCGCGCAGGTTCCCGATCACCGCTTCGGCAAAGGACGCCAGGGCAGGGGCGCCGTGGCTCTTGTCGGAGGGGCTCGCCTTGGCCAGCGGCGAGAGCAGCTGGGCTTCCAGTTCCTCGCGGAGATGCTTCTGGAAATCCGGGAAGCCGCTGAAGCCGAGGCGGCTTACGAAACGTAATACTGACGGAGCAGAAATCCCCGCCCGCGAGGCGAACTCGGCCACCGTGTCCAGGCCCGCGAAGGGATAATGGCTGAGCAGCAGATGGGCTGCCTTCTTCTCGCTGGGCGTGAAGCCGTCCATGTCGAGGCGGATGCGTTCGGCCAGGCTCGCCGGAGCCGCAGCCGGAAGGGCGTTGTCAGTTTTCATGTTGGAATGTTTCGTCTCCCCACCTTGACGGTTGTTTAAAGCTGTATCAAAAATTTCATAGAATAAAAATCGTCAAGAAACGTACTAGGCGTTCAAACGAGGGTGATCACCTGCATTCCGCAGGGACGGGAGGGCCGCATGGCGCATGCGAGTCGGACGGCATTCGGTCAGGAAACCGCCGCACAGGCGGTGGAACCGGTTGCCGCCGTCGAGAACCCGGATGGGCGCTCGCCGGTCCTGCTCATCTGCGAGCATGCCTCCAACCATCTGCCGGACCGCTATGGCACCCTGGGGCTGAGGCCCGCCGAACTGGATAGCCACATCGCCTGGGACCCGGGAGCGCTCGGTGTGGCGATGGAGCTCTCGCGTCTGCTCGACGCCCCGCTGATCCATGCCACCGTTTCGCGCCTCGTCCTCGACCTCAACCGCGCACCGTCCGCTCCGGACTCGATCTGTACGCTCAGTGAGCGGACCACGATCCCCGGCAATCTCGATCTCGACGAGACGGAGCGGGCGACCCGTGTGCGCGAGGTCTACGATGCGTTTCACGGTGCGGTCGATGTCCTCGCGGATGCCCGCAGGGTGGCAGGGCAACTGGCCGCCATCGTCTCCATCCACTCTTTCACGCCGGTCTACCGGGATGTTCCGCGTCCCTGGCATGTCGGCCTGATCTTCGATCGCGACGAGCGCTATGCGCGCAGCGTCGAGGCCGGATTGAGGCAGGATCCGGCGCTCGTCGTCGGCATGAACGAACCCTATTCACCGGCGGACCGGGTGTTCCACACTCTCGAGCGCCACGCCGAGAGGCGTGGCCTTCCTCCGCTGATGATCGAGATCCGCAACGACCTGATTCGCACACAAGACGAACAGGCGTCGTGGGCTCGCCGTCTCGCGCCGCTTTTGAGGGAGGGGGCACGGACGCTCTGATGACGGGCATGGCGCGTGACGTGCCGTGACCCGAAAGGCAGATCTTCTTGGAGGAAGAACGCGATGTCAGTCGGACAAGGAAGTACAGGAGTGCATGCCCCGCCGGCCGGAGCACAGGGCGCTGCCGGCATCACCTATACCACGGTGGATGAAAGCTACTTCGAGGCGCGGCGCCTGAAGCGCCATGCCCGTGTCTGGTCGCTCTGGGCGCTCGGCGTCGGGGCGGTGATCTCGGGCCATTATTCCGGATGGAACCTGGGCCTCACCAACGGCTTCGGCGCGATGTTCTTCGCAACCATCATCATCGCCGTCATGTATTTGGGCCTCACCTTTTCGCTCGCCGAGATGTCGCCGGCCCTTCCGCATACGGGCGGCGCCTACTCGTTCGCGCGCACCTCCATGGGGCCCTGGGCGGGCTACATCACGGGGATCGCGGAGAACATCGAGTTCGTGCTCACCCCGGCCGTGATCGTGTTCTTCATCAGCTCGTACCTGTCGGCGATCTTCGATACGTCACCTGCGTTCCAGCCGGTCTACTGGGTTCTGTGCTACGCCTTGTTCGTCGGCCTGAACATCATCGGCGTCGAGCTCTCGTTCAAGGTTACCGTCGGCGTGACTCTGGCGGCGCTCGCGGTGCTCGCCTTCTTCTACGCGGCGGTGCTGTTCTCCGGCCAGTTCGATTTCTCGCGCTGGGCGCTGAACATCGGGCCGGACGGAGCGGAACTGCCGAACGGCAACGGCCCGTTCCTGCCCATGGGCGTGGGCAGCATCCTGGCGTCGCTGCCCTTCGCCGTCTGGCTGTTTCTCGCCATCGAGCAGCTCCCGCTCGCGGCCGAGGAATCGCATGATCCACAGAACGATATGCCCAAGGGCATCATCGCCGGTATCCTGACCCTGATCGCCTCCGCGTTCCTTGTGCTCTTCCTGAACACGAGCATCGCTCCCGGCGCCGCAGGCCTGGGCAAGTCCGGCGAGCCGCTGCTCGACGGATTCCGCACCTTGTTCGGCACGGACATCGCCAAGATCCTGGCGGCGGTTGCCGTGATCGGACTGATCGCATCGTTCCACACCATCATCTTCGCCTTCGGGCGGCAGATCTACTCGCTGTCGCGGGCGGGATACTTCCCGAGCTTCCTGTCGGTCACGCACGGCGAACGAAAGACGCCGCACGTGGCGCTGATCGCGGGCGCGGTACTCGGCCTCCTGGTGATGCTGATCATCTGGTTCGCCCGTGGCGCCGAGGCGGGCGCGACCGTCATCGGCGGTACGCTGCTCAACATGGCGGTCGCCGGTGCGATGCTGGCCTACTTCATGCAGGGCATGTCCTACATCGTCCTGAAGACGAAGTTCCCGGGTCTGCACCGACCTTATCGGAGCCCCTTCGGCATCGCCGGGGCCGTAACCTGCATGGTCATCGCGGCGGTGACGCTCTACTTCCAGCTCATCGACTCGGTCTTCCAGACGGCCGTGATCGGCGTGGCCATCTACTATGCCGTGATGATGGCCTATTTCCTGATCATCGGGCGCCACAAACTCATTCTCTCCCCCGAGGAGGAGTTCGCCCTCACCAAGGGCGAGGCGGAATACAAGACGTACTAGCGCATCGTGCGGAAACCGGACCCGGTTTTCCGCAAGAACGATGCGCCGCTTAAGGGATTGAGCATCGGATCAATCCCAGAAGTGCAAGTCCACTTTTGGGTCCGATGCTCAAACGCTTCCAAGGGAGCGCGCCTGACGCGCTCCCTCCCATTCTGCTGAAGGTGTTTCGTATGGACGCTCCCAAGATCAAGAATGCCGCCGAGGCTGCCGAGTATGTGCGAAGCCGCGATCTCCCCTTCGTGAAGGTCGGTGTGGTCGATGTCGACGGTATCATGCGCGGCAAGTATATGGCCCGCGACAAGTTCGAATCCGCTCTCGAGAAGGGCTTCGGCTTCTGCGACGTGGTTCTGGGTTGGGATTCCAACGATCAGCTCTACGATAACACGAAGCTCACCGGCTGGCACACGGCCTATCCGGACGCATCCGTGCGGATCCTGCCGGAGACGATGAGGCTCATTCCCTTCGAGAACGACCTGCCGTTCTTCCTTGCCGAGTTCGACGGCTACGCCGAGGCTGCCTGTCCGCGCGGCGTGCTGCGCCGCGTGCTGAAGAAGGCGGAGGATATGGGTTTCGCTGTCTCCGCCGCCGCCGAGTTCGAGTTCTTCCTGTTCGAGGAAACCCCGCATTCCGTGCGCGAGAAGAACTATCGTGGTTTGAAGAACATCACGCCGGGCTTCTTCGGCTATTCGGTGCTGCGCTCAGGCGTTCACGCGGATTTCTATCACGAGCTTCTCGACCTCGCGAACAGGATGGATTTCGAGATCGAGGGGCTCCATACCGAGACCGGGCCCGGTGTTCTGGAAGCCGCAATCCGCGTGGATGACGCGTTGAAGGCCGCCGACAAGGCAGCCCTGTTCAAGACCTACACCAAGATCCTCGCGCAGCGGCGCGGATGGATGGCGACCTTTATGGCGAAATGGTCGCGCGATTGGCCCGGCCAGTCCGGTCATCTGCACGCCTCCCTGCGCGATCTTCGCACCGGCAAGGGCGCATTCTACGATGCGGTCGGCAAGCATTCGATGTCGGAGACCATGCGCTGGTTCGTGGGCGGTCAGCAGAAGCTGATGCCCGAGATCCTCGCCATGGTGGCCTGCACGGTGAACAGCTACACGCGGCTCATCCCCGGATTCTGGGCTCCGACCGACTCGGCCTGGGGCGTGGAGAATCGCACGACGGCCCTGCGGGTCATTCCCGGCTCCGAGAAGTCGCAGCGCGTGGAGTACCGGGTCGCCGCCGCCGACATCAATCCTTACATCGCTCTCGCGGCTGCCATCGGCTCCGGCCTGTGGGGAATCGAGAACCGGATCGATCCGGGCGATCCTGTCGAGGGCAATGCCTACGCGGTGGAGCATCCGAAGGAGCGGGCCCTGCCGCGCTCTCTGGGAGAGGCCGCCGAGCGCCTGAAGGGCTCCCAGGCCGCCCGCCAGCTCTTCGGCGATACCTTCGTGGATCATTACGCGGCAACGCGCGAATGGGAGGAGAGGGAGGCCCGCAAGGCCATCACGGATTGGCAGCTCGCCCGTTACTTCGAGATCATCTAAAAGATTCATCCAGAACAAGCACAGGAGAAGACCATAGTCCTCGCGGGCGATGGTCTTTCGGACATCACACCATGGCTGACACCGATATCGTCTGCGTTTCTCCCATCGACGGGCGCGAGCTCGTCCGCCGTCCCATCATGTCCGAGGCCGCCATCGACGCGGCGATCGCGGCCGCCCGCGATGCGCAGAAGGCATGGCGTCACGTGCCGCTGCCTGAGCGCGTCGCCATGGTCGGCGCCTTTCTTGATGCACTGCTCGCCATGAACCAGGAGGTGGTGCCCGAGATCGCCCAGATGATGGGCCGTCCCGTACGCTACGGCGGCGAGTTTCGCGGCGTGGAAGAGCGCGCGCGTCACATGATCTCGATCGCGGAGAAGAGTCTGCTGCCCATCCCGGCCGATGACGAGAAGCCGGGCTTCCGCCGCATGATCAAGCGCGAGCCCGTGGGGCTCGTTCTCGTCATCGCGCCCTGGAATTATCCCTATCTCACGGCGATCAACACCATCGTGCCGGCGCTCATGGCCGGCAATGCGGTCCTGCTGAAGCACGCATCCCAGACGGTGCTGGCTGGCGAGCGCTTCCAGATGGCGATGGACCGCGCCGGCATGCCGAAGGGCCTGTTCCAGAACCTGCACCTGAGCCACGACCAGACGAGTCGGATCCTGGGCGGCGGCCTCGTCGACCATTGCAACTTCACCGGTTCCGTCGGCGGCGGCCGCGCCATCGAGCGTGCGGCGGCCGGCACCTTCACGTCCCTCGGACTCGAACTCGGCGGCAAGGATCCGGCCTATGTGCGCGAGGATGCGAACATCGATCACGCCATCGAGAACCTCGTCGATGGCGCGTTCTTCAATTCCGGCCAGTGCTGCTGCGGCATCGAGCGCATCTATGTGCACGAGAAACACTATGACCGCTTCGTGGATGGCGCTGTCGATCTCGTGAACCGATATGTGCTCGGCAGCCCGCTGGAGGAGGCGACCACGCTCGGCCCGATGGCTCACAAGCGCTTCGCCGATCTCGTGCGCGGGCAGAATGCGGAGGCCGTGGCGAAAGGTGCGAAGGCGCATATCGACGCGAAGACGTTCCCGGCCGATATGGGCAACACCGCCTATCTCGCGCCCCAGGTGCTGACCGATGTCGATCATTCCATGAGCGTGATGCGCGATGAGAGCTTCGGCCCGACCGTCGGCATCATGAAGGTGAAGAGCGACGAGGAGGCGATCCGGCTCATGAACGATTCGCCCTACGGTCTCTCCGCAGCCATCTGGACCTCCGATGTCGATGCTGCCGAAGTGATCGGCGAGAAGCTCGAGACTGGCACCGTCTTCATGAACCGCTGCGACTACCTCGATCCCGCGCTCGCCTGGACCGGCGTGAAGGATACGGGCCGCGGTGCGAGCCTGTCGCGGCTGGCCTACGAGTCGCTCACCCGTCCGAAATCCTACCACCTCCGTCAGATCTGATTGAAAGCACCATGACCACGTCTCCCCGCTCCAACTGGAACTACCCGACAGCCGTGCGTTTCGGCGCAGGCCGCATCGCGGAACTGGCCGAGGCCTGCAAGGCCGTCGGCATGTCCGCGCCGCTCATCGTCACGGATCCCTTCCTGGCGGCGCAGCCCATGACGAAGGCCGCGCTCGATCAGCTGACGGGCGCCGGTCTCAGGGCCGCGATCTTCTCGGAGATCAAGCCGAACCCGGTCGAGACCAATGTCTACAAGGGCCTCGAGGTCCTGCGCTCCGGCCAGCATGACGGCGTCGTTGCCTTCGGCGGCGGCTCGGCGCTCGATGCGGGCAAGGTCATCGCCTTCATGGCGGGCCAGACGCAGCCCATGTGGGATTTCGAGGATATCGGCGATTGGTGGACCCGGGCGGACCCGAAGGGCATCCTGCCGATCGTTGCCGTTCCGACCACGGCGGGCACGGGCTCGGAAGTAGGACGCGCCGGCGTCATCACGCAGGAAGCGACGCACACCAAGAAGGTGATCTTCCATCCGCTGATGATGCCGAAGATCGTGATCTGCGATCCGGAGCTGACGGTGGGCATGCCGCCCCACATCACGGCCGGCACGGGCCTCGACGCGCTCGCGCATTGCATCGAGGCCTATTGCGCCCCGGGCTACCACCCGATGGCGGACGGCATCGCTGTCGAGGGCATCCGTCTCGTGAAGCAATACCTGCCGCGCGCCTATAAGGACGGCCGGGACATCGAGGCGCGCGCGCAGATGATGTCGGCCGCCGCCATGGGAGCGACCGCGTTCCAGAAGGGCCTGGGCGCGATCCATGCGCTCTCGCACCCGACCGGCGCCCTCTACGACACGCATCACGGCCTGACCAACGCGGTCTTCATGCCCTACGTGCTGGTCTACAACCGCAAGGCGATTGAGGAGAGGATCGAGCGGCTCGCCGCCTATATCGGCTTGCAACCGTCGTTCCAGGCGTTCCTCGATTGGGTGCTGCAGCTGCGCAAGGATCTCGGCGTGCCGCACACGCTCGAAGGCCTGAAGGTCGATGCGGCTCGCTTCGACGAGATGTCCGAGATGGCGCCGAACGATCCCACGGCCGGCGGCAATCCGGTTCCGATCACCAAGGAGAGTTCACGCAAGCTCTTCGAGGATGCGCTGGCCGGGCGTCTCTGAGCGTCGCGCTATGTAAAAAAGGCACCGCTGCTTGCCACAGCGATGCCTCCTGATTTGCTCGGACCGATCTTGGTTAGGCCGCAGCCTTCATGGGCGTCTTGCGCTCGGCGCGCAGCGATCTGAGAGTTTCCGTCCAGCGGAAGAGCTCGTCGAGCATTGCCGATGCCGAGGTCTTGTAGATCTCGGGCGCATTGAGAGTGCCGTTCTCGTCCAGATTCTGGAACACCATGGGCATGGGAACTCCTTCCGGAATCGGCATCATCTTCAAGGTCGTGACGATCTGCTTGGCGACCTGGACCGAGCGTAGGCCGCCCGAGATGCCGCCATAGCTGACAAATCCGGCCGGGGCATAGTTCCACTCGCGGGACAGATAATTGAGCGCGTTCACGAGAGCCGGAGGCGGAGCGTAGTTGTACTCCGGCGTCACGAACACGAAAGCGTCAGCGGAGCCGACGCTCGCGGCCCAGGCCTTGGTATGGGCATGATGATAGTTCTGCTTCATCGGGTGCTCAGGCTCATCGAAGACCGGCAGGTTGAACGACGCCAGGTCGACCAGAACCGGCTCGAACTTGCCATGCTCTGCGGTATAATCGCTGAACCACTGGGCGACGCTCGGACCGATCCGGCCGGGACGGGTGCTGCCGATGATGATGTGAAGCTTGGGCTTCATGACATGTCCTTGGTTTGCGTTCGGAAGTCGGGACCCTTAAGTTCCCTTTCGTAACCAAGGCTCATTAGGTAACTTCCCTAGCGTCATGCAAGGAGGCACTTTCATGTCACCCAGTCACATCCATGTGCCCGCAGATTGCAGGACCGTGACCGAGATCCTGTCGCGCGTCGGCGACAAGTGGAGTGTCCAGGTCGTTGTGCAGCTTGGTGGAGGTCCTAAGAGATTCAATGAGTTACGCCGGATCGTCGGCGGGATTTCGCAGCGGATGCTCACCCTGACCCTGCGCGGATTGGAGCGGGACGGGCTCGTGACGCGCACCGTTTACCCGACGATTCCGCCCCGGGTGGATTACCAGCTCACAGGGCTGGGTTGCTCCCTGCTCAAGACTGTCCGGGGCCTGGGCGATTGGGCGATCGCGAACCGGGACGAGATCCTAGCCGCCCGGCGCCGCTTCGATGCGGAGAGCGGTGACGATCATGGGGCCGGACAGAAACAGTCCAATGCCGCCTGAGCGGTCAGTCCCATTCTTTAGGATTTGGCATTCCGCTCCAACCACGTGACGGCAAAGGCGCAGATGGGAGCTGCTTCGACCAGGATCGAGGAGGCCTGACCGATGCGTCCTTGCGCGCCTCGGCCCGTGGCGAGGAAGTCCCGCACGATGGTGGCGAAGTAATCCTCGGCAAGGCCTTCCACGATGGGCACGGAAGTGTCGAACTCCTCCACCATGCGCCATGCGACGCCGTGAGGCGCGGCGAAGGGCACCTCATAGCGGCGGATGCGCTTGCCGGAGATGGAGGCCAGGTGTTCGGCGTGGTGGAGAAGGGTCATGGTATCGAGCGGCGCACCGACCATCAGGACCTTGCCGCCGGCTTCGATGAGCTTTGCCAAGGGCGAGCCTTCACCATAACCGTAATCGAGAGGGTGATCCGCCGTCAGCCATTCGGCACGGGCGCCGATGGCGGCCATAGAGGCTGCCGGGTTGCCGCTGCGCCGGGCACCGGGCGTGGTGCGGATGAACTCGGCCAGCACTCCGTTGTCGCGAATGGCCCGCGAGGCGGCGGGGTCATAGGGTGGGATGTGGTCGCGCCATTCCGGCGGAACCTGCCCGGATGAACCCAGCAGCTCGTCATAAACCGCATCCCAATCCGTATAGCTCATGATCGTGCCCGCAGGGCCGACCACGTCGAGGAGGGCGCCGATCAGGGCATCGGGACCGTTGAGCAGCCGTCCGACGCGCCTCATGGCGGCATGCACCATCACGGTGTCCCCCTGGGCGACGCCAAGACCGATGATGTCCTGCTTCAGGGAGGCACGGGTGTGAAACAAGGGAGACGGACCAGGCATGCCTTCAGGGTCGTAGGGTCCGGCAAAGGTGTCAACAGGCGGCCCTGTGCTCCAGGATCTCCCACAGGGCCCGGTCATGGAAGGTCACGATGGCCCCATCGGCGCCGATCTCCCGCATCTCGTCGGCGGACAGGCCTGTCAGAACGCCGAAGGAGAAGAGGCCAGCCGCCTTGGCGGCCCTCATGCCCGACGGGGAATCCTCGAAGGCGACGGCCTCCTCGGCCTGAATGCCGAGCCGCTCCAGGGCGGTGAGGTAGGGCAGGGGATCGGGTTTGCCGCGCTCGACCTGATCTATGGTGATCTTGATCTCGAAACGGTCGGTGATGCCCAGAATGTCCAGGACATGGGTTGCGTTCAGAAGCGGGGCATTCGTGACCAGGGCAATCTTGACGCCGTGGTTGTCTGCCCAGTCGAGCAGCTCGATCAAGCCTTCGAGCGGCTTGAGTTCGCGCGCGAGGCGACGGAAGGCAGCCTCCTTGCGGTCGGCATAGGTTTCGTGCTCTTCGACCGGTAGGTGAGGCAGAAGGGACGCGAAGATCGACTCGTTCGTGTGACCGATGATCGAGGTGCGATAGAGTTCGTCATCGATGACAACGCCCTCGGGGCCGAGGACTTCCGCGAAGGCCTTGAGATGGACGGGATCGCTATGCACCAATGTGCCGTCCATATCGAAGATCAGGGCTTTGAGCATGGGAACGTCTCTCAAGAATGTCTGGTCTCGTGATGCAGGAATAGAACGTTCGGCCCCGGAAGGCACCCCGTTGGAATTGCGGCCCAGCTCTATAGATATTCGAGGACCCGTGAAACCGTATAAAGCGTGATTCCACCGATGGTTCGCATCCTTTTCCGCTTCATCGACGAGATGGTCCGATGCGGGTGATCGACAGATTCCGGCTCCTCTATGAGGGCGACACGCCGGAGGCGCATCAGTTCCGCTACGGTCTACTAGTATTCGATGCGGCCACGATCCTCTTCATTATTCTGACGTCGTTCCTGCCCCGCTCTCCCGCCTTCGAGTGGATGGACGTGATCATTGGCCTGATCGTCCTGGCCGATTTCTCGGCCCGCCTCGCCATCAGCCGGACGCCCTGGCGGGACCTAGCCCATCCGACGACGTTGGCGGACGTTGCGGCAATCGTGTCCTTCCTCGCTCCGGTCGTCGGGGAGGGCATCGGGTTCCTGCGGATCCTGCGCACGCTCCGCCTGCTGAGAACCTATCAGCTGCTCGCCCGCCTGCGGTCCGACAGCATCTTCTTCCGGCGTAATGAGGACTTAATCATCGCGGCCGTCAATCTCGGCGTCTTCATCTTCATCATGACCGGCTTCGTCTACGAGACGCAGCGCTGGACGAACACGAAAATCGGCAACTACATCGATGCGCTGTATTTCACCATCGCGGCGCTGACCACCACCGGCTTCGGCGACATCACGCTGACGGGGACGCTGGGGCACCTGATCTCCGTGGTCATCATGATCTGCGGCGTCACGCTTTTCCTGCGCCTCGTGCAGGTCCTGCTGCGTCCCGACAAGGTGCGCTTTCCGTGTCCCGTCTGCGCCTTGCAGCGGCACGACAGGGATGCCGTTCACTGCAAGGCCTGCGGCACGATCCTCAACATTCCGGACGAAGGGGCCGTCTGAGCGCCTTATGCGTTCGGAACGATGGCGACGCCGCGCTGCTCGGCGAATGAAATAGATACCGGAGTGCCCGGAGCAATCGGTTCCTTGCGGCCGTATTGAACCACGAACAGCTCTCCGATGGCGCTATCCACCTCGTACTCCACCTGGGTGCCGAGATAGGAGGCTTTCCGTACCGTTCCGGCCAGCGCGCCGGGCGCGGCTGCATTCTCGTCGAGGAAAATGGCATCGGGCCGCACGGCGAGCTTGACGGTGCCGTGGCCGGCATTCCTGTGCGGGAGCAGGAGGCTCACATTGCCGATCTTCACCTGGGCCGTCGGCCCGGACACGCTCACGAGATCGCCGGAGATGATGTTGGCGTCGCCGATGAAATCGGCCACGAACAGGTCCGCCGGCTCCTCGTAGAGTTCGCGCGGTGTACCGGTCTGGGCAATGCGGGCATTCGACATCACGATGATGTGGTCGGAGACGGCGAGCGCCTCCTCCTGATCGTGCGTCACGTAGGCCACGGTGAGGTTGAGGCTCTGCTGGAGCTCGCGGATGTCCTCCCGCACGCGGCGGCGCAGCTTCGCGTCGAGATTCGACAGGGGCTCGTCGAACAGGAGAACCTGCGGTTCCAGCACGAGAGCGCGGGCCACGGCCACGCGCTGCTGCTGCCCGCCGGAAAGCTCGGACGGCGCGCGCTTCTCCAGTCCCTTGAGGCCGATCAGGGACAGCTTTTCCATGGCCATCTCGTAGGCGTCCTTCTTCGACGCGCCCTGCACGGATGGTCCATAGGCGACGTTCTCCAGCACCGACATGTGCGGGAAGAGGGCGTAGGACTGGAACACCATGCTCACATCGCGATCCGCGGCGGAGAGGTTCGTCACGTCGCGTCCGCCGATCAGGATCTGGCCCTCGCTCGCCATTTCGAGCCCTGCGATCATGCGCAAGGTCGTGGTCTTGCCGCAGCCGGACGGGCCGAGGAGGGTCACGAGCTGGCCGGGCTCGATGGTGAAGGAGACGTCGTCCACGGCCGTGACGTTGCCATAGCGCTTCGTCACGTTGCGGAACTGAACCGAAGCCGCCTGCTTCTTGGATGCCCCGGGCCGGGACAGGGAATGGACGGAGGACATCTTATTCATGGGACAGCCTGCACGGCAACGGGGGAGGGGGCGGCGCTCGCGCTGCGGCGCCCGAGGCGCCGCTCGCCGACGGCCAGCTGGATCACCGCGATGGCAACCAGCATGACGAGGATGAGCACGGTGGAATAGGCAATCGCAAGGCCGAACTCGCCCGCCTCGACGCGGCCGACGATGTAGGTCGTCGCCATGTTGTACTCGGCGGTGACCAGGAAGATCACGGCGCTCACGGCGGTCATGGCGCGGACGAAGGAATAGACCAGAGAGGCGACAATGGCCGGCCGCAGCAGCGGCAGCACCACGCGGCGCATGGTGGTCGACGAGCGGGCTCCCAGGGTCAACGAGGCCTCGTCGAGGCTCTTGTCGATCTGGCTTAAGGTGGCGATGCCTGAGCGCACGCCGACCGGCATGTTGCGGAACACGAAGCACATCACGAGGATGAAGCCCGTCCCGGTAATCTCGATGGGCGGCACGTTGAAGGCCAGGATATAGGACACGCCGACGACCGTCCCGGGAATCGCGAAGCTCAGGAGCGTGCCGAACTCGAAGGCACGCTGCCCGGAGAAACGCTGACGGGTGAGGAGATAAGCGGTGAGCAGGCCGATGGCGGCCGTCAGCGGTGCCGAGAGCGCGGCCACTTTCACGGTGGCGAAGAAGGAGTTCCAGGCGGAGCCCGAGAAGTAGAAGCCCCAATCGGCGCGCTCTACCCGGAAGGCGGTGAGGAAGTGCTCGAAAGTCGGCGTGTAGTCGCGGCCCATGGAGCGCACGAAGGCGCCGACCACGATGATCGCATAGACGGCGACGGTGAAGACCGCCCACGGGATGGCCGTGAGGTAGGAGGCGAGCGCCACGCGCCGCGGAAGCGGCAGAGGAATGCCGGCGTCGCCCTTGCCTGTCACGGTCGTGTAGACCTTCTTGCCGAGCCAAGCGTGCTGGAGCCAGAATGCGCCGAGCGTGAACGCGAGCAGGATGATGGACAGAACGGCCGCGCGGCCCTGGTCCTGTTGCGCGCCGACGACGGCGAAGAAGATCTTGGTGGAGAGCACTTCATAATTGCCGCCGAGCACCAGCGGGTTGCCGAAATCGGCGAGGCTTTCCACGAAACCGAGAAGGAAGGCGTTGGCGAGGCCCGGGCGCATGAGCGGCAGCGTCACGGTCCAGAAGGTCGTCCAGCTCTTTGCTCGCAAGGTCTGCGAGGCTTCCTCGAGCGTCGGGCTGATGCCCTGCACCACGCCGATGAGGACGAGGAACGCGATCGGCGTGAAGGCGAGGAGCTGTGCGATGAAAACGCCGGGGAGCCCATAGATCCAGCGCGAGCGCGGTACGCCGAACCATTCCCACAGCACGGCGGAGAGGGCCCCCGAACGGCCGAAGAGCAGGATCAGGGCCAGGCCGATCACGAAAGGCGGCGTGATGATGGGCAGAACGCTCATCAGGCGCAGGAGCTTCTTGAACCGAAAATCGGTGCGCGTTGCGATCAACGCGAAGGCAAGCCCGAGAGCCGTGGTGCCGACGCCTACGAGCAGCCCGAGAAACAGCGTGTTCCAGGCCACGCCGCAGCGCAGGTCGCTCGTCACGCAGTCCAGACCCCAGATCGAGCGATCCAGGAACTTCGCGACGAATTCGTAAGGGGCGAAATTGCCGTCGTTGTCGGCAAAGGCGCTCGCAAGAATGGTCGTCACCGGGAAGAAGACGAAGACGATGATCAGGGCGATGACGACGCCGATGGACGACGTGACGAACGCATCGCCCCGGCACCAGCCATGGGCCGCAAGTCCATGGCACAGGATGATGAGGAAGGCGGTCGCCGTCAGGGCGGCGCCGTAGCCCATGCCGGCCTGGCTGGGACCCGGTTCGCCGAAGAGATTCCTGAGGATGTCCACCGTCCATCCGTTGAGGCCGATAGAGAAGCCCTGGAGGACGATGAGGGCAAGGCCGAGAACCCCCGAGGCGATGAGCCAGTTGCCCTTGGCTTCCGCCGATGGACGGATCACCGGAATCAGGGCCAGGCACAAGGGTGCCAGAACCGGCAGGAGCCACCACGCACCCTTGAGACCATGGATCAGAGCCGAGCCGCTGACGAAATAATCGGCCAGATTGTGGACGGCATTACGGTCGAAGCCGTACCAGGGCAGGAGGGCAAAGCCGACCCAGCCCAGAACGATCCAGCCAAGGGTTGCCCGTGACATCTTCTGTTCTCGCTTCGAGGCCGGTGTGTTTGCCCGGCCCTCATATGATCAGGATATCGATGCGCGACGGCGAGGCGGAGAGCCTCCTCGCCGTCGGTTGTCTTGCGCCAGACTATTTCGGCAGGTTCTTCACCTCGTTGTCCCACTTGGACAGGAGGCGCTTGCGCTCGGCCGAGGAGCCGTACTTCGCGAAGTCGAAATTGATCAGCTTGATGTCGTTGAGCTTGGGAGCCTGCGGCGGAATCGGCGTGTTCTTGTTCGACGGCACCTGATAGGACTTGGCTTCCGCGCCGAGCTTCTGCGCATCGGCGGTGAGCGCCCAATCGTAGAATTTCTTGGCGTTGTCCAGGTTCTTGGCACCCTTGATGATCGACATGGAGCCGATCTCGTAGCCCGTGCCCTCGCAGGGAGCGACCACCTTCACGGGCGCCTTGTCGACGACCATCGTGACGATATCGTGCATGAAGGCGATGCCGGCGGTCGTCTCTCCGAGCGCCATGGCCTTGGCCGGGGCGGCGCCCGACTTGGTGTATTGGTTGACGTTCTTGTGCAGGGCCTTCAGGTACTCGAAACCTTTGTCCTCGCCCATGATCTGCACGATGGTGGCGAGAAGCGTGTAGGCGGTGCCGGAGGAGTTGGGGTCCGCGACCTGCACTTCGTCCTTCAGCTCGGGCTTCAGGAGATCCGCCCAGCATTTCGGCTCGCCGATCTTCTTCGATTGGGCGAGCTCGGTGTTGTAGCCGAAGCCGAGCGCTCCGGAATAGATGCCGACAGTACGGCCCTTGGACTGCTCCCACTGGCGCACGGCCCAGTCCTGAAGCTCACCCATCTTCGGCGACTTGTACTCGTCGGTGATGCCCTCTTCGGCCGCCTGCATGTGCGGGTCGCCCGTGCCGCCCCACCAGATGTCGGCGCGCGGGTTGGCGGCTTCCGCCTTGACCTGGGCATAGACTTCGCCCGCGCTCTTGCGGGTCATGGAAACCTTGATGCCCGTCTCGCGCTCGAAGGCGGTCGTCATGGCGCGGCACCATTCTTCCTGCACGCCGCAATACATGACCAGCGCACCCTGCGCCTGGGCCGCGCCTGCCGACATGAAGGACAGGGCCGTCATGGTGCCTGCCAGCATGGTTGCCGCAGCGAGATTTTTCTTCACAGTCATACTTTCCTCCCAAGATGTCATTCTTGTTATTGGTTGGTCGGCTAAGCTCTCCCCAATGGGACGGCGGGTCAAGTGCCTAGCCTGTGCACCAAATGTGAATCTTTAGAATAAGATGCCTCTCATGGCTCCTTGGCGATTCCCGTTGCCTGGATGAGTGAATCCGCCAGTTCCGGTGTGCAGGCCAGAACGGGGTTGCCCTTCCTGAGACCATCCTTGGCCAGGAAGTTGTTGGTCCAGCCGCCCGCTTCCTCGATGATCAGGAGCCCGGCCAGGGCATCCCAGGAATTGATGTGGAGCTCGCAATAGGCATCGATGCGACCGTCCGCGACATAAGCCAGGCCGAGCGTTCCCGATCCGGCCCGGCGAACGTTGGCGCCGGCCCTCTTCAGTTTGTCGACGACGGCCACATAAGGCTCCGGCGGCAGGCGGGACGACCAGCCTGCCTCAACGGTAGCCTGATTCATCTGGGCCAGCCCGCTCACCCGGATCGCCTCCCCATTGAGAATGGCGCCGCGCCCGCGTTGGGCCGTGTAAAGCTCCGCATGCATCACGTCATAAATGACGCCGATCTCGACCCGGCCTTCCCGCGCGAAGGCGATGGAAATGGCGAAGTGCGGGATCCCGCGGGCGAAATTCGCCGTGCCGTCGATGGGGTCCACCACCCAGACGTCGCGCTCGAAGGAGCCGCCGCCTTCCTCGCCGAAGAAGGAATCGCCGGGAAACAACTCGCTCAGGCGATTGCGGATCAACTCCTCGACCTCCGCATCGGTCGCCGTCAGGAAGTCCTGCGGACCCTTGAAATCGGGTCGCTGCGAGCGCGGCCGTTCCAGGAAGCGCTTGCGCGCGAGCACGCCCGCCTCGCGGGCAATGGCGCAGGCTGCGGCAAACCTCATGTCCAGGCTGTCTGTCGTCATCGCGTGGGGGCGTCCTTCTGGATCAAATGCGGGATGTCCATTGTTATGAAGCGGTCATGGATCCTTGAGAGAATGGAGAATCGTTCGGGCCAAAGGCCGATGGCGGTCCCGACTCTTTCAAATTGATCCTTTCTTAGCCGGCTCAAATCATCTACGTTACAAACTATCTCGTTAGGAATTCTACTCTCGTCGAATGTCTCAGATACCAAAAGAAGAACTCAGCCAGGTTGCGGCACTCCCTTTCCGGATCAAGGACGGCAAGGTCGAGGTGCTTCTCGTCACGTCACGCGAGACCAAGCGCTGGCTCATTCCGAAGGGTTGGCCGATGAAGGGGAAGAAGCCTCACAAGGCGGCCGCGCAGGAGGCCGAGGAGGAAGCCGGCGTCAAGGGCGAGATCCGGAACAAGCCTCTTGGCTCCTACGATTACTGGAAGCGCCGCGCCGCCCATTTCGATCTGTGCCGTGTCAACGTCTATCCGCTCGAGGTCTCGAAGCAGCTCAAGACGTGGCGCGAGAAGGGACAGCGCCAGGCGCGATGGTTTGAAGTCGAGGAGGCCGCCCATCAGGTCCTGGAGCCCGCCCTGGCCGAACTCATCCGGAGTTTGCCGGAACATGTGCAGCCCCTCGCAGCGGAGTAGCGGCAGATTTTGCCGCCCGGCAGGGAACGCAAAGCCCTCCAAGAAGTCTTTCCACTGACGAATGCGGTCAAGCGGCGGAGCTTGGCCATCTGCGGCATGTGAGGAGATTTCAATGAAGGCGCTTGTTTGGCACGGCACCACCGATATCCGTTGCGATTCTGTCCCCGACCCGCAGATCGAGCATCCCCGCGACGCGATCATCAAGGTGACGAGCTGCGCCATTTGCGGCTCCGATCTCCATCTCTACGACCATTTCATGCCGGGCATGAAGTCCGGAGACATCATGGGCCACGAGACCATGGGCGAGGTCGTCGAGGTCGGCTCCGAGACCAAAGGCAAGCTGAAGGTCGGCGACCGGGTGGTGATCCCCTTCACGATCATCTGCGGCGCGTGCGACCAGTGCAAGCGCGGCAATTTCTCGGTCTGCGAGCGGACCAACCGCAACGGCCACATCGCCGCCAAGGCCTTCGGCCACACGACGGCGGGTCTCTTCGGCTACACGCACCTGACTGGCGGCTATCCCGGCGGGCAGGCCGAGTACCTGCGGGTGCCCTTCGCCGACACCACCCACATCAAGGTGCCGAACGGCATTCCGGACGAGAAGCTCCTCTTCCTCAGCGATATCTTCCCCACGGGATGGCAGGCGGCCGTCCAGTGCGACATCCAGCCGACCGACACGGTCGCGATCTGGGGCGCGGGGCCGGTGGGCCAGATGGCGATCCGCAGCGCCATTCTCCTCGGCGCCAAGCAGGTGATCGTCATCGACCGGGTTCCCGAGCGTCTCGCCATGGCGGAGGCAGGCGGCGCCACCACGATCAATTTCGACGAGGAGAGCGTGATCGAGCGCCTCAACGAACTCACCAACGGCAAGGGGCCCGAGAAATGCATCGATGCGGTCGGCATGGAGGCGCATGCCGCCGGCACCGTGGATGCCATGTATGACCGGGTGAAGCAGGCAACCATGATGGAGACGGATCGTCCGCACGTGCTGCGCGAGATGGCCTATGTCTGCCGTCCCGCCGGCACGCTGTCGGTCCCGGGCGTCTATGGCGGCTTGCTCGATAAGATTCCCTTCGGAGCCATCATGAACAAGGGCCTGACCATCCGCACGGGCCAGACCCATGTAAACCGCTGGACCGACGATCTCCTGCGCCGCATCGAAGAAGGCCAGATCGATCCCTCCTTCGTCATCACCCATACCGTGTCCCTCGACGAGGGCCCGGACATGTACAAGGTCTTCCGCGACAAGCAGGACGGCTGCATCAAGGTCGTCATCAAGCCCTGATAGGTGAGATCATGCGCTACGAAACCGAAAGAACGCGCCGCCGTGGTCACGCCGACACGGCAACCGACACCCTGGCCCGCGGGCTCGGGCTGTTCTCGATCGCACTCGGCATTGCCGAGATCGCCGCGCCTCGCGCTTTGGCGCGCGCGCTCGGCATGAAAGGCCAGGAGGGGCTGATTGCCGGCTATGGCGTCCGCGAGATCGCCACCGGCATCGGCATTCTCGCCTCGAAGGATCCGACGCCATGGATCTGGGGTCGCGTCGCAGGCGACGGGCTCGACCTCGCGACGCTGGCGACGGCCCTCGAAGGCAACAACCCGAAGAAGGGCAATGTCGGCATCGCCATGGCGGCCGTGGCCGGCGTGACGGCGCTCGATGTCTATTGCGCCCAGACCCTGAGCCGCGAAACTCCGCATCCGCTGCCGCCGCTGCAGGATTACTCGGACCGCACCGGCTATCCGCGCGGTCTCGAACGGAGCCACGGCGCTGCCAGCGATTTCGAGGTGCCGCGGGACTTCCGCACGCCCGAGGCGCTGCGGCCCTACACGCAACCGGAAACACCTCGACATCCACAGCCGTCCATGTAACTTCGCGGCATGGCAAAGCCGCAGGTTTTTACGATCGGATACGAGGGAGCGGACGTGGACCGCTTCCTCACCACCTTGAAGGATGCGGGCATAGGCACCCTCGCGGATGTGCGGGCCGTCGCACTCTCGCGCAAGCGGGGCTTCTCCAAGTCCGCCCTGCGCGATGCCTTGGAAAACCAGGGCATCGGCTATCAGCATTTCATCAAACTCGGTACGCCGAAGGAAGGGCGCCAGGCGGCTCGCGCCGGGGACGGTGACCTGATGCGCCGGATCTACTGCAATGAGGTTCTGGCGACCGAGCCTGCCCAGGAAGCTTTTCGGGAGTTGGAGGCGCTGGCCCAGGCCCAGCCGATCTGCCTCCTCTGCTTCGAGCGCGACCCTGCCAATTGCCATCGCCGGGTTCTGGCGCAGCGTCTCGCCGAGAAAGGCTTCGAAACGGTGGATCTGACCGTTCTCTGAGGCTACACAAGATAGGGCAGGGGGCAGTCATGCAGGCAATCGTCACGGCCGTGAGCCGCAGCTCCAGTCACAGCTTCAGCAAACCCAACCGGGACGTCATCCGGCTTCTCGCCGGTCTCGGCGTCGAAGGCGATGCGCATCTCGGTACGACCGTCAAGCATCGCTCGCGGGTGGCCAAGGACCCGGGCCAGCCGAACCTGCGGCAGGTTCACGTGATCCATGCCGAGCTCCACGATGAGCTGCGCGAGGCCGGTTTCGACGTTTCCGCCGGCGACATGGGTGAGAACGTCACCACGCGCGGCATCGACCTGCTGGGCCTGCCGACGGGCACGCGAATCCGCATCGGCCCAAGCGCCGTGATCGAGGTGACGGGGCTGCGCAATCCTTGCGTCCAGATCGATCGTTTCCAGAAGGGCCTCATGAAGGCCGTGCTCGGCAAGGACGAGCACGGAAACCTCATCCGCAAGTCCGGCATCATGGCGATTGTCCTGGAAGGCGGAGAGGTGAGGCCGGGCGACGCCGTTCAGGTCGAATTGCCGCCCACACCGCATCGGCCGCTCGAGGTCGTCTGAAGGCTTCGATTGCGCTGAAACAAAACCGCGGTTGCCAAGTTGAACGAACTGCACTACGTTTGTGCATAGGTTTAATTTCTAGAGAGGGAGGACTGCATGGCTTCTATCCGCTTGCTGAACGCTCCTCCCGCGTCCAAACTTTAGGTTGGACCGTGCGGGGCTCCAAGGCCCGGCAAACCTTATCAAGCCTTCACAATTTATGATCTTCGAGCGATCTCGGGCGCCATAAGCGGGCGTTCCGTCTGTCGCTCCTTGAAAATACGGGGAGAGGTGCGCGCTCGGAGCGCCGCCTGTTCGCTTCCATGAAACAGCAGAAGAAGAGCGGGGACGCCACCCGCGATGTCCTGAGATTCACGTTCCGGCACTGGCGCGAAGAACCGCGCTATGTGGCGCTGATCGTCGTAACCATGATGGTTTCGACCCTGGCCGATGTGTTCATGCCCGTCTTCGCAGGACGGCTTGTCGATGCCATCTCCATGGGCGGCAACGACCGTGACGCCGCCCTTCATGCGGCGCTGGTCGCGTTCGCCTTTATGACGGGCCTCGGCCTGCTCATGATCGTCATGCGGCATCTGGCGTTCTACGGCATCGTGGAGCTGACGCTGCGCGTGATGGGACGCGTGGCGCAGGATGCGTTCGCACGCGTGCAGCGTTTCTCGACCGACTGGCACGCCAATTCCTTCGCCGGTTCCACGGTGCGCAAGATCACGCGCGGCATGTGGGCGCTCGACCTGATGCACGACACGCTTCTCCTGGCGCTGCTGCCCTCGCTCACGGTGCTCGCCGGCTCGATGATCGTGCTGGGCCTGCGCTGGCCGGTGATGGGCGTCGTCATCGGGGTAAGCGCTCTTTCCTACATCGTCATGACGGGCTTCCTGGCGACGCGCTACGTCGCGCCCGCCGCGCGGCTGGCGAATGCCTGGGATACGCGCGTCGGCGGCACCCTGGCCGATGCCTTGAGCTGCAATCCCGTCGTGAAGGCCTTCGGGGCCGAAATCCGCGAGGACCAGCGCCTCACCTGGGTTCTGCGCAAGTGGCAGAGCCGCACGAGCCGTCTCTGGCAGCGCGGCACCAACAGCGGCACGGTGCAGTTCATCGCGCTGCTCGGCATCCGCGCGGCCATCATCGGCACGGCGATCTGGCTGTGGTGGAACAACCGTGCGACGCCGGGCGATCTTGCCTATGTGCTCACGACCTATTTCGTGATCCATGGCTACCTGCGCGACGTGGGCATGCACATCAACAACTTACGCCGTTCCGTGAACGACATGGAGGAACTCGTCGAGATCCACCGGGAGCGTGTCGGCGTTCCGGACCGCCCCGATGCGAAGCCCATCCGCATCTCGCGCGGCGAGGTCGCGTTCGATCGCGTCACGTTCCACTATGCGGGACACGATACGCCGCTCTACCGGGACCTGTCGGTGACGATCCGGGCGGGCGAGCGCGTCGGCCTTGTCGGCCCGTCGGGTTCGGGCAAGACGACCCTCGTCAAGCTCATCCAGCGCCTCTACGACGTGACGGGCGGAAAGATCCTGATCGACGGTCAGAACATCGCGCAAAGCGAGCAGGCGTCCCTGCGCGCACAGATCGCCATCGTGCAGCAGGAGCCGATCCTGTTCCATCGCACGCTGGCCGAGAACATCGCCTATGGGCGGCCCGGTGCCTCCATGGCGGAGATCGAGCGCGCGGCGCGGCTCGCCAACGCGCACGACTTCATCGTGAACCTGCCCAAGGGGTATTCGACCCTCGTGGGTGAGCGCGGCGTGAAGCTTTCGGGTGGCGAGCGTCAGCGGGTTGCCATCGCGCGCGCCTTCCTGGCCGACGCTCCGATCCTGATCCTGGACGAGGCGACCTCCGCGCTCGACTCGGAATCGGAGGTTCTGATCCAGCAGGCGATGGAGCGGCTCATGGTGGGGCGTACCTCCATCGTGATCGCGCACCGTCTGTCCACCGTGCGCGCCCTCGATCGCATCCTCGTCTTCGACAGGGGACGGATGGTGGAGGAGGGCGATCATCTCACGCTCTATCGCAAGGGAGGCCTCTACCGCCGCCTTTGCGACCATCAGGGGCTGGATCTCGCCAAGGCGCCCCGGTCCGACATGGCCGCCGAGTAGGGCATCTGGACAAGACCCTTTGGGAAACTTAAGGAAAATCCCATGTTCGAAGTCAAAGACATCCCTCTCTCCGCCAACAAGCGGGACTTCTACGCCTCGCTTGCCCAGCAGCTCACCGGACTTCTGGAGGGCGAGCCGGATGCGATCGCGAATGCGGCCAACATGTCGGCCCTGATCTACCAGTTCCTGCCGGATCTGAACTGGGCCGGGTTCTATTTCATGCGTGGACCAGAACTCGTTCTCGGTCCCTTCCAGGGCAAGACGGCCTGCGTGCGCATCGCGGTCGGGCGCGGCGTGTGCGGCACGGCCGTGGAGCGCAAGGAATCCATCGTGGTGCCGGACGTCCATGCATTCCCTGGCCACATCGCCTGCGACAGCGCCTCCCGGTCCGAACTTGTCGTGCCTCTCGTCAAGGATGGCCGCGTCCTCGGCGTGCTTGATCTCGACAGCCCCAGCCCGAACAGGTTCGACGAGGAGGATCGCGAAGGCTGCGAGACGCTCGTGCAGATCTATCTCGCGGCTTCCGAACTGTCGCATTAACGGACAGCCATGCAGCCCGCCTATATCGAAACCTATTACAGCCGCAACGCCACGACGGAACGCTATGCGCCGGCGGTGGGACACACCGAGGCGGATGTCTGTATCGTCGGCGGCGGACTCGCAGGTCTGACGGCGGCATTGAAGTTGGCGCGCATCGGGCGCAAGGTCGTGCTGCTCGAAGCGCAGCGCGTGGCCTGGGGAGCATCGGGCCGCAACGGCGGCTTTGTCTCCGCCGGCTATGCCACGGGCGTCGTCGCCATCGAACGCCGGGTTGGGCCCGATCAGGCGCGGGAGCTGTTCCGCCTCTCCATGGAGGGGGTGGAGATCGTCCGCAACACGATCGATGGGCTCGGAATTCGCGATGCTCATCCGGTCCCCGGCATTGCGAAGGCGCTGCGCTACGATTCTCGCGGAGCTCTCAAACTGGCAAGCGAACGTCAGCAGCGCGAATTCGGACTGCGACTTCGCTACTTGCCCCGGGATGAGGTGAGGGAGCTTTTCGTCTCTCCCAAGTATCACGAGGCGGTCCTCGACGAAGGTGCCTTCCACTTCCATCCATTGAATTACGCACGTGCGCTGGCCCGCGAGGCGTCACGGCTGGGCGCCGCGATTCATGAGCACTCGCCGGTGGTGACCGCAGATCTCGACGGCGCTCGCAAGATCGTCCGCACGAACAGTGCCGAGATCACGGCCGAGCACGTCGTGTTCACAACGGGCGGCTATACCGGCGGCGTGCTGCCTGCGCTGAAGCGCGCCTTCCTGCCGATTGCCACCTACGTTCTGCTGACCGAACAGGCACCGGACTTGGTGCAGGGCGCCATCCGGACCCGGGCGGCCATTCTCGATGATCGCCGGGCAGGAGATTATTACCGGCTCGTCGATGGCGGAAGCCGCATCCTCTGGGGCGGGCGCATCACGACGCGCACGACCGATCCGCGCGACATTGCGGCTCTCCTCCGGCGCGAGATGGTGACGACCTATCCGCAGCTGTCGGATTTGCAGGTGGAGATCGCCTGGTCGGGCCTCATGGCTTACGCCAGGCACCTGATGCCGCAGATCGGCCAGTGGAAGCCGGGTGTCTGGTACTGCACGGCCTTCGGCGGCCACGGCATGAACACCACCGCGATCGGCGGTACGGTCATTGCGGAAGGCATTACGGGCGAAAGCGACCGCTATCGTCTCTTTGCGCCCTTCGATTTGGCATGGAATGGCGGCATCTTCGGTCGCGCCGCGGTTCAGCTTACCTACTGGAGTTATCAGGCCGCTGATGCGGTCAAGGAATTTCGCGCTCGCTGAAAAAACCTGAAATCGATACTCAATTACATTTTCGCGGCGGATGCGACGACCCAAAGACAGCTGACGCTGAACGCGAGGGCGATCACGTTCATGAGATAGGCCAAGGCATCATTGGCCGGGTGGCGTTTTTCCGTTTCTTCCATCGCGCTTCCTTTCAAGTCGGAAGGTCTTGCGCTTTGGATAATGCCTAAGCTCGCGTGCTGTCCAGATGGTTAACACATAATTTTCGGTCAGCCGCCGATCAGGCCGTGGATGGTGCCGAGGCGCCGGCTCTCACAGGAGCAGTCGTTGCCATTGGAAAGAGGCTCCGCGATCCAGCACACGCCCTTCGGCGTCACGCAGGTGGCGCCCTGGCTGGTTCCCGCCCGGGTGCGCTCGTAGGCGCGCAGCCGATGCTCACGGAAATAGGTGCGCTCGTTCGTGTGAAAGGGGGCCGCGAGATCCGTCTCGGGCAGAGGCCTCTCGCTGTCGGCCGCGATGGCAACAGCCGGAACGACCGATCCGACAAACAGGGCGAGGCAGGCGGCGACGGATGCTTTCACTCACGGCTCCCAAAGTCTAATCTGTTCAGCGGGCGATGCGGTCTCTCCTCGCATCTTTGCGTATCGGAACGCAACCCGGCTCCACGGCGGGGCCGGTCACAAAAACCTGATTACAGATAGAAGTCACCCTTCGACAGGGAAGAGAGGCCCGCGATCTTGACTTTGAAGTCGACGATCGTGTCGCCGTTCACGTCGGCCGATAGGATTCCATCGGCAAAGCGCAGCTCCCCGGCCTTGCCGTGGAATGCCGACTTTCCGATGAAGGTGAAGGCCTGATTGCCCGCGACCTTCGTGTTGGCATCGATGCTGCGCAGATCGATGTGATCCGATCCGCGCCGGAAATCCTGAATCGTATCGAACGACGATCCGCGGGAATCGCTCAGGGCCTGAAAGACGAACGCATCCGCCCCGCCGCCACCGATGAGCACATCCTTGCCGCCCTGGCCATAAAGCTTGTCGCTCCCTGCGCCACCCTCAAGCCTGTCATTGCCGCTTCCACCGAACAGCGCGTCGTTGCCATTCAAGCCGTAAAGCTTGTCATTGCCGCCATTGCCCCGAAGCGCGTTGCCGGCCGCATTGCCTTTGATCACATCGGCCGCGGTGCCGCCGGATGCGTTTTCGATAAGGGAAGCCGTGTTGCCTTGATAGAGAAGGGCGTTGGCGATGCTGCCGACGGCGAGCTTGGAGCCGTCCCAGTTCAACTTGGCTCGCTGCTCCTGAGACGTGATCGTCCAGGCCCCCGGTTGCAGGTCGATCGTGAGAGATGTGGTGTAGGCGGTGAAGCTGTAGGTATCGACGCCGCCGCCATCCCAGACGGTCAGCAGGATCTGATTGCCGCCGGGAGCGCCCTGGCCGACACCGTTGATGAACATCTCGCCGGTCGTCGGACTCCAGGTATAGGTCGTGTTGCCGCTGTTGGTCGTGTAGTTCGCGCCGTAGATGTGCTGGATGGCCGCGATGTCGTACATCATGAGCGACTGGGCGTAACCCCAGGTCTCGTTGGCATAGCCCGTACTGACTGAGGCGCCCTCATAGGAGCGGTAGCTCATCACGGTATATTCCATGCTGTCCCGATCGACCGGCATGCCGTTCTCATGGGAGTGCTCAAGCCCAAGGGCATGGCCGATCTCATGCACGATGGTGAAATAGGCGTAGTTGCCCTTCATCGGGCGCGCATAGCTGAGGCTTGAATTGTTGACCCAGACGTCGCCGCCGGTCGCGTTCGTGCTCGGAAAGTAGGCCCATGCCGTATTGGGCAGATCCGATTGCGCAAAACGGAGATCGGCCGACGGGCCGCTCGTTCCGCCCAATTCCAGGAATGTCAGGTTGCTGACGGCGGAGTAGAGGTTCAGCGCCGTGCGTGCGATGGCCTGCTGCGTCCCGTTGAACGCGCCGAATCCCTTCGCCGCCTCACCGTCTCCGTAGGATGAGCCATACGAAGCGGCTGCAGTAGGAAAGCTGTAGGTCAGATTGCTCGGCACCCATCTGACGTTGCCTAGAACGGCGTCGATATAGGCGTTTCCCGTGGAGGAGTATGTCTCGACAGCAGGCATGGTTCTTCAATCGAATAGAGATGTTGATACGGCGAAGGTTCGTGCGAGCTGTCGCCTGCAAACGGCAGGCAGCTTTGCGATCAGAGAGTAAAATTCACCGCTTTCGAAAAGCTTAAGCTTACGAATTTATCGAGCTATCCATTTTAGTGTTATAATAGAACGATAAACTTTAATGGATCCGGTGTTCGGTAGGCGCTTTTACTTGAATTGAACTCGTGAGCTCTCGCGCCGGAGCCTCTAAACGATTTGTGATAGGACTAAAAGGGGATCTATCGGGGAATTCAGCCTGCCCGACAACATGCCGCATGAGGGCGTCCCGTGTGCTCCGCGCGTGAGCATTGGATCGCGTCGCGGCTTTGCGCTCCAGCATCGAACGCTAAATCAATGTCGAATTTCGTGCTCTAGCGGAACGTGAGGAAAAGCGGATTCGGTTTTCGCCGGCGTGACCCTCTGGGTCCGCACCGAACGATGCACCAGCCAAAAGAAGGAGCATCGGATTCGATCCCGAAAAGGGTCCGACGCGTATTAGGACGGGTGGCGCTCGCCTCGCTTCGGAGGCGAGAGCGGGAGGTCCTGCTTGAAATGAAGCTGCGGCTTGAGAGCCGGGGTTGCACCTGCGGCCCCTTTCCCATTCGCCCTTTTTCCGCGTGATACGATCTTTCCGCGGGATGCGATGGCTTCCTGGGCCAGAAGGCGAATGTCTTCGAGGCGCCATTCCTCGCTCAGCCACGTTCTGCCGATTACCTTCAGGATTTTCTCGAGCGTCGCATACGGATCCGCGATCTCGGGCGCGCTGGCCATGTTCTTCATGAGGTCCCCCATATGCCGGAGGTTTTCCCCCGGTCATTTTGACCGGAATGCCTGCCCCGAGAGGCAGATGTTCCATAGGCACAAGTATTGCAAAGCTGCAGCCTGAAGGAAACTGCACTTTCGGACAGGTTTTGGATGCAAAGAAGGTTGCGTCCGAGCATTGCCGGGACGCTGCCCGAAGCGGGATTCGAACCGCTATGTGTCGGGCGTTTGGCTGGTGCTGCCAGAGAGGATCGAACTCTCGACCTCTCCCTTACCAAGGGAGTGCTCTACCACTGAGCTACGGCAGCGCGCCAACGGGGAGGGCCGCTTACTGCCACAGGGCAGCCCTCCTTGCAAGCTTGAAAATGATCTTTATTCGGCGGCCTGGATTTTTGGCTCGAGCGGGAGCCGAAGCGCCGTCCAGACTTCCACGAGAGCGGCCGCCAGGGCGTCGATATGGGCGTTCGAGTGGAACGGCCCCGGCGTGATGCGCAGCCGCTCGGTGCCGCGCGGCACGGTCGGGTAGTTGATCGGCTGGATGTAGATGCCGTGCTTGTCCAGAAGCCGGTCGGAGGCCGCCTTGCAGGCCTCCGCGTCGCCCACCATCACCGGCACGATATGCGTGACGGTGTCGAGGACGGGCAGGCCGACGCCGCTCAGGACCGCCTTCGTGCGGGCCACTTGGCGCTGCTGCTGCTGGCGTTCGGCGGACGATGCCTTGAGGTGCCGGATCGAGGCCGTGGCCGCCGCGGCGACCGCCGGGGGCAGGGCGGTGGTGAAGATGAAGCCCGGTGCGAAGCTGCGGATCGCATCCATCACGGCCTTCGTGCCGGTCAGATACCCGCCCATGACGCCGAAAGCCTTGCCCAAGGTACCCTCGATCACGTCGATCCGGTGCATGGCGCCTTCGCGCTCGGCGATGCCGGCGCCGCGCGGGCCGTACATGCCGACCGCATGGACCTCGTCGATATAGGTCATGGCACCGTAGCGCTCGGCGAGGTCGCAGATGGCATGGATCGGGGAGATGTCGCCGTCCATGGAATAGACGCTCTCGAACACGATCAGCTTGGGCCGGTCGCCCGCCGCCCGGAGCAGCTCTTCCAGGTGGTCGAGGTCGTTGTGGCGGAAGATCGCCTTGTCGCAGCCCGACTGGCGCACGCCCTCGATCATCGAATTGTGGTTGAGCGCGTCCGAAAGGATCAGGCAGTTCGGGATCAGCTTGGCGAGCGTGGAGATGCCGGTCTGGTTCGAGACATAGCCCGAGGTGAAGACGAGGGCCGCCTCCTTGCCGTGCAGGTCGGCGAGTTCGGCCTCGAGCGCCACGATGGGGTTGCTGTTGCCGGAGATGTTGCGGGTGCCGCCGGCGCCGGTTCCCAACCGCCAGGCAGCCTCGACCATGGCGCGGGTCACGTCCCGGTTCTGGCCCATGCCGAGATAGTCGTTTGAGCACCAGACGGTGATGGGGCGGGGGCCTTCCGGCGCGTGCCAGATCGCCTGGGGATAACGGCCGGCCAGCCGCTCGATATCGGCAAAAACGCGATAGCGCCGCTCGGCCTGAAGGCGATCGAGGGCTGACGTGAAGAAGTTCTGATAATCCATCATCTCACCGGGTGGGCAATGCAATGCCCGGGGATCCTGGACCCATTATGCCAGATCGCATTGATCCGGGTCAAAGTCCTGAACCGTGATATTGCGGTTGAGAGCCGCTTGCGAAGTCTCTATTTGATAAAGGCGACGATGGGTCGCGTGAACCATGACTGACGTGAAATCGCAAGAGAAAGCTGACCGGCTGAAGGCGGCCTTGAAAGAGAATCTTAAGCGTCGCAAGGCTCAAGCTCGGGGGCGACAGGCCGTGAAGGCGCCCGGAAACGAAACCGGGAGCTTGAGCGTTACGAACGAGCGCGACAAGCCGTCCGACTAGCCGGATAGGCTCAAGGCGCGCATAGCGCATGGTTCGCTAAAAATATTGCAAGGGGAATTCGATGGATCGCATTCGCATCCGGGGCGGCGCGCCTCTCAACGGCTTGATTCCGATTTCAGGTGCCAAGAATGCGGCCCTGCCTCTCATGATCGCCAGCCTCCTGACGGAGGAGACCCTGGAGCTCGGCAACGTGCCGCGCCTCGCGGACATCTCCTCCCTCCTGCGGATCATGAGCAATTTCGGCGTCGATCACTCGATCGCCGGCCGCCGGCCCGGCCAGTCCTCGGAGACGGGGCAGACCATCCGCCTGACGGGAAAGAACATTATCGACACCACGGCCCCGTACGAGCTTGTCTCGACCATGCGGGCGAGCTTCTGGGTCATCGCTCCCCTGGTGGCCCGGTTCGGCCATGCCAAGGTGTCCATGCCCGGCGGCTGCGCCATCGGCACCCGGCCGGTCGACCTGCTCATCATGGCGCTCGCCAAGCTCGGCGCCGCCATCGAGATCGAGGCCGGTTATGTGGTGGCGACGGCCCCGAAGGGCCTGATCGGTTCCGAGATCGATTTCCCGAAAGTGACGGTGGGCGGCACCCACGTAGCCCTGATGGCCGCGACGCTGGCCCAGGGAACCACCGTGATTCGCAACGCCGCCCGCGAGCCCGAGGTGGTGGATCTGGCCGAATGCCTTATCAAGATGGGCGCCAGGATTCAGGGAGCCGGCACCTCGGAGATCGTGGTGGAAGGCGTGACCAGCCTCGGCGGGGCCTCACATGACGTCATGCCGGACCGGATCGAGACCGGCACCTATGCCATGGCGGTCGCCATGACGGGCGGCGATATCGTTCTGGACAATACCCGGCCCGATTATCTCCAGGCTGCTCTGGACGTTCTTGGACAGGCGGGGGCCGAAGTGTCCTCGACCCATGGGGGCATCCGGATCCGGCGCAACGGCAATGGCATCCAGCCGGTCGACGTGACCACCGATCCGTTCCCGGGCTTCCCGACCGACCTGCAGGCCCAGTTCATGGCTCTCATGACCCGGGCGAACGGGACCTCCCGCATCCGCGAGACGATCTTCGAGAACCGCTTCATGCACGTGCAGGAGCTCGCCCGCCTCGGCGCGCAGATCCGCCTCGATGGGGACAGCGCCTATGTGGATGGCGTGGCCGGGCTCAAGGGAGCGCCCGTCATGGCGACCGATCTGCGGGCCTCCGTGTCCCTGGTCATCGCGGGCCTCGTGGCCGAAGGTGAAACCACCATCAACCGGGTCTATCACCTGGATCGCGGCTTCGAGGCCCTCGAAGCCAAGCTCGCCCGTTGCGGCGCTCAGATCGAGCGCCTGAGGGGCTAGGACGATCGGGCCGGCATCAATGCCGGCCCTTTTCTTTTCGGGGCCATGAAGAAGAAGCCGCCGGGACAGGTTGCGCCGGGGCAGGGGGCTCTCTACCTAAACCTTAAAGTTCAACAATAGGTTGGTGGCCCATGGACCTCCTGAGACTTGTCGCTTTCGATCCGGAAGATCTTGCCGTCATCTCCGCTCATCTGCAGGATTCCCTGCTGCGGGTGGGTGACATTGCCTATCTGCCGAAGGAACGGCGTTTCGCCATTCAGACGCGCCGCTACGACTGGGAGGCGGATACGCCCCGGCGCCGGTTGACCTGCATGCATTTCGAGAACGTCACGGGCGTGCGTGTCCGCGGCATCGACCAAGCCAACAAGGATGCGGTTCTTAACCTTCTCGCCATTGCCTTCGAGGAGACCAATGCCCCATCGGGCACTGCCACCTTGATCTTTGCCGACGGGGGAGCCATCCAGGTGGACCTGGAGTGCATCGAAATGCAGATGAAAGACACCGGCCCGGTCTGGGCCGCCGAAAGCCGCCCCTCGCACGAGGAACAGCTTCAGCCGGCGGGGCGCCCGTAATGGCGCAGAGGCTCGATGCGCGGGAGCCGTCCTTCCCGCTGGCTTTCGCCGCTCTCCTCTCGGCCAAGCGAGAGGTGTCGGAGGATGTGGATCAGGCCGTCCGGGCGATCATCGAGGATGTGGTGGCGCGGGGCGACGAGGCCCTGATCGACTTCACCTATCGCTTCGATGGGCTGGCGCTCCAGCCCGAGACCCTGCGCATCTCGGATGCCGAGATCGACGCGGCCGAGGCCCAATGCCCCAAGGAGGCGCTGGAAGCCCTGGCTCTGGCCAAGGAGCGCATCGAGACTTATCACCGGGCCCAGCGCCCGCAGGATTCCATGTCCACGGACCCGCTCGGCGTCACGCTGGGCTGGCGCTGGACCGCGATCGAATCCGTCGGCCTCTATGTGCCCGGAGGTCGTGCCAGTTACCCGTCCTCCGTCCTGATGAACGCCGTGCCGGCGAAGGTGGCGGGTGTTCCGCGCATCGCCATGGTGGTGCCGACTCCCAAGGGCGAGACGAACCCGCTCGTCCTGGCGGCCGCGCGCCTGGCCGGCGTCGACGAGGTCTTCCGCATCGGCGGCGCACAGGCGGTGGCGGCGCTCGCATACGGAACCGGGTCGGTGCGGCCGGTCGCCAAGATCGTCGGGCCCGGCAACGCCTATGTGGCTGCCGCCAAGCGCCGTGTCTTCGGACAGGTCGGCATCGACATGATCGCCGGTCCCTCCGAGGTGCTGATCCTGGCGGACCAGCATGGCAATCCCGATTGGATCGCCGCGGATCTTCTGGCCCAGGCCGAGCACGATCCGGCCTCGCAGTCGATCCTTGTAACGGACTCCCCCGCTCTCGCAGATGCGGTGGAGAAGGCCGTCGAGCGCCAACTCGAAACCTTGCCCAAGGCGGAGATCGCCCGTGCGAGCTGGCGCGATTACGGAGCCATCATCCTGATCGACCGGCTCGAGAACGCCATCCCCCTCGTGGACCGGCTTGCCCCCGAGCATCTCGAAATCGAGACGGAGAATGCCGAGGAACTCGCGGCCAAAGTCCGCAATGCGGGCTCGATCTTCCTCGGCAGCCACACGCCGGAAGCCATCGGCGACTATGTCGGCGGGCCGAACCACGTGCTGCCCACCGCCCGGTCCGCCCGCTTCTCCTCGGGCCTCGGCGTACTTGACTTCATGAAGCGAACCTCGATCCTGAAATGCGACGCGGACGCGCTGCGTGCGCTCGGCCCCGCGGCGATCACGCTCGGGCGTTCGGAGGGGCTGGAGGGGCATGCGCGGTCGGTCGCGATCCGCCTGAACCTTTAACGGTAGGGAAGGGCGGATGGTGAGCGAAGCGAAGGCGCGGAGCCGGCTGGTCGCCGTCACGCTCGACGAGGCCTCCATCGGTCGCGGCAATCCCGATCAGGAGCACGAACGGGCCATCGCCATCTACGACATCCTCGAGGCAAACCATTTCGGTCTGCCGAATTACGAAGGCGGTCCCTACGCCCTGCGCATCTCGCTGATCGAGAAGAAGCTATGCTTCGAGGTCACGGCACAGGATGGCGCGCATCTCGTCTCGCATCACTTGTCTTTGACGCCGTTCCGCAAAGCGATCCGCGACTACGAGCTGATCTGCGACAGCTATTATCAGGCCATCCGTTCCGCCTCGCCGGCGCAGATCGAAGCCATCGACATGGGACGGCGCGGATTGCACAACGAGGCGGCCGAACTCCTGATGAAGCGCCTGGACGGCAAGCTGATCCTCGACTTCGATACAGCGCGCCGCATTTTCACATTGATCTTCGCGCTTCACTGGAAGGGCTGACGCTTGGACGAGCCCCGCTCGAAACGGATCCATTCGGTTCTGTTCGTCTGCGCCATGAATGCGGTGCGTTCCGTCATGGCCGAAGCCATCGCGCGGCATTACTTCGGCCAGTCGATCTATGTGCAGTCCGCCGGTGTTCGCAAAAGCGACGCGGACGGTTTCACCGCGTCGATCCTGTCCGAGATCGGCATCGACGCCTCCAAGCACAAGCCGCGCACGCTGCAGGAACTGGAGGAATGGGAGGGGCTGAATTTCGACCTCATCATCTCCCTCTCGCCGGAGGCCCATCACGCGGCGCTCGAACTGACGCGGACCATCGCGGCCGAAGTGGAATACTGGCCGACGCCCGATCCGACCATCACGCAGGGTTCGCGCGAGCAGGTGCTCGACGCCTATCGCAACATTCGCGACGGATTGATGTACCGCATCCGCCTGCGGCTCAAGCAGGGCTCAGCCAAAAGCCCTGATGACCGCGAGGGTGCCTAGGCCCGCGAGAAGGCCGACGATGTCGATCCGCGTCACGACCATCGCCACGATAGCCGCCGCAAGGGCCATCATCGCAGGCGGGCCGTTGTCGATCACCACCGGCAGGATCGTCGCCAGGATGATGGAGCCTGGCAGGGCGCGCAGCCCCCGCTCGATGCGCGGCGTGAGCCGCACCCGGCTCATCACGACGACGCCAGCGATGCGGCACAGGAACGTCACCAGGGCCATGGCGCCGATGGCGAGTATGGAGCCCCATGGGCCCGCGATGATCGTCTCGGCGGAGTTCATTCGATCAGCATTCCGGCCACGACGCCGGCCAGGGCTCCGGCGATGATGAAGACATAGCCGGGCAAGAGGGCGTGGACCACGAGAGAGACGAGACCCGCCACGAGCCAGGGCAGGGCGGGCTTCGCGCCTTTCCACAAGGGCACCAGCATGACGCCGAAGAAGATCGGCATCACGAGATCGAGGCCGAAGCGCCTCGGCTCCGGCACCAGGGCCCCCGCGTAGAATCCGCTGAGCGTTGCGAGCAGCCAGACCAGCCAGAGGATGATCCCGCATCCCAGAAGCACGCCGACGTCGCGGCCGCCTTCGCTGTGGTAGCGGGTGCCGACCAGCCAGCCGGCCTCCGTGATGAGAAACAGGTTGAGAGCCGTGCGGGCGAGCGGCTCATCCTTAAGCCAGGGCTGAAGGGTCGCCCCTAAGAGGATCATGCGCGCGTTCACGACGGCCGTGACGGTCATGATCGTAAGGATGGTCGAAGGCGTCCAGGCCTGCTGCCAGATTTCGAGCCCGACCATCTGGGAGGCTCCGGCATAGACGAAGGCGGAAAGGCCCAGCGTCTCGCCGAGCGACAATCCCTTCTGGGCCGCCGCCGTGCCGAAGGCCACGGCGAACATGATGAAGCCGGGAAAGGCGGGCAGCGCCGCACGGGCGCCGTAACGCAGGCCTGCAGTGGAAAAATGAGGGCGGAGACCGAAAGACATGAGCGTCACGCTCTCTGCCTTTCCGCATCCCCGCCGTCAATTGGAGATTGAACGAAGATCTATCGGGATCAGCCGACGGCGCCGTTCACCAGCGGATAGACCTCGAGGAACCCTTCATAGATCATCTTGAGCGACACATAGAGGATGATCGCCAAGCCGACATAGGCGATCCAGCGGTAGCGCTGGAGCAGGCGGGCGATATACGAGGCTGCGATGCCCATGAGGGCAATCGAGAGGAGCAGGCCGAAAGCGAGGATGTAGGGATGCTCGCGCGCCGCACCGGCCACGGCAAGGACGTTGTCGAGGGACATGGACACGTCGGCGATGACGATCTGCCAGGCTGCCTGAGCGAAGGTCTTGCGGGGTGCCTTGCCGGCGATAGTGCCGTCCTTGTCGAGATCCGCGTCCTCAAGGGCTTCCTCGGCGGCCTGTTCTTCCTCATGGCTCGTGCGCAGCTCGCGCCACATCTTCCAGCAGACCCAGAGCAGCAGGATGCCGCCGGCGAGGAGCAGGCCTACGATCTGTAGAAGCTGGGTCGTGACCAGCGCGAATGCGATGCGCAGGACGGTGGCGGCGAGGACGCCGAGGAGAATTGCCTTGTTGCGCTGTTCCTTGGGAAGACCAGCGGCCGCCAGGCCGATGACGATGGCGTTATCGCCGGCGAGCGCCAGGTCGATGCCGATCACCATCAGGAAGGCGACGACCTCGGGTCCGAAAAACTGCGAGAGATCAAACATGCAGTGCCTCATATGTCGGTTGAGGGGCAGCGCATGCGAAACGCTCAAAAAGACGCATCTGTCGCCGGCCTGGTCCGAAATCCCTCGGACCGGAAGCCGAAATGCAGGCAAAACCGTCTTTTTGAACGAACCCAGGCCGCCCTGGTTTTCATCCAGTCCGACATCGCCGCTCCTTTTGTAAGGAGCGACCAGAGGGGCCCGGCCTGGCTACAAGGTTCCATCTAGACAAGACGGGGCTCGGGATCAAGTCACCTGCCGCAGGGATCAGGTGACTGTCCTATAGTTTAATAGACGTTTTCCCTAAGGATTGTTCATTCAAGCAGGTCTTGTTGAGAAGCATTCTCTGCGGGACAACGTAAGCTTGATCCAGAGTGCGGCCTCAGGCCATATCGGTCGCAATAACCTTGGGCGCGAGAGCGCCTGCCGGGAGGTCGTCCATGTCTGTTCTTCACGAAGGCTCCGAGCCTCCACGCCATCGCGGGCCGGTGCGCGCGCCGCAAAGCCTCGCGGGTGGCCTTCTCCTGGTCGCCCTTGCGGCGCTCGCGCTTTTCCTGACGCGGGATCTCGACCAGGGAACGCTCAATTCCATGGGGCCGGCGATGCTGCCGCGCTGGCTCGCCGTCGGCGTCGGCCTCTCGGGCCTGGCCCTGCTCGCGGCGGCCTTCCTCAAGGACGGCGATCTCCTGGAGCGCTGGAGCCTGCGCGGGCCGGTCTTCGTCATCGGCGCCATCGTGGCCTTCGCCCTGACCATCCGCGGCTATTCCTTCGGAGCGTTTGCCATTCCCGGCCTCGGCCTGCTGGTCGCCGGCCCGCTCGCCATCATCCTGGGCGGGTTCGCCACGCCCGAGGCTCGGCTACGGGAACTCGTCATCCTGGGCTTGAGCCTCACCCCCTTCTGCATGGTGCTGTTCGGCGACCTGCTCAACCTGCCGATTCCGGTCTTCCCGCAGGCCCTGACGAGCCTCTTTCCTGCCGACTGGTCGCAGAAGGCGGTGCTGCGCGCCTGCGCGGCCCTCATGACGGCGGGCGCCATCGTGGTCTACCTCGCCACGCGCAACCGACATTCGGGCCCCGTGGACGTGGCCGACCACAGCGGGAGGATCTGATGGGTGATTTCTTTTCCAACCTGAGCCTCGGCTTCGGCGTCGCGCTCAGCCTCCAGAATCTGGGCCTTGCCTTCCTCGGCTGCCTTGTGGGCACCCTCATCGGCGTGCTGCCGGGCGTCGGACCCATCGCCACCATCGCCATGCTGCTGCCGATCACCTTCGGGCTCGATCCCACCGGCGCGCTCATCATGCTGGCCGGCATCTATTACGGCGCCCAGTACGGCGGCTCGACCACGGCCATCCTCGTCAATATCCCCGGCGAGGCCACCTCCGTGGTGACCGCCCTCGACGGCCACGAGATGGCCAAGCAGGGCCGCGCCGGCGTGGCGCTCGGCATCGCGGCCATCGGGTCGTTCTTCGCCGGCACGGTGGCGACGCTGGTCATCGCGGCACTCGGCGCGCCGCTCACGGGCCTCGCCCTGGTCTTCGGCCCGACCGAGTACTTCTCGCTCATGGTCATGGGCCTGGTCTTCGCCGTCGTGCTGGCGCGCGGCTCGATTCTGAAGGCCATCGCCATGATCCTGGTCGGCGTGCTGCTGTCCACGGTCGGCACGGACCTGGAGACCGGCGAGGAGCGCATGACTTTCGGACTGCCGTTCCTGTCCGACGGCATCGACTTCGCGGTGCTCGCCATGGGCATCTTCGGCATCGCCGAGATCATGCGCAATCTCGATCACACCGAGCATCGCGACGTGGTGCGCCAGGCCATCGGCCGGCTGCTGCCGAACCGGGACGACTTCCGGCAATCTTACAAGCCGGTGCTGCGTGGTACCATTCTCGGCGCCATTCTCGGCATCCTGCCCGGCAACGGCGCGGTGCTGGGACCCTTCGCCTCCTATACGCTGGAGAAGAAGATCGCCAAGGATCCACGCCGCTTCGGACGCGGCGCCATCGAGGGCGTGGCGGGTCCGGAGAGGGCCCACAAAGCCGGCGCGCAGACCTCGTTCATACCGCTTTTGACGCTCGGCATCCCGCCGAACGCCGTGATGGCCCTGATGGTCGGCGCCATGACGATCCACGGCATCATCCCCGGTCCGCAGGTGATGACCAAGAACCCGACCCTGTTCTGGGGCATGATCGCCTCCATGTGGGTGGGCAACCTGATGCTGCTCGTCATCAACCTACCGATGGTGGGGATGTGGGTGCGGCTTCTGAAGGTGCCCTACCGGCTGATGTTCCCGGCGATCCTGATGTTCTGCGCCATCGGCATCTACTCGATCAACTCGCTGCCGACCGACGTGATGTTCATCGGACTGTTCGGGTTCGTGGGCTACGTGCTGATCAAGTTCGGGTTCGAGCCGGCCCCGATGCTGCTCGGCTTCGTGCTCGGCAAGCTGATGGAGGAGAACTTAAGGCGTGCGCTCATCATCTCGCGCGGGTCGCTGGAAACCTTCATCAATCATCCGATCAGCGCGGGCCTGCTCGCCGTCGCGGCCGTCCTGCTCGTGATCGCCCTCCTGCCGTCCATCCGGAAGGGACGGGACGAGGTGTTCACGGAATAACTTGCCTTCGACCCCGCCTTGTCCATGTAAGGCCATAACCTAAACCAGGGAGGAAGAACGATGAAGAAAGTTGCACTGGCCCTTGCCGCCGTCGCCGGCTTGGCCGCAACGGGCGCCCAGGCCCAAGGCTATCCCACCCGGCCGATCACCATGATCGTGCCCTTCGCGGCCGGCGGCCCGACGGACGTGATCGCCCGCATCGTGGGCGACCACATGAGCCGCACCCTCGGCCAGCAGATCGTGATCGAGAACGTGGCGGGCGCCGGCGGCACGACGGGCATCACCCGCGCGGCCCAGTCCCAACCGGACGGCTACACCATCATGATGGGTCATATGGGCACCCACGGCGCTGCCCCGGCCCTGTACCCGAACCTGAAATACGACCCGACCAAGGACTTCGCCCCTATCGGCGTGGCGGCCGGCACCCCGATCGTCATCGTGGCCAAGAAGGACTTCCCGGCCAACGACCTGAAGGGCTTCCTCGAATACCTGAAGACCAACAGCGACAAGGTGAACATGGCCCATGCGGGCGTGGGCTCCGTCTCGCATTCGACGGGCATCTTCTTCAACTCCGTGGTCAAGGTGAAGCCGACTATGGTCGCCTATCGCGGCACGGGCCCGGCCCTGAACGACCTGATGGCCAACACGGTCGACTTCATGACCGACCAGATCGTCAACGTGGCCCCGCAGATCCAGGGCAACAACATCAAGGCTTTCGCCATCGCGACGCCCGAGCGTTCCCCTGTGCTGCCGAGCGTGCCGACGACCAAGGAAGCCGGCCTCGAAGGCTACGAGGTCAGCGCCTGGAACGCGGTCTTCGCTCCCAAGGGCACCCCGCCGGACGTGGTCAAGAAGCTCAACGATGCGCTCGTGAAGTCTCTGGACGACGAGAACACCAAGAAGCGCCTTCTCGACCTCGGCGGCGTGCTGCCGAGCGCCACGGAGCGGACCCCCGAGGGCCTGCAGAAGCTCGTCGAGAGCGAAGTGGCCCGCTGGACCCCGGTCCTCAAAGCCGCCGGCGCCACGGCCGAGTAAGCTTTTCCAAGCTTGAGCATTGGAGACGGCGGGCTCAGGAGCCCGCCGTTCTCATTTCGGGTTTTGAAATCTCGAACAGGACTTGAAATTGCCCGCCCGGGCGATTACACCCTGCCTCACGTGCAGCCGTAGCTCAGTTGGTTAGAGCACCAGATTGTGGATCTGGGGGTCCCCCGTTCGAGCCGGGGCGGCTGTACCACTTCAAAATCAAGGCTTAGGCTTCGAAGGTTCGAAGGTCTGCTTGTCGGACGTTCGGTCTTGTCGGTGCATAACGGCACCGGGCGCTCGTCTCTCGGAAAACCGGCTCAATTGCAAGCGTGAGGGTCCATGCCTTGGATCCGCTGTTTTCCATCGCGACCGCAATCCAAAGCTTGGCACAAGGTACCTTCGCATCCCTGAAGGCATGCTGTCGTCTCACCAAAAGTCGGGGCTATCCCCTTCACGCGAATTGACTTAGGACCGTGGCGAGCGGGAGACCTCGCAAGGCCTGCCCTCCATGGAACGGGCGAGGCCAGAGGGTGAGATGGGAACAGGACCAGTGTCTTCCGAGGCACAACGGGCGCGGATCGGGGTTTTTTATGCCCTGGCGGCTTTCTTCATGTGGGGCTTGGCCGTTCCGCTTCACTTCAAGCTGGTTTCGGCGGTGCCGGCTCTTCAGATCCTCGCGCACCGGATCGTCTGGGCCAGCGTGTTCGCCCTTGGCCTGATCCTTGCGGGCCGGCAATGGCGCAAGCTCGTCGAGGCGCTGACCTCCGGCCGTAGGCTACTGCTACTTTGCCTCTCGGCCGGCCTCATCGCCATCAACTGGCTCATCTACATCTGGGCTGTCAACTCGGGGCACCTCGTCCAGACGAGCCTCGGCTATTTCATCAACCCGCTGCTGAACGTCGTGCTCGGCGTCCTCTTCCTGCGGGAGCGGCTGAACCCGGCGCAGGTCGCCGCCTGCGTGATTGCCGCACTCGGCGTGCTGGTGCTCGCCATCTCATCGGGCGAGATGCCCTGGGTCGCCCTGGCGCTCGCCTCCAGCTTCGGCTTTTACGGCCTCGTCCGGAAGATCGTGCCGGTCGCTCCGCTCATCGGCTTCTGCGTCGAGTCGCTTCTGCTCACTCCGCTGGCCCTAGGCTATCTCGCGTTCGTGGTCGCGAATGGCCAGTCCGTGGCCTTCCGGGGCGACCTACGCCTGGATGCGCTTCTCGTCCTGACCGGGCTCAGCACCGCGCTGCCGCTCATCTGGTTCGCGGCCGCCGCTCAGCGACTGAAGCTCTCCACCATCGGTCTCCTGCAATATCTCGCCCCGTCCGGCCAGCTCGCCCTCGGCGTCCTCGTCTACGAGGAAGCCTTCGGATGGATCGACGGCCTGGCGTTCAGCCTGATCTGGATCGCCCTGGGGGTTTATACCGCCAGCGCCCTGCGGTCGCCGTCCCCGGCTCGAAAGCCCGTGGAGGCCGGTTAGAAAGCCCGCAGAAGGGCCACTTCTTCACACAGACGCCCTGGAGAGAGGTTTCTCCAGGGCGCGGGTCCGCCAGTGATGAGGCGTCAGCTCATTTGAGCATGGACGCGACATTGTCCTTCGTCACGCGGTCGATGCCCGCATAAACGATGTCCTGGACCTTCTCGCCCTTCTTGAGCTGGAGAAGGATGTCCATGGCCTTCTCGCCCATCTCGTAAGGCCGCTGGCCGACGAGGGCATTGGCATAGCCGTCACGCAGCAATTCAAGCTGCACCTTCAAGGTATCGGCCACCACAAGGCTGAACTTGCCCTGGTCCATGGCTTCCTTGTTCTTGTTCACGAAGCTCTTGTAGGCCTCGGGAACGAACATCGGCCAGCCGCCGACCGGCACGATGGCGGCGAGATCCGGGTTGGCCGTCTTGAGGTCCTGCATCTGCTGGACGGCGAGCGCGAGGTCGTCGTTGCAATAGGTGGGCGAGCCGGAGACTTCCGTCCACTTGGAGCCTTTCAGCGCATCGCGAACGCCCTCGACACGCTCTTTCAGGTTGGCCGCGGCCGGGCCGCCGGACACCATGGCGTATTTTCCGCCGTCCGGACGCAGCTTCAGGAGCTCCTCGCCGAGGGCGCGGCCCATGGCGCGGTTGTCGGTGCCCACATGCGCTTGCCGGGCGGAGTTCGGAGCATCGGCATCGAACGTGATCACCGGGATGCCCGCATCGCGCGCGGCCTTGATCACGCGCACGGCCGCCGCAGCATCGGAGACCGAGATGGCGATGCCGTCGACCTTCTGGCTGATCAGATCCTGAATGATCTGGACCTGGCTCGCCGGTTCATGCTCGACCGGGCCCTTGTAGATGCATTCGACATTCCCGAGTTCTTTCGCGCGCTTCATGCATCCGTCGCGGGAGAGGTCGAAATAGGGATTGTTCATCGCCTTCGGCACGATGGCGAACTTGTAGGTCTGCTGCGCCATGGCCGGAGCGGTGAGCGCCGCGGCAGCGACCGCGGCAAGGATAAGGCGTTTCATCATGTCTTCCTCCTGGTTGGTTCTCAGCCCCTTTGATGGGATCTCATGACCGGCGTCTGCCGTCCGGCTTCTTGTGTCCGCATTGGAGGCAGGCGGTGCTGGCCTCCGACAACGGTGTTCAGGACGTCATGCGCAGGGTCCGCAGGCGATCGACGAGGACAGCCAGGATGATGATCCCGCCCACGAGGACGATCTGCCAATAGGCGTTGATGCCCGCGAGAACGAGGCCGTTGCGGATGACTTCGATGAGCAGGGCGCCGATGACCGCGCCTGCCGGCCCGCCGATGCCGCCGCTGAGGTTCGCGCCGCCGATCACCGCCGCGGCGATGATCGTCAGCTCGTAGCCCGTCGCGAGATTGGCCGGTGCGGATCCGAGCCATCCCACCATCAGGATGCCGGCGAAGCCGGCCGACAGAGAGGACAGCACGTAGACGGCGATCTTGACCCGCTCGACCGCCACGCCCGTCAGCGCCGCGGCCTTCTCGTTGCCGCCGAGCGCGAAGACGTGCCGCCCGAAAGCCGTGTGGTGAAGCACGATGCCGATGATCACTGCGAGAACGAGCAGGTAAATGACGGCCACCGGCACGCCGGCGATGTTGCCGTCGGTGATGTCGTAGAAGAGGTTCACGTCCGGTCCGGTCGGCGCCTGTCCACGTCCTTCTGTGACCGCATAGGCAAGGCCGCGGACGATCGACAGCATGCCGAGCGTCGTCACGAAGGGCGAGAGGCCGATACGGGCGATGAGCAGGCCGTTCGCCAGTCCGATCAGGAGCGCGACGCCGAGGCCCGCGCCGAGCGAGACGATCATGCCCGCGAGTGGAATGTTGTCGAGTGCCGTGCCGCTCAACGCCTGCATGACAATGGCGCAGGTGATGGCCGACAGGGCCATGGTCGAGCCGACGGAGAGATCGATGCCGCCGGTGACGATCACGAGCGTGACGCCCAAGGTCACGATCCCGACGAAGGAGAAGTTCTTCGCCACGTTGGCGAGGTTTCCCGGGCTCAGGAAAGCTGAACTCAGGAACGACATCACGACCATGATGACGATCAGCGCGGCCGCCACATAAGCCGTCTGGCTCGCGAAGAAGCCGCGTCGCCACCACCGGGCTCGGCCCACATTCGAGAAATCGGTCGTGTCGGAACTGGTTGCCGGAGATAGCTCGCTCATCACGCCGCTTCCTTGGCGCCCGTAATCAGCGCGGTGACTTCCTCGGGGCTCGACTGATCGATGGGCTTATCCGCGACCTTGGTCCCGCGTCGCATCACGACCACCCGCTCGCAGACGGAGAAGACGTCCGGCATGCGGTGCGAGATCAGGATCACGGCGATGCCCGCATCCTTCAGGCGACGGATGAGATCGAGGACCTCGGCGACCTGTCGGACGGAGATGGCGGCCGTCGGCTCGTCCATGAGAATGAGCTTGGCCTTGGCGAGCCGCGTGCGGGCAATCGCGACCGCCTGCCGCTGGCCGCCCGACATGGCGCGGACGACATCGTCGGGGCGTGTCTCGGATTTGAGTTCGCGGAAGAGGGCCGCGGTCCGCTGGTTCATGGCGGCATGATCGAGGAACGAGAAAGGTCCGACCTTGCGCCGTAATTCTCGCCCGAGAAACACGTTGGCGGCAGCCGTCAGGTTGTCGGCGAGGGCGAGGTCCTGGTAGACGACCTCGATGCCGACGGAGCGCGCATCGACCGGTCGCGTGAAATGGACCTCTTGATCCTCGAACAGCACTTTGCCGTGCGAGGGCGGAAAGTTGCCGGCGATGATCTTCACCAGGGTCGACTTGCCGGCGCCGTTGTCGCCCATCAGGCCGACGACCTCGCCGGGTTTGATCGTGAGGTTGACGTGAGACAGGGCCCGGATGGCACCGAATTCCTTCCCGACGTCTTGCAGGACGAGGAGTGACAAGACCGTTCCTCCCTTTATGCCAGGCTCTCGCCTGTGCGGCGTCTTTGCGCCATGGTTGATCTAAGCACGGGACCGCAGGCAATGTCATCTGCACCTTCGGGGGAAGAGACGTGCGCAGAACGGACACTCTTCATCCTCTGCGTCATGCGGATTCCTTGCTTCCGTCGAGCTTGTAGAAGCGTGCGGCATTCCGGCCGAAGACCGCATCGTGATGATCGGGTGGAACGAACGCCCGACACATGGCGAGCCAGTCCTCGTAGCTGCCGCCAAGCCTCAGGACTGGCCAGTCGCTGCCCCAGATCAGGCGCTCGGGGCCGAACAATTCGAGCAGAGCATTGGCATAGGGTCTGATCGCCTCCGCATCGCGGCGTTCGCCTGCCTCTGTCAGAAGGCCCGACAGTTTGCAGGATACGTTCGCAAGAGCGGCCAACTCCGCCAAGGCTTCGCGCCATGTAGCGATCTCACCCGCCGCAATGCGTGGCTTCGCGCCATGATCGATAACGATGGGCAGATCAGGGTAGCGCCCGGCGAAGGCCGTCAGGGCTCTCAGGTGCTGCGGCATCACGAGAGCGTCGAAGCGCAGATCCGCTTCCTTCATGGCCGTGACGGAGGCATCGAGACGCGGGTCGTCGATCCAGTCGACATCCGGAATGTCCTGCAGCATGGGCCGCAGGCTCTTCAGCTTCGGATGTGCCGCGAGCCGGGCAACATGGCTCGCCGCATCGGGCGCCTTGAGATCGACCCAGCCGACCACGCCGAGAATGAACGGATGCCGATCTGCCAGATCCAGCAGGAAGTCGGTATCGTCCATCGTGGGGAGCGACTGCACGAGGATCGTGCCGCCGATGCCGCATGCCTTCAGAATGGGTTCCAGGTCCTGCGGCATGAAATCGCGATGAATGCCAACCAGATCCGGCGGCGGCCATTGACCTTGTCGGTTGCGCATCAGCCAGAAGTGCTGGTGGGCATCGATCCGCATGGAGCTTATTCGCTTTCACGCGGGAGAGGGGCGGCTTCGTCCAACAATCCGGCCTCTCTCAGCGCCGTCCAGAGTTCGTCGGGAATGGATTTCTCGAACCACGCCACGTTGGTGTGAAGCTGCTCGGCGTCGCGGGCTCCGGTCACGCAGGAGACGACGGCCGGATGGGCCAGGGGGAAGCGGAAGGCCGCAGCCGGGAGCGGGACATCGAATGCGTCGCACACCGCCTTCAGGGCATGTACGCGCCGCACGACATCCGGCGGAGCATCCGCGTAGTCGAACTTGTTGCTGCCGGCGAGGATGCCGGAATTGAACGGACCGGCGATGACGATCCCGGTTCCTACACGTGCGCATTCTTCAAGCAAGGGAAGGCTCATCTGCTCCAGCAGCGTGTAGCGGCCCGCGAGCATGACGACGTCGAGATCCGCTTCCCCCATGGCATCATGAACCACCTCGGCCTCGTTGACCCCAAGCCCGATGGCCGTGACATGCCCGCTGCCGCGCAGTTCCCGGAGAGCCCGGAACCCGCCGCCGGCGGTCAGCTGGCGCCAGTAATGCTCATGCCGGTCGCCATGGGTGTAGCGGCCGATGTCGTGAATGTAGAGGATGTCGATCTTGAGGATTCCGAGGCGTTGCCGGCTGTCCTCGAACGACTTCAGGATCGCATCGTAGGTGTAGTCGTAGACGGGGCGGAACGGGAGAGGATGCACCCAACCGTTTTCTTCGGCGCTGACGGTCCCGTCTGGCACCATCAGGCGCCCGGCCTTCGTGCTGAGGACATAGCTGTCCCGCTCGCGGTCGCACAACAGGGCGCCGAGGCGACGCTCGGATCTCGTGTAGCCGTAGTAGGGTGCGGTATCGAAATAACGGATGCCATGAGCCCACGCCGCCTCGGTCGTGGCCTCTGCTTCCGCAAAGCTCGTGGGGCTGAAGAGCCCTCCCATCGGCGCGCTGCCGAGCCCGAGCATCGTAAGGGACAGCTCTTTGCGGGGGAGAGTGCGGCGGTCGGAGATTCTCATGACGCGCCCTTGATCGCCGCGCGAAACAGAGCCTCGGGCCGTTCCGGCATGCCGGTGCAATGGTGGAGATGGGCCGACACGCCGCGCATGCTTCCTCCCTCTGCAGCTTGTTGTCTGAACTTGGCCCCGTTCTCCGCAGGGCTTTTGCGCTTGAATTGGTCAGGCCAATCTAGGAACAATAGGAATATGGCCAGCGATGACGATCGGTCAAGTTTAAAGGATCGACCAAGAAATAGGGGTCGTTCCGCGTTGTCAGGCACCGGAGCGGGATCTATGGTCAGGCCAATTGCAGGTTCCGGTCCATGTCCATTCCTCTCAAGCCAACCGAGCCCCGGCGCCTCTATCAGCAAGTGGCCGATCAGATCCGCGGCCTCATCCACGGCGGCCAGTTCCAGCCTGGGACGCGTCTTCCCGCCGAGCGCGACCTCGCGCAGCAACTGGGCGTTTCGCGCCCATCACTCCGGGAGGCCCTCATCGCCCTGGAGATCGATGGCAGCGTCGAAATCCGGTCTGGGTCCGGCGTCTATGTCTGCGCCCCGGTCGAGCGTGCCGCCGGCACGACGCATGCGATGGGCGAGAGTCCTTCCGAGCTCATGCAGGCGCGTTCCGCCATCGAAGGGACGGTTGCTGCCCTTGCCTGTGCCCGCATAACGCCTGAAGGGCTCGCCTCCCTTCAGGCGTCGATCCAGGGAATGCGAGCCGACATCGCGCTTGGGCGCGATCCGCTTGAGCAAGATCGCCAATTCCACCTCGCTATTGCGAGCCTGTCGGGCAATTCGGTGCTCATGCGCATCGTGCGCGAGCTGTTCGACGAGCGTCACAGTCCGATCTCCGCCCAGCTCAGAATCCGGTTCGACAGCCGCGAGGGCTGGCACACGGCACTTCTCGAGCATGAAGCCATTTATGCAGCTCTCGAGTGTGCCGATCCGCTGCTGGCGCAGGCTGCAATGCGGATGCATCTCGATGCGTCGAAGCGGCGGTGGCTCGGGGAGTGAGGCATGGGGCCGAAGTCGCTCATACTCCAGGTGATGGCGTAAGGACGTCGACGCCTACGCAAAGAAAAGGCCGGGATGCGATCCCGGCCTTGGAAGTTCAAATCATACGCTGTGAGCAATGCTTTCACAGAGTGTGATTGGAATCGCAATTCAATGACAATGAAATCCGATGCGTCAGTTCCGCGTGGTTCTCGCCCCATAAGTGCAAATCAACGTTTGGGCTTGATGCTCTAGAACCTGTACCGTCCGCGTCTTGAAAAGATCTCCCGTCCTGGCGTTGTCGATGATGGAAACGTTGGTGAAAGAGAGCTTTGGTTCTCCCAAAAGAGAGGCCAAAACGCATCATGCCGCCCGTCGATGTCAGCACGGTCCTGAGCGGCCCATGAACCTGTCGGACTGGAAAGCCCGATCGGTGGAAGTCGTCCCATTTATGTCGCGCAGCTTGGCGCGACAGAATAATTCAATGCCATTTCATCTGCCCCGAATTCAGCGAGCCTCTTTGCTGAGCTCTTTGAGTAAAACTATCCAGTTATGTGGAGAGGTTGCCAGAAAGATGGCGGGAAGGAAACGCAGTATACTTACACAAGGAGCCAAGTGTTGAAATTAAGCCCTCGGAACCTTTCGGATATCAAAGGTTAATCCTTGATAACCATTGGTGATGTTCTGCTGGCTGAATAAGGCAACATCGTGGCGCCCTGAGAAAAAGCTCATGCAAAGCTCAGAGTTCTATCTTTGCATAAGACATTATAGTCTTTAGAGGATTATAAACCCGTGACGTTGTTCGGAGAGCCAAGTTGAAGGCGGAGCGGAGGTGTCGGAATCACCTCTACGCGGTACGCAAAGCTGCTCTATCGCTCACGGGCCGAGGAACCGGGGCCATTTATGCCGAATGCAGAGAAGGCGTGGCGATGTGCGATTGATCCTCCAGGATCATTGCGGCTCCTCTTTCGGCGATCATCAGGGTCGGCGAATTCGTGTTCCCGCTCGTGATCGTCGGCATCACGGATGCATCGACGACGCGCAGACCCTCGACGCCGCGCACGCGCAGGCGCGAGTCCGTGACGGCCATCGGATCGCTGTCGATCCCCATCTTGGCCGTTCCGACGGGGTGGAAGATCGTGGTTCCGATCTCCCGTGCTCCATTCAGGAGTTCCTCGTCCGTCGTCAGTTGAGCGCCGGGCCTGTATTCCTCCGGGCGGTACTTCTGGAGGGCAGGCATCGAAACGATGCGCCGGACGAGGCGCAGGGAATCCACCGCCACGCCCTGGTCTTCCGATGTCGACAGATAGTTCGGGCGAATAAAGGGCGCGTCGTCCGGCGCGCCGCTGCGGATTCTGACACTGCCCCGGCTGGTCGGACGCAGGTTGCAGACGCTCGCCGTGAAGGCCGGGAAGGGGTGCGGATCTTCTCCGAACCTGTCGAGGGACAGGGGCTGGATGTGAAACTGGAGGTTCGGCGTGGCATATTCGGGCGACGATCGTGTGAAGGCTCCCAGCTGCGAGGGAGCCATCGTTAGCGGGCCTCGACGAAACAGCACGTATTCCAGTCCCATATGGGCCTTCTTGAGAAGCGACCGGTAATCCTCGTTGAGCGTTCGCACTCCATGTACTTTGTAGATCGGGCGCAGCTGCAGATGATCCTGCAGGTTCTCCCCGACGCCCGGCAGATGGTGGCGCGTCTCGATCCCGTGCTGCTGGAGATACGCGCCGTCCCCGATGCCTGACAATTGCAGGAGCTTCGGAGACGCGATAGCGCCTGCGGACAGAACGACTTCCTTCCGGGCAAAGATGCGCTTCAGGGTGCCGTTCTGAAGGATTTCGACCCCGATGGCGCGCCTGCCTTCGAACAGGACACGCGTGGCATGGGCCTGGATCTCCACCTCGAGATTGGGGCGGGACAAGGCCGGCTTGAGAAAGCCGCGCGCCGAGGACCAGCGCCGCCCGCTCTTCTGGTTGACGTGAAAGTAAGAGATGCCCTCGTTGCTGCCGGTATTGAAATCGCTGACGCGAGGGATGCCGGCTTCGACGGCGGCTTCGATGAAGGTGTCGAGCAGGTCCCAGCGGGTCCGGGGCGCCTCGACGCGCCATTCACCGCCGATGCCGTGGTGCTCGCCGGCCCCGAGGTAGTGATCGAGGTGCTGGCGAAAGATCGGCTTCACATCGTCCCAGCCCCAGCCCGTCAGGCCCATCTGGCGCCAGTTGTCGTAATCCTCGCGCTGACCGCGCATGTAGATCATCGCATTGATGGCCGAGCAGCCGCCCAGGACCTTGCCACGCGGATAATTCAGGACGCGGCCGTTCAGGCCCGGCTCGGCCTCGGTCTTGAACATCCAGTCGGCCCGGGGATTGCCGATGGCGAAAAGATAGCCGACCGGGATGTGGAACCAGATCCAGTTGTCCTTGCCGCCGGCCTCGAGAATGCAGACGGAATTGCGGGGATCCTTGGACAGGCGGTTCGCCAGCACGCACCCGGCTGATCCCGCGCCGACGATCACGTAATCGAATGTATCGCTGCCTGACATGGTACGGCTCGATGCAATGAGCGGGCGCTCGGTCCACGAGCGCCGGCAGAGGTTGCGTCATTCGCCCCTTAGGAAGCGCTTTTGGACCTGCGTCTCATGAGTTCCAGGATCTCGCCCACGATGCCCCGGCGGAACAGGAGCACGCAGATCACGAAGATGATGCCGATCAGCACCGTCACGGGGAAGGCGGAGGCCGCCAGATAGTTCTGCAGGGCGATCACCAGACCGGCGCCCACGATGGGGCCGATCATGGTGCCGATGCCGCCGAGAAGGGTCATGAGAATGACCTCGCCGGACATCTGCCACTGCACGTCCGTGAGCGTCGCGAACTGGAACACGATGGCCTTCGTGCCGCCCGCCAGTCCCGCCAGCGCGGCCGACATCACGAAGGCGCCGAGCTTGTAGCGGTCGACCCGGTAGCCGAGGGAGACCGCCCGCCGCTCGTTCTCGCGGATCGCCTTGAGGATGTTGCCGAAGGGCGAGTTCACGATGCGCCAGATGGAGAAGAAGCCGAACAGGAAGATCGCCAGCGTGACGTAGTACATGGTCAGGGGCTGGTTGAGGTCGAGGACGCCGAGCAGATGGCCGCGCGGAACGCCCTGGATGCCGTCCTCGCCGTGGGTGAAGGGCACCTGCAGGCAGATGAAGGCGAACATCTGCGACAGGGCCAGCGTGATCATGGCGAAATAGATGCCCTGGCGGCGGATCGCCACGAAGCCGATCACAAGGCCCATGGCGGCGGCTCCCGCCACGCCCAGCAGGATCGCGGTCAGGGGCTCCCACCCCCACACCTTGGCCGCATGGGCGGTGAAATAGGCCGCTCCACCGAAGAAGGCCGCGTGGCCGAAGGAGAGGAGGCCCACATAGCCGATGAGCAGGTTGAACGCGCAGGCGAAGAGCGCGAAGCAGAGCACGCTCATCAGCATGACGGGGTAGAAGAAGAACGGTGCCGCCATCAGGGCCGCGATGGCGACCGCTCCGAGCACCATGGAGGATGTGCGGAGCCTGGGCTGTTCCGCGAGATATTGGGTTCCGACAGCCATGATATCACTCCTCCCGCCCGAAGAGACCTGCCGGCCTGACGAGCAGAACGATGGCCATGATCACGAAGATAACGACACTCGAGGCTTCCGGGTAGAAGACCTTCGTCAGCCCCTCGAGAACGCCGAGCACATAGCCGGTCACGATGGCGCCCAGGATCGACCCCATGCCGCCGACGACGACCACGGCGAACACGATGATGATGAGGTTCGATCCCATCAGCGGGCTCACCTGGTAGATCGGGGCCGCCAGCACGCCGGCCAGCCCGGCCAGCGCCGCGCCCAGGCCGTAGGTGAGGGTCAGGAGCAGGGGTACGTTCACGCCGAAGGCCTGGACGAGCGTGGCGTTTTCCGTCGCGGCGCGGAGATAGGCGCCAAGCCGCGTCTTCTCGATGAGAAGCCACGTGCCCAGGCAGATGACCAGGGATGCGATGACCACCCAGCCGCGATAGATCGGCATGAACATGAAGCCCAGATTGACGGCTCCCGTCAGCTGCGGGGGAGGGGAATAGGGCTGGCCCGCGGCGCCGAACCAGTAGCGGAAGGCACCTTCGAGGATGAGCGCAAGGCCGAACGTCAGCAGAAGGCCGTAGAGCGGATCCACACCGTAGAGCCGGCTCAGCATGGTCTTCTCGATCACGACCGCGATCGCGCCGACGATGAGAGGGGCCAGGATGAGTGCCGGCCAATAGCCGATCCCCAAATAGCTCAGGAGCAGGTAGGCGGCGAAGGCGCCGAGCATATATTGCGCGCCATGGGCGAAATTGATGACCCGGAGCAGGCCGAAGATCACCGCGAGACCCAGGCTCAGCATGGCATAGAAGGAGCCGTTGATCAGGCCGATGAGGATCTGGCCGTAGAGGGCCGGAGCGGGAATGCCGAAAATGGTGCTCATGATGCTCTACACCCCGAGAACTTCGTGGAGTTCGTCCATGCGCGCATCGAGCTCATGCCCGGGGAACGCGTTCACCATACGCCCGTCTTCCATGAGGTAGAAGCGGTCGGCCACCTTCTTCGCGAAGCGGAAGTTCTGCTCCACGAGCAGGATGGTCATGCCGCGCTTCTTCAAGGCGACCAGCACATCGCCGATGCGCTGGACGATGACGGGAGCCAGGCCCTCCGTCGGCTCGTCGAGAAGGATGATCCGCGCGCCCGTGCGCAGCACGCGGGCGATGGCGAGCATCTGCTGCTCGCCGCCCGACAGCTTCGTGCCCTGGCTCGATCGGCGCTCGTACAGGTTGGGGAAGAGGCCGTAGATCTCCTCCACGCTCATGCCGCCGTCCGAGACGGTCGGCGGCAGCATCAGGTTCTCGGAAACGTTCAGGCTCGCGAAGATCCCGCGCTCCTCGGGCACGTAGCCGAGGCCCGACTGAGCGACCTTGTGGAGAGGCAGGCCGAGAAGATCCTTGCCCCGCAGACGGATGACGCCCTCGCGACGGCGCAGGATGCCCATGATGGCGCGCAGGGTCGTGGTCTTGCCCGCGCCGTTGCGGCCGAGCAGGGTGACCGTCTCGCCCTCGCGGATGTCGAGATCGACCCCGTGAAGAACATGGCTTTCGCCGTACCAGGCATTGAGCCCGCGGACTTCGAGAAGAGGAGCGCTACTCATGCTCTGTTCCCATATAGGCTTCGCGCACGCGCGGGTCCTGGCTGACCGTGTCGTAGGATCCGTCGGAGAGGATTTCGCCGCGCGCCAGGACGGTGACCCGGTCGCAGAGGTCCGACACCACGTTCAGGTTATGCTCGACCATCAGGACCGTGCGGTTCTGCGCGATGCGCCGGATCAGGTCGGAGATGCGGCCGATGTCTTCATGGCCCATGCCGGCCATGGGCTCGTCGAGCAGCAGCATGGCGGGATCGAGGGCCAACGTCGTGGCGATCTCGAGGGCCCGCTTGCGCCCATAGGACAACTCGACGGCCGGCAGATGCGCATAGGGCCTGAGGCCCACCGCATCGATCAGCTCCATCGCGCGGTCGTTGAGGGCTGAAAGGGACGAGGAGGAGCGCCAGAACTGCGTCGCGAGGCCCGAGGGACGCTGCAGCGCCACGCGCACGTTGTCGAGCACGGTGAGGTGCGGGAACACGGCGGAAATCTGGAAGGAGCGCACGAGCCCGAGACGGGCCACCTCGGCGGGCTTCAAGCCCGTGATGTCCGAGCCCTTGAACGCGATCTGCCCGCGGGTCGGCGTGAGGAACTTCGTGAGCAGGTTGAAGACGGTCGTCTTGCCGGCGCCGTTGGGGCCGATCAACGCATGGATCGTGCCTTCATGGACGGACAGCGTCACGTCCTTCACGGCCAAGAAGCCGCGAAACTCCATGGTGAGACCGGTGGCGCTCAAGATTGGTTGCGTACTGACCATTGAATGGGCCGACACTCTCTTGCTGAGGATGCGACGGCTGGTTCGGGCGCGAGGCTCGAGCCAGCCGTTGTCGGATGATGTGGCGGGGCGGCTCACACCGTCCCGCGAAGGGGAGATTACTGCGTGAGCTGGCAGCCGCTCTCGGCCAGCGAAAGGTAAGCCTGGTCGCCCGGCACCTTGGCGAGCTGCTTGTACATGTCCCAGTCGCTCTTGCTCTCTTCCGGCTTCTTCACCTGGAAGAGATACATGTCGTAGACCATGCGGCCGTTGGGCAGCACCTTGCCGTTCTTGGCGAAGACGTCCTGGACGGGCATTTCGTGCAGGAGCTTGGCGACCGGTTCGGTCGCGTCCGTGCCGGCCTTCTCGACCGCCTTCAGGTACTGCATCACGGCCGAGTAGGTGCCCATGTGGATCATGTTGGGCATGCGGCCGGTCTTTTCCTGGAACTTCTTCGCGAAGGCGCGATTCTCGTCGCTCTGGTCCCAATACCAGCCCTCGGTCAGGGTGAGGCCCTGCGCGGCTTTCAGGCCGAGGCCCTTTACCTCGGCCAGGGTGAAGAGCAGCGCCGCCAGACGGGTGCCGCCCTGGGTGATGCCGAACTCCGCCGCCTGCTTGATGGCGTTCGCGGTATCGAGACCCGCATTGGCAAGGCCGATCACGTTGGCGCCGGAACTCTGGGCCTGCAGCAGGAAGGACGAGTAGTCGGTCGCCGCCAGCGGATGGCGGACGGAGCCGAGGACCTGGCCGCCCTTCGACTTCACGAATTTGGAGGTCTGCTCCTCGAGAGAATAGCCGAAGGCGTAGTCGGCCGTGAGGAAGAACCACTTGTTGCCGCCGTTCTCCACCAGCGCGCCGCCGGTGCCGACCGCAAGCGCGTGGGTGTCGTAGGCCCAGTGGAAGCCGAACGGCGTGCACTGCTTGCCCGTCAGGTCGCTGGTGGCGGCGCCCGTCGTGATGGTGATCTTCTTCTTGTCCTTGGACAGGCCCTGGACCGCGAGGGCGACGGACGAGGTGGTCAGCTCCATGATGGCATCGACCTTCTCGGTGTCGTACCATTGCCGGGCGATGCTGGCCGCGACGTCAGGCTTGTTCTGGTGGTCCGCGCTGACGATCTCGACGGGCACGCCGAGAACCTTGCCGCCGAAATCCTGCACGGCCATGCGGGCGGCCTCCACCGAGGATTTGCCGCCGAAATCCGCATAGACGCCGGATTGGTCGTTCAGGATGCCGATCTTGACCACGCCGTCGGAGGCCTGCTGCGCAAAGGCCGACTGCACCGTAACGGTGCAGCTGAGAGCGAACAGAATTTTGCTGAGAACTCGCATCGATTTCCTTCCCTTCGTGCCGAGACCGGTTGATCCGGCCATTGTTGGGGCCGTGGCGTCCTTGGGCGCCCGGCAATGGTCAGAAAGGTACCGCGACTCGTGCCTTGTGCAATGCGAGAAGGGGTCATCCTTAAGTCGCAGCTATCCTTCTGTTTCTGCCTCATTTTCAGGCACGGGCACCCCCATCGGCCATGGAGCTCTGCCGCGTGGCCCGTAACCCTGCTCCGCAGCTTCTGCGGTTCACAGAGACGGATCCAGCCCCTATATCTCGCTGAAGCTTCCCGTCCTTGCCCTTGTCGAGATTGGAGACGTCTCAGATGACCGTTCATGCAAAGCCTGTGGATCGCCGTGTCGTGGACCTGAAGGACCCGTCTTTGCTGGTGTCTCAGGCCTATGTGGCGGGGGCGTGGATCGATGCGCCGGACGGCCGGACCATCCCGGTCACCGACCCGTTCGACGGCGCCCTCATCTGCGACGTGCCCGATCTCGGCCCCGAGATGGCCCGGCGCGCCATCGATAAGGCTCATGAGGTCCAGAAGGACTGGGCCCGGCGCACCGCCAAGGAGCGCAGCGCCATCCTGCGTCGCTGGTACGACCTGATTGTCGAGAACGCCGACGACCTCGCCCTCATCCTCACCACCGAGCAGGGCAAGCCGCTGGCCGAAGCCAAGGCCGAGGTGATCTCGAACGCCGCCTATATCGAGTGGTTCGCCGAGGAAGCCAAGCGCATCGACGGCGACGTCATCCCCGGCACCTCGCCGTCCCAGCGCATCGTGGTGCTCAAGCAGCCGGTGGGCGTGTGCGCGGCGATCACGCCCTGGAACTTCCCCAACGGCATGATCACCCGGAAAGTGGGCCCGGCGCTCGCCGCCGGCTGCACCATGGTGCTCAAGCCCGCCGCCCAGACCCCGCTCTCGGCCCTGGCGCTCGCCGTCCTGGCCGAGCGGGCCGGCGTCCCCAAGGGCGCGTTCTCGGTCGTCACCGGCGAGGCCCGGCCCATCGGCGAGGAGTTCTGCCGCAACCCGAAGGTGGCCAAGATCACCTTCACCGGCTCGACCGGCGTGGGCCGCTGGCTGATGAAGGAGGCCGCCGACGGCATCAAGCGCCTGTCGCTGGAGCTCGGCGGCAATGCGCCGTTCATCGTGTTCGACGATGCCGATCTCGATGCGGCGGTCGAGGGCGCGATGGCCTCGAAGTTCCGCAATGCCGGCCAGACCTGCGTGTGCGCCAATCGGATCTACGTGCAGGCGGGCGTGGCCGAGGCCTTTGCCGAGAAGCTCGCCGCCAGGGCGAAGGGGCTCAAGCTCGGCCGGGGCACGGAAGCCGGCGTGACCATGGGGCCGCTGATCGACGAGCGCGCCGTGGCCAAGATGGAGGAGCATGTCCGGGACGTGCTGGATAAGGGCGGCCAGCTCTTGGTGGGCGGTAGGCGCTCGGATCTCGGCGGCACGTTCTTCGAGCCGACGGTGATGACCGGCGTGACGCAGGGCATGAAGGTGACGAAGGAGGAGACGTTTGCGCCGCTGGCGCCGATCATCACGTTCACGGACGAGGCGGAGGTGATCGCGATGGCGAACGACTCGGAGTTCGGGCTGGCGTCGTATTTCTACGCCCGGGACATGGCCCGGGTCTGGCGGGTGGCGGAGGCGCTGGAGAGCGGCATGGTGGGGGTGAACACGCCGGCGCTCGCCAACGAGATGGCGCCGTTCGGCGGGGTGAAGCAGTCGGGGCTCGGCCGCGAGGGCTCCAAATACGGCATCGAGGGCTTCCTCGAAATCAAGTACATCAACATCGCAGGTCTTTAAGAGACAGCAAAAGGCCCGACCGTTCGCAGCGGCCGGGCCTTTTCGATTTTATCGGCACGATGCCGGGCGCTTCTATGCGGCCAGCGTCATCGCTAGGGGCTGGTGATCGGACGCGGTGGTGGCCCCATCGACGCTGACATCGACGATCCGGCCGGCGAGATCCTCCGAGACGAAGATGTAATCGCGTGAATGCGGCCCCTGGGGCCATTGCACGTGATCCGCGACGCCGGTGGTCGGCGGATGTGGGATCGCCCCATGTCGCGCCGTCCAGGCATCGACGAAGGGCGGAACGTCCGACGGGAAGGGCTGCTGCATCTGCGCATACACCGGATCGTGCGGCTCGATGTTGAAGTCGCCGCAGACGATGGATCCGATGGCCGCCGGGAGGGTGCGGTAGGGCCCGTCCGTCGCATCTCGAAATGCGAGCCACGCCCGCTTCACCGCGTCCTCGTACAACTCCCGCAAACGCCCGACCTGAGCCTGCCGATGCTCGTGCGAATGATATTCGAGATGGCAGGTGGTGACGCGGATCGGTCCCGCATCCGTCGCGACGACCACCTCCAGGGCCTGCCGCTGCATGCTGCGCACCTCGGTGGCGGGCCAGGGCAGCATGTGGCTCGTCACCTGCAGCACGGGCAGGCGCGACAGGATCATGTTGCCGAAGACCTGCGGCCTGCCATTGCCGTCCCGCATCTCGACGGCGGGGCGGAAGATCGCCGCATAACCGGGCAGGAGCGACGCCAGCCGCGCGGGCTGATCTTCGTGGCCGTCATGCGGGGCGAAGCCGTGGGAGATTTCCTGGAAGCAGAATACGTCCGCGTCGCAGAACGAGCGCGCATCGTCGACGATGCGCGCAAGATCGACCTTTCCGTCGCAGCCCAGGCCCCATTGGATGTTCCAGGTGACGAGCTTCATGGGAGAAAGGCCTCTTATCCGCGTCTTGCATCCAGCAGCAGGCGGGCGAGTTCGGCGAAGCCGTCGCCCGAATGGCCCTTCGTGATATAGGCGGGCTTGCTCGCCAGGCGATGCGCGAAGGCCTCGATATTGGCGACGCCGACGCTCAAGGGAAAGGCCGCGAACATCGGCTCGTCGTTCGGCGAGTCGCCCGCATACACCACGGACTTCTTCGCCTCTTCCCAATCCACGCCGAACACGTCGGACAAAAGGGTCTTGGCCATGCTCAGCTTGTTGTAGTCGCCGAACCAGCCGTTCACATGGATGGAGCTGACCTTGGCCTGTGCGCCCGCGCGCTCGAAGATGGACACGATCCTGTCCACCTCCGACTCCGGCAGAGCGGGCACATCCTCGCAGAAGTCGATAGCGAGATCCGCCACGCGATAGGCCTGGTCGCTGGCGAGAGCCGAACCGGAGACGCTCGCGAGCACTTCCGCCTCGATGGCATCGAGCTTGGCGCGATTGCGCTTCAGTTCTTCCGGGCTCGCCCAGAAACGCTGCTGCATCGTCTTGCGCGCGCGGTCATAGCGGAAATAGAAGGCGCCGTTCTCTCCCACCACCGCATCCACCGGCCACATGCGGGCGATATGATCGCACCATCCGGCCGGCCTGCCCGTCACGGGAATAACGAGGAAGCCTGCCCGATGAAGCTCCTCCAACGCACCATAGGCCGAGGCTGTCAGCATGCCTTCCGACGTGATGGTGTCGTCGATATCGGTCAGCACCACACGGACGGAGCGTGCCGTTTCCAGCGGCATCTGTGAGAGGGGCGTCATGGTCATCCTTGAAGTCTTGGAAATGTAAGGCGGCTAATGGCCGGTCTTTAAGCACGATCCCGCGGCGAGGTCCAAGAGCTTTGATCAAGAACCGGGCCGCCTGTGTGCAATCCGCCGCTTCAGGCTTCACGCGCGGAATTTCTGACGTAAAGTGGCGCCATGCCAAACGATGCCGAAATCCTCATCGCGCTGTTCGATGCCGCCCTCAAGGCGGCGCTCCCGGACGGCCAGTTCGACGGTCGCCTGCCCCCTCGGCCCAAAGGGCGAACGATCGTCCTCGGCGCCGGAAAGGCCTCGGCCCGCATGGCGGCGGCCTTCGAGGCGGCCTGGGGTCGTGTGGGAGGAACCTGCGAAGGGCTCGTGGTCACCAGGTATGGACACGCCGTGCCCACGCGAAGCATCGAGATCGTGGAGGCCGCGCATCCTGTCCCGGACGAGGCCGGGCTGAAGGCCGCCGGGCGCATCCTGGCCTTGGCGCGCGAAGCGGGTCCCGACGATCTCGTCGTGTGCCTCATGTCCGGTGGCGCCTCGGCGCTCCTGTCGCTGCCGGCCGAGGGCGTGACCCTCGCCGACAAGCAGGATCTGAATCGGGCGCTGTTGAAGTCGGGCGCTCCCATCGGGGAGATGAACCTGGTGCGCAAGTCGCTCTCGGCGATCAAGGGCGGCAGGCTCGCGGCCGCCATCGGCGAGGCGCGGCTCGTCACCTACCTGATCTCGGACGTTCCGGGCGACGATCCCGGAAGCATCGGATCCGGCCCGACGATCCCCGAGCGCGTCGATCCCGATGTGGCTCTCGGGATCCTGCGCAAATACGGCATCGACGTGCCCGAACACGTCCTCCGGACCATCCGGGCCAATGCCGTCGCCGAGCCCGTGGCCGGCGGCGCGGTGCATATGCTGTCCACGCCCAAGATGGCGCTCGACGCGGCTGCCGAGAAAGCCCGTGAATTGGGACTGACGCCGCTTATCCTGGGCGATGCGCTCGAAGGCGAGGCGCGGGAGGTCGGGCGCGTCATGGCCGGCATCGCACGGTCCGCCCTGCTGCACGGGCAGCCGGCGAAAGCGCCGTGCGTCCTGCTCTCCGGCGGCGAGACGACGGTGACGGTACGCGGGCAGGGGCGGGGCGGACGCAATGCCGAGTTCCTGTTGTCCCTGGCTCTGTCCTTGAAGGATGAGCGCAGGATTGCGGCCATCGCCTGCGATACGGACGGCATCGACGGCTCGGAGGACAATGCGGGCGCCTGGTTCGACGGAGGCCTGTTCGAGAGCGCTCGCGCGAAAGGGATCGACCTTGCGTCGCATCTGGACAGGAACGATGCCTACACGGCCTTCGCGCAGCTCGACAGGCTCATCGTGACCGGCCCGACCCTGACCAACGTGAACGACTTCCGGTGCATCCTCATTCGCCCATAAGGGGCGTGTGATGGCGGTTCATATGGAATAGCTGAGCCCGACCGTATTCGTTTCCGGCACGATCATCGTGATCTTGGTCCCATGCCCTTCCTGGCTTTCGATCTCCAGGTCCCCGCCGTGAAGCTTGAGGATGTACCAGGCGAGGCTCAGGCCGAGGCCTGTGCCGGGGAGCTTCCTCACGTTCTGAGCACGAAAGAAGGGCTGCTTGATGAAGGGAAGGTCCCGCTCGGGAATGCCGAGCCCGCGATCCTTGACGACGATGCGGATCATGCTGCCTCTCCTGCGGGTCGAGACCTCGATCGGCTGATCGGGCCACGAATATTTCATGGCATTCGAAACAACGATGACGAGGGCCTGCTCCAGCAGGATCGGATCGCCGATGACGATTTCCGGCAATCCGCGAATCTGGAGCCGGAACGGGCGGTCGGGCTCCAGTCCGCCCTGTTCCCGGCACGCCCGGCGGATGAGTTCCTCGAGATTGAATTCGCTTGGATTGAGCACGATCCCGCCGGCAGTAGCCCGTGTGTAGGACAGGATCGTCTCGATCAGCTCGTCGAGGCGCAGGCTCGCGCGCCAGATTTTCTCGGCTTTTGCCCGGATATCTTTGGGGTTCAGACGGTCGGCTCGCCGGATCAGGCCTTGCGCCAGGGCATTGATGGCCGAAAGAGGCGTTCGCAGTTGGTGAGCCAGCAGAGCGACCCGATCGATCGAATGAGCCGAGGTTCTCGCTGCGGTGCGGTTATTCCCGTTTCGGGAGGTCCTGGGCGTGGACCGCTGGGGACGTCGGGGGGCTGCGGACACGGATCGATCCTATATTACTTTATAACGTTTTGCTCCGGGTCCGAATTAGTGCCTTTAGATTGATTGTCCACCCCACCTGCGGCGAGAAAGAACAGGATCGTGAAGTGAAGCCGAATGAGGCTTTTGGATCTAGAGGCGGAAGTGTTTCTCGGAAAACAGCAAGTCAATGCAGCCGGAATCGACTCGAAATTCCGAATTTATGTCTTGCTCGGACGGAGAAGGTAAGGCGTTTTTCTTTCGGGAAAGAGCCACTTGATCCGATCAGGATCGGCATTGTCGCAGGGCGCCTTTCGTTGAAACCAACCCTTCAGGCCTGCGTTGCCCCAACTGAAGTCCAGTTTCAGGAGAAGCATCATGGATAACGATCGCGCCGAAGGCAGCATGAAGAACGTGAAGGGCCGCATCAAGGAAGGCCTGGGCAAAGCCCTGGGTGATTCCAAGATGGAAGCCGAAGGCAAGATGGATAAAGCCGAAGGCAAGATCCAGAACACCGTCGGCGGCATCAAGGACTCGCTGCGCAAGAATCCCTGATCGCACAGTATCGAACGGGCCCGGCGCATGCCGGGCCTTTTCATATGGAGTGTTCGGCCTTTCGAATCAGGAAGCTGATCCGGGAGGCTTCCTGCTTCTGCTCTTCCAGAATATCGCCGGTTTCCCGGATCAGGTTGGGCACGTCGATCCCCGCGAGCGGATCCGTGCAGATGACGTGCAACCGCTCGCCTGGCGCCATGGAGCGCAGGGCTTTCCGCGTGCGCAGAACGGGCAGCGGGCACTTCAGTCCGGATAGATCGAGCTCGGTCATCGTATGCCCCCTTGCTGTGCCAATAAGTCCGCCTCCGCCAGATCCTCGGGCGTGTTGATGTTGAAGAACGGATCCGTTGGTTCGATGGGCCATGAGGCTTTCGCATATCCATGGAGCTGCGCCCAGTCCCTGATGCTGCGGATGTCTTTCTCCAAGAGAGCTTCACGCAGATCGTGCCGCAGCGAAACGGGCCAGAGGCCGACGGCGAAATGAATCTGCGAGCCTGACGATGCGCAGGCGAGGGGCCGTTCCGCCTCGACACGCGCGTCATGCAGCCGCCGGACCAGGTCGTCCGGGATGAACGGCGTATCGCCCGGGACGCTCGCGACCCATTCGAGTTCGGGACGATGGATGGCGCTCCATTCGAGAGCCGTCAGGATGCCCGCCAGCGGACCCAGGTGACCATCGATCGAATCCGGCACGACGGGATGGGCCAATGTGCGGAAACGGGCGATGTCGCCGTTCGCATTGACGAGCGTGCCATCGCATTGCGGCGCAAGACGCTGCACCGCATGGTCCAGAAGCGTGAGCCCGTCGACCGTGAGAAGGACCTTGTCGCTGCCGCCCATGCGCCGCGACAGGCCTCCCGCCAGCACGACACCGAGCGTGGGAGGCGCCGTCATGCCGGACCCGTTCACTCGATCACGATGCGCGGTGCGGGCCGTGCGGCTGCGCCGCCCGCGAGGGACGTCCAGACCTGCTGCGCCATGTCCTTGTAGATCTTCGCATGCGGTCCGTCGGGATCGGAGACCACGACGGGGCGGCCTGCATCCGACAGCTCACGGATCGTCATGTTGAGCGGCACCTCGCCCAGGAAGGGTACGCCCAGGCGCTTGGCCTCGTCGCGCGCTCCGCCATGCCCGAAGATGTGGGAGCTCTGGCCGCAATGGGGGCAGACGAAGGTCGCCATGTTCTCGACGATGCCGAGAATCGGGATCTCCACCCGCTTGAACATGGAGACGCCGCGCCGCGCATCGATCAGCGCGAGATCCTGCGGCGTGGAGACGATCACCGCGCCGGCCAGGGGCGTCGCCTGCGCCATGGTGAGCTGCGCATCGCCCGTGCCGGGCGGCATGTCGACGACGAGCACGTCGAGATCGCCCCAGGCCACTTCCCGCAGCATCTGGGTGATGGCCGACATGACCATCGGTCCGCGCCAGATCATGGCGGCCTCTTCCTCGACGAGAAAGCCGATGGACATGACCTTGAGGCCAAAAGCCTCCATGGGCTCGAGAACGCGGTTCTCGAGCAGGCGCGGCTTGCCGTGGATGCCGAGAAGCTTCGGCATGGAGGGGCCGTAGATGTCCGCGTCGAGCAGTCCCACCTTCAGGCCGAGTGCCTTCAGCCCGAGCGCCAGGTTGCAGGCGGTGGTGGACTTGCCGACGCCGCCCTTGCCCGAAGCGACGGCGATCACATGCTGCACGCCCGGAATGCGCTGGTTCCGGGGCTGGGCCGCCGCGTGCGGGCGCTGCGGCGCTGCCGGGGAGGGGGCGGAGGCGCCCGAGCCGGCGGGGTTATCGGCCGTGAGGCTGGCGAAGACGCCCTTCACGGCCGGCAGGCCCTGGACGGCCGCGACGGCGGCCTGGCGCACCTGTTCCATGGCGGCGGCCTCGCTGGGCTCAATGGTGATCGAGAACATCACCCGGCCCGCGTCGTCCACCACCACATCGGACAGGCGGCCCGACGCGACGAGGTTGGTTCCGCCCGCATCGACCGGAACGGTCGACAGAGCCTGCAGCACGTGCTCACGGGTAATTGCCACGATGAAGTCTCCTGAATGGCTCCGAGGTTCTGACCTTCATGTATAGGCCGGGAGCGCATCCGTTAAGACGCCCGCCGGGGGCCTTGTGCGATATCCCGAACCAAACTGCACCTTGTCCGTTGTTCACCGGACCCCTCGGGAGCCGGTTCGACCGGTCGCAGGGCGCCATCGATGATCGTTCCCGAGAACCTTTGACACAAGATCTGAGGAGACGAGGATGCACCAGCACGGCCATAACGATCCGAATGCCGGAAAGCTCTACGAGCTGATCAAGGACGTGAAGATCGCCATGATGACCACCGTCGATACGGACGGGACGCTCCACAGCCGGCCCATGCACAACCAGGACGCGGACGAGCATGGCGACCTCTGGTTCTTCACCCAGATCCAGTCCCCCAAAACGACGGAACTCTCCCGCGACAATGAGGTCAACCTCGCCTATTCCGATCCGGGCAGCCAGACCTATGTGTCGGTGACCGGCAAGGCCGAGATCGTGCGCGACAAGGCGACCATCGAGAAGAAATGGTCGGAGCCCCTGCGCGCCTGGTTCCCGAAAGGCGTGGACGATCCGCAGATCGCCCTGATCCGCGTTCATCCCGCCAAGGGCGAATACTGGGACAGCCCGTCCTCGACCCTGGTGCATCTCTACGGCTATGCGAAGGCCGTCATCACCGGCGAGCAGCCCAAGCCCGGCGATCAGGCGAAGGTCAACCTGAGCTGATTTCTATTGCAGCGCGAAACATTCAGGGGCCGCACGCGGCCCCTTTTCTTTAGGTCGATCGAGCCTACTTCTTCGTAACAAGCTTAGGTACAATGCGCGAAACAACAATCGGGCCGGATCGCACAAGTCCGGTGCCCGTCAGAACAAATCATCGGGGGCAGCCTTAGGGAGGAGACAATGAAGTTCGTCCTGCTTGCCGCAGTTTCGATTGTTGCTTTCGCGTCCTCGAGTTTCGCCCAGCCCTCCACTCAAGCGCCGACCGGCAATCTGGAAAAGCTCTCGTCGTTCCAGAGCACGGGAACCGCCGAGCCGAAGCCCGTCCCGCAGGAGGGGCGCCGCGCCGACGCCATCCGGAAGAACCTGGAGAAGATCCAGCTCCCGGCCGGGTTCAAGATCGATCTTTACGCCATCGTGCCCGATGCACGCCATATGGCCGTAGGCTCCAATGCGGGTGTGGTCTTCGTCGGCACGCGCAAGAGCAATGTCTACGTGGTCACGGACCGCGACAAGGATCGCGTGGCCGACGAGGTCAAGCAATTCGCCCCTTCGGTGTCGTTCAAGATCCCGAACGGCGTCTGCTTCTCGCGCGACGGGGTTCTCTACGTGGTGGAGCAGAACCGGGTGCTGCAATTCCCGGCCGCCGAGTTCTTCTATGAGGGTCCGGACGTGGCGGCCTTCGTAGTCGCCAAGCAGGGTGACCTCATTCCGCCGGCGGAAGAGAGCTTCAATCACACGGCCCGCGTCTGCCGGATCGGACCCGACAACAAGCTCTACATCGCGCTCGGACAGCCGTTCAACGTGCCGCCGAAGGACAAGATGGATCTTTATAAGCGGGTCGGCATCGGCGGCATCATCCGCATGGATCAGGACGGCAAGAACCGCGAGGTCTATGCGACGGGAATTCGCAATTCGGTCGGCATGGACTTCAATCCGGCCGACAAGTCTCTCTGGTTCACCGATAATCAGGTCGACGGCATGGGCGACGACCAGCCTCCCGGAGAGCTGAACCGCGTCGCCAATATGGGACAGACTTTCGGGTTCCCCTATTACGGCGGCGGCACCGTCCGCACGGTCGAGTACAAGGACGATCCGGTTCCAGCCGGCGTGGTCGGCCCGCAGGCCGAGATGGATCCGCACGCGGCCGATCTCGGCATGATGTTCTACACGGGCAAGATGTTCCCGCAGACCTATCAGGGCGGCATCTTCTCCGCCCAGCATGGTTCCTGGAACCGCACCAAGCCCATCGGCGCGCGGATCATGTTCACGCCGGTCAAACAGGACGGAACGGCGGACAAGCCGCAGGTCTTCGCGGAAGGGTGGCTGACGGAGAACGGCGAGTATCTCGGGCGACCGGTCGACGTCGCCATGCTGCCGGACGGGTCACTCCTGGTGTCGGACGATACGGCGGGAGCGATCTATCGCATTTCCTACGAAGGACGCTGAGCACTTCTCCACGGGCGCCTCGCGCGGGGCGCCCGCTTCTCCCGGGACCATCCATGATGAAATCCATCCATGTCCTCGCCCTGGCGGGCCTCCTCCTGGGCGTCGTTGCCGTCGATCCGGCCTCTGCCGGAGACGCCAGGGCAGGGCGCCAGAAGCTCACCACCTGCCAGGGTTGCCATGGTCTCGACGGTCTCTCGAAGAACCCGGAAGCGCCGAATCTGGCCGGGCAGGTCGAAAGCTATCTGGCCAGGAGCCTCGAGGCCTATCGCTCGGGCGACCGCAAGAATGAATCCATGAACATCGTAGCAAAAGAGCTGTCGGACGAAGATATCGCCGATGTGGCGGCCTATTACGCCTCGATCCAGGTCGATGTCCTGCCGCCCTGACGGGGCTGCATGGAAGTCCTGTAACGGGCGCCCTTTCATCCCGGACCTCCCTTCGCTATTGTCTCGCCTCCTTTGAGTGGCAAGGAGCAGGCGATGGTGGACATCGCGACCCGGGTCTACAACCATACCTGGAAGATCGACCCGATCGTCCGGTCCGTCCTGGATACGGATTTCTACAAGCTTCTGATGGCGCAGACGATCTTTCGCCGCCACCGGGACGTGCAGGTCACGTTCGGCATCCATAACCGCACCACCCGCATCCGTTTGGGCGACATCATCGACATTGGGGAATTGCGCGAACAGCTCGACCATGTGCGCAGCCTCTCGCTGACGCGAGGCGAATCCACATGGCTGCGCGGCAATACCTTCTACGGCAAGCGGCAGATGTTCTCGCCGGAATTCATGGACTGGCTCGAGACCTTCCGCTTTCCGGAATACCTGCTCGAAAAGGAGGACGGCCAGTATGTGCTGACCTTCCACGGCCGCTGGATCGAGACCACCATGTGGGAGATTCCGGCTCTCGCCATCCTCAACGAATTGCGCTCGCGCGGCGTGCTCAAGGGCATGGGCAAGTTCGAGCTTCAGGTTCTCTACGCCCGCGCCATGACGCGGGTCTGGGAGAAGATCCAGCGGCTCAAGCAGCTTCCGGACCTGTCCATTTCTGATTTCGGCACGCGCCGCCGCCACGGCTTTCTCTGGCAGGACTGGTGCGTGCAGGCAATGATCGAGGGGCTTGGCTCATCCTTCCTCGGCACGTCCAACTGCCTCATCGCCATGCGCCGCGAGGTGGAGGCCGTGGGCACGAACGCCCATGAGCTGCCGATGGTTTATGCGGCCCTGACCGACAGCGACGAGGAACTCGCCGAATCGCCATACCGCGTGCTGGCGGATTGGCAGCAGGATTACGAGGGCAATCTGCGCATCATTCTGCCCGATACCTACGGAACCACGAACTTCCTGCAGAACGCGCCCGAATGGGTGGCGTCATGGACGGGCATCCGGGTGGATTCGAAGGACCCGATCGAGGGCGGCGAGGAGGCCATCGCGTGGTGGCGCCAGCGCGGACAGAATCCGAAGGAGAAACTCGCGATTTTCTCCGACGGGCTCGATGTGGATTTGATCGAGCGGATCCACCGGCATTTCCGTGGGCGCATGCGCATGGGCTATGGCTGGGGCACGCTCCTCACCAACGATTTCCGCGGCCTCGCGCCCGACGGTGCGCTCGACCCGATCTCCATCGTTTGCAAAGTCATCTCGGCCGATGACCGGCCGACGGTGAAACTTTCCGACAATCCGACGAAGGCCATGGGGCCGAAGGCGGAAATCGAGCGCTACAAGCGCATCTTCCATGTGGGCCAGCAGACGGCCCAACCTGTTCTGGTGTGACGGACATGATCATCGATCTCAATTGCGACATGGGTGAGGGCTTCGGCCCCTGGCCGATGGGGGACGACGGAGCGATGCTCGACATCGTCTCCTCGGCCAACATCGCCTGCGGCTATCACGCGGGCGATCCGTCCATCATGTTCCGCACGGCCGAGATGGCGAAGCAGAAGGGCGTCGCCATCGGGGCGCATCCGGGCTTCAACGATCTGCACGGCTTCGGCCGCCGCGCCATCCGCGGCGACAGCCCGGCCGAGATCGAGCGCATGGTGGCCTATCAGATCGGCGCCATGCAGGCCCTCGCGGCGCTCGCCGGGCACAAGGTCACCTACGTGAAGGCGCATGGCTCGCTCAACAACATGGCGAACGAGGACATGGATCTCGCGCTCGCCATCGCCCGCGCCGTCAAGGGTGTCGATGCCGGCCTCGTCAATGTGTGCATGCCCGGATTGCTGATGGAAAAGGCGTCCGAGCAGATCGGCGTGAAGGTCGCCCGCGAGATTTTTGCCGACCGCACCTACGAGGACGACGGCACGCTCACCAGCCGGAAGAAGCCCGGCGCGGTGCTGCACGACGCGGAATTCGCCGCCGAGCGCATTCTTCGCGCTGTCCAGGACAGGGCGATCACGACGGTGTCCGGAAAGCGGATCCCGGTCGAGATCGACACGATCTGCGTGCACGGCGACGAGCCGAGCGCCGTCGCCATGGCACGCACGGTCCGGGCGAAGCTGGAGGCGAACGGCATCACCGTCGCGCCGTTCGCGAAGGCTGGCTCGTAGAGGTCTTTTCTCTCTCTCGAACAGGAGAGGGCTGCTTGACCTGGTGAGCCCTCCATCGTCATCACCGGCCTTGTGCCGGTGATCCCGATTGTTTGAAGCGTCATCGGTGTCATTCCCGGCCGAAGCGCAGCGGAGGGGAAGGGAATCCATAGCGCGACATATGAAAGTGGATCCCCTTCCCGGCCTTTCGGCCGCCGGGATGACAGCGGAGAGTCTTTCCGTATCGGGATGGCCGGCACAAGGCCGGCCATGACATTGGTGATGACGTGGCGGATAGGCGTTGACAGCAGACGCTTGAGCTTCAACCCCTGAATGCTCTCGCCAAAAACGGTTCCAGCGCCGCCAGCGTTTCCTCCGGCGCTTCCTCGGCGAGGTAATGGCCGCAATCGATGCCGTGGCCTTCCACGCTATCGGCCCAGTCGCGCCACACGGCGAGCACGTCGTACCAACGCTCCAACCCGTTCTTCAGACCCCATAGAGCCTGCACCGGGCAGGCGATGCGGTTCCCGGCCTTCTGGTCCTCTTCGTCGAGGCGCATGTCGATGGTCGCGCCGGCGCGGTAATCCTCGCACATGGCGTGGATCGTCTCAGGCATGGTGTAGCAGCGGCGGTATTCGGCGAGCGCCGCCTCGTCGAAGAGCGAGCGTCCCCGGCGCAGATAGAACACGTCCGGGTCCGATGCGATCAGGCGCTCGGGGATGGGATGGGGTTGAGCCAGGAAGAACCAGTGCCAGTAGCCCATGGCGAAGGCCATGTCCGTGCGCTGGAAATGCTCGGCGGTCGGAATGATGTCGAGGACCGACAGCGCGACGATCCGGTCCGGGTGATCGAGCGCCATGCGATAGGCACAGCGTCCGCCGCGGTCGTGGCCGACGACGGCGAACCGCTCGAAGCCGAGCGCTTGCATGACCTCGACCTGATCCCGTGCCATGGCGCGCTTGGAATAGGGCTCATGGTCCGGCGTGGTCGGAGGCCTCGCGCTGTCGCCGTAGCCGCGCAGATCGGCGCAGACGATCGTATAGTTCTCGGCGAGCTTCGGCGCCACCTTGTGCCACATGACATGCGTCTGCGGATGTCCGTGCAGCAGAAGGACCGGCGGTCCGCTTCCGCCGTGGCGGAGGGTGATGACGGCCCCGGGGGGTTCGATCTGGCGATGGGGGAAATTCTCGAACATGCTGCTGTTGTAACGAAGACGATCCGGGGCGTCACCAGGAGCGTCGTTCGCCGTTGTCGATATGGATGATGCCGTTTCGATAGACCTTGAGGCCGCCGACCTGGGGAAGGCCTCGCAGATAGGCCATGACGCCTCGCGCGCGGGCGCGCACCCGAAAGTCGACCGCCCGGCAGGCGAGATGCAGAGAATGGCGCGCGCCTCCGGCGCGCCGGTTGCGGCCGCTGCTGCGATGGGTCGACTCGACGCTCACGGGGCCGAACCTGTCGGCCACGGACGCCACCACGTCGCGCAGGTAGCCGGGAATGCAATCCGTCGGAGCGCTGTCGCGCAGGGTGATCGTGCCATGGGCCACCAGCGAGGCGAAGCCGGAGAGCTCCTTGGCGTCCGGCAGGCTCCCGGTGACGTCGGGATGGTCGAGGCGGTCGGGGGACGGCAGGCTGGCATATTGGGCGGGGGGGATGATCCCGCCGTCTCCCTCGTCGGCCCTGAGCGCGGCCGGGGGCAATCCTGCCAGGAACGTGCCCGTGATGATCGCAACCCTGAACAGGTGACGAACGCGGGAATCGGTGCTCATCGGGTTATCCCTTTCCGAGCCCCTACAAAGTTGCTTCCGCCGGAACCACGGCCCGGCCATCGTCGCCGCTTTTTGGTCTATTCCTGACGGTAGACATCGCAGCGTTAGGCACGGCTACCTAAAGTGAGCGTGGCTCTAGGCAAGAACACCTATTCGGGTTTGACCGTAGGCGAGCCGCCATTGGCCGGCAAAGCTTTACCCTGCAAGGAATCCTATCAGAGGAAATTTTGGGTGAGTTACGGGATAACGAAACCTGAATCTTGCGAAAGAAGGCCGGAATGCACACATCAATGCCCGTTGTGCCGGTCATGTGACCGGCCGCTCGGAGATGGGAATGAACACTGCTCGCAGCGCTGTTTTCGACGCACTCAAGACGGCCGGCCCGACGCAGGCCGATGCGATCGCGCGCGTCACGCTCGTGGCAAAACTGCTGGACAATGCCGTGCTGATCCCCGGCCTGAACCGGCGCGTCGGCTTCGATGCCCTGATCGGCCTCGTGCCGGGCATCGGCGATGCGGTCTCGGCGGTGCTCGCCAGCTATATCATCTGGGAGGCCCGTCAGCTCGGCCTGCCGCGCTGGAAGATCGCGCGTATGATCGGCAACGTCGCGTTCGACACGGCCATCGGGGCGATCCCGATCGCAGGCGACGTGTTCGACGTGTTCTTCAAGGCCAATCAGCGCAACCTGCGCATCATCCACGAGCACCTGGGCACGCCCAAGCGCGGCCCGGTCGAGATCGACGGCACGGCCGTTCGGGTGGACGGGCGGTGACGGGGCAGTTCCGGCGGGTTCTCTCGTCTTTATAGAGCAACCTTCACGTCATGGCCGGGCTTGTGCCGGCCATCCCGATTGCGTGACGCGCCGCACCTTTCCGATCGAGATCACCGGCACGAGGCCGGTGATGACGTGCGAGGCAGTCTTGAGCGTTGGTGGGTCACCGATGGCTCGAGATGAACTGCTTGAAGCGTTCCGACTTCGGGGCGCCGAACACTTCGGTCGGCGCGCCTTCTTCTTCCACCACGCCCTTGTGCAGGAACACGACGCGGTTCGACACATCGCGGGCGAAGCCCATCTCGTGCGTCACCACCAGCATGGTGCGGCCTTCCTCGGCGAGCGAGCGCATGACGCGCAGGACCTCGCCGACGAGTTCCGGGTCGAGCGCGGAAGTCGGCTCGTCGAACAGCATCACCTTCGGGTGCATAGCGAGTGCCCGGGCGATGGCCGCGCGCTGCTGCTGGCCGCCGGAGAGATGCGAGGGGTACTGATTGCGCTTGTCGACGATGCCGACCTTCTTCAGCAGTTCCTCGGCCTCGGCGATGCACTCCGCCTTCGGACGCTTCTGGACGTGCACGGGCGCTTCGATCACGTTCTCCAGGATGGTCATGTGGGACCAGAGGTTGAAGCTCTGGAACACCATGGCGACGCGCGAGCGGATGCGGTCCACCTGGCTCTGGTCGGCGGGCTCCATGCCCTTGCGGCCTTTTCTAAGCCCAATGGTCTCGCCGCCGATGCGGATCTCGCCGGAATCGGGGACCTCCAGCATGTTGATGCAGCGGAGCATCGTGGATTTGCCGGAGCCGGAGGCGCCGAGGATCGAGATGACGTCGCCTTCCCGCGCGCTCAGCGACACGCCCTTGAGCACCTCGAGATTGCCGAAGCTCTTGCGGAGATTGTTGACGGAGACGGCAGGAGCGGCCTCGGAGACTGCGGGTTGGGTCGACAAGGATGCAACTCCGTTAGACATGGGCGGCCTCCAGGCGCGGCTCGATGGCCGGAGGGCGGCGCAGATGCGGCGAGAGCCACCATTCGATGGCCATGATGATGCGCGTGATGATGAAGTTGAGGATGAGGTAGATCAGGCCCGCCACGATGAAGACCTCGACCGCGCGGAATGTCTGCGAGATGAGTTTCGCGGCAAGTCCCGTCACTTCCATCATGGTGATGATGGACGCCAGCGACGTGGCCTTCACCATGAGGATGATCTCGCTGCCGTAGGCGGGAAGCGCCTGGCGGACCGCGATCGGGAATACGATGCGCCGGAAGAGCAGGAAGCCCGACATGCCGCAGGCCCTGGCCGCCTCGACCTGGTTGTGCGGCACCGATTGCAGGCCGCCGCGGATGATCTCGCTGGCATAGGCGGCGGTGTTGAGGGTGAGCGCCAGCACGGCGCACCAATAGGGCTCGCGGAAGAACGTCCACAATCCCCATTGCTGCAGGGTCGGGCGGAACTGCCCGAGACCGTAATAGATCAGGAAGATCTGCACGAGCAGGGGCGTTCCCCGGAACACGAAGACATAGGCTTGGGCGGGCCAGTCGAGCACCTTGACCCGCGACATGCGCATGAGCGCGAGCAGCATCGCCAGCACGGCCCCGAGGGCGACCGACATGAAGGCGAGGTTGAGCGTCAGCGGCACCCCGCCCATCAGGGTCAGGAAGGTGTCCCGCATGAAGGCGAAATCCATCAGGAAGCCCTCCGCATGCCACGCATCGAATGAGCCTCCGCGCGCTGGAACAGGTAGGTCGAAACCCAGGTGATGACGAGGTAGAGGATCGCCGCCGTGACGTAGAAGTCGAAGGGGCGGCGGGTGGAGCCGGCCGCGATATGCGACTGGCGCAGCAGCTCGACGAGGCCCGTCACGGAGATCAGGGCCGATTCCTTGAGCACCAGCTGCCAGGTGTTGCCGAGGCCGGGAATCGCGTAGCGCAGGACCTGCGGGGCGATGATGCGGCGGAACATCAGCCATCGATGCATGCCGACAGAACGGGCGGCCTCGATCTCGCCGCGGCTCACCACCTGATAGGCGCCGCGGAAGACCTCGGCCTGATAGGCGCCCGACACGATGCCGATGGCGAGCGCGCCGGTGACGAAGGCCGGCACGCCGATGAAGCCCTCGGCTCCGAACAGGCTGCCGATGGCGCCGAGCGCGGCGCTGCCGCCGAAATAGAAGAGGTAGATCACGAGAAGATCGGGAATGCCGCGCAGGACGGTGGTGTAGCCGTCCGCCAGGCTGCGGATCACGAGATTGCCGCCGATCTTCCCCCAGGCCACCAGGGTCCCGACGACGGAGCCCGCAAGGAAGCCGCATATGGCGACGGCAATGGTCATCCCCGCCGCGGTGAGAAGGGCCCATCCCCATCCGTTGGGGCCGAACCCGACGAGCTCGAAATAGCTCAACTGCTGCACGCTTCAACTTTCCTGAATATGTCTCCCCTCACTGAGAGGATGAGGGGAGACAGGATCCGTCAAATCCGACCCTCTGCCGGATCGTGTCCCGGGTCCGTGTAGCAGGATCCGGGGCTTTTTTGCCAGTGAACTAAGGGATCGAATGGATCCCAAAGCGCCAGTCACCTTCGAGGCCAAAGCCTGATGTCAGGCCTGCGGGGTCGCGTCGATCTTGAACCACTTCTCGGACAGCTTCTTGATCGTGCCATCCTTGATCGCTGCTTGGATCGCCTCGTCGAAGGACTTCTTCAGTTCCGTGTCGTCCTTGCGCATGCCGACGGCGACGCCGCGGCCGAGCAGGCCCCCGCGCATGCCGGTGCCGGCGATCACCATGTCCTTGAACTCGGGCTTCTCCTGCGTGGCCTTCAGGGCTGCCTGGCCGGCGAAGATCGCGTCGAGGCGACCGGCGGACAGGTCGAGGTCGTGCTGCTCCGTGGTCTTGTACTCGCGGATCGTGACCGTGTCCTTCAGGTAGGTCTCCACGAATTGTGCGTTCACGGTTGCAGTCTGGACGCCGACGGTCTTGCCCTTCAGCAGCGGCTTCCAGGCCTCGATGGCCTTCTTCGCGCCTTCCGGATCCTTGTCGAGGCTCACCGTCGTGCCGGTCCCAGCAAGCTTGGCGAGGGGAGAATCCTTCATTACCCCGAAGCCATGAGGAGTGGCCGCGTAGGCAATCGAGAAGTTGATCGTCTCCAGGCGTTTGTCCGTGATGTTCATGCCGGCCATGATGGCGTCGTACTTCTTGGCCTGGAGCGCCGGGATGATGCCGTCCCAGTCCTGGGCGACGATCTCGCACTTCACCTTCATGCGGGCGCAGAGGTCGTTGGCGAGATCGATCTCGAAGCCCTCGAGCTTGCCGCCCGCGCCCGTGAAGTTCCACGGAGCGTAAGCGCCTTCCGTGGCGATCCTGACGGTCTTTTCCTGGGCGGCGACCCCGCCGACGGCGAGGGCGGAGGCCAGCAGGCCGAGCCCCAATGTCTTGAAGAATGTCATCGTCTTCCCTCTGGTCAGCTTCAACTGATCCTATTGTCGGACGAGGGTCATAGCCCTCATCGCGCGTTTAGAAGCTAACATTCAAAAGCCAAGCCCACGCAAGTGCTAAACATGCTGAATAAAGCGCCCAAGCTGGTGAATTCGGTCGCAGTCGAGGTGGACTGATACAAAAAAAGGCGCGGCCGAAGCCGCGCCTCTCATGGATGGATGCGAAGATCAGCCCTTGGGGGAGATGTCCACCTTGAACCACTTCATGGACAGGGTCTTGACCGTGCCGTCCTGGATCGCTGCCTTGATCGCCTCGTTGAAGTTCTTCTTCAGCTCTTCGTCCCCCTTGCGCAGGCCGACGCCGACGCCAGCGCCGAGCAGGCCGCCGGTGATGGACGGGCCGACCAGGGCGTAATCCTTGAACTCCGGCTTTTCGAGCGTACCCATGATGGCCGTGGAATCCGCCAGGACGGCGTCGATGCGGCCGGCCGCGAGATCGAGGTCGTGCTGTTCCGTGGTCTTGTACTCACGGATCTCGGCCGTGCCCTTCAGATACTTGTCGGCGAAGTTGGCGTGGATCGTCGAACCCTGGACGCCGATGGTCTTGCCCTTCAGCATCGGCTTGTAAGCCTCGATGGCCTTCTCGGCGGCGGCCTGCTGGCTCGTGAGGTTGAAGGCCTCTCCGGTGCCCGGCATCTTGGCGAGCGGCGAGTCCTTGGCGACGAGGAAGCCGTTCGGGCCGTTCACGTAAGGACCGGCGAAGTCGATGGTCTTCTTGCGCTCGTCGGTGATGCTCATGCCGGCCATGATGGCGTCGTACTTCTTGGCCGTGAGGGCGGGGATGATGCCGTCCCAGTCCTGGGCGACGATCTCGCACTTCACCTTCATGCGGGCGCAGAGGTCGTTGGCGAGATCGATCTCGAAGCCTTCCAGCTTGCCGCCCGCGCCCGTGAAGTTCCACGGAGCGTAAGCGCCTTCCGTGGCGATCTTGACGGTCTTTTCCTGGGCGGAAGCCGCGCCGATCGCGAGAGCGGAGCCGAGAAGAGCCAAGCCGACGGTCTTAACGAATTTCATAGTCGTTCCCTTGTTCATGGACCCCGGCTGGCCGCCGGGGCCTGATGCAACGGCGGCCGTTTCCGGCCGCGCCGTGACGCAGTAACAGCCAAACTCGCCAAAAAGGCAAGAGGACGCCCTTATACGACCTTCAGGGTGATTTCGCCGAGGCCCTCGATGGCGCCGACCATGGTCTGGCCCTTCGTCACCGCGCCCACGCCGTCGGGCGTTCCGGAGAAGATCACATCGCCGGGCGCGAGTTCGAAATAGGAGGAGAGATAGGCGATCTGCTCGGCCACGGACCAGATCATGTCGGACAGGTCGGCGGTCTGCTTCGTCGTCCCGTCGACCGACAGGGAGATGGCGCCGCCGGCCGGGTGTCCAACCTGTGAGACCGGGTGGATCGGCCCGACCGGGCCGGAATGATCGGCCGCCTTGCCGAGTTCCCAGGGGCGGCGGAGCTGCTTGGCCTCGTCCTGGAGGTCGCGGCGGGTCATGTCGACGCCGATCGCATAGCCGAACACATGGTCGAGGGCCTGCTCGACGGGAATGTCGCGTCCGCCCTTGGCCAGGGCCACCACCATCTCGATCTCGAAATGGTAGTTCCCGGTCTTCGGCGGATAGGCATGGTCCGCCGTCTCGCCTTCCCGAACAGGCTGGAGCGCATCGGCCGGTTTCATGAAGAAGAACGGTGGTTCGCGGGTCGGGTCGCCGCCCATCTCCCGTGCATGGGCCGCATAGTTTCTGCCGACGCAATAGACGCGTCGGACCGGGAACAGGTCGGCACTGCCGGCAACGGGAAGGGCGGGAATCGAGGGCGCGGGAATGACGTAGGCCATGGAAGCTCGCGATAGGTCGGAGGGTGGCGGGACAAGGCCCGAAAAGCAGGGACCTGCTGCCTCCTTCCTACACCTTCGAAGGGGCATCGCAACCCGCCGCGACCGGGTTGCGGATAGCCCTTTCGGCGAACACGGAAACGGCGGGCAGCCCTCTCATGTCATCACCGACACAAGGCCGGTGATGACATCGCGTGTGTCATTCCCGGCCGGAGCGCAGCGGAGGGGAAGGGAAGCCACGATCAAGCGCAACGCCCTGGACCCCCTTCCCGCACTGCGTGCGCTGGGGATGACAGCGATGCGCTTCAAACAAACGAAATGGCCGGCACAGGGCCGGCCATGACGTGGAAGGGACTTGTCGGCGGACCGTTGCGGGCCCGCGCCAATCGCCTTAGCGGCGACGGGCCATGCCGCCCGGGAGGCGCTGGGCGTCTGCCGCGTGGTGCTCGAGGTGCGGAACCACCGAGGCCGCGAACTGGCGCAGACCCGGATCGTTGCCGGCCTGGGCGTAGCCCGCATGGAGCGCCAGGGCCTCCTGGTGAGCCATGCGCTGGGCCTGGCCGTAGAGGCGGTCGAATTGCGGGCCCGAGGTCGAGGCGAGCTGGTTCAACATGGCCATCTTGTCCGGCGGAAGCGGGACGCCGAGGCGCACCGGGCTCACGGAGCCGGTCGCCTGCACGTCGGCGGAGCGGCCTGCAGCGGCGCCCGTGGTCGCCCCGACACCGGCTCCGACGGCCGCGCCGACCGGACCGCCCACCAGGGCTCCGACGCCCGCACCCGCCAGGGCGCCGGTCGCCGTGCCGCCGGCCGTTCCCGGAGCGCCGGTGGCCGCCGCACCGGCCGTGGCGCCCGCCGTCGCGCCGACGCCGGCTCCGACCGCAGCGCCCACCGGCCCGCCGACGAGGGCGCCGATGCCCGCGCCCGCGAGCGTGCCGCCCACGGTGCCGCCGAGGAATTCACCGGACGCGGAATAGACCGGCCGGCCGCCGTTCAAGGCCTGACTGGTCATGCCATGATCCCGAATCATGGTCTCGGCATAGCGGCGCACCGCGGGGTTGCGCGAGCGCTCGAGGGCGAGCTGGCTCGAGGCAATCTCGAAGGCATCCGCCTGGGCCGCCATCGTGCGGTAGGTCTGGCTGTCCATGATCTGGGCGTAGGCCGGAACGGCCGAGGCGGAGGCAAGCAAGGCTGCGAGAGGAAGATACTTCTTCATCGGGTGAACTCCTGTTTCGGGGACGCAGAACACCGTGCGAAGCCGAGCAGGCTTGCGAAATGCGTGGGTGGCTGCAGCATCCGTTCAACGGAGTGCGATCGGGGCGGTTCCAGAAAAGCTAAGGATATATTGCCAACGGTCCTAATTGTTGCCGCAGTAGGCGGAATGAAGGCCTGAGAGAGGGCAGTACAGTCCAGGTTTATACTGGGAGATCCTCTTTCATTTCTGCCAATAAGCTTGGGAATTGGCTAAGCCTGGGGGTAATGCGGATCAAAGTTTGTCCGTCGGCTGGCGAATGCGTGCGAGCGAGAGCATGCCCATGCCCCCGACCGTCCCGTCGGTTCTTAAACCCCGAAGTTCGGCCGTGAGGAGGAAGCCCGTTGCATCCTGCCCGATGGTGAAGAGATGATAGCCGGCCGTATGGGTCAGGGTGCCGCCCCGAGCGGAGGCCGAAGGGGCGCCGATCACCGGAATGGGCCCGCGCGGGCCGTCGAGATGGGCGAGCGAGCCCACGTGATTGTGCCCGTGCAGCACGAGTTCCGCGCCGACGCGGCACAGCATCTTCTCGAAGCGCCGCGCATCGGTAAGGTTTCGCCCCGCTTCCGCGCCGCCCATATGGGGCGGGTGGTGGATCAGGACGACCCGGAAACAGCCCGGATCGCGCCCCAGCTCGCCGAGGATGTTCTCGACGGCCTTCATCTGCCTGGATCCGACCCGGCCGCTCGCCACGAAGGGCAGGGTCGGAATCGCGGAGGACAGGCCCACGATGGCGATGGGGCCATAGCGGCGCAGGTAGGGGAAGGCCCCCTCGCGGCCGTCGTCGCCCCGGGTCCAGGGCGCGACCTCCCGCATCAGGCCTTCGAGCGAACCGCGGACATAGGCGTCGTGATTGCCCGGCACGAAGGTGACGCGGGACGGGTCGCCCAGGCCTTCGAGGAAGACGCGGGACGTCTTCCATTCCTCGGGCAGGCCGATATTGCAGGTATCGCCTGTGCAGGTGATGTGGTCGGGCTTCTGCGCATGGATGTCGGCGACGAGCTCCGCCAGGAGTTCCATGTCGTGAAGGTCATGCCGGCTGCGGTGCCAGTTGTACCAGCCGGTCAGACGCTTGCTCAAAAGCTGCTTGAGGCGCGGCCGGGGGAGAGGGCCCACATGGGGGTCGGTCAGGTGAGCGATGCGGAACATGGCGGCCGGATTGATGCGAGCGGAAGCGAGAGTTCGCGCGCCAGGTCCCTCGCGTCAAGCGCTGCCGATGAAGATGCCTGCGAGAAGCACCAGGACGCCGCCGAAGACGACCTGCATGGTCGCGCTCCAGAACGGCGTCTCCATGTAGCGCGTCCGGATCCATGAGATCGCCACGAGCTCGACCGCCACGACCAGGGCCGCGATGCTGGTGGCCAGCAGGAAGGCGTTGGGCCAGGAATCCGGCACGAGATAGGGCAGCGTGTGGCCGAGCCCGCCGGCCGCCGTCATGACGCCGCAGACAAGGCCGCGCAGCCAGGGGGAGCCGCGGCCCGTGATCTCGCCGTCGTCGGAGAGCGCTTCCGTCAGCCCCATGCTGATGCCCGCGCCCACGGAGGCGGCCAGCCCGACGAGGAAGGTCTCCCAGTTGTTCTGGGTGGCGAAGGCCGCGGCGAACAGGGGCGCCAGCGTCGAGACGGAGCCGTCGATGAGCCCGGCCAGCCCCGGCTGCACGTATTGCAGCACGAACAGGCGGCGGCGGGCATGCTCCTCGGCGGCTTCCGCGTTCTCGGTCAGGTGGGCGGCGTGCAGCTCGCTGGCCTTGCGCTCATGGCCGCGCTCGACCTCCGCGAGCTTGGTGAACAATTCGCGCACGGACACGTCGAGGGTCTGCTGGGCGGCCTTCTCGTAGAAATTCGCCGCCTGCAGCTCCATGACCTCCGCCTCGCGGCGCATCCGGTCCAGGTCGAGATGCGGGCTCCACCAGACGGCGCGGCGCTTCAGGAAGCCGCGCACGTCCTCCCGGCGGATAGGCGGGAGATGCTCGCCGAAACGGGCGCGGTAGAAATCGTAGAGGGAGTTGCGATGGGCCCGCTCTTCCTCGGCCATGTCGTTGAAGATATCGGCCGAGGCGGGGAAATCGCCACGAAGGCGGTCCGCGAAATCCTGGTAGACCCGCGAATCTTCCTCTTCGTTGGCGATGGCGAGCGCGATGACCTCGCGCTCGGACAATTCTGACAGAGACTTCATGGCCGCTCCTGTTTAGAAGTATTCTAAACAGGAGATCGGGCCCAAGCCAAGCCTTTCTGCGCGGGCAGAAGGATCGGCTCGAATTCTCAGTACTGAGCGCCCGGGATCAGGGTCGAGTAGATCGAGCGGTCCTCGAGGTTGAGGGCCGGGGACCAGGAGAAGCGGGCGGAACGGTTGAGGCGGGACAGGATCAGCGCGAGAAACATTGGAACACCTTTGGTTGGTGTTGTCTTAGACCTTCGTATAAGGCGGGTCACGTGCCGAATTGCCGGAACAGCTATGCAATTGATGAATGACTACATTCATCCTTCCGTAATCTTGTTATGGTCTCATGGTTCGATGTCCGACTCTCATCCGGCCCGTGGGGCATCACGCTTCGTCTCCTGGGGCCTTCATACCTATTGGCGCTTCTCCCGCGGCCTGACCCTGGGCGTTCGCGCCGTGGTTCTCGACGACCGGGACCGGGTCTTCCTCATCCGGCACACCTATGTTCCCGGCTGGCACCTGCCGGGGGGAGGGGTCGAGACCGGCGAGACGGCTCTCGAAGCGCTCGGCCGCGAGCTGCGGGAGGAGGCCTGCATCACCCTCGACGGCACGCCCGACCTGTTCGGCGTGTATTTCAATCGCAGGATCTCCCGGCGCGACCACGTGCTCGTCTATGTGATCCGGCGCTTCACGGTCCTGGAGGTCAAGCAGCCGGACCGGGAGATCGCCGAGGCGGGGTTCTTCCCCCTCGATCAGCTGCCCGAGGGCACCACCGGCGCCACCCGCGCCCGCCTGGCCGAGATCCTCAAGGGGCGGCCTGCCTCCGCGAACTGGTGAGAGAGGGTTTGCGCCGCGTTCCCGACGCTGCTATGGCCTACGCCGCAAAGGAAACGCCGAGCTCATGACCATCACCCGGATCTTGCGACGACGACAGGGCTGAGATTCATCCAGCCGCCATTCCCGTTTCCTCGTCCCGAGTCCGTCATGACCGAGCTCTCGCTCCTGATCCGCACCGAACAACCCATCGATTCCGAGGCCATCGAGCGCCTGCACGAACGCGCCTTCGGCCCGGGGCGCTATGCCCGCACCGCCTCCCGCCTGAGGGAAGGGGCGTCCCACCGGCTCGACCTGTCCTTCACGGCCATGGTCGGCACGCTGCTCGTCGGCTCCGTGCGCATGACGCCGGTGAAGGCCGGCGAGGTCCCGGCCCTGATGCTCGGACCGCTCACGGTCGAGCCCGCCTTCGAGAACCGCGGCATCGGCGCGGCCCTGATGCGCCGTTCCCTCGATGCCGCCAAGGCCAAGGGCGATACCCTGGTGCTGCTCGTAGGCGACGAGCCCTATTACAGCCGCTTCGGCTTCAAGCGCATTCCGCCGCAGCAATTGCAGCTTCCCGGCCCGGTCAACCCGGCGCGCTTCCTGGCGCTGGAGCTAGTGGAGGGTGCGATGGCCGGCGCGAAGGGGCTGGTGAGCCCGGTGCCTGATGAGACCTGATCAGCTCCGCCGCCGTCCCTCGATCACCCAGGCGGCGAGGGTCGAGCCGATCAGGAGCACGAGGCCGACGAAGCCGAGCGCCATCGGGAAGACCGAGACGCCGCGGACGAGGGCGCTGTCGCTGGGCCTGATCCCGATCCAGTCGCCTCCCGACAGGCGGGTGCCGGAATGCACCGCCAGGATGCGCGGCACCGTGATGCCCTGATCGCCCGCCATCGCCACGCGCCGGACCGACCCGCCGGTCGCCTCCGCGATCGGCCCTAAGGCCTCCGTGTTGCTGAATACGTCCATCAGCTCGCGCGGATTGGCCGGTCCGATGCTCACGAAGGCCACGAGGTCGCCCGAGCGGAGCGTGTGCAGCCCGAGCTCGCGGCTTTCCACCTGGGCGGTGAAGAGGCCGGGACGGCTCTCGGTGAGCGGGATGCTGCTCTCCTGGCCGCTCGGCGCCGTGAGGGTCACGGGATCGGCGGTCTCGGCCATGGTCTGGCGCTCGATGCGGATGGTGCGGCCCTGGGCGCTGGCGCGCAGCGCCTCTTCCTCCAGGGCCGGCTCCTTCATGAGCCAGTGGGCGAGGCGGCGCAGCAGGTCGAGATGCGGTCCGCCGTCCTGGTAGCCTCGCGCCCAGAGCCAGGCATGGTCGGAGAGCAGCAACGCCACGCGGCCCTTCTCCTCCCGGCGCAGCACCAGGAGCGGCAGGTCGTTGGCGCCCGACATCAGCGTGTCGCCGGACTGCACCTGCGAGCCGATGATGCGCAGCCACTCGCCCCAGGCGGGCGGCGATTGCTCGGAGCCCGGCAGGTCGCGGGTGACCGGGTGGCGGTCGCCCGTCTCGGTGATGTGCGCCTTGTAGGGCTGCTCGACGATGCTGCCGTTGGGCTGGCCGGGGATGATCGGGGCGAGGCGCGTCTGCGCGAGGCTGCCATAGCTGGCGAATTCCGGCCCCGCCGCCACCAGGATCGCCCCGCCCTCGCGCACGTAGCGCACGATGTTCTCGAAATAGCTGGAGGGCAGGATGCTCTGGTTCGCGTAGCGGTCGAAGATGATCAGGTCGAATTCCTTGATCTTCTGCTGGAACAGCTCACGGGTCGGGAAGGCGATCAGCGACAGCTCGTTGATCGGCGTGCCGTCCTGCTTCTCCGGCGGACGCAGGATGGTGAAGTGGACGAGGTCCACGTTGGCGTCGGATTTCAGGAGGTTGCGCCAGGTCCGCTCGCCCGCGTGTGGCTCCCCGGAGACCAGCAGCACGCGCAGCTTCTCCCGGATGCCCTCGATGGGCACGACCGCCCGGTTGTTCGCCTGGGTCAGCTCGTCGGGTAGGCCTTCCACTTCGAGCTCGACCACATTGGTGCCGCCATGCTCGATGCGCACGTCGAGGGAGAAGGGCGTGTCGGCCGGGACCTGCTGGCGGGTCAGGACCTGCCCGTCGCGCCGCACGGTCACGAGAGCCTGGCCCGTGCCGCCGCGCTCCATGATCTGCGCCCGGATGGTCTGGTCCTTGCCGACGATGCCGAAGCGCGGGGCTTCCAGCAGCTTGATCTGCCGGTCGCGCTCGTCGGGCCGCCCGGTGATGAGGGCATGGAGCGGCGCCTTGAAGCCGAGGCCTTCCACGGAGGACGGGATGTCGTGCACCACGCCGTCGGTGACGAAGATGACGCCGGCGAGCCGGTCGGGCGGCACGTCGGCCAACCCGTTGGACAGGGCGGTGAACAGGCGCGTGCCGTCGTCGCCGTTGCCGTCATCCGCTTCGATGAAGCGGGGCTCCACGTCGGCGAGCGAGCCGAAGCGGCGCTCCAGCTCGGCCTTCACCCGGTCGGTCATGGCGGGCCGGTCGCCGAGGGTCTGCGAGGTCGAGCGGTCCATGACCACCGCGACGATGTCCTTCACCTTCTCCCGGTCCTCCTGAACGAGCGCCGGGTTGGCGAGGGCGAGGAGGACGAGCCCGAGGGCCACGGCCCGCAGGACCGCCACGGGACCGCGCGACAACAGCGCGAGGACCGACAGCAGGACCACGACCGCGCCGAGGGCCCAGAGGGCGTAAGCCGGGACGAGGGGAGAGAAGCCGATGGAAAGCAAGGATGATCCCTCTACTGCCCGAGGCGTTCGAGCAGGGCCGGCACGTGGACCTGATCGGCCTTATAGTTGCCGGTCAGAGCGTACATGACGATGACGCCGCTGCGATACGAGAATTCCCGCTGGCGCTGGTCGCTGCCGACGACCGGAAAGAGCCACTCGCCCCGCTGGCCCACGGCCCAGGCGGCGGCGAGATCGTTGGACGTATGATGATCGGCGACACGCCGTCGCCGGAGCGGGCGGGCGGCTGGCCTCGCCCTCGGGGGCGGGCGGCAGGGCCTCGACCCAGGTCTGACCCGTGGCGTAGCGGCCGGGGAAGCTGTCGAGGATGTAGAAGGTCTTGGTGAGCACGTGGTCGGACGGCACCGGCTCGAGTTCGGGAATGTCGAGGCTCGCCAGCATCCGGCGCAGATATTGCCCTTCCGCCGTAGGGGCGCCGTCCGGGCGGTTGCCGAAGGCGTCGCGGGTGTCGAAGATCACCGTGCCGCCGCCCTTCATGAAGGCGTCGAGCCGTCGGATCGCGGCCTCCGACGGCATCGGCCGCGAGGCCACGATCGGCCAGTAGATCAGCGGGTAGAAGGCCACCTCGTCCCGCGAGAGATCGATGCCGATGGGCTCGCCGGGCGAAAGCGCCGTGCGCTGGCTCAGCACCTGGGTCAGGCCCGCGAGGCCCGCCTTGCTCGTGTCGTCGACCTGCGAGTCGCCGGTGATCACATAGGCCAGGCGCGTCACGAGGGCCGGATTGCTGCTCTCCATAGCCATGGACGACCGGCGTTCCTGCGCGTTCGCGTCCGAGGCCGGGTTGAGGAGCAGGAACGCCCCCAGGACGAGGGCCGTCGTCGCGCCGGCCCGGCGCAGGCGGCCGGTGAGGTTCGACAGATGGCCGCCGAGCCACAGGGACGCGAGGGTGTCGATCAGCAGGAGCGCCAGGGCGAGCATGAAGAGCGGCGTGCGCAGGTCGATGGTCTGGGCTCCGGCGAGCGGAGCGACCCGCGCATTGAGCGGGGCGTAGTCCAGCCGCGCGAGCCGGTCGCCCGGCAGGAGCGCGTTCACCGCGAGGCTCGAATCCACCGGCCCGTAGAAGCCCGGCGGGTGCTCCCCGTTCGCGCGGTCGGCATAGGTGCGTGAAATCGCCCGGGCGGTCGCCGGGGGGGAGGTGTAGAGGCCGTATCCGTCGAGGGTCAGGCGTGGGGCCACTGTCTCGTTCTCCGCATTGCGGGCTTCCGCATTCACGTCGCCCGGCGCGCCCGCGAGGGCCGTGGTCCGGCGCAGCATGTCGACGAAGAGGCCCGACAGGGGCAGGTTCGACCAGGTGGTATCGGCGGTGACGTGGAAGAGCACGATCAGGCCGTCGCCGCGCCTGTCGGCGGTCACGATGGGCGTGCCGTCGGCGAGCGATGCCCAGGTCTTCGCCGGCAGGTCGCCGTCGGGCTCCGCGAGGATCTGGCGGCGGATGCCGATCTCCTCCGGCACCGGAAGGCCGAAATAGGGGCTCTCCCGGGTGAACGGCGCGAAAGTCTTCGGCGTGTCCCAGGAAAGGGTGCCGCCGAGGCTGCGGCCTCCCCGGCGCAGGCGCACCGGCACGAGGTCGTCGTTGCCCGCGGCGAGCCTGGAGCCCGCGAAGCGCAGCAGCATGCCGCCCCGCTCCACGAAGGCCGTCACCTTGCCGAGGGTCTCCTGGTCGAGGCCGCCCACATCGGCGAGCACGAGCACGGAGACCTGCTCGTCGATGAGCTGGTTCACCGCGTCGGCCACCGCGCCGCGGCCGTTGCGGATCTCCGAATAGGGCGCGAGCGCGCGCTCGATGTAGTAGAGCGGCGAGAGCAGCGGCTGGGCCTGATCGGAGGTTCCGCCGAAGACGAGGCCGACGCGGCGGCGCTTGCCGCGCTCGTCGAGGAGATGCACGGCGCCGGCGGATCCCTCGCCGAGGATTTCGATGCGCGCGATGGCGTTGCGGATCTCGGTGGGCAGATCGAACGCGACGCTCGTCTCGGTGGCGTTCGGATCGAAGGAATAGCGCATGTCGGCGAGCGGCAGGCTCTTCAGGTCGAGGGCGCGCACGGTCCCGGCATCGCGTCCGTTCGGCTCGGGCCGCACGAGCCTGACGTTGAGCTGGCCACCGGCATTCTCCACGCCTGCGACGGCCAGGGCCGGAGCGCGCTCCGCTTTCAGAACGGTGATCCGCTGCCCGTTCGCCATCTGCGCCAAACCGTCGATGAAGCCCTGACCGTCAACGCCCGCGACCCCGTCGCTGATCCAGACGATGTTGGCCTCGGGGGTGGATTCGAGGAAGCGCTTGATCGACTCGAGATGGGCCTGCCGGTCCTGCAGATGCGGCAAGGGCTTGAGGGAGCGCAGCTTCTCCAGCGCCGTGGCCGGGCTCGTGGGCTCGATGGCGGCGGGCGCCTCCGCGGTCGCCACGAGCGCGACGGTGCGTCCGTCGCGTCCCGCCGCCTCGATGCGTTCGGACGCGAGGTTCATGCGGTCGCGCCAGTCGTGCGCAGCGGAAAAGCCGTTGTCGAGCACCATCAGGAGCGGCGAGCGGTTGTTGTCTTCCGCCAGTGGGTTCCAGATCGGACCGGAGGCCGCAAGGATCAGAAACGCGGCGAGCAGGAGCCGCAGCAGCAGGAGCCACCAGGGCGTGCGCGCAGGCAGTTCCTGCTCGGGCCGCAGGTCGGCCAGGATCTTGAGGGGCGGGAAATCCACGCGCCTCGGCTGCGGCGGCGTGATGCGCAGCAGCAGCCAGATCGCTGGCAGGGCCGCAAGCGCCGTCAGGACCAGGGGAACGGTGAAGGTGAGGGGAAGGCCGAACATCGCTCAGCGCCCTCCCGGTCCGGCGCCGCGGGACGTGGACACCAGGGTCATGATGCGCAGCGCCGCCTCGCTGGCGGGTCGGTCGGTGCGATGGATCGTCAGGGTCCAGCCGCGGCGGCGGGCAAGCGCCTGCAGTTCCTCCCGGTGCTGCTCGATCCGCAGGCGATAGGCCCGGCCCCACGAGATCGCGTCGCCGATGCGCAGGGACAGACCGTCCTCGAGATCGTGCAGGACCGCCTGTCCCTGGAACGGGAAGGTTTCCTCAACGGGATCGACGATCATCACCAGATGGCCCCGGGCTCCGCGCGACGAGATGGCCTCGACCATGGCGGTGATATCGCGCAGGGGCGACAGGAAATCGCTGATCAGCACCGCCTCGTGCTGCGGCGCCACGGGCGCCTGCGGCGGCAGGTCCTCCTCCAGGGCCGAGCGGTCGGTCACCAGGGTCTGGGCCATGGCTTCGGCGATGCGCCTCGTGGCGCGCGGCGGCATGAGGCCCAGCATGCCGACCCGCTCGCCCGCTTCGACGAAACAATCGGCGAGCGCCAGCCCGAGCACGACGGCGCGCTCGATCTTGGGCGCCTGAGCCAGGTCGGAGACGAAGCCCATGGAGGCGGAGCGGTCGATCCAGAACCACATGGTCTGGGCCGTTTCCCATTCCCTCTCGCGCACATAGAGCCGGTCGTCCCGGGCCGAGCGGCGCCAGTCGATGCGCTGCGCCGCCTCTCCGGTCACGAAGGGGCGGAATTGCCAGAAGGTTTCGCCGGTGCCGGCGCGGCGGCGGCCGTGGATGCCGTGGGCGAGATTCGCGGCCACGCGCCTGGCTTCGAGCACCAGATGCGGCATCCGGCTGGCCAGGGAGAGGGCACTCTCGGTTTCGCTGCGTCCCGGCGAGCGGGCGCTTTCGGGAAGGACCCGGACGCGGGCCATGATATGATCCTAGCCTGCCAGCCGCGAGGTGAGCCGGCCGACGACGCTCTTGATCGTCTCTCCATCGGCCCGGGCCGAGAAGGTCAGCGCCATGCGGTGCTTGAGGACGGGCTCGGCGAGCGCCACCACGTCGGCGATGGAGGGCGCGACGCGGCCCTCGATCAGGGCGCGGGCGCGCACCGCCAGCATCAGGGCCTGGCTGGCGCGGGGGCCGGGCCCCCACAGGATCCTGTCAGTGACGCCGTCGACGGCATCGCCCTCCGGACGGGCCGAGCGGACGAGGTCGAGGATCGCGTCGACCACGCTCTCGCCGACCGGCAGGCGGCGCACGAGCCGCTGCGCGTTCATGAGTGCCTCGGCATTCATGACCGCCTGCGGCCTGTGCTCGTCGGCGCCCGTCGTCTCGATCAGGATGCGCCGCTCGGCGTCGCGGGTCGGATAGCCCACGTCGATCTCGAGCAGGAAGCGGTCGAGCTGGGCCTCGGGCAGGGGATAGGTGCCTTCCTGCTCGATGGGGTTCTGGGTTGCGAGCACGTGGAACGGCGCGGGCAGGTCGTGCCGCTCGCCGCCCACGGAGACGTGATGCTCCTGCATGGCCTGGAGCAGGGCCGACTGGGTGCGCGGACTCGCGCGGTTGATCTCGTCGGCCATGAGCAGCTGGGCGAAGACCGGCCCCTTCACGAAGCGGAAGGAACGGCGGCGGTCGACGCCTTCGTCGAGGATCTCCGAGCCGAGGATGTCGGACGGCATCAGGTCGGGGGTGAACTGGATGCGGCGGGCATCGAGACCGAGCACGGTGCCGAGCGTCTCCACGAGCTTCGTCTTGGCGAGACCCGGGACGCCCACGAGCAGGCCGTGGCCGCCCGCGAGAAGGGTGATCAGGGTCAGGTCGACCACGTCCTCCTGGCCGAAGATGACCGTGTGAATGGCCTCCCGGGCACGGCCGACAGTCTCAAGGGTCGCCTCCGCGTTGCGGATGATCGCGTCGTCCAAGGCGGTTGGCGCTTGAGCAATGCTGGCCGTCATGAGGTCACTCTCCTCGTTCGCAATTGCCCCCGGTAGCTAGTCTGCCTGCGTTCCGTGTCGAGATGCAAGGGTCGTTGCGCCGCATCGTCGGGGGGAACGGAGTGGACGGGACAGCCCGGGGCCCTATGCTGTAGCAAGTAACAATCGATAGCCGTTCGTCGATCCATCAAATCAAGATTCCTGTTCACGCTTGCGTCATGACCGAACATTCATCTCCCATTCCCGGGAACGCCCTGGCCCGCCTCGCGGAGGCGCTCGGCCCTGAAACCAAGCGCAAGGGCCCGCCTCCGGTCGAGCGCTGGAGCCCGGCCTATTGCGGCGAGATCGACATGCGCATCGCGGCCGACGGGACGTGGCACTACATGGGCACGCCGATCAACCGTCCGGCTCTCGTGAAGCTGTTCTCGACGGTCCTGCGCAAGGACCCGGAGCGGTACGTGCTCGTCACGCCTGTCGAGCGGGTCGGGATCACCGTCGAGGACGCGCCGTTCCTCGCGGTCGAGATGGCCGTGGAGGGCGACGGCGAGAGCCGGCAGATCGCCTTCCGGACGAATGTGGACGATCTCGTTCAGGTCGGTCCCGACCATCCCCTGCGCTTCGACCGGGATGCGCATGGCGGCGTGAAGCCTTACGTTAAGGTACGGGGCAATCTCTGGGCCCTGGTGACCCGATCCCTGGCGTTGGACCTCGTCGCGATGGGCGAGGAGCGGGATGTGGAAGGCGATGCCAGCTTCGGTATCAGGGTTAATGGTATCTTCTTCCACATGGCTTCCAGAGACGAACTGGGCGCGCCCTGATGCGGCTGGCCCCCCATGATGCGCCCGATTTCCTGACGCTGGCCGCCGAGCGGCTGCGGCCCGAGCCGCCGCCTCACGACGAGGCGCTCGCTGATCCGCGCGGCGATCACACCCTCGACGACGTGCCCCTGGTCCATCCCCTGACACCCAAGCCGGCCGCCGTCCTCGTTCCCGTAGTCATGCGCGAGGAGCCGATGCTGCTCCTGACCGAACGCTCCGCGCATCTGCGCCAGCATTCCGGGCAGATCGCCTTTCCGGGCGGGCGCGTCGATCCCGAGGACACCTCCGTCCTGGCGGCAGCCTGCCGCGAGGCCATGGAGGAAATCGGCCTCGACAGCCGCTTCATCAGCCCGCTCGGCTATCTCGACGCTTATTTGTCCACGACGAATTATCTCGTGATGCCGGTGGTGGCGCGGGTGTCCCCCTCCTACACCCTCGACCTCAATCACGACGAGGTGGCCGATACCTTCGAGGTGCCGCTCGGCTTCCTGATGGATCCCGCGCGCCATGAGCTGCATTCCCGGGAATGGAAGGGCCGAGTGCGCCGCTACTATGCAATGCCCTATGAGGGACGCTACATCTGGGGGGTGACGGCGGGCATCATCCGCAATCTGTACGAAAGGCTTTACGGTTCATGACGCGGGCAGTGGTTCAAGGATTGGTTCTGTTTTTTCTGCCCTTCGTTCTCTTCGGTGCCTATCTCGTCATCCGCCGCCGCAATCCTCTGCTGTGGTCCCACTGGAGCAGCCAGTCGCTCTGGCTCACCATCGCGGGTCTGGGCTTCGTGGTCCTGTCGCTGATCGTCACGGGCCTCGTGGACGAGCGCCAGACCGGCGCTTATGTGCCGACACATGTTGAGAACGGCCGTGTGATACCGGGACATTTCGAGTGATGGACATGCTCGACCGACAAGCCCTCGCAAGCCTTCTGGAGCGCCCGGCGCTGCGCCGCCTCCTGGAGGTCTTCAACGACGATGCGCAGGAGACGCGCATTGTGGGCGGCGCCGTGCGCAACGCCCTTCTCGGCAGGCCCGTCACAGAGGTGGATTGCACCACGACCCTGCTGCCGGACGCCATCGTGGCAGGCGCGGAGGCGGCCGGCTTCAAGGCTGTCCCGACCGGGATCGAGCATGGCACGATCACAGTGATCGTCGAAGGCGAGCCCTACGAGATCACGACCCTGCGCGAGGATGTGGAAACCGATGGGCGATATGCGGTCGTGCATTTCGGCCGCGATTTCGAGCTCGATGCAAGGCGGCGCGATTTCACCATCAATGCCCTCTCGCTCGGCCTCGACGGGCGCCTCCACGATTATACCGATGGCTTGGCGGATCTGGCGGCCCGGCGGGTCCGCTTCATCGGCGACGCCCATACCCGCATCCGCGAGGATTACCTGCGCATCATGCGTTTCTTCCGCTTTCACGCGGAATATGCGCAGGGCGATCCGGACCCGGAGGGGCTCGCCGCCTCGGGCGCCGAGCGGCAGGGGCTGGCGATCCTCTCGAAGGAGCGGATCCGGCACGAACTCCTGAAGCTCATCGTCGCCCGCCGGGCGGAGGACACCATCCGGCTCCTGGCCGAGCACGGTTTCCTCACATGGCTTCTGGACGGCGCTGCCGAGTTCGGGCGCCTTACCCGGGTGGCGGCGTCCGACCGGGACGATTCCGTTCCGATCTGGCGGCTGGCCGCGCTCGCCGTCATGGTCGAGGAGGATGCGGAGCGGCTGCGGGAGCGCCTGCGGCTCTCCAACGACGAGCACAAGAAGCTCGTCGCCTATGGCAGGCTCCTGTGCCTACTCAGGACCTGGGCCTTGCCCCTGGATGCCGCCGCCATCCGCCGCTTGGCGGCGGACTACGATCTCGACACCCTCCGGGTCGCTCTCGCGGCCACGGCCGGTGAGCCCCGTCCGGTCGTCGCGCCTGAGGCCCGCGAGGCGCTCGACCGGTTTCGGGCCGGTGCCGAGCCGGTGCCGGTCTTCCCCTTGCGGGGCGCCGACCTGATCGAGGGCGGCATTCCGAAGGGGCCGATGATCGGGCAACTGCTCGCCCAGGCCCGTCAGGCTTGGCTCGCGGAGGGCTGCCGGACGGATGAGGGTTATGCGAAGGATCTGCTCGGGCGCGTGCTGGAACGGATTTAAGGCCAGCGCACCGTCGGCGGCATGGAGGAGAGGATCGACGCGATGTTGCCGCCGGTCTTCAGGCCGAAGATCGTTCCCCGGTCGTAGAGCAGGTTGAACTCCACGTAGCGTCCGCGCCGCACCTGCTGCTCCATGCGGTCGGCTTCCGTCCAGGGCTTGGTGACGTTGCGCCGGACGATCTCGGGATAGATCTTGAGAAAGGCCTCGCCCACCTGGCGGGTGAAGGCTAGATCCTCGTCGGGATTTCCGGTCCAGTGATAATCGTAGAAGATGCCGCCGATGCCGCGCGGCTCGTTGCGGTGCTTGAGGAAGAAGTACTCGTCGCACCATGCCTTGTATTTCTCGTAGGAGCCTTCCGGCGCATGGCTTCGGCAGGCCTGTTCCATGGCTTGGTGAAAGGCGATGGTATCAGGGTCGTCCTGGGAGCGCCGTCGGTCGAGCACCGGCGTGAGGTCCGCCCCGCCGCCGAACCAAGCCTTCGTGGTCACCACGAATCGGGTGTTCATGTGCACCGTTGGAACGTTGGGATTCCAGGGATGGGCGATCAGCGAGATGCCGCCGGCCCAGAATCGCGGATCCTGGTCCGAGCCCGGAATTTGGCCGCGGAATTCCGGCGCGAATTCTCCATGCACGGTCGAGACGTGCACGCCCACCTTCTCGAACACGCGGCCGCGCATCATGGACATGACGCCTCCGCCGCCGGGGGCTCCGCTGTGGTCCCTGCGCTCCCAGGGCGTGCGCTCGAACCGGCCGGGCTCCGAGGCTTCCGGGGGGAGAGGGGCCGCCACCTCGTCTTCCAGGGTCTCGAACGCGGCGCAGATCCGGTCGCGCAGGGTGGCGAACCAGCGGGGAGCCTCCGTCTGCAGGCGCTCGATGTCGGCTTTGTCGGTCATGATGATGTCGCTTCGGGTTTCTGGAAGGGGACTTGCGGAAACGTGTTCGTCTGCCGCAGGGCCTCGCCGAGGATCATGGCGGCGGTCACGGCGACGTTGAGGGAGCGCAGGCCGGGCTGCATGGGGATGATCACCCGGGCATCCGCCGCCTGGTGCACCTCCTCCGGCACGCCGGCGGATTCACGGCCGACCAGGATGATGTCGTCCGGCCTATAGGCGAAATCTGCGTAAGGGACCGCGCCCTTGGTGGTGGTCAGGATCAGGCGGCCCTTGGCCTCCTGTCGCCAGGCTTCGAAGGCGCGCCAGGAGATATGCCGCGTGATCGCCACGCGGTTGAGATAATCCATCCCGGAGCGGCGCAGGTTCCGGTCGGAGACGTCGAAGGCCGCGGGTTCGATGATCTCCACCGGCACGCCGAGGCAGGCGGCGAGGCGCAGCATGGTGCCGGTATTCTGCGGGATGTCCGGCTGGTAGATGGCAAGACGGGGCATAGGCCCGTCATCGGGGCATCGGGCTCCGTCGTCAAGGGAGCTCGTGAGGGCGCAACAGCGGCGGCATTTTGCGCCACAGGCTGGAACAACTCCAATCCGGCTATGGACAGCCGGGCTTGGCCGTGCCAAAGAGCCACCGCGCGGCGACTCCCAGTCGCATTGCGCGCGCGTCGCCGCGCATGCTTGTTCCATTGTGGACCTCGTGTGCCAAATGCCTTGGCTGCCAAGGTATTGCCGATGCGCGGTTCTCGTTTTTTGACCAATGCTGGAGAGCCAAGTGGCCGAGACCACCACTCATGTCGCTGAGCCGACACGGCGCGATTTCCTCTACATCGCCACGGGCGCAGCTGCCGTTGTCGGCGGAGCCACCCTGGTATGGCCCTTCGTGCAGTCCCTGGCGCCCGACGCTGCGACGGTGGCTGCCGGCGCCCCTGTCGAGGTGGACCTGACCCCCATCGCCGAAGGGCAGATCGTCAAGGTTTTCTGGCGTGGCAAGCTGATCTTCATCCGTCACCGCACGGCCGAGGAGATCAAGGCCGCCGAGGACGTGAACGTCGCCTCCCTGCGCGATCCGCAGCCGGATTCGGCGCGCGTGAAGGAAGGCAAGGTCCAGTGGCTCATCGTTTACGGCAACTGCACCCATCTGGGCTGCGTGCCGCTCGGCCAGCAGGGTGAGTATCATGGCTGGTTCTGCCCCTGCCACGGCTCGATCTTCGATACCTCCGGGCGCGTCCGCGGCGGCCCGGCGCCGATCAACCTGCCGATTCCGCCCTATACCTTCGCGTCGGACACGAAGATCGTGATCGGCCAAGAAGCCACGGCGTAACTGAAAGCGACGATCAGGCGATATCCATGAGCGCACATCCCACAACCTACGTCCCCAAGAGCGCCTTCGGTAAGTGGTTCGAGAGCCGTTTGCCCATCGCAGGCCTCATCCACTCGTCCTTCATCGCGTTCCCGGTCCCGCGGAACCTGACCTATTTCTGGACCTTCGGCGCCATCCTGGTGTTCATGCTCGCCGCGCAGATCGTGACTGGCGTGTTCCTGGCGATGTACTACACCCCGAACGCGGGCCTCGCCTTCCAGTCCGTCGAGCACATCATGCGCGACGTGAACTACGGCTGGCTGATCCGCTACCTGCACGCCAACGGCGCTTCGATGTTCTTCGTCGCCGTCTACGTGCATATCTTCCGGAACTTCTACTACGGCTCCTATAAGGCGCCCCGCGAGGTTCTCTACATCCTCGGCGTGATCATCTTCCTGCTGATGATGGCCACCGCCTTCATGGGCTACGTGCTTCCGTGGGGACAGATGTCCTTCTGGGGCGCCACCGTGATCACGAACCTCTTCTCTGCGATCCCGGTCGTCGGCGAGACCATCGTGAGCTACCTCTGGGGCGGCTATTCGGTGGGCAACCCGACCCTGAACCGCTTCTTCTCGCTGCACTACCTGCTGCCCTTCATGATCGCGGGCGTCGTGATCCTGCACATCTGGGCGCTGCACGTGCCGGGCCAGAACAACCCGACCGGCATTCCGATCAAGTCGGGCAAGGACGCGGTTCCCTTCACGCCTTACGCAACGATCAAGGACGTGTTCGCCGTCGTCGTGTTCATGATCTTCTTCGCCTATTGGGTGTTCTACATGCCGAACTATCTCGGCCATGCGGACAACTACATCCCGGCGAACCCGGCCGTGACGCCCGCGCACATCGTTCCGGAATGGTACTTCCTGCCGTTCTACGCGATCCTGCGCGCCATCCCCGACAAGCTCGGCGGCGTCATCGCCATGGGCGCGGCCATCGTGATCTGGTGCTTCATGCCCTGGCTCGACACCTCCAAGGTCCGCTCCACGGCCTACCGCCCGCTCTACAAGCAGTTCTTCTGGATCTTCGTGATTGTTTGCTTCCTGCTCGGCTGGCTGGGTTCCCGCCCGGCTGAGGGCTGGTACGTGATCGCCTCCCAGATCTGCACGGTCTACTACTTCGCCCACTTCCTGATCATCCTGCCGGTGCTCGGCTTCGTCGAGCGTCCGCTGCCGCTGCCGAATTCGATCCTCGAATCCGTCATGGGCGTTCAGAAGGGCGGAGCGGGCATACCGGCCGGCGCCAATCCCGAACCGCATTCCAAGGGCTGACGCGAGAGTCGAGGAAACAGAAACTATGATGAAGCGTACTCTTCTCATCGCAGCCGCCGTCCTCGGCCTGGCCGCTCCGGCCCTCGCCGCCGGCGAGACCCCGGTCCCGCCGGCCCAGAAGTGGAGCTTCGCGGGTCCGTTCGGCACCTTCGACCGAGCCCAGCTCCAGCGCGGCTTCAAGGTCTACCGGGAGGTCTGCGCCTCCTGCCATGGCCTGAGCTACGTGACCTTCCGCAACCTGCACCAGCCCGGTGGTCCGGAATTCTCCGAGGCCCAGGTCCGTGCCCTGGCGGCGGAATACAAGATCCAGGACGGCCCGAACGAGGCCGGCGACATGTTCGAGCGTCCCGGCCGCCCGGCCGATCACTTCCCGTCGCCGTTCCCGAACGAGAACGCCGCCGCCTCGGCGAACGGCGGCAAGGCCCCGCCGGACCTGTCCCTGATGCCCAAGGCCCGCACCTACGAGCGCGGCTTCCCCTGGTTCATCACCGACGTGTTCCGCCAGTATTCGGAGAACGGCGCCGACTACGTGACGGCGCTGCTCAACGGTTACGAGGAGGCTCCGCAGGGCTTCACCGTGCCCCAGGGTGGTCATTACAACCACTACTATCCGGGCCACGTGATCGCCATGCCGAAGCCGCTCAGCGACGGCCAGGTCGAGTATCCGAAGAACGAGGCCGGCCAGCCGCAGGTGCCCGAGACCGTGGATCAGTATGCCCGCGACGTGACGGCCTTCCTGATGTGGACGGCGGAACCGCACCTCGAGGCCCGCAAGCGCCTCGGCTTCCAGGTCATCCTGTTCCTGATCGTCCTGTCCGGCCTGCTCTACTTCACCAAGAAGAAGGTCTGGGCCCGAGTGGGCGGCGAGGTCGATGGCCACGCCACGCCTCCGATGACTCACAACCCCTAAAGACCAGGATCAAGGCCCCGTTTCGGGGCCTTTTTCTTTTTGCGGGTGACAGGATGCCGGGCCGGTTCTATCCCGGTCTTCATGCTGCAGACAATTGCCGACGATATCTGGGGGCAGCCCTGCCTCGCCTATCATGTCCAGCCCAGCCTGGAGCCTGAGACCCGGGAGGCCTTCGCTCAGGTTCAGCGGCGCTTCGCGACGCTCTGGCCCGAGCCCCTGCATGTCGGTCCCAAGCCTGGGCTCCACGTCACGATCTATCCGCTGGTGATGGTGAAGGGCGACTTCGACAAGGACCAGTACTGGCGCAGCATCGCCCGGCAGGCCCGAGACCTCCTGGAAGAACTCTGCACAGGCCATCGGCCCCTGGAACTGCGCTTTTCCCGCCTCAAGGTCACCGACACGGCCATCATCGCGACGGCAATCGAGGAGACGGGCCTGATCGACGCCATCCGCGAGAGAATCGTCAATGAGATTCCACCGCCACCGGGCCGGAAACCGATCATCTACGACCTGATCCATACGACCCTCGCACGCTACCGGACGAGTATGGCGATTCCTGACGCGATGATCGAATGCGTCGAAAGCCTGCCGGTCGCCGTCGCGGCACCCGTGAGGCAGATCCGGCTCATACGCGAGACGCTCTTTCCCTGCCTCCTGACGGACGAAATCGCCGCGATCCCTTTGACCGGGCAGTGACGCGTCAAGGCGGGACGGCTTGGGCCGGGTCTTGCCATCGGCTATGAAGGGCTTAGGCCCAGGCAGGTGAGGATTCGAGATGGCGAAGGCGGTTCTAGGCATCATCGGCGGATCGGGGGTCTACGACCTGCCGGGGCTCGAGGACATGCGCGAAATGCCTATCGATTCGCCCTGGGGCGAGCCTTCCGACGTGCTGCGCGTCGGGCGCATCGGCGGGACCGAGGTCGCGTTCCTGCCGCGCCATGGGCGGGGCCACCGCTTCTCGCCCTCCGACATCAACTACCGGGCCAATATCGATGTGATGAAGCGTGCCGGCGTCACCGACCTGATCTCGGTCTCGGCCTGCGGCTCGTTCAAGGACGAGTATTATCCCGGTTTCTTCGTCCTGGTGGACCAGTACGTGGACCGGACATACAGGCGCGAAAGCTCATTCTTCGGCCAGGGCTGCGTCGCTCACGTGCCCATGGCGCACCCGGTCGGGCCGCTCCTGCGCCAGCGCATCGCCGATGCCGCCGTGGCCGAGCACATCCCGTTCACCCTCGGTGGAACGCTTGTATGCATCGAGGGCCCCCAGTTCTCCACCTATGCCGAGTCGATCACCTACAAGAACCTCGGCTACGACGTGATCGGCATGACGGCGATGCCCGAGGCGAAGCTCGCCCGCGAGGCCGAGATCACCTATGCGACCATCGCCATGGTGACCGATTACGATTGCTGGCATGAGGAGCACGATGACGTGGACGTGACCTCCGTCGTCGCCGTCGCGCACCAGAACGCCCGCAAGGTCGCCGGCCTGATCGCCCGCGTCGCCAGGGATTTCCCGGCCGAGCACGAGCCATGTCCCGTGGGCTCCGACCGGGCGCTCGACGGCGCCATCATGACGGCCCCCTCCGCCCGTGATCCGGAGCTGATGAAGAAGCTCGACGCGGTGGCGGGCAGGGTTCTGAAGGCGCAGACGATCTAGCGCATCATCCACCCCATGTGACCGACGCCGAAGAGCGCGCCGAAGATCCAGCTGATGAGCGCCACGATGAAGCTTACGATGATCGCGGCCGGGATCACTGCGAGCGAAGCCTTGACGAAGAAGAGAACAAGGCTTCCAAAGGGAATATCGATATCGGTCAGAACGGTTCGGGAGGGTTGTTCGGCCATGGCACGGCTCCTCGGATAACCTCAACAATTCTACCTATGGCAGGCTCAAGCATGGACCAGCGTCTCATCACCGACCTGAAGGCCGCGATCCGGTCGATCCCGGATTACCCGAAGCCCGGCATCGTCTTCCGGGACATCACCACCCTCTTGGGCGATGCCCGCGCCTTCCGCCGCGCGGTGGACGAACTCGTCCATCCCTTCGCGGGCGGGCGGGTCGACAAGGTGGCGGGGATCGAGGCGCGCGGCTTCATTCTCGGCGGCGCCATCGCGCACCAGCTCTCCTCGGGCTTCGTGCCGATCCGGAAGAAGGGCAAGCTGCCCCATGAGACGGTGCGGATCGCCTATTCGCTTGAATACGGCGTCGACGAGATGGAGATCCACACGGATGCCATCGGCCAGGGCGAGCGGGTGATCCTCGTGGACGACCTCATCGCCACTGGCGGCACCGCCGTCGCGGCGACCCAGCTCCTGCGCCAGATGGGTGCCAATATCGTGGCCGCCTGCTTCATCATCGACCTTCCCGATCTCGGCGGCGCGAAGAAGCTTCGCGACCTCGGCGTCGAGGTGCGCAGCCTCGTGAGCTTCGAGGGACATTGAGGGAGCGCCGATGACGGGCGACCGCATCCTCGGGGCGCTGGAATTCCTGCGTGAGGCGGAGAGGCTCAAGGGCACCCTGCGCAGTGGCTTCACGTCGACAGGACGTCCGGAGAGCACGGCGGAGCATACGTGGCGCCTGTGCCTCATGGCGCTCGTGCTCTCGGACGAGTTCGAGGGCATCGATCTCCTGCGCCTCATCAAGCTCTGTATCGTTCACGACCTCGGCGAAGCCCTGAACGGCGACATTCCGGCGGTTCTGCAGACGGAGGGCTCGGACAAGTCGGCCCAGGAGCGGGCCGACCTGGAAATCCTGACCAGGGCGCTTCATCCGGACAAGCGCGCCGAGATTCTGGCCCTGTGGGAGGAATACGAGGCCGCCTCGTCACCCGAGGCGATCCTCGCCAAGGGCCTCGACAAGCTGGAGACGATCCTCCAGCACAACCAGGGCCGGAATCCGGCGGATTTCGACTACGCGTTCAATCTCGGCTACGGGCGGAAGCAGACATCGGCCCATCCTGTCCTCGCCGGGATCCGGGCAATTCTCGACGAGGAGACCCGCGCGCGGGCCGAAGCCTCGAAAGCCGTTTAGGCTCGCCGTTCCCAGAACACCATGCCGTCGAAGGCGAACACCTCTTCGCCGTGCTGGTTCGTGCCGGTGTTGTGGTGGAACACCAAACCCCAGCCGGGGCGGGACGCCGAGGCGCGCTTGGAGGAAACGGTCGTGCGGTAGGTGATCGTGTCGCCCGCATAGACCGGCTTCAGCCATTTCAGATTGGAGAAGCCGGGGGAGGGGCCGAGACGCGCGGGCCGGCCGCCATGGGCCAGCGCATAGGCGCGGATGCGGTCGCGGTAGCCGACCATCTGCTTCATCCAGACGCTCGCCGTATGCCAGCCCGAGGCGCAGAGCGCGCCGAACAGGCTGTCCTTTGCAGCCTCCGCGTCCACATGGAAGCGCTGCGGGTCGAATTGCCGGGCAAAGCCGACGATGTCATCGGGTGTAAAGGTGTGGGACCCCAGCACTTCCGTCTCGCCGATCACGAGATCTTCGAAATAGGGATTGGAGGAGATATGCGGCAGCTCCCGCTCCGGCGCGTGGTCCGGCATGGCGGCCGCCGCCGCGGACAGGAGCCCGGGACCGGTGCCCTTGACCGGGTCCGCGTCGCGTCGGCCGAACATGATCCAGTTCTTCTGCGCGAAGACCACCTCGTCCTCCTGGTTCAGCATCTCGAACTGGAAGCGCACGAGGCCGAGGGAGGGACGGCTCATCGAAGGGCGGCTCTCGAGGATCGTCATACGCGAGCGCAGGGCGTCGCCCGGCCTGACGGGCTTCAGCCACTTCACCTCCTCGATCCCCGGCGAGCCGAGGGACGTGGAATCGAGGATCACCTCGTCGGCCAGAAGGCGCATGTTGATGCTGCAGGTGTGCCAGCCGGAGGCGATGAGCGTGCCGATGAAGCTGTCCTTGGCCGCGACCTCGTCCACGTGAAAGGGCTGCGCGTCATATTCCCGCGCGAAGGCGAGGAGCGCCTCCTTGGTGACGATGGTGGGACCGAGCATCCGGGTGGAGCCGGGCGTGAAATCTTCGAAAGCGTAGCGGGGCATGGTCTCGATCGATGCGGTTTGAGCGTATCGCCTCAGGTCAGGCCGGAAGGGGGCTGAATTGTCCAGCCGCGTTGTGCGCCAAGCGGATCGGTTCGGGCAAGCGATACTTTGGAGAACAGCGCAGGACGAGTTCCGCCGCCGTGGGAATATCGGCCAGATGCCCGGGTGAGATGAACATGGGATTCTTGGCCGTACGGGTGCGCAATGCCACGCCGATGGTCTCCTTGCGGTCCACCAGGGGAGCGGCGGAGCCCTTCTCCTCGCCCAGATCCTTGTAGCGTCCGCACAGGAGCGTCTTGCCGCAGCCGATGGTGGGACGCTGCAGCCACAGGCCCATATGGCTGGCGATGCCGATGCGGCGAGGATGGGCGATGCCCATGCCGTCGAAGAGGAAGACGTCCGGCTCGGATTTCAGCTTCTCGAAGGCCTCTTCGAGAACCGGCCCTTCGCGAAAGCTCAGGAGGCCCGGGACATAGGGAAACGGCGTCGGGCGCTGCGCCAGCACGGTCTCCACCAGGAGGAATCCCGGATAGGTGACCACCACGATGGCCGCCTGGGACTGCTCGTTCTTCACGCTCACGTCGACCCCGGCCACGAGCCTGACCGCATCGAGATCAATGGGCCGGTCGGACAGGACCTCCGTTCTCAGCTGCTGCTGGAGGGCGATGGCCTCGGACGGTGTAAGGTTCCAGTCGTGACGGTGATGAAGCTGCATGACGACGCATTGAAGATGACGAAGTGTCAACGCTCAAGGTTCGGGATCGATCCGGATTGATCTCGATCATCGCGAGGGAGACGATTCGTCCTGTAGAGGGCAGGTTGACCCAGGCCGGGCGCACGTCCATGTCGGGGAGTATCGAGCAGGAGAAAGGCACATTGGCCCATTCAGCCGCCACAGGCCGCAGCATCCCAATCATCAGCCCGGCCGAGGGCGTCTCGGAGGAGCTGATCCGTGAGCTCGTGGAGACCTTCTACGACCGGGTGATCCGCGATCCGGAACTCGGTCCCATCTTCCACAAAGTGCTGTCGGGCCGCTGGAGCCGGCATCTTGCCCTGATGGTGGATTTCTGGTCGTCGATTGCGCTCAGGACCGGCCGCTACCAAGGCAAGCCCCAAGCGGCCCATTTCGGCCTCGAGCTCACGCCGGAGCTGTTCACCCGCTGGCTGACGCTGTTCGAGATGACGGCCCGCGAGATCTGCGAGCCGGATGTGGCCGCCTTCTTCGTGGACCGGGCACGGCGCATTGCGGAGAGCTTGCAGATCGGCCTCGGGATCGGACCGAAGGCCCTGCGGCTGCCCTGACGGGAATTATCTCTCCCACCATTCGAGCTTGTCGGCGCCTCTCTTGGGGAGCAGGGCCGAAATGCCGATCATGAGAAAGCCGCAGGCCGTGAGAACGCCGACGAAGAATTCGGCCTGGCCGAGCCCGGGAGAGACGAAGGTGTCGAATAAAGCCTGCATGGATCACATCCTTGATGCAGGCTTTGTCGCATGCCGGCCCTGAACGGATGAAAAAGCCCGCGTTCAGGAAACTGACAGGTTGGTGAGGGGTTCTCCCCGGCTCCTCACGTCATCACCGGTCTTGTGCCGGTGATCTCGATCGGAAGAGTGCGGCGCTTTTCAAAACGAGATGGCCGGCACAAGGCCGGCCATAACGGAGACTGGATAAGAGGCCTTACGTATTGAACCGGAAGTGCATCACGTCGCCGTCCTGCACGGTATATTCCTTGCCTTCCAGCCGCAGCTTGCCGGCATCGCGCGCGCCCGCTTCGCCCTTGAGCGTGGTGTAGTCCACATAGGCGATGGTTTCGGCGCGGATGAAGCCCTTCTCGAAATCCGTGTGGATCACGCCGGCGGCGGCCGGGGCCTTGGTGCTCTTGGTGATCGTCCAGGCGCGGGCTTCCTTGGGGCCGACGGTGAAGTAGGTGATGAGGCCCAGCAGCTCGTAGCCGGCGCGGATCACGCGGTTGAGGCCGGGTTCCTCGAGACCCACGGCCTCGAGATATTCCTTCTGCTCGTCGGGCGGCAGGACGGCGATCTCGCTCTCGATCTTGGCCGAGACGACCACGGCCTTGGCGCCTTCCTCCTTGGCCCGCTCGAACACGCGCGCAGAGAAGGCATTGCCCTTGTCGGCGGAGGCCTCCTCGACGTTGCAGACATACAGAACGGGCTTGGAAGACAGGAGGCCGAGCATCTGGAACAGGCGCTCCTCCTCGACTTTCCGCTCCACCATGCGGGCGGGCTTGCCGTCGCGCAGCAGCGGCAGGGTGCGGTTGACGAGGTCGAGGGTCTCCTTGGCCTCCTTGTCGTTGCCTTTGGCCTTCTTCTCGAGCGCGGTGACGCGCTTCTCGAGGCTGTCGAGGTCCGCCAGCATCAGCTCGGTTTCGATAGTCTCGATATCGGCGATGGGGTCGATCTTGCCCTCGACGTGCGTGATGTCCGTGTCCTCGAAGCAGCGCACCACGTGGGCGATGGCGTCAACCTCGCGGATATTGGCGAGGAACTGGTTGCCGAGGCCTTCGCCGCGGGACGCGCCGCGCACGAGGCCCGCGATGTCCACGAAGGTGAGGCGGGTCGGGATGATCTGCGCCGAGCCGGCGATGGCCGCAAGCTGGTCGAGCCGCTCGTCCGGCACGGCCACGTCGCCCACATTGGGCTCGATGGTGCAGAACGGATAATTCGCAGCCTGCGCGGCAGCGGTCTGCGTCAGCGCGTTGAAGAGGGTGGACTTGCCCACGTTCGGCAGGCCGACGATGCCCATCTTGAAGCCCATGGCCTCACTCCTTGTTTATGGCCGATCAAACGCCGGCGTGAATTTTTACTTGTCAGCGGCCTTTTCGCCCGGCCGCTTCACGTCTGTCCAGCCTCTCGCCTCCATGGCGAGGTGGACCTTATTCTGAAAACTCCCGTCCTCTCCCTTGGCGAGGAGGGCGGCGTTGTCCGCGATGATCCGGCACAGGTCGTCGACCCAGGCCTCTTCGCTCTTCCCGAAATCGCCCAGCACGTGGTTCTGCACGAGAGCCTTGTGCCCCGGATGGCCGATGCCGAGACGCACGCGGCGGTAATCGTTGCCGCAATGGGCCGAGATCGAGCGCAGGCCGTTATGGCCGGCATTGCCGCCGCCGATCTTCACGCGCAGCTTAGCCGGGGGAAGATCGAGCTCGTCGTAGAAGACCGTCACGTCGTGCAGCGGAATCTTGAAGAAGTTCTGCGCTTCTCCCACGGCCTGCCCGGACAGGTTCATGTAGGTCTGCGGCTTGATCAGCAGAACCTTCTCCCCGCCGATCACCGCGTCGGCCGCCTCGGCTTGGAAACGCTTGCGCCAGGGGCCCGCGTTGTGCGCGCGCGCGATCTCGTCCACGGCCATGAAACCGATATTGTGGCGGTTCCTGGCATAGCGCGATCCGGGATTGCCGAGGCCGACGAAAAGGCGCATCGCTGGGTCCTGCTCATAAGAAACGCTCCGGCCTTGCGGTCGGAGCGTCGAAGCCGATCAATGGGCTTGAAACGCCCGATGAGGCCGTTAGGCGGCCGCGGTGCCTTCGGCAGCCGCCGGAGCCTCTTCCTCTTCCTTCAATCCGGTGGGGGCCACGACGGTGACGAGGGTGAGGTTCTCGGTGGAGGTCGCCTTGGCGCCGTTCGGCAGCTTGATGTCCTCAAGGTGAACCGAGGAACCGATGTCGAGACCGTCGACCGAAGCCTCGATGTAGTCCGGGATCGCGTCGGACGGAACGAGCAGTTCCACCGAGTGCTCCACGATCTGGAGCGTGCCGCCGCGCTTCACGCCCGGGCTCTTCTCCTGGCCGACCACGTGCACCGGAACCACGACCTTGATCGCCTGGCCCTGCGCAAGGCGCAGGAAGTCAACGTGGACGGGGAAGTCACGCACCGGGTCGAGCTGGTAGTCGCGCGGAATGGCGCGAACCGTCTTGCCGTCGACGTCGATCTCGAAGATCGTGGTCAGGAAGTGACCGGCGAAGATCAGCTGCTTGGTCTGGTTGAAGTCAAGAGCAATCGCCTGGGCGGGCTGACCGGCACCGTAGATAACGGCAGGAACTTGGCCTTGGCGACGAACGGCCCGGGCGGCCCCCTTGCCGCTCCGGTCGCGCGCCACGGCCTTGATTTGCTTAATTTCGCTCATGGTCGTGGTCCTTAAAATGGGAGTTATAAAACCGATGGCCGCCAAGGTTCCCATAAGGAAATCTATCGGCGGCCATGAGGTCAGCGCCCGTGCCTCCAAGGGTGTCGAGCGGGCGCGAGGCGGCTTATAGATAATAACTACCGAAAATGCAAGATTGCTCGCCTCAGTCGAACAGGCTCGACACCGAGCTTTCCGTTGCCGTACGGCCGATGGCCTCGCCCATGAGGGGCGCGATGGAGATGACCCGGATGTTGTGGGCCACCTTCACGGCTTCCGTCGGCATGATGGAATCGGTGATCACGAGCTCCTTCAGGCGGGAGCTGGCGATGCGGGCCACCGCGCCGCCGGAGAGGACGCCGTGGGTGATGTAGGCGTAGACCTCCTTGGCTCCGTTGGCCAGGAGGGCGTCGGCTGCGTTCACCAGGGTGCCGCCGGAATCGACGATATCGTCGACGAGGATGCAGGAGCGGCCGGACACGTCGCCGATGATGTTCATCACCTCGGATTCACCAGGGCGCTCGCGGCGCTTGTCGACGATGGCGAGAGGAGCATCGATGCGCTTGGCGAGCGCGCGGGCGCGCACCACGCCGCCCACGTCGGGCGAGACCACCATGCGGTTGCCGCCATCGAGGTGATCCTTGATGTCGCGCGCGAGCGCCGGGGCCGAGAACAGGTTGTCGGTGGGAATGTCGAAGAAGCCCTGGATCTGACCGGCATGGAGATCCAGCGTCAGCACGCGGTCGACGCCCGCATGTGTGATGAGGTTGGAGACGAGCTTGGCCGAGATCGGCGTGCGGCCCGACATGCGACGGTCCTGCCGGGCATAACCGAAATAGGGGATCACCGCCGTGATGCGCTTTGCCGAAGAGCGGCGCAGCGCATCCGTGATGATCAGAAGCTCCATCAGGTGGTCGTTCGTGGGGAACGAGGTCGACTGGATGATGAACACATCCTCGCCGCGCACATTCTCCTGAATCTCGACGAAGACTTCCATGTCCGCGAAGCGCTTGACCTGGGCCTTGGCCAACGGAACATTGAGATAGGCGGAGATGGCCTCCGCCAGCGGACGATTGGAATTTCCCGCAACGAGCTTCATGCAAGCAACTTTGGCTTCGAGTGACCGATAACACCCGCTGCGCAACGCCATAATCCCTGCACGGCTGGGCGCAAGGCTCTTAGCAGCGATACGGAGCCGTCACAATACATGGAAGGCTTCCAATCCGCTGCAAGTTTGGCTCGCTGCCATGCGCTTATTGCATTGCAACAGCGGAGTCATCGCCCGAGACCTCCGCCGTCTGAATAGGTGCGTCGGGGGCAGCCGAGGTCTCGGATGCCGTTTCCGACTTCGCAGCGGTCAGGAATTCGGCGATCTCGTTCATGCTGGCCTGCGCCAGCTTCGCGAGCGCCGCCTTGTCGAGAGCCGAGATGGATGGTGCCAGTACGGGGCTCGATCCGGCCAGGCGCTTGGCCCGGCGCTTTTGGGAATCGAACACGTCCCAGACATAGGCCACCTTGGTCTCGCCATCCTCGGTCGAGGTCGACAGATAGCCTCGGACCCGATAGCGGGCCTGGGCGCTGGCGCCCACGAGGTCGACCTTGCGGTCGCTGGCGGCATTGGTCAGCTCGTCGACGAGGGCGGTGCGGATGGGGGCAGGGGCGCCGTCGATGCTCTCCAGGGCCACCGGAATGCCTTCGGGCGACTCGCTGAGCCCCTGGCAGGCTCCCAGAGCCGCCGTCAGAACCAGGGCGGCAAGCCGCCCTGCACGCTTCATCCCCGCCATGAGAGTCCCCGTTCTTGTTCTTCGTAATGAAGTCTTAAGCTTAACGGAGGCGGACGTCCAGATCAGCCGCGCTTGCGCAAGGCGACGGCCAGAACATCGGACTCAAAAGTGGATCTGCACTTTTGGGTCCGATCCGATGCCCCAACCGTTGGCGGGGCGCATCGTTCAGGCGGAAAACCGGATTCACTTTTCCGCACGATGCGCCAGGAAATCGAGCCCGAGGGTCACGAGGCCGGCTACGAGCCCCCAGAAGGCCGAGCCGATGCCGAAGAGGGTGAGGCCGGAGGCCGTGACGACGAGAGTGACGATGGCGGGAAACCGCTGGGAAACCTCCGAGAGGGCGGAGGTCAGCGCGCCCATGAAGGCCCCCATCAGGGCCAAGCCCGCGACGGTCTTGATCAGTTCGGGCGGCAGAGCGGCGATCAGGCCGATGAGCGCGGCGCTGAAGGCGGCGAAGACGAGATAGCTCAGGGTGTAGAAGGGGCCGACCATCCAGCGCTTCTTCGGGTCCGGATGGGTGTCGGGCCCGGTGCAGATCGCGGCCGAGATTGCCGCGAGGTTGCTCGTATGGGCGCCGAAGAAGGCCGTCACGATCGAAGCTAAGCCCGTCACGGCGAGGATGGGGCTGGAAGGCGGCTCGTAGCCGGACGCCTTGAGCACCGCGAAGCCCGGAAGGTTCTGCGACGCCATCGTCACCAGGAACAGGGGGAGCCCGAGGCCAATCAGGGCCGTGACGTCCCAGGCAGGGGGAATGAAGGTGAGGGTGGACAGGGTGAGGTCGGACGTGACCGGCCGGGCCATGCCGCCGCCGAAGGCGATGACGAGGCCGACGAAGAGCACAGCCAGCACGGCGAGCGCAGGATTGAACAGGCGCACCACGAGGAAGATGCCGACCAGGGGCAGGACGAGACCGGGCGCGCCCTGAGCGCTCTGAAAGACCCCGACGACGAACTGCAGCAGGACGCCTGCCAGCATGGCGGCCGCGATGGAGGTGGGAATACGCTCGATCAGCCGCCCGAAAGGCCTGATGAAGCCCGCCAGCACGATGAGGACACCGGCCAGGAGAAAGGCTCCGACCGCCGCATGGATGGAGATGCCGGCAGAGGCCGCGATCAGCGCCGCGCCGGGCGTCGACCAGGCGGTCACGACCGGCATCCGGTACCGGACGCTCAGATATCCGGCCGTCGCCGCCATGGACAGGCACAGGGCCGCCACCCAGGACGAGGTCTGCGCCGCATCGGCTCCCACGGCCTGGGCGGCGGCGATGATGATGGCGATCGTGCTGCCGAACCCCACCAGGGCCGCGACGACGGCTGACGTGACGATCGACAGGCGCATGATGGGCTCCGCTGACTTCTCAGGAGCTTAGCCGTTTAGAACGAATGCAGCTGGTGGTCTATGCGAGGATGTGGATGCGAAGGGCAGACCAACGAAAAAGGCCGGCGTGAAGCCGGCCCTTATTTATTCCCTCGAAGCCAATGTTTTAAAGCGAGCGCTCCAGGATCAGCCGACCGCCGTTCTGGGTCTGGATGATCAGATTGCGGCCTTGGATGTCCCATTTGCCCGAGGAACGGAGCGCTACCAGGAAGGCCTGCTCGATGGCCATCGTGGACTTGTCGCAGCTCTTCTTCGTCAGGGCGAAGGGGCCGACGGCCAAGCCTTGCTCGCGCAGGGGATAGGCCGCTGTGGCATAGGTGTTGCAGCCGCTGAAGCCGGTGGCCCGGAGCTGGTCGTCGAGCCTGAAGCTCGGACGCTCACCCGTGAAGGGCTTCCCGTTCAGGCTGACGGCCACCCAGGAGGAGTTTAACGGGAAGATCTTGCCTCCCTCGCCCGGCTGCGGAACCTTGTTATCCACCTGACGGGTCGGGCCGGCCGGCCGGCCAAGGGTCGCGGCCGATTGGGCATGAGCTCCCGAGACGGCCGCGAGGGCCACCAGACATGTCGCAAGTCGAAGCGCGTTCATCGGAACCTCTACTACAAAAAAGCGCAGGGACCATAAGTGGCCTTGAGCATTGAGGCAACTCTCTCACGTGAAGATGCACACCAAGGTTGAAACCTTGGTGAAGGCGCGTTCACGGTGATGCTAGCCGATCCGCCGCAGGAGACGTTCGGTGAGCGCATTGGTGGGGCGGAACAGGTAATCGAAGGCCCGCACCGTAATGTCCTGCGCGCCGATCCCCTGCAGGGCCGCCACGATCTCGAACACCGTCGCGGCCCGGCAATGCAGCACGACCTCGCGGCCCAAGGCATTGCCGTAGGGCAGGGTCGCGCCGTGCTCCTTCGCCAGCGACACGAGCGCGGAAGCCCGCGCCGGATCGAGCGCCGCGCGAACCTCGCGGCTCGTGCGGGCCTCTTCCTCGGCGGCGATGCGGGTCAGCACGGCGGTTGCGGCGGCCCGAGCCCGATTCGTCCAGGGCGCGCGCGCTGAGGCGACGAGATTGGCCTCGGAGCGCAGCATCACGCCGTCATCGAGGATCTTCAAGGCATTGGCCGAAAGCGTTGCGCCCGTCGTGGTGATGTCGACGATCAGCTCTGCCGAGCCTGCGCCCGGCGCGCCCTCGGTGGCGCCCAGGCTCTCGACGATCCGGTAATCGGCGACGCCCTTATCGGCGAAGAACCGGCGCGTGAGGTTCACGTATTTGGTCGCGACCCGCATCTTGGTACCGTGGCGCGCGCGAAGATCGGCCGCGACCTCGTCGAGATCGGCCATGGTCCGCACATCGATCCAGGCCTGAGGCACGGCGACGACCACATTGGCGTGGCCGAAGCCCAACGGGGTGAGCAGCTCCACCGCCTCGTCCGCGTCAGCGATCTGCTCGCGGATCAGGTCCTCGCCGGTGATGCCGAGATGGGCTGTGCCGCTGGCGAGCTGGCTCACGATCTCGGAGGCCGACAGGAAGGCGACCTCCACGTCGGGCACCCCGGCAAGCGTGCCGCGATAGTCTCGGGCGCCCCGGGACTGGGTGAAGACGAGGCCGGCCCGGGCGAAGAACGCGGCCGCGTTCTCCTGCAGGCGTCCCTTGGAGGGAACCGCCAGAATGAGAGGAGAATCGGTCATCAGGGCCTCCCCACGAGACGGTCGAGCCAGAAGGAGCAACCGACCGCCGGGATCGGCGCATCGGCGCCGAGATGTTCGAGCAGGTGGTCGTAGCGCCCGCCGCCTACGACGGGCTTGCCGTCGCCGCGGCGCGGGTCCTGAACCTCGAAGATGAAGCCCGTATAGTAGTCGAGATTGCGCGCGAAGGTGGCGGCGAAGGAGAAGGCGCTCACATCGAGCCCCCGGGCCGCCATGAAGCCGGTGCGCGCCTCGAAGAGGCCGAGCGCCCCGTCGAGATCGAGCCCCGAATCCCTGGCAAGCGTCCGTACCGCATGGGCCGCCTGGTCGGGGTCGCCCGCGATGGTGAGATAGCGTTCCAGCACCTGCCGGGCTTCGTCAGGCAGTCCGGTCCGGTTCGACGCACGGGCCAGGAAGCGCTCGGCGATTTCGCCCGCGCTGCGCCCGCCGACCCGGGCAATGCCCGCAATCGAGAGAATATCCTCCACGAAGGCCTTGGCCGCCTGGGGTGCCTGCCCCTCAATGGCGGCGAGCAGGCCGGCGTGTTCTTCGGCGCCGGGTCCATCGGGCTCGGAAAGGCTCACCAGCCCCTGGCCCGACACGATCGCCCGGATCACCCGCCTCTTGGCGGCCGGTGCGATCCCCAGGGCATCGATCAGGGCATGGAGCAGGCCCATGTCGCCCAGCTTTACGACCGGAGCGGGACCGCCGAACTGCTTGAGGCCGTCCAGGGCAAGGGCGAGGATCTCCGCATCGACCGCCGAGACGTCCTTGCGGCCGATGGATTCCAGGCCCGCCTGCAGGAACTCGCCGCTCTCGCCCGGGCGCATGCGGAAGACCGGCCCGCCATAGGAATAGCCGGAGGGCTGGGCGCCATGCCGGTGGAGATGATGCAGGCAGACCGGGATCGTGTATTCGGGCCGCAGGCACAGCTCCGCCCCGGCAGCGTCCTGCGTCACGAACATGCGCCGCCGGATATCCTCGCCCGAAAGGTCGATGAACACGTCCGCCGGCTGCAACACCGGCGGCTCGATCCGCGCATAGCCCTCACGCTCGAAGAGCGCGATCAGCGCAACAATGGCATCCGTCTCCGTCACTGGCTTCGCCCAATCCTCATGTTGCCACGGTCTCTACCAATGCTGGACCCGGAAGGCGATTGTTTTCGACCGGAACGGTGAACAGGGCCACCGCGCACCGCTCTCAGAAGCGCGTGATGACGCTGATCCCCAGGCCTTCGAACCGGTCCATGGCCATGAGTGCGGCCGGGGCGTCGTCGAGGCCGATATGCTGGCCGACGAGCTTTTGCGGTGCAAGCTTGCCCGTGCGGATCATGGCCATCATGTCCTGGTAGCGGAAGGCCTGCATGCCGTGGCTGCCGTAGACCTCCAGCTCGTGGGCGATGATCTGCGCCATCGGCACCTGGGCGCGGGCATGCTCTCCCACCATCAGGCCGACCTGAACGTGACGCCCGCGGCGGCGCAGGTTCGCAATGGAATTGAAGCAGGTCGCGGGATGGCCCAGGGCGTCGATGGACACATGCGCGCCGCCCTTCGTGATCTCCTTGACGGCGCCGACCACATCGGCGGATTCGCGCGCATTGACGGTCGCCACCGCGCCCATCGTCCGGGCGAAGGCGAGCTTCTCGTCGGTGAGATCGATGGCGATCACGTTCGCCCCCATGGCGCTGGCGATCATGATGGCAGACAAGCCCACGCCGCCGCATCCGTGCACCGCCACCCATTCCCCGGGCTTCACGCGGCCCTGGTCGACGATGGCGCGGAACGACGTGACGAAGCGGCAGCCGAGGCTCGCGGCGGTGGCGAAGTCGAGTTCGTCGGGCAGGGCCACGAGGTTGGTGTCGGCGTAATCGACCGCCACGTATTCCGCGAAGGATCCCCAGGCCGTGAAGCCCGGCTGGAACTGCTGCTCGCAGACCTGGTGGTTGCCCGAATGGCACTCATGGCAGTGCCCGCACCCGCCCACGAACGGCACAGTCACCCGGTCGCCCTTCTTCCAGCGCGTCACCTGCCTGCCGGTTGCCAGAACCGTGCCGGCGAGCTCATGCCCCGGCACATGCGGCAGCACCACATCGGGATCGTGCCCCATCCAGCCGTGCCAGTCGCTCCGGCATAGGCCCGTCGCCTCCACCTTGATCACGACTCCCTCCGCCGAAGGGGTCGGGTCCGGCACGTTCTGCACGCGCGGAGGCTGGCCGAACTGCTCGAAGAGAACCGCTTTCATGGTGGCCTTTCCTTCGCGACGATTGGGAAAGACGGGGTATAACGGCTGGATCAAGGCTGGGCAAATTCGGCCAGGGCCGACACTCGCCGCTCAGATCACGAAGAAGTCGCTGGAGCTGAGCTTGAGGTTCTTGTTCAGCGTGGCGAATTTGACCTGCGGTTTGGAACCGGTGCCGTCCGGGTCGTAATAGAGCGCGCCGGTCCCCTTGTCGTAGATGATCCGGTCTTCCCTGTCCTTGGCGGCTTTGCCCTTCACGAACATGTCCGGTTTGAACTTGATGCCTGTGGCCGAACCTTTTCCGAGCTTGATGAAGATCTTGTTCTCTAGACGGATCGAGTCGTATCTCGGATCGAAGTCGTAGATCCGGTCGACGTTCTTGGTCCGGCTGAGAGCGGTGTCGAACACGAAGACATCTTTGCCCGTTCCGCCATAGAGCCTGTCGTTCCCGGACCCGCCGGAGAGCGTGTCATTGCCGCTCAGACCCCTGAGGGTGTTCGTGCCGCCATGGCCGATGAAGGCATTGTCCGTATCTGAGCCGATGAGACTGGCGCCCACTTTCGACGAAACCCCTTGGAGCCTGAGGATCTCGATCTCGGCATCCGCTCTCAGCGCATAGCTGCCGCTCGCGATCACGCTATCCCGGCCCTCGTGGCCTGCCTCGCCGACAACATCCCCGGGACCGACGAAATAGGCGTCGTTGCCGCCACCGCCCATGAGAAGCGCGGATCCGCTGCCGGTGAAGACATCGTCGAAGGACGATCCCAGGAGACCCTCGATCCCGATGAAGGTATCGCCCGCGCCGCCAGAGAGGTTTGCGGTTACCCCCGATGAGGCCGACGCAAACGAGACGAAGTCGAAGCCTTCCCCACCATCGAGAACATCGGTGCCTGCGCCGCCGTCGAGCGTATCGTCGCCGAGGCCGCCGGAGAGAGTGTCGTTGCCCGCGCCACCATCGAGCCGGTTCGCGCCTGCATTGCCGGCGATCGCGTTGTCCAGTTCATTCCCCGTCAGGCCGATTGAGGCTGAGCCGGTGGCCGTGAGATGCTCGACATGGGCAGCAAGGGCATAGCTGACGCTCGTCAGAACCGTGTCGAGGCCCTCATCGGCCCTTTCCACCACCTGGTCGTCAGGATGGTCGACCACATAAGTGTCGTTGCCGCGACCGCCTTCGAGCCTGTCCGTACCTGCGCCGCCATCGAACGCGTCATCGAAGACAGTGCCGATGTAATGATCGCTGCCGGCCGTACCGGTCAGAGAGATCGCGTGGTCGCGCGGGTCGACGATCTGGATCCCCTGCGAGTGCCAAACGAGAATGCGCCCGTCTGCCATGAGCTGAAGTTCATGCAGATAGATGGACGCCGTTATCGCTTCCTGGCTGACACGAACATCGTCGGCCGTTCGTGTGCCATGCCTGTCGAAAATGGCGAGATGAACTTCCAGTCCCGGCGCCCCTCCGATCGAATCCGTCGCTTTTTCATAAGCGACGGCGAAGCCGCCATCCGGCAGTGCGAGCACATCGGAATGCCCAGCCGAGAGAAGATCCGGAAAAGAGAGGGATGAAATGGGCTTTGCGGCGGAAACGGCGGCGCCTTCGGAGTCGTAGACCTGCAGGAAGCTGTTGAAATCCGGCTCCCCGGGCAAGCCTTGCTCCATCCACGTCACGACAAAGCCGCCGCCTTCAAGTCCGGTGACCTTGACCCCTTCCTTGATCGGCGAAGTGCTCGTCGAGATGGAAAACGGAGCCGAAAGGGTTGCCCCGCCGGCACCGGACCGCGTGAGCATATAGCCTTTGAGGGACGACGTGTTCTCGCGCACCACGACGACGGCACTGCCATTGTCCAGGGCGGTCACGTCGGTGAGAACGGCTCCCGGCTGAGGGCCGCCAGCCACGCCAAGATCCAGCGCGGCCGACCGCGCGCCATCCGGGCTGAAAAGACGCACATATGCATGGCCGTCGTTTTCGTCGCGGGCGCTGATGACGAGAGTTCCATCGCGGAGTGCGGCGATCGATTCCGCATAATCCCTGGCGCCGGAGACCGGATCGAAGACAGGTTTAGGTGCTCCGATCGGTGCCAGATCGGCGCCGTAGATGCCGACCCAGGGCGCGACGTAGGTGTTCCCGGAGGAAGGTGTATACGCTGTCCACGTGATCGAGATGCGTCCGTCGGGCAGTTCCACTGCCATGGGGTCGATCGCGGGGACCTCCAGATGCCCGACAATTCCTGGAAGCCCGTGATCGGGAACGTCCAGGATCTGCTCGGCTTTCAGGGAACCATCCGCGTTGTAGATCCAGGCTTTAAGCTTGTAGTCCGGGAACGTCCCGCTTCGCCCGACGAACAGGAACGTGCCGTTGCTCAGCGCCGTCATATGCGGGAACTGGATGCCTGACGGAAGCGAGAACGGAGCCCCCCAGAGACGGCGCGGCCATGGCGATCACCCATTGCGTCGAGAAGAAGAGCGCCTCGTGGCGCGGTGACGCAATGTTATGCGGAATCGAAGATAGGACACCCGTCTTGCCGCCGGAGAATGGGCCCTTTTTCCCCCCTGACCCGCCCGAACCCCCCCTTCGTCTCCCCGTAATCCCGCCGCTCGAGCTCCTCGAACCCTTCCGGCAGCGTGACCTCGGCGCCTTCCGCCTCTTCCACGATCACGAGGGCGTCGGGCACGAGCCATCTGCCCTCGGCGCAGGAGCGCAGGGCTTTGGGGGCGAGATCCTTTCCATAGGGCGGGTCGCAGAAGACGAGGGAGAAGGGGGCGTTGGGGCTGGCATCGCCCATGCGGGTGGCGTCGCGGCGGAAGAGGCGGGTTGCGCCGCCGGCCCCAAGGGCCTCTACGTTTTCGCGGATGATGCCGCGGGACTGCGCGCCATCATCGACGAAGAGCGCGAAGGCGGCGCCGCGCGAGAGGGCTTCAAGTCCCAGGGCGCCGGTCCCGGCGAAGAGATCGAGCACGCGCGCGCCCTCGACGGGGTCGTCATAGCCGTGCTGGAGGATGTTGAAGAGCGTCTCGCGCAGGCGGTCCGAGGTCGGGCGGATCGCGTCCGAACTCGGCCCCTTGAGCGAGCGGCCGCGCCAGCGTCCGCCCACGATTCTCATGGTCTGAACCTCATCGATAGAGTCTCGGAAAGTCCATCCTAGGAGTTTGGGTTATCGCCCGCCTTGTACTGACGATCCCGATCCGAAAAGCGCCACGCTTCACAGGATCGGGTTGGCCGGGACAAGCCCGGCCATGACAGCGAGGGAGCCCTAATGTGTTGGTCTCTCAGGACGAGGTTGGTGTTTCCTCTTGGTTCAGCGGCGGCCGCGCGGGCCGCCTTTGGAACCGCCCTTGAAGCCCCCCTTCGAGGCACCGCCCTTAGACCCGCCTCCGGGGCCCCCCTTGAAGCCTCCACCCCTCGGACCACCGCGTGAGGGCGCATCCCCGCGCGGAGGGCCGCGACGGGGACGGTCATCGTCGCCGCGGGCGCGGAACGGACGGTCACCCTGCGGCTTGCGCGGACGATCCTCGCCCCCCTCGCGGGAGCGGAATGGGCGTTCACCGCCTTCTCCGCGCGGGCGGAACGGCTTGTCGCCGTCGCGGCTGCGGAAAGGCCGGTCGCCGGCCTCACGGGGCTTACGCGGGCGCTCGTCGTCGCCGTGGGCGCGGAAGGGGCGCTCGCCGGTCTCCCGGCCCCGACGGGCGGGAGCCGCGTCGCGGTCGTCGCGGCGGCGCGGACGGTCCTCGCCGCCGGCAGCGGTACGGCCCCTGCGCGGTGCAGGCGCTTCCTCTTCCTGCGGCTGGCGCACGAGGCGCTCGACGACGACCTTGCGGCCTTCGCTCGACGCAATCGCGCCGACGCGCTCGCGCTGGCGCTCCCCGCTCGCGGCTCGAGCTTCCTTGGGATCGGCGCCGCGGCGCGGGGATCTCCGGCGCGGGGCATCCTCGTCCGTCTCGCCGGCGCGCCACACGCTCGTCTTTACGTCAAGACGGGAGGGACGCTTCTTCGGCTCCTCCTCGTCGCGCTCGAACCGGTCTCCGCCACGGCCGCGCGACGGCCGCTCATCGTCGTCCCGGCGACGGCGCGGACGTTCGTCGTCCCGGTCGCGGGCAAAGCGCGAGGGACGCTCGCCGCGCTCTTCGCGGTCCTGCTTCTTGGACGAGCCGAAGGGCGCGATGGGCTCGCGCACCGGGCTTTCGAAATCGACGCCCGCTTCGGCGGCCAACGCCTCTCCGAGCTGATCCCGCAGCACCTTGGTGCGGACCTCTTCCACGAGGCCGACCTCGAGGTCGCCGAGCTGGAACGGGCCGAAGGACATGCGGATCAGGCGGTTCACCTGCATGCCGAGATGTTCGAGGATGCGCTTGATCTCGCGGTTCTTGCCCTCGCGCAGGCCCATCGTGATCCAGACATTGTCGCCCTGCATCCGGTCGAGGCGCGCTTCGATGGGACCGTAATCGATCCCGTCGATGCTGATGCCGTCGCGCAGCTTGTCGAGATCCGCCTGATTGATCTCGCCATGGGCGCGCACCTTGTAGCGGCGCAGCCAGCCGGTGTCCGGGTGGGCGATGACGCGGGCAAGGCCGCCGTCGTTGGTCAGGAGCAGCAGGCCTTCGGTGTTGATGTCGAGCCGGCCCACGGCCACCACGCGGGGCAGATCCTCGGGCAGGTTGTCGAACACGGTCGGACGGCCTTCCGGGTCGCGGGCCGTGGTCACGAGGCCGCGCGGCTTGTGGAAGAGCCACAGGCGCGTCCGCTCCTTGGCGGGCAGGGGCTCGCCGTCCACGGTGATCTTGTCGGCCGCCGTCACATTGATGGCCGGGGATTCCAGCACCTTGCCGTTGAGGGTCACGCGGCCTTCCGCGATCAGCACCTCCGCGTCGCGGCGCGACGCGACGCCCGCCCGGGCAATGACCTTGGCAATGCGGTCCTCGACGGGCTCCTGCGGCTCGGCCTGCGCGACGGGGCTTTCCTCGCGGGCGCGGCGCGGACGATCCTCGGCCGAGCGGTCGAAGCGGCGCGGGCGCTCGTCGCCGGCGCGGCTGCGGAAGGGCTTGTCCCCGCCGCTGCGCGCACGGAACGGCTTATCGCCGCCTTCGCCACGGGGCCGGAAGGATTTCTTTTCTCCGCCTTCGGAGCGGCGGGGGCGCTCACCGCCTTCTCCGCGCGGGCGGAACGGCTTGTCGCCGTCGCGGCTGCGGAAAGGCCGGTCGCCATCCTCACGGGGCTTGCGGGGGCGGTCGTCGTCGCCCCGGGCGCGGAAGGGGCGCTCGCCACCCTCGCGGGGCTTTCGGAAGGGCCTGTCACCCGAGGGGCGGCCGCGGTCGGAGCGTCCCGAGGAACGGCCCCTGCGATTATCGTCGTTGCTGTCGGTCATGAGAGCCTGATAGCAGAGGAGTTCCACAGAAGCGAGGGTTAAGGAGCGAACCGGTTGACGGATAACGCCCATCACGAGCCGCTTGATCCGGGACGGCCGGATCCCATGAGCGTCGCCTTCGACGAGGCCCGCGCCGCCGCCGCGCGCGGGGAGGTGCCCGTAGGGGCCGCCATCGTCAAGGACGGCCGGGTCGTCGCCTCGGCGGGCAACCGCCCGCGCGAGCTGCGGGACCCCTCGGCCCACGCGGAAATGCTCGCCATCCGCCGGGCCTGCGAGGCTCTGGACGACGAGCGGCTCTCCGGCTGCGATCTCTACGTGACCCTGGAGCCCTGCACCATGTGCGCGGGAGCGATCTCCTTCGCCCGGATCCGGCGGGTCTATTACGCGGCCCACGACCCGAAGGGCGGCGCGGTCGACAGCGGCGTGCGCTTCTTCGACCAGCCCACCTGCCATCACGCCCCGGAGGTCTATGGCGGCATCCGGGAAAGCGAGGCGGGTGAATTGCTGCGGGGGTTTTTCGCAGGGCGGCGGTAAGGGTCTTCGGCTGACACGAGCTTCAAGGCTCCCGCAAAGGCAGTGAACCTTGCAGGGCCCGCGATGCTCATCAGAGATCCGCGGTCAGACGACGAAGAAGTCCTTTTCCGTGAGTTTCAAATTCTTATCGAGGGTCCCGATCTGGATCTGCGGCTGCTTCCCCGTGCCGTCGGCATCATAGAAAAGCTTCCCGGACTTCTTGTCGTAGACAATCCGGTCCGAGCCATCGTGGGCCTTGTTGCCGACGAAGAAGGCATCCTTCTTGAGCTTTCCGGCCTTGAGCTTTGTGAAGATCGATTTAGCCAGGTAGATCGTGTCGTCCTTGACGTTAAAGCCGATGATCTTGTCGATGTTCGTGTTCTTCTTCTTGGCCACGGCGGCATCGAAATAAAACGAGTCCGCGCCGGCTCCTCCGCTCAGGGTGTCCTTGCCGAGCCCGCCATACAGAATGTCCGCGCCGTCGCCTCCGTCGAGGAAGTCATTGCCGGCGTCGCCCGAGAGCTGATCGTCTCCAGCGCCGCCAGAGAGCTTGTCGTTGCCGCCGAGACCGTTCACATAATCTTTGCCCGTCGTGCCGGTATAAAGGTCGTCGCCCTGTGTCGCGGTCCACGCGGGGGAGGTCGGCGTCGTGGGATCCGTGGGGTTATTCGGCGTCGTGGGACCAGGGGGAGTGCCGAACGCGCCGAAAATCTCACTTTCGAAGTGGAATGTACTGTCATCCCTCCAACTGACGACGAAGGTGCCGTTGGCGAGCGGGATGAGGGCAGGATTGAATTGGTTTCCTGCCGTGACGGTGCCGACAATAACTGCGTCCTGGGTGATGGTTCCGTTGGCGGCACAGGCCGCTACGTAGACGTCTGTGTCGTTGGCGGCCTTCCTTACCTCAAAGCTCAGCGCGAACCCGCCATTGGCCAGCGCGATAACCTGAGGACTGCCCTCGATCACCAGATCGGGAATGGGGAAATCAACGGCCGCTCCCGCAGGCTGTCCGCTGGCATTGAACACTTGCAGGTGCATCACCTTGGCGCCAGCCGCTGTCTTGTTTTCCCAGACTACAACAAAGCTGCCACTCGCAAGAGGGGAAAAGCCAGGGTGAACCGCGCTTTCCACATTCGATGTGCCAAGGATCCAGTCGGCATCGAATTCGCCTGTAGTGAGACTGGTTGGCCAAGCATGGATCGTCGTCGATCCAATGCCCGATTCCGCATACAGCGTAATGGTGCTCCCGTTCGGCATGGCTCCCGTTGCCGCAATGTCTCCTTCCAAATGGGGGGCATCGTGAACAGGAGACCATGTCGAAGACCATGTCGCGTTGCTTGGACTCAGGACGCTTTTGAACAGAGCATTCTGTGAATCCGAAGTGCCAGCGTAGAGGACGGCGAAGCCGCCATCGGCCGTGGCGCCGATGCTATGCAGGTTCAGGCTGGATGCCCGTGCGTCGCTGACCGCGAGAGGATCACCCGCAAGCAAGGCATGGTTCTGCTGGGGAGAGCCGAAGAATTTAGCCGCGAGTTTGCCGTCGGATCCATCGTACCAGACCAGTACCGTTCTTCCGTCGGCCAGGGTCACGCCTTCGAGTTGTGTGAAATCGGTGCTCGCCTTCTGATATGCCAGTTCCTTCCCACGCAGAATTTGTCCTGCCGGGCTCATGATCTGAGTGAAGACGCTTGCGACTTGAGTTGGCCCATCCGTCTCTGTCCAGGCAATCATGTAATTGCCGTCAGACAGGGCAATTGCGGTGCTCGCAAATGAATTGGGGATGCTCAGAGGCGTGCTGTGCGGAAGAGAGGCCATGATTGTGGTACCGATTGATGTTTATATACGATATATCGTTAATAAACTCCGGCGCATTTGGCCATCCCTGATAGCGGAAAGACGTGCGCGAGCGCACGTCTTTCTAATTTCCTGAAATGGGCTGCATCAAGCAGCCAGAAAAGCCTGCAGTGCCTCCAGCGTCGCGCTCGGGTTTTCTTCAGCCACGAAATGTCCCGACGTGATGCCGTTGCCCGTCGCTTTGGGGGCGAAACTCCGGTGCCAGATCTCCAGCGGCTGCTTCCGGTCGCCGATGGGGCCGCTGACGAGATAGTAGTCGCTCCAGATCAGGTGGGTCGGGCATTGGATCGTCCTGCCCGCGGCCAGATCCGCTTCGTCGGCTTCGATGTCCTGTGTCGCACCGGCCCGGTAGTCCTCGCAGAAGGCGTGGATGCGGCTGGGCTCGTTGCAGCTCTGCCAATAGGAGTGCAGGGCCTTGGGATTGAAAGGGCTCAGATCGCCCGTGGCCGACCATTGCCGCATAAGACCTTCGAAATAAGGGATCGGATCGCGTCCGATCTCCTCTTCCGGTTTCGGGTGAGCTTGCGAGAGATAACCCCAATGCGTTTCCGGAATTTCCCCGGACCGCATCTGCTCCCACACATGATAGGTCGGGAGGATGTCGAGAAGGGCGAGCCGCTCCACCCGGCCCGGATGGTCGAGGGCGAGCCGGTAGGCCACGCGGGCTCCGCGATCATGGCCGGCCACGGCGAAATGCACATGCCCCAGCGCTTCCATGACCCGGATCACGTCCCGGCCCATGGCGCGCTTGGAATAAGTCTCGTGCTTCGGATCGCCCTTGGGGGCCGCGGACCAGCCATAGCCGCGCATGTCCATGCAGACGACCTTGTAGGTCTCGGCCAATGTCGGCGCGAGGCGGTGCCACATGGCATGAGTCTGAGGAAAACCGTGCAGCAGGACCAGCGGCTTTCCATCGCCTTTCGTGCGCACGAAGATGCGTCCTACCTCCGTGTCGATCCAGTGGCTTTCGAAATCAGGAAAGAGATCGTCGCTCATGGAAGGCTACTCGCTGATTTGGGACAAGGACGACGCGAGAAGATAGGGCATTTGTTCCCAAAAGGGATTGCGCCCTTACGGAAAATGTGGCGCAACTCTAACGAGAATCATCTGCCGTTGCGTCATCCCTCGATGGAAGTATGCGACGGTCAGCTCCGCTCTCGCTCCACGGCGCGCCAGCCGATGTCCTTTCGGCAGAAGCCCTCAGGCCAGTCGATCTGCGACACCGCCTCATAGGCCTTGGCCTGGGCCTCGGAGATGGTGCGTCCCAACGCCGTGACGTTGAGCACGCGTCCGCCATTGGCAACGATCCTGTCGCTGTCTTGTTTCGTGCCGGCATGGAAGACGATGACGTCGTTCAAGGCCTCGGCCTTGTCGATGCCGCGGATCTCCGATCCTTTCTCGATGGCTCCAGGATAGCCCTTGGCCGCCATGACGACGGTGAGTGCGGCCTGATCCGACCATTGCAGCGAGATGCTGTTCAGAACGCCGTCGCAGGCGGCCAGGAGCGCCGTCACGAGATCGGATTTCAGGCGCGGCAGCAGCACCTGGGTTTCGGGATCTCCGAGCCGGGCGTTGTATTCGATGAGCTGCGGCCCGTCCTTGGTGAGCATCAGTCCCGCATAGAGGATGCCCTTATAGGGAGTGCCACGCGCCTTCATGCCGGCGAGCGTCGGCTCGATGATCTCGCGCATGGCTTGGGCTTGCAGCTCCGGCGTCATCACGGCGGCGGGCGAATAGGCCCCCATGCCGCCGGTATTGGGGCCCTGGTCGCCGTCGAAGACGCGCTTGTGATCCTGCGCCGTGCCGAACGGCACGGCGTGCGTGCCGTCGCAGAGCGCGAAGAAGCTCGCCTCTTCGCCTTCGAGAAAGGCCTCGATCACTACCTCGGCCCCGGCGGCCCCGAGGCCGCCGCCGATCATCATGTCGATGGCCTCCTCGGCCTCCTCGAACGAGGTGGCGACCACCACGCCCTTGCCGGCGGCGAGGCCGTCCGCCTTCACCACGATCGGCACGCCGTAACTGCGGATATAGGTTTTGGCCGCTTCCGCATCGGTGAAGCGCCGGTAGGCGGCGGTGGGGATGTTGAACTCCGCGCACAGATCCTTGGTGAAGGCCTTCGAACCTTCGAGCTGGGCGGCTGCCCTGCTCGGCCCGAAGGCCTTGATCCCCTCGGCCTGGAGATCGTCTACGAGGCCTGCCACCAGGGGTGCCTCCGGCCCAACCACGACGAAATCGACCTTCATCACCCGGCAGAAATCGATCACCGCCCGATGGTCCGCGACGTCGAGCGCCACATTGGTGCCGTGCTGCGCCGTGCCGGGATTGCCGGGGGCAATGAGGAGATTGTCGCACAGGGCGCTCGCCGAGAGGCTTCTGGCCAGAGCATGCTCCCGCCCGCCGGATCCGATGAGAAGAATGTTCATGATCTTCGCCTCCCTGTGCTGCCTGCGCTCTTAAAGGCTATGGGCTTTTGCGCCTAGTCTGGAAAGCGTGAAGCGCCAGGGTTTCGCGGGCGCGGCGAAATGCACAGGGGATAGTTTGGCATTGTGAACGGCTGTTGCGTCCGCGCCCTTGGCAGGGTGCCGCCGGGCGGATTAGGTTCACGGCATGTTCGCAGAAAAAGCTCCCTCGAATGCTCCCGAATGGTCGGTGTCCGACCTGGCGGGGGCCCTCAAGCGCACCCTCGAGGATGCGTTCGGTCATGTACGCCTGCGGGGCGAGGTGTCGGGCTATCGCGGTCCCCATTCGTCGGGCCATGCCTATTTCTGCTTGAAGGATCAGAATGCCCGCATCGACGCGGTGATCTGGAAGGGATCCTTCGCGCGGCTCAAGTTCCGCCCCGAGGAGGGGATGGAGGTCATCGCCACCGGGCGCATCACCACCTTTCCGGGCTCGTCCAAGTACCAGATCGTCATCGAGACGCTCGAGCCCGCCGGCATCGGCGCGCTCATGGCGCTGCTCGAGGAGCGCCGCCGCAAGCTCAACGCCGAGGGGCTGTTCGCTCAGGAGCGCAAGCGGCCCCTGCCGTTCCTGCCGCGGGTGATCGGCGTCGTCACCTCGCCGACCGGGGCGGTGATCCGGGATATTCTGCACCGGCTCGAGGACCGTTTCCCGCGCCGGGTTCTGGTATGGCCCGTGCGCGTGCAGGGCGAGACCTGCGCGGCGGAGGTGGCCGCCGCCATTCGCGGCTTCAACGCCCTGGCGCCCGGCGGGCCGATTCCACGCCCCGACGTGCTGATCGTCGCCCGCGGCGGTGGTTCCATTGAGGACCTGTGGGGCTTCAACGAGGAAATCGTGGTGCGCGCTGCCGCCGAGAGCGCCATCCCGCTCGTCTCGGCCGTTGGCCACGAGACCGACACGACGCTGATCGACTATGCGTCCGACCGAAGGGCTCCCACACCTACGGGTGCCGCCGAGATGGTGGTGCCGGTGCGGGTCGAGCTGATGGCGGCCGTCAACGATCTCTCCCGGCGCCATATGGAAGCGACGCTGCGCCTCGTGGAACGCCGGCGGTCGGACCTGCGCGCCACGGCCCGTGCCCTGCCGACGCCGGAAGCCCTGTTCTCGCCCAAGCGTCAGCGGCTCGACCTTGCGGCCGCCAAGCTCTACCCGGCGCTCGCCCGCAATGCGCGCGGCCATGAGGAGCGGCTGCTCAAGGTCGCGCGCCAGCTGACCCATGTTTCTCCGGTGGCCAATGTCGCACGCATGCGCGCCCGGCTCGATGCGGTCGGCCCGCGTCCCTACAATGCGGTCTGCCGCTCCGTCCTGCTGCGCGAGGAGAGCCTGAAGCAGATCGGCCGCCGCCTGGTGGTCTCGCGCGAGGCGCTGCTGCGCGCCGAGCGGACGCGCGTGGCGCAGGGACGTGAACTCACCCAGAGGGTGGCCGAGCGCCTCGTGCCGGCCCTGCAGGGGCAGATCGCCCGCAAGGCCGACAGGCTCGAAGCGGTGTCGAAGCTCTTCGACAGCCTCAACTATAAGTCCGTGCTCAGGCGCGGTTTTGCCCTGGTCCGGGATGCGGACGGGCAGCCGCTCAATTCGGCCGATGCGGTGCTGGACGGCCAGGCCCTGGTGCTCGAATTCGCCGACGGCAGGGCGGATGCGACTGGCGGGCGGATCGGATCGCGACCGAGGGTGGCCAAGCCGAAGCTCGTGGTGGCGGAAGAGCAGGGTGCCTTGTTCTGATTGAGGATTGGAAATCCTCGGCTCACCTGCTTATGTGAGGAAAGGCGCAACGCATTTCTCGATGTCATCGATGTTGAACAAGATCGAACGCAGCGGCGGCGAAGCCGTCGTGCAATATCTCGACAGTAACCTTCGGGTCGTGAAGCCCGGGGCCTATGTGCGCTGCGCGGTGACGGGCGTCCAGATTCCCCTCGACGAGCTGAAATATTGGAGTGTCGAGAGGCAGGAGGCCTATGCCTCTCCCGAGGCGGTCATGATGCGCATCACAGGCCAGCCCGTGCCTCGACAGTAGCGCTGGAGCCCTTTTCGGCGAACCGGATCCACTTCGCCGGAAAATGAGCTAACCTTCAGGCAACGCGCAACCGCCTCTCGTTGATGTGGCGAAGGAGCAGGTTACGCAGGCCGGCCTCGTTCTCGATCCGGAGCCGCACTGGCAGTACCATCAGGTCCGGCCAAGGATTGGCATTCCCTACCGCCCAGATCCGGGCGAAGTCCTTTTCCGTCGTTACGGCGAGAAGCCCTCGTGACTCAGCCTCCCGTTGCAGAGCCGCGAGTTCTGCCGCCGTGTAGCGATGGTGATCGGGAAACGAACGGGCGACTTCGACGATGGCCCCGCAGGCGCTTAAAGTCTTGAAGAACTTGTCGGGTCGTCCGATTCCGGCGAAGGCCAGAACCTTCCTGCCATCAAGGGACTGGGCGGCGTCCAGGGGCGGTGCAAGCCTTGCCTCGAACACGCGTTTGCCGCGCTGTCCGGCCTCCTCGGCCACCTGTCTTCCTGGCGCGCCATCGCCGATGATCAGGACCGCATCGACCGCGGGCCATTGAACGTCCATCGGAGCGCGAAGCGGCCCCGCCGGCAAAGACAGCCCGTTGCCGATCCCGGTTGCTCCATCCACGACCGCGATGGCGCAATCCTTGATCAGAGACGGATTCTGAAGTCCGTCATCCATGACCACGACGGTCGCGCCGGACTCGTAGGCCAGCCGCGCCCCGGCCGGCCGGGTGCGTGACACGAAGGTGCTGGCCATCCTTGAGAGCAGGATGGGTTCGTCGCCCACATCCGAGGCCGTATGTTCTGGCGTGCGGACCTGCAGGGGACCCGGAAGGCGCCCGCCATATCCTCGCGACAGGAAGGCCGGGCTCTCTCCCGCCGCCTCGAGAATTCTTGCGACCGCCAGGGCCGTCGGCGTCTTTCCGGCGCCGCCTGCGGTGAAATTCCCGATGCAGATGACGGGAAGGTCCGCTTTTTCGCCCGGGCGGCGCATCCGGCGCGCCGCGATGGAGGTGTAGATGAGGCTGGCCGGGCGCAGCAGGTTGGCCGGCAACGTAGGGGAAGGGTGCCACCAGAAGCGCGGCGCGCGCATCAGCGGCGCGCCCCCAGTTTTGCCTGGACGATGAAGGGTTCGACCGATTGCATGGTGCGATCCACGGCGCCGCCGAGTGCCTGAACGGCCTCTCCGGCCTTGCGGGCCATGTCGCGCGTCAGCGCCGCGTTGCTCAGCAATTCGTTGACGGCGCGGGCCAGGGTCGCGCTGTCCTTCACCATCACGGCGCCTCGCGACTGATCGAGAGCCTCATAGATCTCGGTGGCGGTATGAACATGCGGGCCATGCAGGATGGCTGCGCCCAGCTTGGCCGGCTCGATCGGGTTGTGCCCACCGACGGGCACCAGGGTGCCTCCCATGAGGACGACCGGGGAGAGCCGGTAGAACAGGCCCATCTCGCCCACCGTATCGACCACGTAGACGTCCGTCGCCCGGTCCGGGTGAATGCCCTCGGAACGCCGGCCCGCCCTCAGGCCGGCCTGTCCCGCGATCGCCGCGACCTCCGGCCCGCGATGGGGATGGCGTGGGGCAATGATGGTGAGCAGCTGAGGATAACGCTTGGCCAGGGCCCGGTGCACGGCGATGATCGCACTTTCCTCACCGGGATGCGTGCTGGCGGCAAGCCAGACGGGGCGACCCGCGATCATGCCCGAAAGATGCGCCACCACCCGCGGGTCGGCCGGGGGCGGGGCCGCGTCGAACTTGATGTTGCCCGTCACGATCACCCGGGGGGCACCGAGCCGCGCCAGCCGCTCGGCGTCCTCGGCCGTCTGGGCAAGGCACAGGGCGAACTGGTCCAGAAGGCCCTTGATGATGCGCGGCATCTTCTGCCAGCGCCGGTAGGACCTGTCCGACATGCGCCCGTTCACCATAACGAGCGGGATGTCGCGCTCGGCGAGCGCCATGATCGTGTTCGGCCAGATCTCGGATTCCGCGATGAGGGCGAGGTCGGGCTGCCAGTGCTCCAGAAACCGCCTAACATAACGCGGCACGTCCAGGGGGACGAACTGATGGATGGCACCTGGTGGAAGCCGGCGGGCGATGAGAGACGCGGAGGTCTTCGTGCCCGACGTGACCAGAACCGCAAGGCCCCGCTGGGTCATCCGCTCCACGATCGGCAGGAGGGAGAGGGTCTCGCCGATGCTGGCGCCGTGGACCCAGATCAGGTGGCCCTTGGGTCGCTGCCGGCTGGGATAGCCTTGCCGCTCCCCGAGCCGAGTACGGTCCTCGCGTCCCTTGTGCCGACGCCAGTACAGGAGGCCCAGAACGGCCGGTTCCAGCGCGGATACGGCCGCGCGATAAGCCTTGAAGACGATCGGGAAGCTCATGCCCGGGAGCCTTCCATGAGCACGGGATCGGGCTTGGCACCCGGATCCCTCGATCCGACAAGAGCATAGGCCCGCTCATGGACCCGGTCGAGTTCCCGCTCGACTGTCTTCCTCAAGGCTTCCAGCGTCGGCTCGTCCGCGTCGCGCGGCACATGCACCGGCTCGCCGAGCACCATCGCTCCGCGCCCGAAGGGCAGGCCGATGCTGGCCTTGTCCCAGCTGTCGAAATCGATGCGGCGGCTCGTGACCACGGCCACCGGTACGATGGGGCGGCCGGACAATTGCGCGAGCGTGACGATGCCCTGGCCGCAGATCCGCGAGATCTTCGGGATGTCGGCGGTCATCACGACCATTTCGCCATCGCTCAAGGCCCGCAGCATGGACCGCATCGCCTGGGCGCCGCCCTTCTTGCGGATGTCGCGGCCGCGGGCTCCGGAGCCGCGGATCGCCCGCACGCCCAGATGACGCAGGGCGACGGCGTTGAACTCGCCGTCGCCGGAGCGCGACACGAGGCTCGCGGCGCGGTCCTGCGGCCTTTTGGCGAAATGGATCATGAAGTGCTGGCCGTGCCACATGGCGGCGATCACCGGCATCTCGATCCGGCCATAGGCATCGGCCGGTTCCATGACGAACCGGTTCGTGCGCTGGACGAACTTGAGATAGCCCGCGACGACGAAGCCCAGGGTTTCCTGAACGGCCCGCGACCGGATGATGCGCTTCATGAGCCCCATGGCGACTTGAAGGGTCAGCCGTTCTGCGGATCCAGAAGGCGGTGGAGGTGGACGATGAAGTAGCGCATCTGCGCGTTGTCCACGGTAGCCTGCGCCTTGGCCTTCCAGGCTGCATGGGCGCTGGCATAGTTCGGGTAGACTCCGACGATGTCGAGCTTGGAAAGATCCTTGAAATCGACGGATTCGAGGCTGCTGAGCTCGCCGCCGAAAACCAGATGCAGGAGCTGCTTGCCAGGCGTGTCGGTCATGGTGATAGGGCTCTTCTGAAGAGTGTTGGTAGGGTTTGGTGTCGATGCAAGCCGACGATGTCAGGCTCTCATGGCTCCAATAGCACGAGGATGCAACCGTGACGCAACGGCAATCATCTCATCGTGAGAGGGCTGAGGCCTGTTGTAGATCGGGGTCGAACCATCGAATCCGGTCAGGCGGCCGCCCGCCTCCTGCAGGATGAGGTCGGCCGCGGCGATGTCCCAGTCCTGGGCATTGGCGGAAACGAGCCCGACGTCGATGGCACCGTCCGCCACCCGGGCGAGCCGGAGCGCCAGTGACGGCACCTTGGGCAGGCGCTCGACCGGGCCCATGCGGCGCTCGAACCTGTCCACGAGGGGCTTGGGGCCTGCCACTCTGGCACGGGAGAAATCGTCGACCTGAGCCAGCGCCAGCCGTTCGCCGTTGCACCAGGCTCCCTCGCCGATCCGTGCTTCATAAAGACGCTCATGGACGGGCGCGTGGAGAATGCCGAGGACGGGCCTGCCGTCCTTGACCAGGGCGATGGAGACGGCCCAGTCGGATAGCCCCGAGGCGAAGGCCCGCGTTCCGTCGATGGGATCGACGATCCACACATAGCTCTGGTCGAGGCGCGACGGATCGTCGGCGGTTTCCTCGGACAGCCAGCCGGCCTGGGGGAACAGCCCGGACAGATGCTCTTTCAGGAAGACGTCCAGGGCGATGTCCGCTTCCGTCACCGGGGAGCTCTGACCCTTGTACCAGAGCCTGGCGGCCGTCTGCGCGCCGGCGCGGTAATAGGGCAGGGCCAGCTCGCCCGCCCGGCGGGCGGCGTCACGGACGGCGGGAGCGAGAGCGGCGATCGATTGGGGTGAGGAAGACAGCATCGAACCTGAGATGGTAGCTATTGGCAGGAGATACCATAGGCCGGCTATCTGAACCTTCCATTTAGAAGGATCTGCTGTCTTCAGATGAAGCAGTCGAGAATCATGGCCGCGAACAGGATCAGGCCCGCATCCCGGTTCGCGCGGAAGAGCCGCAAGGCCCCCGCGCCGTCCGCCCGGTCGATCCGCGCCACCTGCCAGCCCAGGTGGAGGGCAAAGAGGCTCAGGCCGGCGAAGGACGGCCAGCCCGCCCGGGCCAGGGTCAGGGAGGCGGTGATGAAGATCAGGGTCAGCGCATAGCAGATGCCGACGCCGAGCTTCACGTTCTCGCCGAAGAAGCGGGCCGAGGACTTGATCCCGGCGATCTCGTCGTCCTCGATGTCCTGAAGGGCGTAAATCGTGTCGTAGCCCACCACCCAGGCGATGCTGCCGAGATAGAGAAGGATCGGGGCCCAGCCCAAGGAGCCGAACGCGGCGGCCCAGCCCATCAGGGCTCCCCAGGCGAAGGCGAGGCCCAGGACGATCTGCGGCATCCAGAAAAAGCGCTTCATGAAGGGATAGAGCGCCACGATCCCCAGCGAGGCGAAGCCGGTCGCGATGGCGAAGGCGTTGAACTGGAGCAGGACCACGAGACCGACGATGCCCTGGAGCGCGAGGAAGGCCAGGGCCCCTTTCAGGCTGACCTGACCCGAGGGCAGGGGTCGCTGGCGGGTGCGCTCGACGCGGGTGTCGATGTCCCGGTCGACGATGTCGTTATAGGTGCAGCCGGCCCCGCGCATCGCCACGGCGCCAATCAGGAAGAGGAGGCAATGGACCGGGTTCGGCCAGGGCTGTCCCGCCGCGATGGCGGCGAGCGCCGCCGACCACCAGCAGGGCAGGAGAAGCAGCCACCAGCCGATGGGCCGCTCGATGCGGGCAAGGCGCAGATAGGGCCTGAGGCCCGCGGGCGCCCACCGGTCGGCCCAGTGGCCCTTCACGGCATCGGGCAGGGAAGGCGCTCCGGGACGCTCCATGGCTTTCGGGAACCCCTCTTAGAGGGCGCCTTTCGGGATGCTCAGGGTGCCGGTCAGGCCCCCGCCCATCTTGCCGCCGGCGCCGCCGCCCTGCTGGGCCTGCTGCTTGGCGCGCTTCTCCATCTCGGCCATCTTCGCGGCGGCGCCGCAGGCCTGGCCCTTGAACTGCTGGGACCGCTTGTGGTCTTCGGAGAAGCTCTGGACCAGCTGGTCGGGAACCTGACACCAATCTTTGTTGGCGGTCATCCACTTCTCACCGGCGGTTCCGTTCGTCACCAGCTTGGAGAAGATGGTGCAGGCCTCCCGCGGGTCGAGCTTCTTGTTCTTGCCGCCGTTGGTGAGCTTGTTGACCTGCTGGATGAGGCTCTGGCGTTCCTGCAGGATCTTCTGTCCTTCCTGGCAGGTGCTCGACTGCGCGAAGGCAGGAGCGGTCACGAAAATGCCGGCGACGGCCAACGCAGCCAGGATATGCGAACGGATGTGCGTCATGCCCAAAATTCCCTCACTTGACACGCGACGTCTCGCGCGCCTGTGTTCTGTTAACAGGTTCAGAGCCTTGAGGCCAAGAGGCGATTGGTCGCCTAAATCACAGCCTGTGCCATCCCGCACCTGAATTTTTAGTGACCAAAGCGGCCGTCCTCCTCCCTCTCCCCTCCCTCGGGGCGGCGGAACTTGATACAGGGGAGGCCGTCCAAGATGAGACCCCCATGGCCGAATACGACTTCAACGCCCCCCGCCTTTTCGTCGACGCGCCCCTCGCGGCCGCGTCCAGGATCGCGCTCGACCGGGGGCAGGCCAATTATCTCCTGAACGTCCTGCGCCTCAAGGCGGGGGAATCCGTCCTGATCTTCAACGGGCAGGACGGGGAATGGCGGGCCGAGGTCGCGGTCGAGGGGCGCAAGGCCGCCGATCTCGTCTGCGTGGATCGGACCCGGGAGCAGGAAGCCGCTCCCGATATCATTTATGCCTTCGCGCCGCTCAAGCATGCCCGCCTCGACTATATGGTCCAGAAAGCCGTCGAGATGGGGGCAGGCGTTCTCCAGCCCGTCCTGACGCGCCGGACCCAGGCCACCCGGGTGAACCTCGACCGCATGCGCAGCAACGCCATCGAGGCCGCCGAGCAATGCGGGATCCTGGCAATTCCCGGGGTGCGGGAAGAAGAGGATTTGGAGCGTTTTCTCAAGGGCTTGGAGAAGGACCGGCTGGTCGTCTTCTGCGACGAGAACGCGCCTGTTTCCAACCCGGTCGAGGCCCTGGCCAAGCTTGGGAACAAACAAGCTGGTCTGGCCGTTATCGTGGGCCCCGAAGGGGGGTTCACCGATCAGGAGAGAGCGCTTGTCGCCGCCCACGAGAGATGTGTTTGCGTATCGTTGGGTCCGCGAATCCTGCGAGCTGACACAGCCGCTGTGGCCGCGCTGGCGATCGTTCAGTCCGTGCTGGGCGATTGGAGCTGATCGCGCCAGCCGACAACGACTGAATTCAATCGGCCTATAGTTTCAGAAGCTTAGCAGTTTCGCGTCGATTCGCCCCAATCTGGCCCCATTGCGCCGGAGTTTGGGCCGGGTCGACGCAGGCCGATCCGTACGTGCGAAGGTCATTCCCTAATAAGAATAGAGGTAGCAAGGAAATGAGCTGGGATTTCAAGTTCGGCATCGAGGAAGAGTACTTCGTCAACGATGCGCCGAAACGGGATATCGCCAAGGGGAAGATGAGGGAGTTCTTTGCCGCCTGCCGGGACAAGGTTTCGGGTGACATCCACCCTGAAATGCTCGAGCCGCAGATCGAGATCGCCACCAAGCCCGTGCTGGAATTTTCCGAGGCCCGCGCGCAGCTCGCCGGGCTCCGGTCCTCCGTCGGGGCCGTCGCGCGCGAGTTCGACCTGTCCATCATGGCCTCCGGTACCCATCCGCTCGCCGTCTGGTCGCGGGTCCGCCCCACGGCGCAGCCGCGCTACGGCAAGGTCATGCACGACCTGCAGATGCTCGGCAGCCGGAACGTCCTGTGCGGCATGCACGTCCATGTCGAGGTGCCTGACCTGGGCATGCGCGTCGACATCATGAACCGGATCCAGCCCTATCTGCCGCTGCTGCTTGCACTCTCGACATCCTCGCCGTTCTGGCAGGCGCAGCGCACGGGCCTTCTCGGCTACCGACTCGCGGCCTATCGCGAGCTGCCGCGCACGGGTCTCCCGGACCTGTTCGAGAACGCGCAGGACTACCAGCGCTACATCGACACCCTCGTGGCCGCCCGCGCCATCGAGAATTCCACCTATGTCTGGTGGGTGATCAGGCCGTCCCTGAAGCACCCGACCCTTGAGCTGCGCGTGGCCGATAGCTGCACGCGCCTCGACGATACCATCGCGATCGCCGCCCTCTACCGCTGCCTCGTGCGCCACCTGAGCCTGGACACCACGCTCAATGCCGGGCAGACCGGCGCCTCGCGCGCCATCAACGACGAGAACGGCTGGCGGGCTCAGCGCTACGGCATCCACGGCAGTTTCGTGGACGAGAAGACGCGCACCGCCAAGCCCGTGCGGGAACTCCTCGAGGAGACGCTCGATCTCGTGGCCGAGGACGCCAAGGCGCTCGGCTGCCAGCGGGAGCTCGATCTCGCCCGCTGGATCGTGGCCCGCGGCACCAGCGCCGACCAGCAGCTGACGCTCTATACGGAAGCGGTCGGTCGCGGCCTGTCGAACCGCGACGCGCTCGCCGGCGTGGTCGACTGGCTCAGCGCGGAGACGATGGGGGAGATGACGATCCGGCACTAGCGTTAGCAAGGACCGGCGAGGGCGGCAGCGCCCTCGTCGTTTTGTGCTTTCGTCCCTCATTGCGCCCTGGCCTTAAGCCCCTTATTGAGTTCCGACCCTGAGTCGGCGCGCCTTGAACGCGCTTTTTGATGAGGTGATGCATGGCGCGGGACGTATCCGATACGACCCCCATTGGTGCGCGGTCGGAGCTCGTGGATTGGATCGCCTCCGGCGAGAAGCCGCGGGATGCTTGGCGGCTCGGCACCGAACACGAGAAGATTCCGTTCTACACGGCCGATGCCACTCCCGTTCCCTATGAGGGCGGAAAGGGTATTCGCGCGCTCCTGGACGGCTTGGCAGAGCGCACCGGCTGGGCGCCGATCCTGGAGCACGGCCAGCCCATCGGCCTTGCCGATGACGTGGGCGGCGGGGCGATTTCGCTCGAGCCCGGCGGACAGTTCGAACTGTCCGGGGCACCTCTCAAGACGCTGCACGAAACCGCTCGCGAGACGGCGCAGCATATCGCCGACGTGAAGGCGGTCGGGGAGGGACTTGGCCTCGGCTTCCTGACGCTTGGCATGAGCCCGCTCTGGACCCGTGCCCAGACCCCGGTGATGCCGAAGGCGCGCTACCGCATCATGACGAACTACATGCCGAAGGTCGGCTCGCTCGGCCTCGACATGATGTACCGCACGTCGACCGTGCAGGTGAACATGGACTATGCGTCCGAAGCCGACATGGTGAAGAAGCTGCGCGTTTCTCTCGCGCTCCAGCCCATCGCGACCGCGATCTTCGCCAACTCGCCCTTCACCGAAGGCAAACCCAACGGCTATCTCTCCATGCGCTCGCAGATCTGGCGCGATACGGACCGCGACCGCACGGGCATGATGGCCTTCGCCTTCGAGGACGGCTTCGGCTACGAGCGCTATGTGGACTGGGTGCTCGACGTGCCCCTGTATTTCGTCAAGCGCGACGCGACCTATCACGACGTGGCGGGTTCCTCGTTCCGCGATCTGTTCGCCGGCAAGCTCGCGCAATTGCCGGGCGAGCGCGCCACGCAATCCGACTGGGCGAACCACGTTTCCACCGTGTTCCCGGAGGTGCGCCTGAAGCGCTATCTCGAAATGCGTGGCGCGGATGTGGGCAACGTCGAGCACATCGTCGCCCTCTCGGCCTTCTGGACCGGCCTGCTCTACGACGAGGCGGCCCTCGACGGAGCCTGGGAACTGGTGAAGAACTGGACCGCCCAGGACCGCGAGCAACTGCGCGCCGATGTGCCGAAACTCGCCTTGAAGGCAAGCATCGCAGGACGGTCCGTGCAGGATGTCGCGCGCGATGCTTTGGCGCTCTCGCGCGAAGGTCTCAAGCGGCGCGGATCTCTCGACGAGGCGGGCTGTGACGAGACACGGCATCTCGCCTACGCGGATGAGATTGTCGCCTCGGGCCGCACGCAGGCTGAGCGGATGCTGGAGCTGTATCGCGGCGCTTGGAATGGATCGGTCATACCTGCCTTTAGGGAATACGTGTTCTAAACTGCGTTTCCCTTGCAAAGCGGGGTCTCTCCGGCCCCCTTTGCAGGGGGGAGAGCGTAACGGAAAGACCGATTCGGTTATTGAAATTATATATCGTTTAAATTAAATCTAACCTCCAAGAGCATGTCCTTGGTTGCAGGGCAGGCCCGTTGGTGCCGGTCCGAACGACAGATGGCTTGGAGGAAGTGATGCCGACCCCGGAAATACAGAATCTCGACTACATTCTGAGGGAGCCCAATACGGAAGTTCTTATCGACCGGGATCAGAATGTGATCGTGGTTGCGGGGGAACATCCCTTCCAATACCTGGACATTATCGCCTGGGGGCCTGAAGCCTTGTTCGGTGTTCGGACCGGGTCCGGTCAGGTTGAGCTTCCTCAAGGCCTCGGCGTCGGCAAGCCGGTTGTGGTCGCCGGTACCGAGATTGGAACGATCTCTTATGTCAACGGGGCTGGCATCGGGTTCGAGTTTACCGGGGCTGCAACGGAAGCCCTTGTTAGGACGCTCATCCAGTCCCTCACCTACAAGGATTTGTCAGGTTACGACGGCTTCACCACGTCACGAGGCATCGATGTGTATCTTACGGATGCCGAGGGCCAATTGGCCGTAGAAAGTGTCTCCATCGGCGATAATGTCATGGGGACCGATCTGGATGACACCTTGACGGGAGGGAATGATACCTTCTCGGCCAATCGAGACTTGATCGGCGCGGGCGACAGCCTGAACGGCGGCGGCGGCAACGATGAGCTGATACTGACCGGCGGCGGCTTTTTCGATCTCTACCGAATGGTCGGTCTTGAGGGCGTCGAGACGATCAAGGGAACGGCAGACGTCGACTATGTGACCATAAGGGCTGATCAGCTCGCTGATGTTGTGGCGATCAATGGTCAAGGAGGAGATGACAATCTCTTCATCCAGGGCTCGGCTATCGACCTGACCGGAAAAGTGATCTCCAGCTTCGACATTCATCTCATGACCAATGGTGCCACGATCACGGTCGGCAATTTGGAGACCGCGCGGCTCGTCCACGGCTATGATACCTCCAACGATAAGCTGGTCATTGATACGGGCATGGTGAGTGCGGCCGATCTTCTTTTCCTGCATCGGCAGGGAATCGATAGAATCGTTGCGCACGACCTGAATGGACAGCTGGTCGAGTCGGTTCATAACGCTCCATCGCTGTTGCGATTTGGTGAAACGGCCATTACGGCGGCAGTTGGCGCCACCGTTTTCCTGGACACGGGACAAGACGCCACACTTAGTGTGGATAGTGGACTTCTGAAATCCCTGCTCATCGGTGCGGATCAATCCAGCGACAGCGCTGCCATTGGAGTGGATCAATCAAGTGATGTGACGCTCTCCGAAGAGGGTCCCGGACATGCTGTATTCGTTTCCGGAGTCAAGATCGGACATGTTTCTGGAATAGGCTCCCACGGAGCGAGTTTCACATTCAACGATCAGGCTACGACCGAACGCGTTCAATCGCTTATTCACGCGCTGACATTCAGCAGCCCATCGGGTGGAGAGGCTGGAACCCATATCGTTCGAATGTCTCTGCGGGATGTCGGGAATCGAGAGTTGAAGACTCAGCTCACAGTCACTCTCACCCCCGGCGAAAATCCAGACAATCCTAACGAAGCCCCGACTGGTCTCACCCTCACCGGAGCTTCAATTCGTGAGGCGTCTGCCACAGGCATGAAGGTCGGCGATCTGTCCGCCACGGACGCGGCAGGGACCGTTCTGACCTATACGCTTCTCGACAATGCAGGTGGCCGCTTCGCCATCGGTGCGGATGGGAAGTCCATTGTCGTGGCCAATGGCACATTGCTCGACTACGAGCAGGCCCAGTCCCATGTCATCAAGGTGCAGGTCAGCGACGGCGGTCTGGCGACGACGAAGGAATTCACCGTCCAGGTGAGCGATGTCGATGAGGTTCCGGCCCATCTGAGCCTCACCGGTGCTTCCGCGCGCGAAGCCGCTGCAACAGGCACGAAGGTCGGCGATCTGTCGGCTGTCGATCCAGAGGGCAAGGCTCTTGTTTACACCCTGCTCGACGATGCAGGCGGCCGTTTCGCCATCGGGCAGGACGGCAAGTCTATCGTGGTGGCCAATGGAACGCTGCTCGACTTCGAGCAGACGCGGTCGCACGTCGTCAAGGTGCAGGTCAGCGACGGCATTCTGAAATCGGTCAAGGAATTCACGATCCAGGTGAACGACTGGATCGGTGAGACCGTGACGGGCACGCCCGGCCACGACATCCTGGTCGGCGGCAGCGGCAATGACGTCTTCGTCGGTGGCCTTGGCAACGACAAGCTCAACGGCGGCGCCGGCAACGACGCGCTCTATGGTGGTGCCGGCAGCGATATCTTCGTCTTCGACGTCAAGCCTCACAAGAAGGCGAACCACGACATCGTCAAGGACTACAACGTGAAGCAGGACGCCATCTACCTCGACAATGCCGTGTTCACGAAACTAGGGTTGGGCAGCGCTTCCCTTCCGAAGATGCTCAAGGCCAAGCACTTCAAGCTGAGTAGCCAACAGCAGGACAAGGACGACTACATCATCTACAACAAGGGCACGGGCGTGCTCTATTATGACGCCAACGGAAGCGTCGCGGGCGGCCGGACGGAGATCGCCAAGTTCTCCAATAAGCCCCTGCTGAAAGTTTCCGAGTTCTTCGTGATCTAACGCGGCGAGGTCTCCGCCCGCTCAGGCGGCTTTCGCGGTCGCGACGCGGTTGCGGCCATCCTGCTTGGCTCGATAGAGAGCGGCATCGGCGAGGGTGATCAGTTCCTCCGGACCGTGCCGGGATCGGTCCAGGCTCGGGATGCGGGTCGCGCTGCCGACGCTGACGGTGAGGGTCTGTGTCGGGATGTTCGCCTCGTGCCGTACCCGAAGCGTCTCGACCTTGGCGCGGATCTCCTCGGCCATGGCCACCGCGCCGGCCTCGTCGAGATCCGGCAGGAGAACCACGAGTTCCTCGCCGCCGTACCGCGCCACCAGATCGCCCGGCCTGCGGGCCGCGCCCGCGATCGCACCGGCGATGGTGCGCAGGCACTCGTCGCCGGCCTGATGGCCGTAGATGTCGTTGTAGGCCTTGAACTGATCCACATCGACGAGGAGAAGGGATACGGGAGACTTCTCCCGCGCGGACCGGAGCCACGCCGCCTCGAGCTGCCGGTCGAACATGCGCCGGTTGGCGAGGCCCGTCAGGCCGTCCGTGACGGCGAGCACGGAGAGTTCGACCTCCGCTTCCTCCCGCCTGCGCAGCTCCGCGGACAGCATCCAGCCGAGGGTGGCGATGATGACGACGAGAAAGCTCATGACCGCCGTTCGGAACACGAATTCCCGGTTCCAGCTCGCCAGCGCCTCGTCCTGCCCGACCGACGCAAGGACCCCGATGGGGAACATGGGGTTGCGATAATAGCCGCCCATGCGCGTCACCCCGTCGACCGGGGAGACATACTCGTAGGCGCCGGAGCCTCTTCTCTCCAGGAACTGCGGTTCGTTCGAGATGTCGGACCCGATGGCGCGCTCGATATAGGGATAGCGCGAGATGAGCGTCCCGTCCTTGTAGATGAGGGTGATGCTGCCCTGCCGGCCGACATCGAAGCGGCTGAAGAAATTGGCGAAGTATCGGGGCGGGATGCTGGCCTGGACGACGCCGCCGAAGCTGCCGTCCGCCCGGTCGATGCGGCGTGACAGGGTGAGCACCCAATCGCCGCCGAGCGGATCGCGGATCAAGGGCCCGAAGAACCAGTCCTTGTTGGTCGAATCCCTGTGATGCTGGAAGAAGACCTGCTTCTCGGCGTTCACCTTTCCGCGATGGCCGGGCAGGGAGCTGGACAGGAGAAACCCGTCCTCCTCGTAGACCGTGAGGGACTTGATGCGAGGAAGGGACTGGACCCGGTCCACGAGGAAGGTGTCCAGCCTCTTGACTGCATTGGGCAGCATGCCGCCCGACTCGATGCGGTCCACCACGTCCACCAGAAGGGCGTCCGCCACCTCGAAAGTATCCTCAGCGTGCTGGACGAGGGATTTGGCGAGGTTCAGGTTTTCGGCGTTGATCCGGGCGATCTCCTGCTCGCGGTCGTTCCAGTCGCGCCACCCCCCCAGTCCGAGGATCACGAGGCATACCACGACGACGAAGGCTCTCAGCCCTCGTGCCGCGGACCTCGGTCTCATCTGAGCGATTGCAGTCATGATCCCCCAACGATAACTGCCGGGGCTAGCCTGAGGCTAACTTGAGGCCGAGGATGCCGGACACGATCAACCCGATGCAGATAAGGCGCATCACGGTCGCGGGCTCGCCGAAGAGATAAATGCCCAACAGGGCCGTGCCGACGGTTCCGATCCCGGTCCAGACCGCATAACCCGTTCCCACAGGCAGGGTCTTCAGCGCCAGGCCGAGCAGGACGACGCTGACGATCATGCTCAGGGCAGTCAGAGCCGAAGGGATGGGACGGGTGAAGCCGTCGGTGTATTTCAGGCCGATCGCCCAGCCGATCTCGAACAGACCGGCCAGACCGAGCAAAGTCCATGCCATGACAGGACCTCCGTCATTGGCAGGGCCGTCCCCACCGGTGTCATGAAGGTGCGAGGTCGTCCTCACCTCTCCAAATATAGGGGGGGCAGAAAACCTTCTCAATACGGGGAATACGCAGCCGGCGGCCTGTTTGTCGGCTTAGTTACCGGCTTCTTCCGAAGGCTGCGGGGGGCGGCCGCCCAAGGCGGCGAGGGGGTTGAAAGGGGCGTAGATCTGATGCTTCCAGCTGTCGCCGCAATTGATGCAGATCGAACGCATCATATGGTCGCTCTGCTCGAGCCGCTTGAGCAGCTTCTGCTGCCGCTCCGTCGCCTCGTTGGCCTCCGCGTCGAAGCCGGAGGGCCGCACGGTCAGCTGGAGAGCCCGGCCTTCCGGGGCGTCTTGGGCGAAGCCGGGCCCGGCAAGGAGAAGGAGACTGGCGGTCAAGGCGAAACGGGTCATCAGGAATCCTAGGCTGATTTGGGCTTTACCCGAAAGGACCCCAGGAGACAATGTTTCGTCAAGGCTTGCCGGCTCCGGGGAGACGAGATGTCCCGCCGGAGCCGTCTTTGTTCGTTTCCAGCCGGAAGGGTCAGATCTGCCGGACGGCGCCCTTGGCGGCGCTGGTGGCCAGCATGGCATAGGCCTTGAGGGCGGCCGAAACCTTGCGCTTGCGCGGCGCGGCCGGCTGCCAGCCCTTGGCCTGCTGCTCGGCGCGGCGGCGCTCCAGCTCCGCCTCGTCCACGGCGAGGTTGATGCGGCGGTTGGGGATGTCGATCTCGACCCGGTCGCCGTCGCGCACGAGGCCGATCGTGCCGCCTTCCGCCGCTTCCGGCGAGACGTGGCCGATGGACAGGCCCGAGGTGCCGCCGGAGAAGCGCCCGTCGGTGATGAGCGCGCAGGCTTTGCCCAGGCCCTTCGACTTCAGGTAGCTGGTGGGATAGAGCATCTCCTGCATGCCCGGTCCGCCGCGCGGGCCCTCGTAGCGGATGACCACCACGTCTCCGGCCTTCACCTTGCCGTTGAGGATGCCGCTCACCGCGTCGTCCTGGCTCTCGAACACGATCGCAGGGCCCGAGAACACCAGGATGCTCTCGTCGACGCCCGCCGTCTTCACGATGCAGCCGTCGAGGGCGAGATTGCCGGACAGCACGGCCAAGCCGCCGTCCTTCGAGAAGGCGTGCTCGGCGTCGCGGATCGTGCCGGCTGCGCGGTCCGTGTCGACGCTGTCGTAGCGGCTCTCCTGGCTGAACGCGACCTGCGTCGGCACTCCGCCGGGAGCGGCGCTGAAGAACTCGTGCACGGCGTGGCTGTTGGTGCGGCGCACGTCCCAACGGTCGAGGGCGCTCTTCATGGTCTCGGAATGGACCGTCGGCACGGACGTGTCGATGAGGCCCGCCCGGTCGAGCTCGCCCAGGATGCCCATGATGCCGCCGGCGCGGTGCACGTCCTCCATGTGCACGTTCGCCACGGCGGGTGCGACCTTGCACAGAACCGGCACGCGGCGCGACAGGCGGTCGATATCCGCCATGGTGAAGTCGACCTCCGCCTCGTGGGCGGCGGCCAGGAGGTGCAGCACCGTGTTGCTCGACCCGCCCATGGCGATGTCCAGCGTCATGGCATTCTCGAAGGCCGCGAAGGACGCGACGGCGCGCGGCAGAACGCTCGCATCGTCCTGCTCGTAATGGCGGCGGGCGAGATCGACGATCAGATGGCCGGCTTCCACGAAGAGGCGGCGGCGGTCGGCGTGGGTGGCGAGCGTCGAGCCGTTGCCCGGCAGCGACAGGCCCAGCGCCTCGGTGAGGCAGTTCATGGAATTGGCCGTGAACATGCCCGAGCAGGAGCCGCAGGTCGGGCAGGCGGAGCGCTCGATGACCTTGATGTCCTCGTCGGCGATCTTGTCGTCGGCGGCCGCCACCATGGCGTCGACGAGGTCGGGCTTCTTGGTCACGCCGTTGAGCACGCCCTTGCCCGCCTCCATCGGTCCGCCGGACACGAAGACCACGGGGATGTTGAGGCGCAGGGCGGCCATCAGCATGCCGGGGGTGATCTTGTCGCAGTTGGAAATGCACACCATGGCGTCGGCACAATGGGCGTTGACCATGTATTCCACGGAATCGGCGATCAGCTCCCGCGAGGGCAGGGAGTAGAGCATGCCGTCATGGCCCATGGCGATGCCGTCGTCGACCGCGATGGTGTTGAATTCCTTGGCGACGCCGCCTGCCTTCTCGATCTCCCGCGCCACGAGCTGGCCGAGGTCCTTCAGGTGGACGTGGCCGGGCACGAACTGGGTGAAGGAGTTCACGACGGCGATGATCGGCTTGCCGAAATCGGAATCCTTCATGCCCGTGGCGCGCCAAAGGCCGCGGGCCCCCGCCATGTTGCGGCCGTGGGTGGTGGTGCGAGAACGATAGGCTGGCATGGTTTCCCCTGAACATCGGACCCAAGAGTGGCCTTCACCTTTGGGGTCGATCCCTTTAAGCGGCATAGTGCCGGATGCGCTGGTCTTTGCCGCCTTGTTCGACTGAAATTGCGTAACTTGCAAGAAAAATTGCCATTCCTTGTGGTCGTGCCTGCTTTGTCGCAATGGAATTGCCGGGCCGTCCGGAGTAAGCAAAGGCCGCGAAGGGGGAATTCTCGTGAATGATGCGCATTCCAGCCAGAAGCTGCGCCGTATCGTCGCCATCGTGGCGGCTCTGAACCTCGGCTATTTCGGGATCGAATTCGCGGTCGCATTGTCCATCGGCTCGGTGTCCCTGTTCGCCGACAGCGTCGACTTCCTGGAGGATGCTTCGATCAACCTCCTCATTCTCGCGGCTCTCGGCTGGGGCGCGAGGATGCAGGCACGGGCCGGGATGGCACTCGCCGGGATCATCCTGGTGCCGGGCATCGCCACTCTCTGGACGGCCTGGGATAAGTTCTGGCAGCCCGTGGCGCCGGATCCGGTATTGCTTTCCCTGGCCGGGACGGGAGCCCTGATCGTCAATCTCTCCTGCGCGTTCCTTCTCGCGCGTTACCGTCATCACAGGGGCAGCCTGACAAAGGCGGCCTTTCTGTCGGCCCGCAACGATGCCGCGGCCAATGTCGCCATCATCGGGGCGGGACTGGTCACGGCCGGAACGCTCTCGGCCTGGCCGGACCTGATCGTCGGTCTTGCCATCGCGGCGATGAACGCCGATGCCGCACGCGAGGTCTGGGAAGCCGCCCGCGAGGAGCACAGGGCTGCAACGCCTTGAGCATTCTTCGGCGAAGTGGCTCCGGTTCGCCGTCGAGAGAATGCCGCAAAGAGAAAAGGGCTGGTTGCATGGTCGTGGAACCGGCTCTGGCATGAAGAACGTTGTCCTGCTCAAATCCCCCTGACGAGGCAGGACTGCGCCATGCTGACAAAAGCCGAACTGGATGCCCCGGCCCATCTGCAATACGAGCCGATCGGAACGGCCGGCCAGGGCCACCCGAGCGACGTGAGGGAATTCGCCACCCTTCGCGAGGCCGTTCACTGGGCCATGAACAACGAGCCGCCTGCCGGCATGGAGGCCGTCATCCGGGCCGCCTCCGGCGCGGTGCTCGGGCCGCGGCACCTCGAGGAAATCTGGGCGAGCCTGCAGGGGCCGTAAACAAAACTGTCAGACCCACCCCAGGCTCAGCGCCGCAACCGCCAGATACCGGCCGGTCTTGGCGAGCGCCACGAGCGGGATGAAGAACCGCAGCGGCTCGCGCATCACGCCCGCCACGATGGTGAGCGGATCGCCGATGATCGGCGTCCAGCTCAACAGCAGGGTCCAGCGCCCGTAGCGGTGGTACCAGGCTTCGGCCCGCGCCATCTGCTTGCGCTTGACGGGGAACCAGGGCCGATCCTCGAAATGGGCGAAGAACCGACCCAAGTACCAGTTCACCACGGAGCCGAGGATGTTGCCCACGCTCGCCACGAGAACGAGAAGCCACCATGGGTAATGGTCGGCCACCAGCATGGCGAAGAGCACAGCTTCCGATTGGAACGGGAACAATGTGGCCGAGAGGAAGGCCGCGGCGAACAGGGCGCCGTATTCGGCAAGATGGGGCATGAGGCGAGGGATCACGCAAGATGGCAGGTCGGCAGGCTCAGGGCTCCAGCGGAAGCCTGAATGAACCGAGCCTTATCATGCTTCCATGTGACTGCCGAGCCGACCCGCCTTGAGCAGGCCGGCTCTGGGGCTTCACACGTTCGCGAGGCTACATCCGCTCGCTGAACGTGCCGTGCTGAGCGCGCGGATTGAGACGCGCGAAATCGTCGCCTTTCACATGAACCAGCGTGGCGTGGTCTCCGCCTTCGAAATAGATGTCGGGCTGGCGCTCCATGCTGTTTTCGACGATCACGTCGAGGCCGTAGCAGGTGCCGACGGGCGGGATGGCGCCGCGGTCGCAGTCGCGGAAGATCTGGACGATCTCATCTTCGGACGCCAGGCGCAGCTCCTGGCCCAGCTCCGACTTGAGATCAGACAGGCGCAGGTGATGCGAGGCCGGCAGAACGGCGAGCATGTAATTGCGTCCGTCGCTGAGCATGATGCCCTTGGCCATCCGGTCGCCCGGCACATGCCCCGCATGAGCCGTGCCCAGCGAAGTCATCGCCGGTTCGTGTTGGATCAGGTCGTAGCTGATGTTCTGATCGGACATGTAGCGCTGAAGAGTGGGCGCGATCGTCATGACAACCTCCTGTGAGACGAGGACGCTCGCATGCCGGGAGGCGGCTGAACTGACACACCGTCGCGTCGGGATGCGCAGTTGCTTTGACAGGCCCCGATGGTACACCCCTGGCGGATCGGCTTCAATTGGCGGAGGGTTGCAGGCGAAAATAATGCCTGGGATCGATTGGACCGAAGGCGCCTTAACCCACGTCATCACCGGCCTTGTGCCGGTGATCGCGATTCTGGAGAGCTCTCCGCTGTCATCCCCGGCGAGCCGAAGGCGAGGGAAGGGGATCCACGATCAAGCGAGCCGCCATGGTTTCCCTTCCGCTCCGCTCCGGCCGGGAATGACAATCGCCATATCATGCCATAGGCCGATACTTGCACCTTGCGCACAGGTTTAATACCAACGATTGACACGGGCCCAATCCAGGCCCGCCATGCGCCTCCCGTGAGACGCCCAGGATTTCTCTCAGGAAGACCTCACTTGGATCAATTCGACGTTGTGGTGATCGGCGCCGGTGCCGCCGGGATGATGTGCGCGGCGGAGGCCGGCAAGCGCGGCCGTTCCGTGCTGGTCGTCGACCATGCCGCCAAGCCCGGCGAGAAGATCCGCATCTCCGGCGGCGGGCGCTGCAACTTCACCAATCTCAACGCCGCTCCGGCCAATTTCATTTCGCAGAACCCGAGCTTCGCCATTTCGGCCCTGCGCCGCTACACGCAGCGGGACTTCATCGCCCTCGTGGAACGCTACGGGATCGCCTATCACGAGAAGACACTGGGCCAGCTCTTCTGCGACGGCTCGTCGAGGCAGATCGTCGATCTGCTCCTGACCGAGATGCGGCAGGCACATGTGGAGCTTCGTCTCGCGACCTCTGTCGAGAGCGTGGAAAAGACCCCGCAAGGCTTTGCGATCGAGCTGTCCCACGGTTCCGTTCAGTGCCGCTCCCTCGTCGTGGCGACGGGTGGAAAGTCCATTCCGAAAATGGGCGCGACCGGGTTCGGCTACGACCTCGCGCAGCAATTCGGCCTGAAGATCGTCGAGACGCGGCCGGCGCTGGTTCCGCTCACCTTGGAACCGACGATGCTCGAGCGCCTCACGCCTCTGGCAGGCGTGTCGGTCGATGCAGTCGCGAGCTGCCGCAAGACGTCGTTTGCCGAGGCCATGCTGTTTACCCATCGCGGCCTGAGCGGCCCCGCGATCCTGCAGATCTCGTCCTATTGGCGCGAGGGAGAAGAAATCGTGCTCTCCCTGCTGCCGGGCGTGAACCTCTTCGAGGAGTTGCGCGCCGCCCGCGCGCAGAACGGGCGGCAGGCGCTGCGGACCGCTTTGTCGGCCTTCCTGCCCAAGCGCTTGGCGCAGCTGATCGCCGAGACGGAGGAGGGGCCCGCCAATCTCGCCGATTACTCAGACAAGAGGCTTCGCGCCGTCGATGAGGCCGTGAACCAATGGCGCTTCAAGCCGGCCGGGTCGGAAGGATATCGCACCGCCGAGGTGACGCTCGGCGGGGTCGATACCCGCGAGCTCGATTCCCGCACCATGGAGGCCAAGGCGATGCCCGGCCTCTACTTCATCGGCGAGGTGGTGGACGTCACGGGCTGGCTCGGCGGCTATAACTTCCAATGGGCCTGGTCGTCCGGCTGGTGCGCCGGGCAGGCGGTCTGAAGGTCATCCGATCCCTGGGCTCTCCCCAGGCCCTGTGATATGCTTTTGATGGTCGCAGCTCATGGGGAGGGTCTCATGCGTTCGGGCATGGTCCTCATCTGGATCGGAGCGCTGTTCATCGTCGCCGGGATCGTGCTTGCAGCGGGGCGGGTTCTCTGGAACGGACGCCTGAGCGAACCGCATCGCACGGACTCGACAGCGGGCGGCACGACGCTGGAGCCGAGGGAGCGGGCCCTGCAGCCGAGGCACCACTGGCCGAGCATCATCCTGGTCGCTCTCGGCATCGTCGTCCTACTGGCGGAAGCGGCCGTCTGACGGGGGAAATGGCTCCGGACCGGCTTTCGGCAGTCCGAAAGAGGTAGAGCCGCGTGCTTTTAGCCGCTGGGCGCTTGCGCAAGGCCGCGGTTCGGGCAACGATCCCTCCATGAAGCCGCTCTCGATCCTCCTGGCTGCCGGCCTTCTCCTGACGCCCGTCTCGGCCGGCGCCTCTCCCATGCTGCTGGTGGATGCGTCGACCGGCGACATTCTCGCCGCCCAGGAGGCGACGCGCTCCTGGCATCCGGCATCGCTCACCAAGATGATGACGGCGCACCTCGCGCTCACGGCCGTCCAGGCGGGACGGGCCAGCATGGACACGTCCATCGTCCTGAGCCCGAAGGCGGCCGCCCAGGCTCCGACGAAGCTCGGCGTTCCGCCGGGCACGTCCCTCCGGCTGGAGGATGCGCTCACCGTCATCATGGTCAAGAGCGCCAACGACGTGTCGATGGCGATCGCGGAGGCCATCGGCGGCAGCGAGGAGGCTTTCGTCGCGGCGATGAACCAGGAGGCGCGGCGCCTCGGCATGACCGGGACCCGGTTCGTCAACGCGACAGGCCTGCACGACGACCGGCAGGTGACCAATGCGCGTGACATGGCCCTGCTGATGCTGGTTCTCCTGAGCTTCCACGCCGATTACCTCGATCTTCTGAGGACGCCGGCCGTGACGGTCAACGGGCGGATGCTGAAGAACACCAACAAGCTGGTCGAGGAATATGCGGGCCTCGAGGCTTCCAAGACCGGCTATGTCTGCGCATCCGGGTTCAACGTGGCCGTCTCGGCCCTTCGCGGGAACCGGCGCGTTATCGGCGTCGTCCTCGGGGCACCCAGCGCGGCGACGCGGACGCTGGTGATGCGGGAGCTCCTGGACAACGGCCTGTCGGAGGGGACCAGCCCCGTCGGCAACCTGCGCACCATGAGGGCCGCGGCACCGACGCCCGCCGCCGACCTGCGCCCGCTCAAATGCGGCCGGCAGGCTTCTGGGCGATTGGAGGCGAAGGTCTCCGGAAGCGCTGCGAAACGCACCGACGCCCAGCCGCTTCGGTGATGGCAGGCAGGCCGGATTTTTCACCCGGGTCTCGTGACAATTCCTGCGCCGGTTCCGGGTTAAACCCGATGGACCTGTCAGCGTTGCCCATTACTCTTCAAATCCTGGCAAAACAGGAGGGCGTATCATGTCCGAACTCGTGGTCGTTGGATTCGACAACCCGAACGACGCGGATCGCGTCCTGACCGAACTGACCCGGATGCAGAAAGAATACCTCATCGACCTGGAAGATGCGGTCGTGGCCATTCGCGGTTCCGACGGAGCCGTGCGCATCAAGCAGAGCATGAACCTCGTGCGCCTCGGCGCAGCCTCCGGCGGCCTGTCCGGCGCGATGTGGGGCAGCCTCATCGGGCTTCTGTTCCTCAACCCGCTCGCGGGTCTCGCCATCGGCGGCGCCGTGGGGGCAGGCTCCGGAGCCTTGTCGGGAAGCCTGATCGATTACGGCATCAACGACGAATTCATCCGATCCCTGGGCGAGACCCTCAAGCCCGATACGTCCGCCCTGTTCCTGCTGATCCGCAAATCGCAGCCCGAGAAGGTGCTGGCCGAGCTGTCCGGCTTCAAAGGGCGCATCATCCGCTCGTCCCTGTCGCCGGAACAGGAAGCCAAGCTTCAGGACGCCCTCTCGAAAGCGCATGCGCCAAGCCCGGGCGAGGGGGTGGCGGCGGCGGCGCCGGCAGCGTAGGATCTTCTGCGATGGTCCGGAGGGTGCGATGGCAATATCGGTGGACGCCGCCGCGGAGGTGTTCCGCGAAGCGATGCGGGATGCGGTCAAGCGTTACGCGCTGTGGTATCTCGTCGAGGGCGTGCTGCTGATCGCCGCCGGTTTCCTGGCGATCCTCTATCCCGTCTTCTCGTCGACGGCGGTCATCGTTCTCCTCGGCTGGCTTTTGGTGATCAGCGGCTTCGTGCAGGCGCTCAGCCTCATCAGCGCGCGGCACGTGCCGCATTTCTGGCTTCAGCTGATCTCCATCTGCCTTGCCGTTCTGATCGGCTTCCTTTTCCTCCGCGATCCGGCCCAGGGACTGACGACGATCACGCTCCTCCTGATCGTGTTCTTCATGATCGAGGGCATTTCGAAAGTCGTCTTCGCCCTGACGATCCGGCCCTTTCCCAATTGGGGCTGGGTGTTGGGGAGCGGCATGGTCGGGATCGTGCTGTCCCTCGTCCTCTGGGCCAATCTGCCGGTGACGTCCGTCTGGCTTTTGGGGTTTCTGCTCGGGCTCAACCTCATCAGCGTCGGCACGGCGATCGCCTACCTCGCCTGGCAGGTGCGTGCAAGCTAGCGGAGCAGCCTTGGGCTGCTCCTCCTTCCTTTGAACCTCACGCCGCCGAGGATGTATTGACGGGCAGGGATTCGAGCGCGCCCGCCTCGTCGATGCGGCGCACGAGATCGTCCACTTCCTCTTCCGTCTGGTAGATGCCGAAGCCGATCCGCAGGCGTTGTCCGCGCACGTCGGTGACCACGCGCAGCTCCGCGAGGTCGCGATGGATCGATGGGGCTTCTGCGGCCTGGAAGGTGAGGAAATTGCCGCGCCGCATCTCGTCGGCCGGCACCACGAGCGAGGCCTTCTCGAACAGGGCGGAACCGCCGATGCCGCGCAGGAAATGCTGCTGCAAGGCCTTGGCATGGGCGTGGATAATGCCGGGCGTGATGCCTTCCTCGGCGAGCCAGCGCATCACCGCGTTGAAGCGGTAAAGACCCGAAGGGTCGAATGTCGAGCCCATGAAGCGCCAGCCGTCCTGGCTGTAGCCGACCTGTCCGCCCTGCGCGTTCGTAAGATTGCCGAAAGCGGAGTACCAGCCCGTGTCGCGCGGGCGCGGGCCCCATCCGGGCGGGCAGTGCATGAAGCACGCGCCTTCGCCGGCCATCGCATACTTATAGCCGCCGGCGATGTAGAACACGCGGTCGGCGATGCTACCGAGATCGGTCGGCCGCGCCATGAAACCGTGATAGCCGTCGATCACGATCATCGCGCCGTCGCGATTGCATTCCGCAAGATGGCGCCCGTCTAGCGCGAAGCCCGAATTGAAGAAGACCTGACTCACGAAGACGAGGTCGTAGCCCTCCTGCGCGGCGGCGTAGAAGCGGTCCTCGAAGGTTGCGAAGGGCTCCGCCGGCACGCGGGTGACGGCAACGACCCGTTCCTCCTCCAGCCGCGCGATCTGGCGCGTGAAGGAGTGAAATTCCCCGTCCGAGGTCAGGATACGGATCGGCCGGTCCGTGGGGAAGCAGGACAGGATGCGCTTCAGGAATTCATGGGTGTTGGGCGCAACCGCGATGGTCGAAGGATCCGGAAGATTGAGATGGCCGGCCACATGGCCGCGATACTCGTCGAGAACGGGGCCGAGGACATGCTCCCACTTGTCGTCGATGAGGCGCGCCGCATCGTCCCAGGCCTGGAGCTGCGCGTCGCGCGTCACGTCCGGCCAGGGATGGTGGCTGTGGGCGGCGAAATGCAGGCGGTCCGGTTCGGTGTTGAGGAAGCGGGAGAAATGCGAGCGAAGGTCAAGCATGGCGCATCTCCTCCGTCAAAGCTTGCCGCGAACGGACCAGAGTTCGGGAAAGAAGTATCGCTCCAGCGCCTTGCGCAGATAGGTCACGCCGGTGCTGCCGCCGGTGCCGCTGCGCATGCCGATGATGCGCTCCACGGTCTTCATGTGCCGGAACCGCCATTGCTGGAAGGCGTCCTCCAGGTCGACCAGCTCCTCGGCGAGTTCATAGAGATCGAAATGCTCGCCCGAATGGCGGTAGATCTCCTCCCAGACGGCTTCTACGCCAGGGGGCGCCGTGTAGGGCTGCGTCACGTCGCGCTCGAGCACCTCGGCCGGGATCGCATAGCCGCGCCGCGCCAGCAGGCGGAGGGCCTCGTCGTAGAGGCTCGGCGCCCGGTAGGCGGCGTCGAGCTGCCCCGCGAGATCGCTCCGGTGGCGATGGGGCGCCATCTTGACGGCATCCTTGGCGCCGAGCTTGAACTCCACGAGACGGTACTGCCAGGACTGGAAACCGGAGGATTTGCCGAGCGCCGGCCGGAAGCTCAGGTAATCGGAGGGCGTCATGGTGGAGAGCACGGTCCAGGCCTGGATCAGCTGCTCCTGAATCCGGTTGATCCGCGCGGTGCATTTGAACGCCGGCTGGAGCTGATCGGCCCGGATATGGGCCAGCGCCGTGTCGAGTTCCCGGTTCAGGAGCTTCAGCCAGAGCTCCATCACCTGATGGATGGTGATGAAGAGGAGTTCGTCGTGCTCGGCCGTCAGGGGAGATTGGGCGGAGAGGAGAGTGTCGAGCCGGAGATAGTCTCCATAGCTCATGCCTTCGGAAAAGTCCGTGTGAATCCCATCTGTCGCTGCGGACAACGCCATCTCCCTAGAACTGCTCCGCTTCCTGGCGGATTATTGTTACCTTAGAGTCATTCAACGAAAGTAGGACATCCTAATGGGCTTGTCACGTCAAGTGGACGGAATTGGCTTTCGCGTCCCGAGAGAGTAGGTTGCCGCCCCGCAAGACCTAGCCTGGAGAAACCTTCGTATGACCGACACGCTTCCCGACCGCTTGTCCTCGAACCCGGATAGCCCTTACTACAATGAGGAGTTGCTCGCCAAAGGGGTGGGGATCCGCTTCAACGGGGCCGAGAAGACCAACGTGGACGAGTACTGCGTCAGCGAAGGATGGGTCCGCGTGACGGCGGGCAATGCCAAGGATCGGTTCGGCAATCCCATGACCATCAAGCTCAAGGGCAAGGTCGAGCCTTACATTCAATCCAAGGAGTAAATGCTCCAGGGCTGGACGCGCCCGGCAGCCCGCACCAAGATCAAGGATAAGCTTGTCGATCGGGGGAAAGCCCCGGGAAAGGCTTATCCGGGATGGCCGTCGACCGGCAGCGAACGATCCTGATGGTTGCGGGCTGGCTTTTCAGCGCGCCGGCCCTGGCGCATAGCTGGTACCCTGTCTGGTGCTGCAGCGAGCAGGATTGCCGCGAGCTGCAGGAGGACAGGGGCGAGACCGTGACCGAGACGCCCGAGGGCTGGCGGCTCTGGGACGGGCGGCTCATCGGCCGGGATTATGCCAAAGCGTCTCCCGATTCCAAATTCCATCTCTGCGAGGAGCCCGCCACACGGGCGATCATCTGCTTCTTCGCGCCGGAGGGATCGTCATGATGGGCAAGCTTCCTTGCCCATCGACGTGTCTCAAGGCGTAGGGTTCATTCGAGTCCAGATCGCCTCCGCGGCTTTGCCGTAATCCCCATCGAAGTGATGCCCGCCTTCCAGCGCGAGACGCTGCGCGTCGCCGAGTTCGGGGGCCGTGCAGGACGTCTCGTTGTCCTCGGCCTCCTCGCGGCCGTAAATGCACAGGGTCCTGTCCAGCGGCAATTGATGCAGGAGAGGAGCCAATGGGCGGCTCTCGGCCGAAGCCGCGCCGATGAAGCCTTCGACAGTCACCTCGAAATCGGCATTGGTCCCGAGGGCCAGGAGCGACACGAGCCTGACGTGATCCCTGACGGCTTTCGGCAGTTCGGGCCATACGTCGGGCATGATGTCCGATCCGAACGAGAAACCGACGATCGCGTAGCGGTTGGTGCCGAATTCGGCCCCGTAATGATCGAAGAGCAGGGCGAGATCGGACGCCACGTCCTTCGGGCTCTTCTTGGACCAGAAGTAGCGCAGCGAATCCAGTCCCACGACGGCAACGCCCTTCTGCGACAGCCACTCGCCGATGGACTTGTCGATATCCCTCCAGCCGCCGTCCCCGGAGATGATCACGGCCAGTCCCTTTACCAGGCCCTCGGGCCTGATGATGGAAACGGGCAATTGCGAGTGCCCGCGCTCACCGGTCTTGCCCAGCGCGACGGCATTATCGACCAGGGCCTGACGGGTGGCGGCATCGTCCTCGGCCGGCACGAACGCCACATCGCCGTCGCTTCCCTGGAAGGTCTCGATGCCTTGGCGGTCGCGTTCGGGCGCAATCGCACGCCAGGGCGCAGGCATGTCGGGTATGCGGCGCAGGGCGAAGTATCCGTCGCTCGCCCGTTCGAGCTGTGGGTCGAAGCAATAGGTCCTGTCGGTTTCCAGCAGGAGCTTGAAGCCGATGCCGATGGCACCGCCCAGGGTGTTGGCCGGCGCCTGCGCCAGGGCCGCATAGGCGAAGGCCGCGCCGTCCCCGCGTCCTGCGACCACGGGGAAGAAATAGCGCTCGAGCCCGAGCTTGCGCTGAACCGCCTGAGCCAGGTCCTTCATATCGTCCGAGACGTAGTGGCATTCATCGGTCGGAGGCGACTTGGCCAGCTCCGCCCGCAACGCGTCGAAGTCGAAGGACACCGTGATCATATCGGCCTTCGCCAGCGCCAGCGCGTCCTGCCGTCGCATCTCTGCATCGGCCTCATGCGCTACCAGGATCACCAACCCGCGGGGATTGCGATTTCCGGACCGGACGATTTCGACGGAACCGAATTCATCGACGTCGATCTTCGTCGTTTCGATGGTCGGTGGCGTCAGCGCCGACCATGCCGAACGGCCGAGGAGGACGCTGCCGACCGTGAAGGCCGCGAGCGCGGCCACGATCGTGAGGATCTTGAGGGGCTTCATGATCTGGCTCCCTTGCTGAAGGTCCTGGCCTGGGTGCCAGAAATCAGGTTCGTCACGTCGAGCAGGATCTGGGGCAGCGCCCATCCGCCAGGGCTGGCGAGATAGCGCGGCTCCCAGACAGGGCCGAACTTTTCCTTGTAGGCCCTTAAGCCCTTGAAGCCGTAGAAGCGCTCGCCGTTACGGGCGACGAAGGCTGCAATCTTGTGCCAATTCGGGGCGAGACGATGGTCGGACAGGCCCGAGAGCGGCGCCATGCCCAGGTTGAACCAGCGGTAGCCCCGCGCCTTGCCCTCCTGCATGAGGCTGACGAAAAGCAGGTCCATGATGCCGGAAACATCCGGCAGGTAGCGCATGAGATCGACGGTGATCTCGCCACCCGGCTGGCCGTACCAGATATTGGCGAAGGCGACGATGCGGCCCTCGCGGCGGATGACCGCGACATCGAAATGCGACAGGTACCGCTCCGACCAGAAGCCGATGGAGAACCCTTTTTCGCCCGCGCCGCGCTCCGCCAGCCAGGCATCTGAGACACCTTTAAGCTCGGTGAGATGGGAAGGCACCTCGGCGGCGGGAAGGATCGCGAATTCCAGGCTCTCGCGCTTGGCGCGGTTGAGCGCAGCGCGCCAGTCCTTTCCGGCCTTGCCTTCGGTCGTGAAGGCCTCGAGGTCCACATGCGCCTCCTCGCCGAGCTTCACGAGCGACAGGCCGCCATCAAGGTAGAGAGGCAGATGGGTGGGGCTGACCTGATAGAACACGGGCCATCCCGCATGCCGGTCGACCTCCTCCAGGAACTGCCACATGAGGTCGGCGGCATGCTCGGGCTTTCCGATCGGATCGCCCATGGCGATCCAGCTCTTGCCGCGCACAGCATACATCAGGAAGGCCTCGCCGGATTCATGGAAGAGGAATCGCTTGTCCTCCAGGAGGGCGAGATGCGCATCGGCCCGCTCCGCATGGGCCAGAGCGGGCGTGATGACATTTGCCGTGACCGGATCGACCCGGCATATGCCGGGCTGCCGGTGGATCATGGCATAGAGCGACAGGGCTGCTCCGATGATGATGGCGCCGAGGCTGCTGCGCAGGAAACGGGACGCATCGTCGTGCCAGTTGAACTGCCACCACAGATCATGGCTGTAATCCACGTCGTGAAACGCCGTGAAGCCGAGCCAGAGACTGCAGCCGACGATGAGGGCGATCGCCACCAGCCAGCGCGGTTCCAGCGGTTCCGCGAAGATGCCGGCCTTGCGGTAGAAGGCGGAGCGGTGCGTCAAGAGGAGGGCGAGAACGGCGCAGAGGACAAGCGCCTCCTCCCAGTCGAAGCCCTTGGCCAGCGACACCACGATTCCGGCGCCGATCAGGACGACGGACAGGGTCCAGGCGCTCGACAGACGGCGCATCAGGCCGCGCGACAGGATGAGGAGCATGACGCCCACCACGCTGCCGACGAGATGCGAGACTTCCGCGAAGGGGAGGGGCACGAGAAGCCGTAGGGCACGCACGCGTGAGTAATCGTTGGGGAGCGCCCCGGAGGTGAGCAGCACGAGACCGCCGATGAACGTGAGGGTGGCGAGCGCCGCGGGCACGAAGGGCAGGACGAACCGCCTCACGCGCCGCGCGGCCTGCGAGAAAGGCGCGTCCGAGCGCCTGATCTCGTGCACGGCGAACAGCGCGATGGCGAGCAGGAACGGGATCAGCGTGTAGGTCAGGCGCCAGACGAGGATGGCGGACACCAGCCCGGCCGTCGGCGCCTGCGGGAAGGCGAGCAGGATCGCCGCCTCGAACGCACCGAGCCCGGCCGGGACGTGACTGACGACGGCGAGCAGGATCGCGCCGGCGAAGACAGCGGCGAAGATCGGGAAGCCGATCCCGACGTCGCCGGGAAGGAGCACCCACAGGGCCGCAGCGGCCGCGCAGATGTCGGTAAGGCCGAGAGCGATCTGAACGAGAGCCGACGATCCGCCCGGAAGGCGGATCCGGATATCGCCCCGACCGATCTCGCGGCCGCCCTTGCGGCTCCATGCCCAGTAGGCGGCAAGGACCGCCAGCAGGGCTGCGCCGAGGCCCTGGTTGAGTCCGGCGGGCAGATAATCCAACGCGGCCAGAGCCTGCGGCTCGGAGGCGGCGCTAAGGCCGATGACGCCCGCCATGCCGACCCAGAGAGTCATGGCGGCTACGGCGGTGAGCTTCGCGACCTCGGCCAAGGTCAGGCCGGCGCCGCCATAGATCCGCCAGCGCACGGCTCCCGCCGTCACCAGGGGGAAGCCGAGAGTATGGCCGATGGCGTAGCTGGTGAAGGACCCGAGCGCGATGGTCTTCAACGGCACCGGCTTGGCCGTTGCCGCGCGAACGCCGAAGAGGTCGTAGCCCACCAGGGCGATATAGCTGATGGCCGCGCAAAGGAGCGACAGACCGATGAGAGGCGAGGGCGTGCCGAGGGCGCTTGCGGCGACAGCCGAGACATCGAGGCCGGACAGGAGCTTGAAGAGAAGGGCGGATAAGCCGGCGCATCCCGCGAGAGCGGCGACGGGTGTGCCCCATCGCAGAAGCGCGTGTCGGCGGGGCGAAGAAGGAACCGCAACAAGGCTGGGGGAAATAGGCGCCTGCTGAGCTTCGGCGGCAGGGCTCGCATGGTCGGCCCGAAGAGCGTTGGTGGGCATGGAAGATCTCGTCTGATGGTCTGAGGGCGCCTGTCATTCCGGCGCCCGGATGCCTCGGCGAGGCATGGACAGGGAATGTGCGGTGGCGGCACATGGCGACGCTGGCGCACGCGAGGATGCGGCGCGGCGATGGCTCAGACGAGAGGTGGGCCGGTGGGCGGGGCGGCGCAGGGCCGATGAGACGGCGGTGCGTTGGGATAGGCGACGCGCCCCATCCTGATCAGCCGGGCCTGATCGAGAATGATCACCGGCGCAGCGGTGGGCAGGATGTAACCCGTATCGTGGTCGCTGTCGCCGCCGCTGACCGGCGCATGGAGGCTCGCCGCGACATCGTCGAGCGGAGCGATGACGTCGCCGGTCAGGTTCAATATGCGTTCGACGGCACCGTTCCGATCCCTGTCCTCGAAGAAGCACGGCTCAGCCTGAGCCGTTCCTGCGATCAGCAGGAGCGCCAGCAGGGGCTGAACGAGCGCCAATAGGATGCGGTGAACGGGCACGGAGAATCGCCTCAACTCGACGCGAGTATTTCACACGAAAGCTGAATGGTTGCTGATCGGCGCAAATACGACACGAGGGCATTCTTCAAAAAGAAAGCGCCCGCTTTGCAGGGGGCGCTCTAAGGTCCGACCCGTAGGGGCAAATAAGAGGCCGGTAGTCCTATCTATTTAAAGAGTATTTTGTCTAAATTGTGACGCCCGGTGACCCAAATGGGGCATGTCAATAGAGTTTATGCTATGCGCAGGCGGCTGGATAATTCATTCCCAAACGATTTGGCTTGATCGGTTGCTGTATATGTTCTATGCGGTATCCACCGTAGGGGCAAATACGGTTCAAAGGGTCGCGAACACGGTCGGTAAGGCCGGATGCGGCCCTTTTTATTTGTATCTTACTTTGCTTTTTTTGCTAAAGGCCGCCGCTTTTGGGAATGTGGTCCGTCACTTGGACCTGCTGCGAACTTCCTGCAGCCTTTCGACCATGGCCTTGATGTCCTCGACGGCCTTCGAGCCCCGGATGCCGATCACGCCACGGTCGACGGTCCGCCCGTTCTCGTCCTTCCGTCCGTTGAAGAACACATCCCGCTCCTGCTTGGACATCTTCAGGACGGTGCGAGCCTCCGTTTCGATCCGCCATTCCTCAGACCACGTGCTGACGGTTTGGCCGGTGAGTTCGGAGGTGACTTCGGTATCGCGGGAATAGGTCATGGCGGCCGTTATGGCATGCAGCCATGAACAAAGGCTTTCGGTGCCGCGGCAGGCTCACTCCGCCAGGCGGGATAGAACCTGATGGGCCGCCTGCACCCGAGCCTCGTTGGGATAGGCTTTATTGGCGAGCATGACGATGCCGATCTTCCTGCCCGGCACGAATGCAACATAAGCGCCAAATCCGAGGGTTGATCCGGTCTTGTTGACGATCACATCGTCGCGCGGCGCCAGGGGCGGGTCGATCAGGGTAGCCGGATGAGCCTTTTGGTTCATTGTGTTGCCGGCAATGAAGGTGTCGAGCGCAACCGGATAGGGATATTGCTCCCAGATGAGATCCTGAGTCAGTTCGCCAGAGCGGAAGTAGCCGATCCTTGTCGCGTGGAGGGATTTTGCGATCCGTTCAGGGACCGTGCCGATCCCCATATTCACCTCGAGGAAGCGGATCATGTCGACGGCGTTCGACTTCACGCCATAAGCTTCGTCCGCGAGCAGTGCCCCGGAGACACGCACGGGCTTGCCGTCGCGGCTGTAGCCCCAGGCGTAGGATTTCATTTCCGCCGCAGGGACGTCGATATAGGTCCGTCGCATCCCGAGATCGTCGAACAGGCCTTCGGCCAGGGACGTGAAGCTCGCATCCATGGCCCGGGCGGTGACGATGCCGAGCAGGCCAATGCTCGGATTGGCATAGCTGCGCCGGGTGCCGGGAGCGGATGCGGGTTTCCACGCGCGGTAATAGGCGATGAGCTGCCCGCGATCCTTCACGTTGCCAGGCAGCTGGAGCGGGAAGCCGCCGGCCGTGTGCGTCGCGAGATCCAGGAGCCGCACCTTGTCGAAGGCGCTGCCCTTCAGCTCCGGCATGTGCCGGCTGACGCTATCGGTCAACTTCAGCCTGCCTTGCACTTCGGCAAAGGTCGCCAGTGTGGCCGTGAATGTCTTGCTGATCGAACCTAGTTCGAAGAGCGTGTCGCGGGTGACGGGTAGCTGAGGATCCTTCGATGCCAAGCCATACGCGATGAAATGGCGCTGTCCGTCGACGGTCACGGCGACAGCCATTCCTGGTAGGCCGAATTGCGCGATGATCGGCTTCACCGCTTCATCGATGATCTGCCGGACCTGCGCATTCTGGAAGGGCCCTGCCGCGAGAGCGGGGGACAGAGCACAGAAGGTGGATGCCATGAGGATGACCGCACGGCGCGCACGACGTAGTGGCTGCAAGAGGGTGGCCTTCCAGGGCTGACATGAAACTGTCGGGCGACACTTCATACGCCCGGGCAGGCGTGGGGGTATCGCCTCATGGGATGCGCTCGGGCATCGGTTGCGCATAAGTCGCGGAGCATCGGGGCGTGGTCTCGTCAACAAGGCTTCGCCTGTCACATCCTCTTCAGGATGTGCTCGGACGCACCGCATTTCCGAGGCCGGCGGCCTAGCCTGACCTGTCAATCGACAGTGGGGAGATAGCATCATCCGAGCCAGGACTCCAACCGCGTTTCATCATAGCAACTGGCTTCTGGGAGCGCTGGAGCCTGAAGATCTGGCGTACCTCGAGCCTCATCTTGAAATCGTGATCCTGCCAAAAGACACCGTTCTCTACAAAGCCGGGGATCTCATCAGCTACACCTATTTTCCGCATGACGCCATCGTGGGGCTGATCAATGTCATGGAAGAGGGGCAATACGTCGAGGTGGCGTCCATCGGGCGGGAAGGAATGTTCGGCCTGATCAGCGCTCTTGTCTCCCGCGAGTCCTTCGGGCGCTACAAGGTGCAGGTTCCCGGGTCCGCTTCCCGGATCACCATCGAGTGGATGCAGGAGGCCATCCGGGTCCGGCCGAAGTTGCGCCGGCTGCTTCTGAGTTACACCGAGGTTCTGCTGGCGCAGACGTTCCAGGCGGTCTCCTGCAATGCCGTTCATACGGTTGAAGAGCGCTGCTGCAACTGGATCCTGAACGCACGCGACCGGATCGATGAGGATGTCCTCCCCCTGACCCATGCCGATCTGGCGGAGTTGCTGGGTGTCCAGCGCTCCACCATCAGTACGGTCCTGCGCGCGTTCCAGAGGCAGGGCCTCATCGCGCAGCAGCGCGGCGGCATCGTCATTGCTGATCGATCAGGTCTCGAAGGCATTTCTTGCGAATGCTATGACAGGACAAGACGGGTTTACCGGCGCCTGCTGCCACGTTCCTATCCTCCGGCCCAATCGTCGTAGAGAATTCAGGTGGAAATTCCTTTTTCTGCCCTGAAACCGCCCTGCGGATGAGGCGTCATGTCTGCCGGAAGGAGATTGACGTGGCCCGATACTATTTCGACGTCCACGATGGAGCGCAGCTTGTCCGTGACGAGGACGGCTCCGAGTTCGAGAACGACGATGCGGCCGTGCAGGCGGCGGCGCGGTCGGCGACAGAGATCGGCCAGGGCCGTGTGGCCAAGGGCGACTTCAGGGAGGTCGTCATCGAGGTGCGCAAGGCCCGCAGCCGGAATATCTGTACCGTGACGGCATCGATGAAGATCGAATGGCGCTCGAAGTCATAGCAGGATCTTGGTTCCCTATTCACAGTCGCGCGAGCGGCCCATCGATGATGACGTGGGGACACAGGCGCGAGCATTGTTCGATGCGCCCTTCCACCTTATAGATATTTTGAAGCAGGGTTGGAGTGATTACCCTGTCCACCGGTCCGCAGCTCACCATGGTGCCGGCATCGATCACCATCACCCGATCCGCCACGCGCAGAACCTGGTTAAGGTCATGGATGGCAAGGATCACGCAGATGCCGCGATCCCTGGCGAGGGAGCGGATCAGAGCCAGCACTTCCACCTGCCGATGCAGATCGAGCGCACTCGTCGGCTCGTCGAGAAGGAGGACCCTCGGATCGCGGACAAGCACCTGGGCGAGCGAGACCAATTGCCGTTGCCCGCCGCTGAGTTCGTGCAGGCCCTTGAAGGCAATGGGCTCGATCTGCAGGCCGTGGAGAACGCGGTCGACCTCTTCGAGATCTGAATCGGTCACCTTTCGGCCCGCGCCCTGCTTGCGGGCGAGGAGCACGGATTCATAGACGGTCAGCACCGTATTCACCGACGTGTCCTGCGGCATGTAACAGACTTGGCCCGGCCCGGGCAGGGAGCCCGCGCCGTCGATCCGGATGCTTCCGGGGCCGTCGAGCAGACCCGCGATGCGCCGGAAGAGGCTCGACTTGCCGGCGGCATTCGGTCCGATCACGGCGGTGACCTCGCCGCCCTTCAGCGCCGGTGTGGTGACGCCGGCGAGCACCTCCTGTTTGCCGTAGCGGACGCCGACATCGGTGAGTTGCAGACTCGCTACCATGAGCGCCTCCGGCTGGACATGATCAGGCTGAAGAGGAACGGCACGCCCACGAGGGCCGTAATGATGCCGATGGGAAAAATCGTTCCCGGCACGATGGATTTGCTGATGACGGATGTCAGCGAGAGGATCGCCGCGCCGGAGAGAACCGACGCCGGCAGAAAGTAGCGCTGGTCCTCGCCCACGAGCATGCGGGCGATGTGCGGTCCCACCAATCCGATGAAGCCGATGGTGCCCACGAAGGCGACGGGCACGGCGGCGAGTAGGCTGATGATCATCATCGTCTCGAGACGCAGACGTCGCACGTTGACGCCGAAGCTCGCGGCCTTGTCGTCGCCGAGCCGAAGCGCGGTGAGTGCCCAGGCGCGGCGGATGAACAGGGGCAGGGAAACGGCGAGCACGGCCGTGGCGATCGCAAGCTTCGGCCATGTGGCGCGGGTCAGGCTGCCCATCGTCCAGAACACTACGGCGGCGAGCGCCTGCTCGGACGCGAGATATTGCACCAGCGCGAGAAGCGCATTGAAGGTGAATACGAGGGTTATGCCGAGAAGCACGATGGTCTCGACGGTGACGCCGCGCTTCTGGCTCATGAAATGGATGAAGAGCGCCGCTGCCATGGCCATGAGCAGGGCGTTGATCGACACCACGTAATCGATGGCCCAGGGCAGGATGCCGACACCGAAGACGAGCGCGATCGAGGCGCCGAAGCTCGCGGCTGCCGAGATACCGAGCGTGAAGGGGCTCGCGAGCGGGTTGTTGAGGATCGTCTGCATCTGCGCGCCAGCGGCCGACAGCGCCGCGCCGACAACGACGGCCATGAGCGCCACCGGCATGCGGATGTCCCAGATCACCACGCTGATCTGCAGCGAAACCTCGGGCGAGCCCGTGAGCGCCAGCACGACCTCGCGCATGGTGTAACGGGCAGGTCCTAGACCAAGGTCCGCGATGACGGAGAGAACCAGAACGAGGCCGAGAGCAAGAAGCACGAGCTTCTTGCGCTGCACGAGGACGCGGTAGGCTCCGCGTCCTTTCGGCATGGCGATGGCGGGCGAGTGAGCCAAGAGCTTACTCCTTGTCCGCGAGCGAGACCCAGTAGCCGGTCTTGTACGGAACGGGCAGGAAGCGCTCGTAGAGCGTCTTCATGGTCGCTTCGGGATCGACATCCCTGAACAGGTCCGGATGCAGCCACTTGGCCATCGCCTGGATGGCGATGAACTGATAAGGGCTGTTGTAGAACTGGTGCCAGATGGCATGAACCTGATGGTCGCGCACGGCCTTCACCCCCGTATAGGCGGGACGCTTCATCAGGGCGGCGAGCTTGTCGCGCGCCTTAGCCTTGTCGGCGCCGGAGCCCACGCCGACCCAGGCGCCGCCCGGGACATAGAGTTCCCAATTCGAACCGGTGACGATCACCTGATCCGGGTTGGCCGCGATGATCTGTTCCGGATTGACCACGCCGAAGGTGCCGGGGATGATCTTGGCCGCGAGGTTCTGGCCGCCTGCGACTTCCACGAACTTGCCGAAGTTCTCGTTGCCGAAGGACATGCAGCAATCGTCGGAATAGCCGGCCGCACGCTCGACCATCACCACCGGCCTCGGCGGATTGGCCTTCGCGAGGCGCTCGGTCACGAGATCGATCTGGGCCTTTCGGAACGCGATGAACTCTTCCGCCCGCGTTTCCTTGCCGAACAGCTTGCCGATGATCCGCATGCTCGCATCGGTATTCTCGAACGGCTTCTCGCGGAAATCGACAAAGACCACCGGTATGTCGATCCGGGCGAGCTTCTCGATGAGCTTGGCGTCGTCGGTCGCGGTCTTCGCCTCGATGTTGAGGAGGATCACGTCGGGCTTGAGTGAGACGGCCTGCTCCACGTCGAAAGTGCCTTCCTTGAAGCCGCCGAAGGTCGGGATTTTATCGATCTGCGGATATTTGGCGAGGTAGTCCTTGTAGCCGTCGAGATCCGCCTTCTGCAGGTCGTCGCGCCAGCCGACCACGCGCTTGAAGGGATGGTCGGTGTCGAGGGTCGCGACGAAGTACATCTGGCGCCCCTCGCCGAGGATGACCTTTTCCACCGGCGCGTTGACCTGAACCTGACGGCCCGCGATGTCTGTTACCGTGATCTTGTCGGCGGCATGGGATGGAACGGGCAGGAACCCGACGAGTGCCAGGACGGCACCGAGAGCCAGTTGGGAGAATTGCATGACGCGCCTCGGTTCAAGGGAAAAACAAGCGGTTTCTATGGCGATGCTATCCAACGGGCAAGAAATATCTTTTAGAATTACTTCAATTAAAATGTAATCCTGTCAGTTTAAAACAATTCTATTCTACAGTTTAAAGTCATTATAAATTGACGTATTTGTATTTTAGCCATAAAGGGCGTCGAAATTAGCTATATCCGTGAGCCTTCGATGAACGCGAACTACACCCTCCGCGACGAGATCCGTGACTACTGGTCCCTGCGCGCTCCGACCTTCGACCAGCAAGTTGGGCACGAGATCTTCACGGAGGCGGAACGGCAGGCATGGCGCGATCTGTTCCTGCGTCATCTCGGCCCCGGTGCGGGCCGCAAGGCGCTCGATCTCGCCAGCGGCACGGGCGTGATCTCCCATCTGCTGCACGGCTTAGATTTCGACGTTACGGGCCTCGACTGGTCCGAGCCGATGCTGAACCAGGCGCGGGCCAAGGCCGCCCGGAACGGGGCCGACATTCGCTTCATCATAGGCGATGCCGAACGAACCTTGGAAAAGCCGGAGAGCTACGACGTGCTTGTCACCCGCCACCTCGTCTGGACGCTCATCGACCCGAGAGCGGCCTTCCGGGAATGGCATTCGCTTCTCAAACCGGGCGGGCGTCTTCTCATCGTGGATGGCGATTTCGTCTCCGACACGCTCGTCAAGCGGATGATCCGGTTCGTCGAGAAGCACGTGCCGCGCCTCACAGGCCGCGCCCATGCGCCCAATGCCCTGCGCGAGACCCATGAGCACATCCTGAGCCGGGTCTACTTCTCCCAGGGCGCGCGCGCTCAGGAGGTTGCCACGCTGCTGCAGGAAGCGGGCTTCGCGCAAACGATCATCGACCGGGATCTCAAGCAGATCCATCGCCAGCAGGCGAAGAACCTGCCGTTTCTGAAAGGGCTCGAGCGCGCGACGCAGCATCGCTATGCTGTACTCGCCGTGAAGGCCTCCACCTGAAAAGTCATGGCCGGATGCGCCGGATCATGCTCTCCTGATGCAATCCGTGCAGCGGGAGAAGGCTCATGAGACGAAGGTCGATCAAGCTTCTTGTTGTATGCCTCGCCCTGACGGGATCGATCCCGTTCGAGGTGCGGTCGCAGCAGCGTCCCGATGTAGAGGTCGCGACGCCGGAAGGCCTGCTTGCCATCGGCAAATGGATGCTGACCGCGCAAGGAGTGCCGTCCGATTGGCTCGGTGAGATCTACGAGGGCAAGAACCTGCGCGAGCCGATCAACGTCATCATCGTGGATCAGGGTGCCTCATCGGCCGGCGATGCGAAGGAAAGGCTGCTGGCCGCTGCCGCCCGCGCCGGCTATCCGATCCGCTTCGGCCATTCGACAGGCTACCAGGGGTCCATCGCCGGGCGGCTTTACGCGCAGCTCCCGCAGGGCCGGGACGATGCGTTCTCCAACGATGTCTTCGAGGTCAACAACAATCATGGTCGCGTCTTCGGCCCGCATGAATTCGAGCAGGGTTACCTTTTCATCGCAGCCTTCAGCCGCGAGGAGGTCGATCCGTTCCGGGATCCCGGACATCGCTATGGCTCGTTCAACAGGGCGCGGGACGACTTCACGCAGCGCCTCGACCGCAGCACCGATTTCCGGGTGAGCCGGTTCGTCGATCTCGGCAACGCGCTGATCGGCGACCCGAAGCTCACGACCGGGGATCACGATGGGATTGCGGTCGTGGTGCGCGTGGGGCCGTGAGATGTGAAAGTGGGGAGGCCTGTCCGCGCTCTCATGTCGTCACCGGGCTTGTCCCGGTGATCCCGATCGTCTGAAGCGCGAGCCTCACTTATCGGGATGGCCGGCACAAGGCCGGCCATGACGTGTTGGGGCATTCACGACGTGAACGCTATCCCGCCAGGAAGCCCGCCAGCGCTCGCGGGTCCACGTTGCCGCCGCTGATGATGATGCCGACGCGCTTGTCCTTGCAGGGCACCATGCCGTGAAGGGCGGCCGCGGCCGCTAGACAGCCGGTGGGCTCGACCACGATCTTCATGCGCTCGACGAAGAAGCGCATGGTGTCCACGAGCTGCGCGTCCGACACGGTGAGGATGTCCTCGGCGAGGGCGCGCATGATGGGGAACGTCTTGTTGCCCACATAGGTCGTCTGTGCGCCGTCGGCGATGGTGGCGGGCACCGGGATCCGGACGATGGAGCCTGTGCGGAAGGATTGCTGCGCATCGTTGCCGGCCTCCGGCTCAACACCGTAGATTCGGCAATCGGGCGAGAGCGCCTTGGAGGCGAGCGCCGAGCCCGCGAGCAATCCGCCACCGCCGACGCAGACGAGGAGCATGTCCAGGGGGCCGACCTCCTCGATCAGTTCCTTGGTCGCGGTGCCCTGGCCGGCGATCACGTCCTCATGGTCGTAAGGCGGGATGAGGGTCAGGCCGCGCTCCTGCGACAGCTTGCGCCCGATGGCCTCGCGATCTTCCTTGTAACGGTCGTAGAGCACGACCTCGCCGCCGTAGCCCTTGGTGGCGGCAACCTTCATGGCCGGTGCATCCTGCGGCATGATGATGACGGTCGGCACCCCCTGCAGCTGCCCGGCATAGGCAATGGCCTGGGCATGGTTGCCGGAGGAGAACGCCACGACGCCGCGCTTCCGCGCATCGGGGGACAGGCGCGCGATGGCATTGTACGCGCCGCGAAACTTGAAGGCGCCGCCACGCTGGAAATTTTCCGCCTTGAAGAACAGCCTGCCGCCCGTGCGCTCGTCAGCCGTGCGGGACGTGAGGACCGGTGTCCGGTGGGCCGCCCCGTCGATGCGCTGCGCGGCTGCGACAACGTCCTCATACGTCGGCAGGCTCACCGTGGCGGGGGATGCGGGCTCGGAATTCTGCGGGGTCTGCACGCTCATCGATCTCTCACATTTCAGGCGAAGCTTCCGAAGGCAGAGCTTCACTGCTCCTCATATCAACTTTGGGCAATCCTTGTCACCATTGAGGTTTCCTCGGCAGAAAGAGGTCTTTGGGGCTAAGGTCCGGCCAATGTTCCTCACCTGCGGAACAGCCCGTCCATTCCGGCCGTTCATGCTTATCACGGCATGATAGGAGGCCTTCCATGGAACTGTGGCAGATGGTGGTGGCGGATCACGCCAATATCGAGGAGCTCTGCCGCGAGGTGCTGCGCGCCACGGGCAGCGGTCCGAACAGCCGCGCCGAACTCTTCGCCGACCTGCGGGACGAGTTGGAGCGGCACTTCGCAGCGCAGCAGAACGTGCTTTATCCGGCCCTGTCCACCCATGATCGCACGGCCAGCTATCTGGCCGATCTCGAGAGCAAGCAGGAGGAGATCCTGCGCGAGCTCGACCGGCTTGCCGCACGCCCCGACAAGAACAGCTCTGATTGGGCATCGGACTTCAAGGAACTGACCGCATCGACCCGGCATGCTTTCACGCTTGAGGAAAACGGCGTGATGATCGTCGCCCGCGGGGCCTTCTCGCCGGACGAGCTTAAGCATCTGTGGCGGCGGTACGAGCGTGAGCGTATCGCGTCCTATGAGGCGGAGCGCTGGCACATGCCGCAATCGATGATGCCGAGCCGATACGGGCTCCCGACCGGAACAGTGTTCGGCGTACTCGCGGGACTTGCTGCCGTCGGAGCCGGCGCGCTCCTGTGGAACATGACCCGGTCCAGCCGCGCCGGCTCGCGACAGAATAGGCCGCTGCATGCGGCCCCCCGGCGCCCCCAGCCTCCATTCCCGCTTGATCGTGGGGTCATCGATCGCAGCCTGGAAGGGTCTCGGCACGGTGGAATGGGACAGCAATCCTCCGGAGCCCGAACCTACCGGGCGGCAGGTTCGTCGTCGGCCCCCAGTGCCGGCACCAATGCGGGTGCCGCTTCGAGCGGCCCAGCAAGACCTGCCACAGCAGACGACGCGCTGCTTCACGGAGCAGGGGGCGGTGCAGCTCCTGCGGCGGGCGGAAGCCCCTCGGACGATAGCTCGTTCTCTTCGGCCCATCCGCCCCATGCGCCCTCGGGCCTCTCGACACCCTTGCAGCCGGGCGGAACGCTTCCCTCAAGCGGCCCGGCCGCCTCTGCGGGTTCCATCGGCGCCGGCGGAATGGATTCAGGCCCATTCAAGCGGGACGGGCGCTAGGCACTGAAAGGACGCGCCCAATCCCCGGATCAACCCGGGGATTGGACCTGTCCGATGCTATCTCTCTCTCACATTCGTGCCCCACCGGCGATGGAGAAAGCGCTCCCAGGGCGAGAACAGCAGCCGGTCGACGAGAAGCCCGATCACCACGATGACGATCATGATGCCGATCACCTGATCCATAGCATTCAATTCACGCCCGTAATGCAGCAGGTGGCCGAGTCCGAAGCCGGTGAGGATTGTCACATAGATCTCGGCCGCCATCAGCGAGCGCCACGCGAAGGCCCAGCCTTGCTTCATGCCGCTGACGAGGAAGGGAAGCGAGGCGGGCAGGATCACCCGGGTCCATTTGTGGAAGCCCTCCGACCCCATGGTGCGTGCCGCACGCGCGTAGATGGGCGGGATGTTGCGCGCGCCGTGATCTGTCGCGATGATGACGGACCAGACGGTGCCCATGATCACCACGAACAGCATCGCGCCTTCGGTCTGTCCGAACCAGACCAGCGCCAGCGGGACCCAGCACACGCTCGGCAGGGTCTGGAAGCCGAGGGCCAGGGAGCCGAGCGTGTCCTCGAAAATCTGCGACGTGCTGGTCAAAAGGCCGAGCGGCAAGCCGATAAGGACGCCGGCCGCGTAGCCGACCAGAAGCCGCTTGAGCGTCACCCAGGTCGCCTCCTCGAGGGTGCCGTCGAGGATCGCGCCCCAGATGTATTCGCCGACGAAAATGGGCGAGGGGAGCAGCACCACGGACCAGCGGCCGGTTCGCACGGCCAGCTCCCACAGGGTGATGAGGAGCGCGAAGAACAGGAGAGCGGAGGCGAGGCGCTTCATTCCGAGAATGCCTCCGTCAGGGTGCCCTTGAGGGCCGCGGCGATCTTCGACGCATAGCCGGCGAGTTCTGGGCTGTTGATGTCGCGCGGGCGTGGCAGGGGAATGTCGAAGATCTGCTGGATGCGGCCCGGCGAAGGAGACATGAGGACGACTCGGTCACCAAGACACACGGCCTCGCGCACATTGTGCGTGACGAAAACGATGGTCTTGCGGCTCTCCATCCAGATCTGCTGGATATCATCGTAGAGCTGGTCGCGGGTCATGGCGTCGAGCGCCCCAAAAGGTTCGTCCATCAGCAGAACCTGAGGGTCCGGAGCCAGCGCGCGCGCCAGTGCGACGCGCTGCTTCATACCGCCCGAGAGCTCATGAATCTGCGCATGCTCGAACTTGCTGAGTCCGACGAGCTTCAGGAAATGACGGGCGATCTCCTTGCGTTGCGCATTCGTGAGATCGGGGCGCAGCTTGAGCCCGAACATCACGTTGCCGAACGCGTCGAGCCAAGGGAAGAGCGCAGATTCCTGGAACATGACGAGGCGCTCGCGTCCCGGCCCTTCCACGGGTTTTCCGTCGGCGAGCACGCGCCCAGAATCCGGCTTGGTGAGGCCGGCGATGATGTCGAGAAGCGTGGACTTGCCGCATCCGCTGGGCCCAACGAGGCAGACGAATTCGCCGTCGGCGATGGTCAACGACACGTTGTCGAGAGCCTGTACCATCGCTCGTGACGACATGAAGCGCTTGGAAACTCCGTCGATGATCAGCTTTTCCGGCCGTCCGGTCCTGGCATTCGCGTCGGGCGCCTCCATCAAGGCGCCTCGATCAGACGGGACAGATCGGGCGTATCGCGCAGGAATCCGACCTGCTGAGCACTGGTCACGAAGGCCTGGAAGGCTTCGCGGGACGTATCCGGCGTGATCACCATGCGGCTCCAGGCCTTGGCGACGAGTTCGGGCGACATGTCGAGGCGGAAGGAAATCTTCAATTCGTCGCCGGCCATACGCTGGGCTTCGTCCGGGTTCCTCCGGATCCAGTCGGTGAGTTCACGATGGGCCTCAACGAAGCGCTTGGCGAGATCGCGGTTCTTCGCCAGGAAGTCGACGCTGGAGACGAGGATCGTGGTAATGGCGTCCTTCTCCTCCACAAGGATCTTGCCGCCTGCCTCGGATTCGAGCCGCGACACCCAGGGCTCCACGGTCCACACCGCATCGAGCTGCCTGCTCTGGAAGAGGGAGAGCTGGTCCGGATTGCTGGTGGGAACCACATGCGCATCGCCCCCGGTCTGCGTGATGCGCAATCCGCCCGCGACAAGCCAGGCCCGGGCCGCCACGTCCTGCGTGTTGCCGAATTGCGGAGTGGCGATGCGTTTGCCCTTGAAGTCGGCGGGCTTGCTTAGGGTGGAATCCCCCTGCACGACGAGAGCCGAGCCGCCGTTGACGGCGCCCGCGATCACGCGAACCTCGGCGCCGCGGGAGCGGGCATAGGCGTTGAGCGCCGGATTGGGGCCGACATAGGACAGATCGAGAGACTTGGCGAAAATCGCCTCCATGGCACTCGGGCCGGCATTGTAGACGTACCACTCGACCTTCACGCCGGGCCCGAGCCGCTCAGAGAACCAGTTGCGTCCCTGCCGCTCGAGGGCGCGGGCCACCAGGGCCTGAACATGGGTGATGTTCGGGAAATGCCCGACCCGGACCGTCGTGGTCTGCTGAGCCCGTGTCGGCGCATGCGTCGCAACAATCGACAACGCCGACAGAAGGAGGATCCGCCATCCATGCCGCATCGGAAGATCTCCAATGACATCGCTTCAAGGCTAGGGATTCCGTGCTGAAGGTCAATGGGACGGAGCAGGGCGATGTCTGAAGGGGACACTTTGTTTCCGGTGAGAGGACAGGATTCCTCTGGCCACCTGTGGCGGGCTGAAACTCTTGTTTTCTCAACAAAAAACTTACCTGAAACGGGAAATGTTAACCGCCCGGTAACCATAACTGGCGTCGAATAAGATGCATTACGTAGCGTAATAAATACGCGACAGCCTGATCCGCCTCCGCTCTCCGACCATGTTCTGCGGTCCTCCGGGGAACCTGATGGTGGTGTCGTCGCAGGAGCAGTTTTGTAGGGCGAGGAGAACCAAGGATGGCGAAAGTACTGGTCGTGACATCGGGCAAGGGCGGTGTCGGAAAGACGACGTCCACGGCCGCGCTTGGCGCGGCGCTGGCGCAAAGCGGCAAGAAGGTGGCCGTGGTCGATTTCGACGTGGGCCTGCGCAACCTCGACCTGATCATGGGCGCGGAGCGCCGCGTGGTGTACGATCTCATCAACGTGATCAAGGGCGACGCCAAGCTCGAACAGGCACTCATCCGCGACAAGCGCATCGAGACCCTTTCCCTCCTGCCCGCATCCCAGACCCGCGACAAGGACAACCTCAGCGAGGAGGGAGTCGAGCGCGTCATCAACGGGCTTCGCGAGAAATTCGACTGGGTCATCTGCGACAGCCCGGCCGGCATCGAACGCGGCGCAACGCTCGCCATGCGCCATGCGGACGTGGCCGTCGTCGTGACGAACCCGGAAGTCTCCTCCATCCGCGATTCCGACCGCATCATCGGCCTCCTCGATTCCAAGACCGAGAAGGCTGAAAAAGGCGAGCAGGTGGAGAAGCATCTTCTGCTCACGCGCTACGACAATGCCCGCGCCCAACGAGGCGAGATCCTCAAGGTCGAGGACGTGCTGGAAATCCTCTCGATTCCCCTCCTCGCCATCATTCCCGAGAGCACGGAAGTGCTTCGCTCGTCCAATCTCGGCGCGCCGGTGACGCTCGGCAGCCCGAACTCCGCGCCGGCCCGCGCTTACCTCGATGCGGTGCGCAAGCTCCAGGGCGAGACCGTCGTCGAGGTGCAGAAGCAGCGCGGTCTCTTCAGCAAACTCTTCTCACGGAGGGCCGCATGAGCCTGTTCAGTTTCTTCAAGCGCAATACGTCCGCGCCCGTCGCCCGCGAGCGGCTTCAGGTCCTGCTCGCCCATGAGCGCACCATCGTCGGAGGCGGCGAGTCCGATCTCGTGGCGATCCTTCGCGAGGAGATCATGGCCGTGATCGCCAAGCACATGGCGGTGCCGCAGGACAACGTGCAGATCAAGATGGACCGCGGCGCCTCCGTGTCGACCCTGGAGGTCGATATCGAGATCCCGACCGATATCGCAGCCGGCATGCGCCCGGCCGCGTGATCACCCCGATCCTGTTGGAGCGGGCGTCGTCCCGATGGAACGGCATCCGCTTCAACGCTATATCGAGGCGACGCCTCTTTGGCCGTTTCCCGCTACGAGCATCCTTGCCGCCTTACCTGAACGATGATCTACTCGACTTGAGATCCGATCAACGCGGAGGAGCGCGATGCGCGACGGGTCCTGGCCCGAACTGCCCTATCCGGCTTGGCGCGACACGGCTGCGACCCTTCAGCTCTGGACGCAGATCGTGGGCAAGATTCGGCTTGCCCTCTCGCCCTGGCTCAATCACGGTTGGCAGGTTCCGCTGTATGTGACGGCCCGGGGCCTGGGAACCTCGCCCATTCCCATCGGCCACGAGATCCTGGAGATCGAGTTCGACTTTATCTCCCATCTGCTGCGCGTACGCACCAGCAGCGGGGAGGAGCGGGAACTGCCGCTGCAGCCGCAGAGCGTGGCGGATTTCCATTCCCGGCTCCTCACCATCCTGAGCGATATCGGCATCACAGTTGCCATCAACGAAATGCCGAACGAGGTGGCGGACCCTATTCCTTTCTCCGAGGACCGGATTCATGCTTCCTATGACCGCGATGCGGCCCATCGCTTCTGGCGGGCGCTCGTGCAGGTGGACCGGGTGTTCAAGCTGTTCCGAAGCGGTTTTCTGGGGAAGGTTTCCCCCGTGCATTTCTTCTGGGGCAGTTTCGATCTCGCCGTGACGCGCTTTTCCGGGCGGTCCGCGCCGTTGCATCCCGGTGGTGTGCCGGGGCTGCCGGACAAGGTGACCCGCGAGGCTTATTCGCACGAGGTTTCGAGCGCAGGCTTCTGGCCCGGCAATGATGCCTATCCGCAGCCGGCCTTCTATTCCTATGCGTATCCTGAGCCGCCGGGCTTTCGCGACACCCCGGTCACGCCCGGCGCCTCTTTCGACACCGCGCTCGGCGAGTTCATCCTGCCCTACGAGACCGTGCGTCAGGCAAAGGATCCCGGGGCATTGCTGCTTGATTTTCTCGTCAGCACCTACGACGCCGCCGCAGATGCCGGGAAATGGGATCGCACCACGCTGGAATGCCCCATCGGGGCGCCCGCTCAGGTGCGCCCGATCTGAAGGCGTGAGCCCTTCGAAAGTGACTGTGTTGCGCGCGCCGGGTTGCGTGCAGGGAATCCACCCTTATCCAAAATTGCCGGTGAAGGCACTTTACAGGTGCCATTCGCCACGCCTGCGCCACATCCGCCGTCTAGCTATAGCCCTCCCACGGTTCCGTCATCGATGTGATGTGCGAGGATCCCATGCACGTTGGCGATTTGTCTCGAACGCGGACGCCCAGCGAACCACACGACAACGTAGCCCGTCTGGCCACGCGCGTTCTGCTGGTCGTCGGTCTCATGAGTGCCGGCTGGCTCGCCCTCTGGCGGTTTCAGGACAGCGGTCCCGTCACGGAGGGCATGGTGGCCGCCGCTCCGCCGCAGACCATCACCGTGGAGACCAAGCCCCCGGCACCGCCCGACAGGGCAGCGCCCCTCCAAGTCGCCGATGCGGACCCGGTCGCGCCGATTGCGCTGCCCGTGAAACCGCAGACTGCGGCATCTCCGCAAGAGACGGACGAAGAGGATTGGGGCCAATCCTTCGCCGAACCCGCCATCGATGTCGTCGCCATCGGACAATCTAGCAATCAGTCTCTTGCCATGCTGAAGCAGTTCGAGGCCGTCATCGGGCAAGCGTCCAGGAAAGAGGCACTCAAACCCCAGCCCACACCGCGCGCGGACATGAACATGACGGGCACGGTGACCCAGCAGGCGGGTCTCGCAGATCCCTCCACCCCGGCTGGTGGACCTCCCCCCGAACTCGTCGATCTCAACAAGAGTACGATCGAGGATCTGAACAGCCTGAAAGGCGCCGGCTCGCTCGGCCGCGCCATCGTCAGGGGGCGTCCCTACAAGTCCGTGGAGGATCTGGTGAACAAGCGCGTCGTGCGCCGCGCCACCTACGAGAGGATCAAGGATCAGCTCACCGTGCAGTAGATGTCGTGATCCGCAGCAAGCATGCAGCGCGCTTGCCATGCTGCGATGAAAGGTGCTAAGACAATCACATCCGACAGGGGTGCTCCGTATCGCCGGGGCTGAGATGACGGCGCGAAGCCGTTGGACCCTCAAGCTGATCTGGGTAATGCCAGCGGAGCGAGGTGACGATGTTTTCCGGCGCACAGATTTCCCTTTATCCGATGACGGACGATTTCGTCGACGTCATCCTCGGCGCCATCGGGGCGCTCGATCCCTATAGGACCAGCGTCAGGATCGAAACCGACGATATCTCGACCTTGATCGTCGGCCCGCCCGAGCAGCTTTTTCCGGCAATGCGTGATCTGTTCCTAGCGGCATCGCGCCGTGGCATTCACTGTGTGCTGGCGGCAACCGTCTCCCGCGGCTGCCCGGGCGAACCCGACGATCCGATCTGCACGCCAGCAGACGGTTCGAGCCACGACCAGTCTCTCGAAGAACGCATTGCCGCAGCCGTCAGGCATGTGGAGGCGGCGCCTCGTACAGGGCAGGTCGTGGCCGCGCAGTTCTCGCTCTATCCGCTCGGCAGCGGACATCACATGGACGAGATCTACGGCTGCATCGATTTTCTCAAACGATCCGGCGTCTTCGACCGCTCGAAAAACTTCTGCACCAAGCTGCGCGGCGATGCCGGTCCGGTCTTCGCCACGTTGAGCGAAGCCTTCCTGCGGTTCGGCGCCCCGCAGGGCCATGTGGCGCTCGATCTCAAGGTCTCGGCGAACAGCCCGAGCAAAGCGTAATTTTCGCGAGAATTTCCGTCGTACAACAAGGAGGTCGTCATGTCCGTGACGCGTGGCTGGACGTTGAGGGAGACCCTCATCGTCACCGTGATCGGCGCGGTGTTTGCCGTGCTCTATCTCGGATGGGTGCAGGTTTGGCTGGTCGCACAGGCTGCCTTCGGTCCCCTGACGATGGACGTGGTGATGGGCTTCTGGTTCGTCGCTTCGATGGTGGCGGCGGCCATCATCCGCAAACCGGGTGCCGCTTTCGCGGCAGAAGTTCTTGCCGCAGCCGTGCAGGTGCTGCTGGGAAGCCCCGCCGGATTGCTGCTCGTGGTCAGCGGCATCGTCCAGGGTGCGGGTGCGGAAGCGGTCTTCGCCGCCACGCGCTGGCGCAATTATTCGCTCCCGGTGCTGATGGCGGCGGGCGTTGGCGCTGCGGTCTTTTCCTATGTCTATACCTGGATCAGGTTCGATTACGGCGCCCTGCAGCCGACGCTGCTCATCGCCATGTTCGTGCTGCGTACCTTGAGCGGGGCGCTGCTCGGCGGATGGCTCGCCCAGGTTATCGTGCAGGCGCTCTATAAAACCGGCGCGCTCGCGGGCCTTGCGATCGATGTCGACAAACGCTCCGCTGCCGCCTGAACCTGCCGCGGAATGGTGCGGGGTCGATGTCGTCTACCCCTTCGCCAGACGCCCCGCGGTCGGGCCCGTTAGCCTGCAGGTCCGCCAGGGCGAGCGCGTTCTTCTGCTTGGTCCCTCCGGTTCCGGCAAATCCACGCTGCTGCTGACGCTGACAGGATTGATCCCTGACAGCGTACCGGCCGAGGTCGGGGGAGAGGTCCGCCTCTTCGGCACGGATGCCGGCACGCGGAAGCCGTGGGCCTGGGCACGCTGGGTAGCGCAGTATTTCCAGGATGCGGACCAGACGCTCTGCGGCATGCGGGTCGAGGATGAAATCGCCTTCGCGCTCGAAAACCGTGCCATGCCGCCTGAGAGCATCGCGCAGTCTGTCGCGGAAGCCATGCGACAGGTCGGCGTGCCGGACGAGTGGCGTCATCGCCGCTCGACGCAACTTTCCGGCGGCGAGCGCCAGCTCGTCGCACTGGCGGCCACCCTCGTTCAGAAGGCCCCACTCTTCGTCGCCGACGAGCCGACCGCGCATCTCGCGCCGGAGGCGGCCCACCGCCTGCATGCCCTGCTGACGGACCGGGAGGACGGGCGAACCATTCTCATCGTCGATCACCGGCTTGACGGCCTCATCGAATCCATCGACCGGATGGTGGTGCTCGGCCGCGACGGCACGATCATCGCCGAGGGCGAACCGCGCAGGATCTTCCGCGAGGAAGGCGAGTTGCTGCAAGCGCACGGCATCTGGTGCCCCGCTGCGACGTCGCTCGATGCGGAGTTGGTGCGTGCAGGCGTTGCGCCGCCCGTCGCGCCGTTATCCGTCGAAGAAGCGCTTGCGCATCTCGATCCCGATCATGCTCCGGCCCATCGCCTGGAACAGGCGCGCCACGCTGTGGAGTCCTTCGTCGCATCGGCTGGACCGGGCGAGGCTGCCCGGGATGCTCCTGCGCTCGTGCAAGTGTCGAAAGCCGATTGCGCGCCGTTTCTGGGGCGTGCCGTGCTACGCGGCATCGACCTCGTCATCCGCGAGGGCGAGATTCTCGGCGTGCTCGGCCGGAACGGCGCGGGCAAGTCCACGCTGGGTCTCAGCCTCGCCGGTCTTTTGCCCCTGAAGGCCGGCATGCGCAGAGGGCCGCCGGGCGGCTATGCCTTTCAACGCCCCGAGAACCAGTTCACCGCCGGCACGGTGCGGGAGGAACTGCTCACCGCGTGGCCGAAATGCATGAGCGAGGCGGAGAGGTCTCTCCGCACGGATGAAGCGCTCGAATCCTGGGGCTTGGCGCATCTGGCGGCAAGTCATCCGTTCGAGATCTCGCAGGGCCAGAAGCGCAAGCTCGCTCTGGCAACGCTCACGCTGTCCGACCGGTGGCCGCTTTTGGTGCTCGACGAGCCCATGGCCGGGCTCGATGCCCAGGGCGCTGCGCTTCTGATGGAGGAGATCCGCGCGCTACATAGGAAGGGCCGCGCCGTCGCGCTGATCACCCACGACATGGATATCGCCCTGAGGCTTTGTCCCCGTTCCATCGTCTTAGGGGAGGGCGGCATCCTGGCGGACGGTGCGACGGAGGATCTGATGGGCGACGCCTCCCTTCTTGCACGAGCGGGGCTCGCCGAGCCGGCCTGTCTAGCGGCGCATCGTTGGCTCAAGGCTGTCGGGCCAAGGCTGGAGCGGAGCGCCACATGCTGAGAGCTCTCAATCCCTTGTCGAAGCTTTCCGTCTGCTGCGTATGGCTCGTCGCATCCGTGCTCGTCTTCGATCCACGCTTCCAGCTTGCCGCGATCCTCGTGCCTGCTCTGGCCCTTATGGCCTTCAACCGGACCTCGCCGCTGGTGCTCCTGGCTCTGATGGTTCCCTTCGCTCTGTTCGGCTTCGGTTTTCTCACCACAAACCTGCTGTTTCGCCGGGAAAGCGACTTTGCCCTGCGCATGGCGGGCGAAGCCCTTCTCGCATCATCGGCGTTCTCGGCTGGCATCACCCTGTTCCTGCGCGCGCTCGCCTGCGGCATGATCTCGGTGTTCTTCGCGCTGACCACAGATCCAGGCCATCTGGTACGCGCGCTGATGAGACATGCCGGGCTTTCGCCGCGCATCGGCTATTCCCTGTTCGCCGCAATGCAGCTCGTGCCCGATCTTGCCGGCGAGGCACAGCAGATGCGCATGGCCCGCGCCATGAAGTCCGGCCGCGGCCTGCGGCGCATCCCAGGTCCGTTGGAGATAATGAGCCTCGTGATCCCGTTGCTCGCCTTTGCCATCCGCCGCGCCGGCCGAACGGCGATTGCCATGGAGGCGAGGGGCCTCAGCCCCGACGCGCCACGCACCATCATGAACGTGCCGGACTTCGATGGCCGTGACGGGCTCTTCGTCGCCGTCGCATTGCTGATCTTAGGGCTGTGCACCGCCGTGACGGCCATGGGCCTGTAGGGCCTTCACCCTTAGGGGGTTACGAAATTTACGGCGAAACGAGAGATGGTGTCGCTCGCTGAGGCTGAGAAAGTTTCCCGCACCCCATTCACGAGATGGTCATGCCCGGCTACAAACCCATTGCATCTCCTCGCAATCCGGATCCGAGCCATGGCTGCCAGCGTTACAGACCGTTTCCTCCGCTATGTCGTCATCGACACCCAGTCCGACGCCAAGTCCCAGACCCAGCCCTCTACCGAGAAGCAGAAGAACCTCGGCCGCCTGCTGGTCGAGGAGCTGCTCGAGATCGGGATCTCGGACGCGCATCTCGACGAGCATGGCTACGTCTATGCGACCATCCCGTCGAATACGCCGAAGAACAACGTGCCGGTGATCTGCATCACGGCTCACATGGACACGGCGCCGGATTTCTCCGGCACGAACGTGAAGCCGCAGGTGGTCAGGAACTACCAGGGCGGCGACATCCGCCTGCCGGGTGATCCCAATCAGGTCATCCGCGTTGCCGACCATCCCGTCCTGAAGGACCTGATCGGGCACGACATCGTCACCTCTGACGGCACGACGCTCCTCGGCGCCGACGACAAGGCCGGCATCGCCGAGATCATGGCGGCGGCCGAGTTCCTGATCAATAACCCCGACGTCAGGCACGGCACGATCCGCATTCTCTTCACCACGGACGAGGAGATCGGCCGCGGCGTCGACAAGGTGGACCTCAAGAAGCTCGGCGCCGATTTCGGATATACCATGGACGGCGAGACGGCGGGCACCGTCGAGGACGAGACCTTCTCCGCAGATGGTGTGGACATCGCTATCAAGGGCGTGGCGATCCATCCCGGCTTCGCCTACGGCAAGATGGAGAACGCGATCCGGATCGCCGGCGACATCGTCGCGCGTCTCCCCAAAGACATGGCGCCCGAGACCACGAAGGGTCGTGACGGCTTCATTCACCCGACGGGCATCTCCGGCGTGATGGAGAAAGCCAGCTTGAGCTTCATCATCCGCGACTTCACGGAAGAGGGTCTCAAGACCAAGGAGACGCTGCTGGAGGACATCACCAAGGAGGTGATGAAAGCCTATCCGGGGTCCAGCTACACCTTCACGGTCAAGGAGCAGTATCGCAACATGAAGGTTGTGCTCGATAGGAACCCGGAGATCGTCGAAAACGCCGTGGAGGCGATCCGCCGGGCCGGCATGGACCCGGTGCGAGGCAGTATTCGCGGCGGCACGGACGGCTCGCGCCTCTCGTTCATGGGGCTTCCCTGTCCCAATATCTTCGCCGGAGGTCACGCCTTCCATTCCCCACTGGAATTCGTCAGCAGCCAGGACATGGAAAAGGCCGTGAAGACCATCGTCGAACTCGCCAAGGTCTGGGAGGAGCGCGCCTAGCGCATCGTGACAACCCGGGGGGGCGCCGAACGAGCCGCTCTTCGAGCATCTGAGAATGACCAGGGAGAAGAGCTGCTTCCATGCCCTTGGGAGCAACTCTTGGGACAGCCGGCGAGGAGGCCGCGGCGATTTTCAGTCGCGGCCCGGAGTGTGCTGCCCCAGGCAACCTCCTCCTCGGACGCTTGACAGCTTCAGGCTCAAGACTTTAGTCGAGAAACATAATTTCATGTCAATGTGATGCGCTAGATATATACGATAGTTGGGGCTCAGGACGGGTGTCGGAAACTTGACGGCGCATCGTATTGTCGATGAGGAAATCAGAAGATTCGGGGCAGGACTCTGACGACGTCGGCCTTCGTGTCGTTCAACTCACAAGTCATTCCGGTCAGCGATGCTTTTCAATTCTTTCGCGTTCCTGCTCGTATTTCTGCCGGCAGCCTTGTTGATGCACTGGTTGGTCGAGCGCTTCCAGCCACAATGGCGCTTGCCCTTGCTGCTTCTCCTGTCCTTCGTCTTCTACGGGTACTGGGATTGGCGATTCGCACCGCTGCTTGCCGCATCGATCCTGGTGAACTGGTTCGTCGCGCAGGTTTTCCTGCAAGCGCGGCAAGGAATCCTGATTACCCTGGCGCTCATCGCGAACCTCCTCGTTCTCGGCATCTTCAAGTACTTCAACTTCTTCGCCGACCTTACAAGCCTCGTTTCCAACGTTGCACTTCCCAAATGGGACATCGCATTGCCGCTGGGCATCTCATTCTTCACATTCCACCACGTTATGTATCTCGTCGACCTGAAGGCCGGGCGCGCGCCGCGTTTCGGCCTCGTGCGCTATGCCCTTTACATCGCCTTTTTTCCTCAGGTGCTCGCCGGCCCGCTCGTCCGCTGGAGCGAGATCATGCACCAGTTCGACGAGCGGCCCTACAAGCGCCCTGACGCAGCGGAGCGCTTTGGTCGCGGGTTCATGCTGCTCATCCTCGGCCTGGCGAAGAAGGTCTTTATCAGCGATCCCCTGGCCGAATATGTGAATCCCGTTTTCGCCCAGGCGGCGGCCGGCACCGCGATCCCCACTCTCGACGCGTGGCAGGCGACGATCGGCTTCACGTTTCAGATCTATTTCGACTTCTCGGGCTATACGGACATGGCGCTGGGCATGGCGCTGATGCTCGGGATCGTCCTGCCGCAGAATTTCGACAAGCCCTATATCTCGACGTCTCTCCAGGACTTCTGGCGCCGCTGGCATATGACCTTGTCCCGCTTCCTGCGCGATTACCTCTACATTCCTCTTGGGGGTAGCCGGAACGGCTTGGGTGTTCAGATCGGCGCATTGTTCGCCACCATGGCGCTCGGAGGGCTCTGGCACGGTGCCGGGCTCACCTTCATCGCCTGGGGCGTCGCGCACGGTCTCGGACTCGGCGCGGGTGTCCTCTGGCGCCGGGCCGGGCTTCGCATGCCGGCCCCAGCAGGCTGGGTGCTGACGATGCTGTTCGTCATGTTTACATGGGTCCTGTTCCGTGCGCCGAGTTTCGATGCCGCAATACGGATCTATGAAGGCATGCTCGGGCTTACGGCAACAGCCGGAACCTTCAAGTGGCGTGCCATCGCCCTCGCGGCAGCCGTGGCGTGCCTGGGGCCGACCACATGGACGATGGTCCAGCTCATTCCTCCGCGACGCTGGATCGCTGTCGGCTTCGCGGTCGTGCTCATGGCGGTTCTCCTCGAGATTGGGGATTCCGCCAATTATGAATTCATCTATTTCCAGTTCTGACGGGCGGCGCATCCAATGACGGCAGACAATCAGAACCTGGCTTGGAAGCAGTTCGCCCTATGGGCGGTTTCCTCGTCCGTCGCTCTCTTCCTGGTGTTCATGGCCGGGATGTACCTGATTGACCCCTACGATACGGGCCGCTCGCCGTTTTCCCGCAAGCCGAACCTGCGTGGGCAGAAGGAGGTCAATGCGACCGCGAGCGTCGGGCGCGACCCGAAATATGACGCCGCCGTGATCGGCAATTCGACGATCGCTCTCATCATGCCGTCGCGGCTGACGGCACTGACCGGGATTCCATTCGTTCAATTGGCCGTGCCCGGGACGCAGATTCCTGAACAGCTCACGATTATCGACTGGTTCATGAAGCATCATGGCGGCACGGCGAAAGCGCTGGTGATGGGGATCAGCCGGGACACATGGTGCGCATCCGATCCGACGCAACTCGGCAACAACTCCTTTCCACTCTGGCGCTTCAGCGCTTCGAAGGCCGAGTACCTAGCCGGCCTGATCAGCATAAGCAGTATGGAGCAGGCCGGCCGGAGGCTAGGAATCGTCCCGAGCTCCAAACCGGATTCCGCGCCGGACGGCTACTGGGATTACGATCCCCTCTACGCGAAGCTCCTTGCCGATGCGCCCCGCCGACGCGAACTCCTGTTCAAGCGCCGGAACGATCAGGAGATCCTGGGCGAGCCTTCATTTCCCGGGATTCGGGTCCTGGAGGAAAAGCTCGCGGCTCTTCCAGCCGACCTTTCGGTCGCTCTCGTGGTCCCGCCTGTGTTTACGGCAAAGCAACCACGTCCTGGCACGCCACGATATCGTTCCGAGCAGGCCTGCAGGCAGCGCCTGATCGATCTTGCATCGCGGCGGCCGAATACGGCATTGGTCGATTGGTGGGACGACCGACCGGAACTGAAGAAGATCGAGGCATTCATCGATCAGATTCACTATCGCCACGCGGTCGCGCGTACCATGGAGCAGGACATCGCGGCGGCGTTGCTCGATATCCGGGAGCGCGCGGGCTCTTTAACGCATCGCTAACCATAGAAGCGAGAAACGGCACTTGTCGCATGCGATGATGCGGATCCTGCGTTAGGTTGGGGGCGTTCCCAAGACAAGCCGTTCACATCGCACGATATCGCGCGGGCATGATCCATTATGTTGCGTTTTCTCCTTCTTCTCAGCCTCGTCACCATCTTCGTTCACCTGTATGGTCCGATCATCTTCAGCCGGGCTCCGCTTCTGAACAAGCTGAAACGCATCCCGATCCAGACGGCGGTCTTCGCGATTCTGGCGCTTGCAACGATCAACGGCTTTCGCGGCGAGTCCCAGGACACCGAGCAGCAGGCCTCCGCCACGAAGTCCGTTCCCGAGGTAGAGACGACCGCCGCCATCACGCCGCCCGTCATGATCGAACCCCTGCAGCCGAAGGAGGCCGCCGTGGCCTGCGTCGAGCAGGCCCTGAGCGAAGCACGCGCCACGGAGGACCTTGTGGGCCAGACCTGGTTGTCATCCGTCGAGGGCTTTCTCGAATCGGCGCCCGGAGAGGTGACGGTCCAATTCGCCGTCGGGCCGCGGGTCGGTCCAGCAAAGGGCCCGCAATGCCGCTCCGAGGCGCGCCTCACCTGTGCCGTCGCCGGTCGTGACGTGAAACCGGTCACGCCCGTTCACATGACGGGAGCGCAGATCGCCTGCGGGGCTGAAGGCAGCCTCTGACGAGGCGCCAGGTTAAAGACTAAGCATCGGACCCAAAAGTGGAATCCACTTTTGGGTCCGATGCTTTAGTGAAGCGCCGACATGATGCGACGGATGGTTGCCTCGAGCAATTCGATCGTGGATTCCGTTCGCCCGTCGGCGGAGAGCACCGCCAGAGAGGCATCGCCACGGCTCGCCAGGGCCGTTTCGAGAACGGCGTAATAGGCGAGATCGCGCGTCCGTCCGCTGGTCTGATCCCGCAGGGAACTGATCGCTTCGATGATCCCGAGGGACTGCCCGCTGCCGACGAGATCGCACGCTTTCCTCAAGATCGCGATGACCGTTGTTTCCATGAGAGGTGCCCCCTCCGTAGCTCTTCGACCTCACTTCGGTCCATTGTGATGGCTCTGATCCCGATAAAGCCGAAATCTGAAGGATAGAGTAACATAACGTGTCGGTGCCGCACGGCGCGTATTGTCGCGCCAGCCTGGAGCAGCCGCTCTTTAGCGGATTGCAGAATAGCCGGGCCGCACCTCAGGGTTTGCCACCGCTGATTTCAGGAATGCCCCCGATAGTCCAAGTGCCCGTTGCGGGCCGATACTGTCAGCAGCCGGGACGGAACGGTCTCCGCATCATGAGCCACCCGCATGTCGGCACGGCAGTCCGTCATCTGGCGCCAAGCTTGGCTTGAGAAGGATCCGGCCATGAAAGCGATATGTGCAGCCCTGTCCCTCATCTCCGCCAGCGTTCTTGCGATCTCGGTGGCCCAGGCTCAGCAGGTCACCGGCACGCCCGGTGCACCGGATGCGACGACCGCCATCGACGGGCGCCAGCTTCCCCCGCCGGATCCGCAATTCGGCGGCGTGATCAAGGATGAGGCTCTTCAATCGCAACCTTGGTGGGCGCCGCGCATCGTGCCGCCGAAGGGCGCGCCCAACATTCTGCTGATCATAACCGACGATGCCGGCTTTGGCGTTCCCAGCACCTTCGGCGGTGTCATCCCGACGCCGTCGATGGACCGGGTCGCGAATGCGGGCCTGCGCTACAACCGCATGTTCTCTACGGCGCTCTGCTCGCCCACCCGGGCGGCGCTCATCACAGGCCGCAATCACCACTCGGCGGGCTTCGGCGTAATCTCCGAGCAGTCGACGGGCTTCCCCGGCTACAACAGCATCATCGCCAAGGACAAGGCGACCATCGGCCGGATCCTCAAGGACAATGGATACGCCACTTCGTGGTTCGGAAAGGACCACAACACGCCGGCCTTTGCGGCCAGCCAGGCCGGACCCTTCGACCAGTGGCCGACCGGAATGGGCTTCGAGTATTTCTACGGGTTCGTCGGCGGGGACGCCAACCAGTGGCAGCCGAACCTCTTCCGCAACACGACGCAGATCTACCCGTTCGAGGGCAAGCCTGCCGGGAGCTGGAACCTGGTCACCGCGATGGCCGACGACGCCATCGACTACGTGAACAGGATGCATCAGATCCAGCCGACCAAGCCGATCCTCGTCAAGTATGCGCCCGGAGCCACACACGCCCCGCACCATCCGACGGCGGATTGGGTCAAGAAGATCAGCGACATGCACCTCTTCGACGAGGGTTGGAACAAGCTGCGTGAGCGCATTTTCGAGAACCAGAAACGGCTCGGGGTCATTCCCAAGGATGCCAAGCTCGCGCCTTGGCCGAAAGATGTGCTGAAGGAATGGGACGCGCTCTCGGCAGAGGAGAAGAAGCTCTACATCCGTCAGGTCGAAATCTTTGCTGCCTATGCGGCATACAACGACAACGAGATCGGGCGCGTGATCCAGGCCTTCGACGACATTGGACAGCTCGACAACACGCTGATCATCTACATCAACGGTGACAACGGCACCAGCGCGGAAGGCGGGCCGAGAGGAACGCCTAACGAGATAGCCTTCTTTAATGGCCTGAATGAATTGCCTATCGATGTCCAGATGAAGTTCTACGATGTCTGGGGCACGGACCAGACCTACAACCACATGTCGGCCGGCTGGTCGTGGGCCTTCGACACACCGTTCTCCTGGTTCAAGCAGAACGCGTCGCAACTCGGCGGCATCAACCAGAATATGGCGGTCTCCTGGCCGGCGCGCATCAAGGACAAGGGCGCCCTGCGCGAGCAGTTCGTGCATGTGGTCGACGTCGTGCCGACAATTCTCGAAGCGACGGGCATATCTGCGCCGGAGGTCGTCGACGGGATCAAGCAGGCGCCGATCGAGGGCACGAGCTTTGCCTACACCTTCGATGCCGCAAACGCCAAGGCGCCGTCGCGGCACACGACGCAGTACTTCGAGATGATGGGGCAATGGGCCCTTTACAATGACGGCTGGCTCCTGAGCACCAAGGTCAATCGGGCACCCTGGGAGGCGTTCGGGCCGGCCAATCCGGATCCGCTCAACAACCAGGAGCTCCAGCTCTATGACCTGAACACGGATTTCAGCCAGACCACCGACGTCGCCGACAAGAACCCGCAGAAGGTCGACGAGCTGAAGCAGATGTTCATCGCTGAGGCGAGGAAGTACCAGGTGTTCCCGATGGATGCCTCGGTGGCCGCGCGCATCGTCGCGCCGCGTCCCAACATCACCGCGGGGCGCAGCGAGTTCGTCTACACGCGGCCTATGACCGGCCTCCCGCAGGGCGACTCGCCGGTTCTGCTGAACACCTCCTATACGATCACGGCCGATATCGAGGTGCCGCAGGAAGGCGCGGAGGGCATGATCCTGACTTCGGGAGGGCGCTTCGCGGGCTACGGCTTCTATCTGCTCAAGGGCAAGCCCGTTTTCCTGTGGAATCTGGTTGACCTGAAGCGGGTCAAATGGGAAGGACCGGACGTTCTCGCGCCCGGCAGGCACAGCGTGGAGTTCGACTTCCGGTATGACGGCCTGGGTGCCGGTACGCTTGCGTTCAATAACATGAGTGGTGTCGGACGCTCGGGAACGGGCACTCTCAAGGTGGACGGCAAGGACGTGCAGTCGATCAAGCTGCCGCAGACACTGCCGATGATCCTGCAATGGGACGAGTCGTTCGACATCGGCTCCGACACGCTCACCGGCGTGAACGATGCCGACTACAAGCCGCCCTTCCCGCTGACCGCCAAGCTGAACAAGCTGACGATCAAGGTGGACCGTCCGAACTTAACGCCCGACGACATCAAGAAGCTCGAGAGCGCTCAGGCCACGGCGGTTGACGGCACGCCGCTGACACGGGTTCAGGCCGGGCCGCAATAGAGCATCTGGGCCTAAAGGAGAACCCCTTTGATTTGCATCCGATGCGCCAGTAGATCCGGAAAGGAAGCGGAGCGCCACAGGCTTGGGCCTTGGCGCTCCGGGGCAGGGGTCAGCCCTGAAGATTGAAAATGTCGGCGTCCTGGTTGGTGAACGCGAGGGCATCCCCACCGTGGCCGAAGAGGCCGAGGCCGCCGACTGCTGTCGTGTCCGCCACCTGGGTGATCGGGCTGGCATTCACGTTCATGTCAGGGCCGAAATCTTGGGCCGGTCCGCCCCAGGGGAAGTGATAGCCGTCCATCAGCTGGACATTCGAGCTCTCGGCATGCTGGTTCGTCACCGCCGTGGCATCGCCGCCATTGCCGAAGATGCCGGGGCCGCCGATGGCCGTGGTGGTGGCGACCTGGGTGATCGGGCTGGCATTCACGTTGATGTCCATGACATATCCTCTGCAGTTCAAGTGTTGCGTTCCGTATCGCCTGGGATGCGATCTCCGTTGGCGATGACTGGACTTTGAACGATTGTGCGGAGGTCGGCTGTGAAGCGCATCACAGGAGCAGGCGTTTCAATCCCGCACGGATCCGATTCATCCCCGTTCTGCGGAAAAGCGAGTGAACGGATGCTCCGGTTTCAGATCATGACTCGTGCAGGTTTGCATGCTGTAATCTGAACCAGCGGGGACGCAGCACATCCAGGTTGACGAAGATCGTTCCGGCCGCGGCCATGAGGGCCAAAGCGGCCCAGGTGAGTGCATAGACGAGGTGATTGTTGGAGAAGGCGATCACGGTCAGCCCCGGGACGGGCAGGCCCTTTCGGCCGGGTGTCCGTTCGGCGTCGATGAAATATGGCGCGACCCTGCCGAGCCCATGGGCCGCAGCGATCGCCTCCACGTCGCGGGAGTACCACCGATCGGACTTGGGGTCGTTCGCGCGCAAAAAGCCACCGCCTGGCTCCGACATGCGTAACAGGCCGACCACCATGACGGGTCCGGAGCCGTCGGGCCGCCAAGTGGTTGGGTCACGCTCGGTCTCGGGAACGAAGCCGCGGTTGACAAGGATCATTGTCCCGTCGTCCCGGGCCAAGGGCGCCATGACCCAGTATCCGCCGCCCAGTTCGGTCACCGCCTGCACGAGCACGGAGCGATTCTCGAGCCAGCTGCCCGTCACGATCACGCGGCGGTACTCGTCCGTGGCCGCCGAAACGTCGCCCCAAAGCGTCGGTCCCGGCGCAGGCGCGGGGGCCGCGTGAACCCGCGCCTCCACGCGCGTGATCAGGTCCAGCTTGTAGGCACGGCGATGGACCTGCCAGACCGCGAGCGACGCGAGACCGACCACGAGCAGCAGTGCGACCATGTCGAAGGCGACCAGCGCTGCGATGCGCCTACCCGTCAGGGCTTCTGGAGCGCCTCGTGCGGCGGCATCTGCATCATGTTCTGGTCGAGGTGGTACATGACCCATATGGAGCCAACCAGCGTGATGACGACGAGAATGAGCGTGAACAACAGGGCCAGGAAGGTCCAGCCGCCCTCGGATTTGGTGTTCATATGCAGGAAGTAGATCATATGAACGACGATCTGCACGGCCGCGAGCGCCATGATGACGATGCCGGTCGTGCGGGTGTCGTCAAGCACATTGCCCATCACGAGCCAGAACGGGATGGCCGTGAGGATGACCGACAGGACGAAGCCGGTCATGTAGCTTCTGAACGTGCCCTGCGATCCGTGCGCATCATGCCCTCCGTGCGCCTCGCCGTGGCCCTCCGGCCTCCCGGCGAGTCCAGGCTCGACAATGTCGCTCATCGCATGACTCCCATCAGGTAGACGAAGGTGAACACGCCGATCCAGACCACGTCGAGGAAGTGCCAGAACATGGACAGGCACATGAGCCGGCGCTTGTTTTCCAAGATCAGCCCACGCAGGCGCACCTGGACCATCAGCGTCACGAGCCAGACGATGCCGAATGTGACATGCAATCCGTGAGTACCCACCAGCGTGAAGAACGAGGACAGGAAGGCGCTCCGCTGAGGCGTGGCGCCCTCACGGATCAGGTGGGCGAATTCATAAAGCTCGATCGCGAGGAACGCCGCGCCGAGCAGGCCCGTGACCGCGAGCCAGATGAGGGTGGTGCGGACCCGCTCCTTGTCCATCTCCAGCATGGCGAAGCCGTAGGTGATCGAGGACAGGAGAAGGAGACCCGTGTTGACCGCGACCAGCCGCAGATCGAACAGGTCGGCGCCCGATGGACCTGCTGCGTAATTGCGGCCGAGCACGCCATAGCAGGCGAACAGGACCGCGAAGATGAGGCTGTCCCCCATCAGGTAGATCCAGAAGCCGAACAACGTGCCCCCATCGCCGTGGGCGTGCTCTTCTTGCTCGTAGAAGACCGGCGCCGTGGCGCCCGGCGGTGGGGTCATCTCATGCATCGGCTCAGGCCCTTCCTGCGAGTTGCGCCATACGCTGGCTTTCGAGCCGGACGACGTCCTCGGCCGGAATGTAATAGTCCCGGTTGTAGTTGAAGGTGTGGATGATGGCGGTTGCCAGGAGCGCGACGAACGACAGGGCAGCTAGCCACCAGATGTACCAGACCAGAGCAAAGCCGAGCACCGTGCTGAGCCCGGCCAGCACCACGCCCGCGCCGGTATTCCTGGGCATGTGGATCGGCTTGAAGCCTTCCATGGGATGATCGAAGCCGCGCCTCTTCATGTCCCACCATGCATCGAGATCGTGGACCACGGGCGTGAAGGCGAAATTGTAGGGCGGTGGCGGCGAGGACGTTGCCCATTCGAGCGTGCGCCCGTCCCATGGATCGCCGGTGAGGTCACGCAGGCTCTCGCGCCGGAGATAGCTGACAATGAGCTGAATCAGGAAGGCCAGGATACCAGCCGCGATGATGAAGACGCCGATGGCCGCGACCGTCAGGAAAGGCTGCACGCTCGGGTCGTCGAAATGCTGAGTCCGGCGCGTCACGCCCATCAGGCCTAGGATGTAGAGCGGGCCGAATACGGTCCAGAAGCCGACAAGCCAGCACCAGAACGACGCCTTGCCCCAGAACGGGTCGAGCTTGTAGCCGAAGGCCTTGGGGAACCAGTACTGGACGCCCGCCAGCAGCCCGAACACCACGCCGCCGATGATGACGTTGTGGAAATGGGCGACGAGGAACAGGCTGTTGTGCACCACGAAATCTGCGGGCGGCACCGCGAGCAGAACGCCTGTCAGCCCGCCGATCACGAATGTGGGAATGAAGCCTACAACCCAGATGAAGGGTGTCTCGAACCGGATTTTGCCGCGATACATCGTGAAGAGCCAGTTGAACACTTTCGCGCCCGTCGGGATCGAGATGATCATGCTGGCGATGCCGAAGAAGGCGTTGACGGTAGGGCCTGCGCCCATGGTGAAGAAATGGTGCAGCCAGACGAGCCATGATACGAGGGCGATCACCATCGTGGCGTAAACCATCGACGTATAGCCGAACAGCCGCTTGCTGCAGAAGGTCGACGTGACCTCCGAGAAGATGCCGAAGGCGGGCAGGATGAGAACGTAGACCTCCGGATGGCCCCAGATCCAGATGAGGTTCATGTACATCATCGAATTGCCGCCGAAATCGTTCGTGAAGAAATGCGTCCCCACGTAACGGTCGAGGGCAAGAAGCGCCAAGGTCGCGGTCAGGACCGGGAAGATCGTCACGATGATGGCGTTGCTGGCAAGCGTCGTCCAGCAGAAGACGGGCAGCTTCATCATCGTCATGCCCGGCGCGCGCATCTTGACGATGGTGGCGATCAGGTTGATGCCTGACAGCGTCGTGCCGACGCCCGCGATCTGGAGGCCCCAGATATAGTAATCGACCCCGACGCCCGGACTGTAAGCCGCCCCCGACAGCGGTGCGAAGCCCAGCCAGGTGGCGCGCGAGAATTCACCCACGAACAGGGACATCATCGTGAGAATGGCGCCGCCCGCCGTCATCCAGAAGCTGAAATTGTTCAGGAACGGGAAGGCGACGTCGCGAGCGCCTATCTGCAGCGGCATGATGTAGTTCATGATGCCGGTCACGAAGGGCATGGCCATGAAGAAGATCATGATCATGCCGTGGGCGCTGAAGACCTGATCGTAATGGTGCGGAGGCAGATAGCCTTCAGATGCGCCTACCGAGAGCGCCTTCTGGGTGATCATCATGACCGCATCGGCGAAGCCGCGCAGCAGCATCACGATGGCGAGAACCACGTACATGATGCCGATCTTCTTGTGATCGACGCTCGTGAACCATTCGTGCCAGAGGTAGCCCCACTTGCCGTACCATGTGATGGCGGCCATGAGCGCGAGCCCACCCAAGGCCACGACCACGAATGTCACGAGCAGGATCGGCTCGTGATAGGGGATAGCCTCGAGCGACAGGCGCCCGAAGATGAGTTGCTGGAGATCGAGGTTCGAGAACATGGGAATGCTCGTCCGGATCAGTGCGGGTGTGAGTCGGGCGGTTGGGTGTTCAATTGGGATGGGGCGGGGCCGCCCTCAGGGCCGGGCGGCAAGTTGCCGCGCGGGGGATTGACCTGCCCTTCGCCAGGCTGGTCGCGCGGCATCACGCCTTCCGGCTCTTCGAGACTCCTGGGGGCGCGGCCGGAGGCGGGGAAGGTCGCCCCTGACGGCTCGTCGCCGCTTTCCAGGCGTCGGTTGTCGTAATCGAGACGCCTGCGGTTCTCCTCGCCTCCCTCGGCCGAGCCGCCCATCCTGTCGATATGGTGCATCTCGCTAACGCACATCTGGCCCGGCGCGACGCACAAGCCGAGAATGGCCTCGTAGAGTCCGTTCTCAACGGAGGCGAAATAGCGGACCGGTTCGGCCTCGCTCGGCTTTTCGAGCGCGAGATAGGCTTGTCGGTCGAGGGGCGCTCCGGCCGATCTGGCGTTCGCGATCCACTCGTCGAAGCCCTGCTGGCTGAGGCTTTGGAAGCCGAACGTCATGCGGGAGAAGCCGGATCCGCTGTAATGGGCCGACAGACCGTTGAACGTCCCCTCTTCGTTCATCACGGCATGAAGCTTCGTCTCCATGCCCGGCATGGCGTAGATCATGCCCGCCATGGCGGGAACGAAGAACGTGTTCCACACGGAGGAGGACGTGATCTTGAAGGAGATCGGCACGTTCGCCGGCGCGGCCATCTCATTGACGCTCGCGATGCCGTAGTCAGGATAAATGAACAGCCATTTCCAATCGAGCGCGACGACCTCGACCGTTAGGGGCTTCATGTCGGGGGGCACGGGCTTGTCGGGACCGATCCGCGCGAGCGGCCTGTAAGGGTCGAGCGTGTGCGTGCCGATCCAGGTCATGGCGCCTAGCGCGATGATGATGAGCAGAGGCACGGTCCAGATGACAACTTCGAGCTGGGTCGAATGGTGGAACTCAGGATCGTACGGCGCATCCGTGTTCGATGCGCGGTAGCGCCATGCGAAGATGAAGGTGAGCGCGATCACCGGCAGGACGACGAGCAGCATGAGGGCGACGGATGCGACGACGAGGTTGCGCTGCTGGACCGCCACGTCGCCGGACGGAAACATGACGGTCATGTTGCATCCGGCGAGCAGGCCCGCTGTGGCGAGCAGCGCCAGAACGCGGAGGGACTTGCGCTTCAAGGATTCGCCCGGGTGGCGGCAGGCGTTTCGACGGGATGGTCGCACCGGCTCATGCATGGTTCAAACCTGCCGGATTTCGGAGCGGGACAGGCTGAGTGCCACGAGGGTCGTGATCGCCCCCGACAACAGATACAAACCGACGCAGGCAAGCCCGTAACGGGCCGACAGGAACAAGACGATCAGCGGCGCAAAACCGGCGCCGAGCAGCCATGCGAGGTCTGTCGTGAGGGCCGCGCCCGTATAGCGGTAGCGCCGTTCGAGTTGCGACGTCACCGCTCCGGACGATTGGCCGTAAGACAAGCCGAGCAGCGTGAAACCCGCATTGACGTAGATCGTCTGGCCGATAGCGTTCTCCTCGATGATCAGGGGCGCGATGGTGCTGCAGAGAGCGAAGATCGCGATGAGACCGGCCGAAAGGATGAGCAGCCTGCGGCGGCCGATCTGGTCGGCGATCAGTCCGGACGCCACGACGGCTCCAGCGCAGATGAAGGCGCCTGAGCATTGGATCATCAGGAATTCACCCGCCGAGCGCTGCGTGAACAGGGTAATCCAGCTGATGGGAAACACGGTGACGAGATGGAACAAGGCGAAGCTTGCCAGCGGGATCAGCGCTCCGACGACGAGAACGCGCCCCTGGGTGCGGATCAGTGGGATGACGGGTGAGGGTTCGAGCCGACGCTGTTCGAGAAGGCGCGAAAACTCTTCCGTCGCCACGAGCCGCAGCCGCGCGAATACGGCGACGACGTTGATGGTGAACGCGCAGAAGAACGGATAGCGCCAGCCCCAATCCAGAAAATCGGCTTCGGACAGGTTAAGCATGAAGAACGCGAACAGGACGCTGGCGACCATGAAGCCAAGTGGAGCGCCGAGTTGCGCGACGGCGGTGTAGAAGCCCCGCCGCTCTGCGGGCGCATTGAGCGCGAGGAGGGAGGCCAGCCCATCCCAGGCGCCGCCCTGGGCGAGGCCCTGCCCGATGCGCAGGGTGGCCAGAAGATAGAGGGACCAGGCTCCGATCTGCTCGTAGCGGGGCAAGAAGGAGACCGCCATGGTCGAGAAGCCGAGCAGGAAGAGCGCGATGGTCAGTTTGACGCCGCGCCCATGCCGGCGGTCGATAGCCATGAAGATGATCGTGCCGATTGGCCGGGCAATGAAGGCCAGCGAGAACAGGGCGAAGGAATAGAGCGTCGCCGTCACAGGCTCCGCGAACGGAAAGAACACCTTGGGAAACACCACCACGGATGCGATGGCGAAGACGAAGAAGTCGAAATATTCCGCCGCCCGGCCAATCACGACCCCGATGGCGATCTCGCTCGGTGCAACCCTGTGGTCCGTAGACACCAAGCGGGCGTCGCGCTCGAGAGCCGTGGAGGAGGCCTGCGATCCTTGAACCTGATCCATCGTCATCCGGGCGAACGCCTCCAGCGAGAATAGTTCAGCTCAGTCGGTCAATTCCGGTTCAGTCCAACGTCGGCCTGTGCTCCGGCTACTCGATCTGAGGCCTTGCTGCCGCAATTCAGGTTAAACTTAGCCAAGTGTTGTAGGGCCGTTGTCATGTTCAACAACCCGATGGCAGTGAGTATTTGCGCGGAATGACTTCGAGTACCCCAGAGGGTTTCGTCGGGAGGACCGGAAAATCCGGGCTTCTCGTGACAGATCCTACAACAGTTCGCCTTAGCGAGCCTGTCCCGGATAAGGGGTGACCACCCTCCGTCTGCGCTCGCCTCATCCTGATCCTCAGGCAGATCAATCTCCTCCTTCGCGGGCGCTGCCGGCGGTAGGCCGGTTGTCTCGATGTGATCGATATCTTGTTTCGGATGATTGGGATATGGTCAAGAAGCCCGCGACCAGATCGGGCTGGCAGCGTTGCCCCCGGCCAGGACATGAGGAGCGGCTCAGCTTGCTTCAGATCCTCCAGGACCTGCGGCACACCTTGTATGTACCCATCGCAACGGATGTCCTATCCGCCCTCGATACCGACGCTCGGTTTGATGTTCTGGTTTAGAAAGAACATGTTCAACGGATCATATTTGTTCTTCAGCTTGGCAAGTCTCTCGTAGTTTGGACCGTATGCCGCCTTCACTCGGTCCTGACCTTCGTCGCCGAGATTGTTCACATAGACGGCGCCGGTCGAGTAGGGCCGTAGGGCCGCCCACATCTCGCGGGTCCAGCCGATATTGTCCTCGTCCCGGCCAGGGTCGTCCCAGATAGCGATGGGGAAACAGTCGAGTTCGGCACTTCGGCACGCATACGCCGTGTCTGAGACGGGGACGCGGGAAATCGCACCGCCGACCTGCTGGAACACCAGCAGCGCTTCGCTGCTTGGTGCCCTCCTGTAGGTCTCGAGGAGAACGCTGATCGCCTCGTCGCTCAACTCGCGCATGAACTGAGCCTTCCAAGCATAGCGACGTCCCCGTGGAAACAGAGCGTCACCGGAAGACTGCACGTCAAGGTAACGGACACGCCCGAGCCGCTCGCTCACCGCCTTGCCCCGAGCATAGGCGAGGAGAGGGGCGACCGCCTTATTCGCCTCGGTAGGTGAACCGGAGTGGAAGATTGAGATCGAGAACATTCGCTCTCCCGCCGATGTAACGAGCGCGGCGTCAAGGCTGAGCTCGTCCGGTGCCACCCTGGCGAACTCGCTGTAAAACCGCATCGCAGATCGCGCTTCTGGCTCCGGGAATGTAATGCTGCCTGCGATAACCTCGGTGCCGATCGGATGGAGCCGATACTCGAAGCTAGTGACGATGCCGAAGTTTCCGCCACCGCCGCGAAGTCCCCAAAAGAGGTCTGGGTTTTCGTCGCTGCTGGCGCGAAGCACCCTGCCGTCGGCCGTCACGATTTCCGCGGACACGAGATTGTCGCAGGCGAGCCCAAAGCGCCGTCCGAGCTTGCCGAAGCCCCCGCCAAGCGTCAGACCGGCAATGCCGGTGTCGCCGTTCACGCCCATGGTCGTTGCCAAGCCGCAAACCTGCGTGGCGCTATCGAACTCGGCGAGTGTCAGCCCGGACTCGACCCACGCAAGACGCCGCTTGTCGTCCACCACCCTGTTCTTCATACGAGACAGATCGACGACGAGGCCGCCCTCGCACACGGAGTTTCCGGCCACGTTGTGCCCGCCGCTGCGTACCGAAAGGGGCACGGCGTTGGCTCGCGCGAAGGAAAGAGCTGTGACGACATCGTTCACGCCGGAACAATAGGCAATTGCAGCCGGACGCCGGTCGACGAGACCGTTCCAGACCTGCCGTGCCTTTGCGAAACCCGAATCTGTGGGCAGTACCAACTCTCCGCTTAAGGCGCGGCGCAATCGGGCGAAGTTTAGACCCTTGCTTTCGGTGGCAGAATTGAGGGTGGTGACTTCCAGCGGCATGCCATTTCTCCCCTCCGAAACTCAGTGCAGCGTCTCACAAGGGGCAAGCGGTGACAAAATCGAAGAAATCAGGTGATGGATGAATCAAATTCATCTACACTTCAGCAATGAAGAAGCTGCCGCCGCTCAATGCTTTAAGGGCATTTGAAAGTGCCGCCAGGCACTTGAGCTTTCGACTTGCCGCAGCGGAACTCGGCGTGACTCCGACGGCGATCAGTCACCAGATCCGCCTTCTGGAGGAGAGTTGCGGCCAGTCCCTTTTTCGTCGAAGGCCGCGCCCCCTTTGCCTCACCGCCGCGGGAGAGTTGCTCTTTCCGGTCCTTCGCAATGGGTTCGACGCGTTCGCAGCGGCGCTCGCAAGCCTTCCCGGCGACCTGACGGGGGAGACATTGCGCGTCACGACACCCAATGCCTTCGCCAGCCGGTGGCTGGTGCCGCGCCTCCCAAAATGGCGAGATGCGCAGCCTCAGATCGCCCTCGAGGTGATCGGTACGGACCGGGTTCTGAACCTCGCAAGCGGCGAGGCCGACGTAGCGATCCGCTATGCCCGGCATGTGCCCCCCGATCACATTGCACACGAATTGCTTCGCGACAGCTATTTCCCGGTATGTCGACCCGAGCTTCTCCCTGGCGGAAAACCTCTCACAGAGCTGGCGGACATGTGCCGATTGCCACGTATCCATTATGACTGGATGAAGATGGATTCCGAGAGTCCGATCTGGAGGCGCTGGTGGAGAGCAGCGCGCGAACAGGTGCCCAATCTGCCTCGCGACGCCGAGACCTGCCAGGTCAGCTTCCGTGAGGAGGCGCATGCGATTGCCGCTGTATTGGCGGGTCAGGGAGTGGCGATCTGCAGCGATACCATTCTGGCACCGGAACTCGGACGGGGTGAGCTGGTGAAAGCGCACCAGCTTTCGCTGCCGGGACTGAGCTACTACCTGATCCACCGCCCCGAACATCGCCGCAAGGCATTGATTGCGCAGTTCGCCAGTTGGCTACGCTCCACGATCTGAATATTGCTCCAGGTCTCATCGAGCCTCGAAACCATAGCGTGGCAACCCATCGGATTGCCTCCCGTGCCTTCGTCGGTAAGCCTCGCTGGGAGGCAAGGCAGGCATGGAAGCCCGGTCGTCATGAGATCAGGATATCACTTGATCGCGTTCGCTGCCCTCAGGCTGGGGGATTCCATAGGCACGGAGACAGGGCGCCAATGGCTCATGCGTGATCCAGGCCGATCTCGCCATGGGTGGCGGATTTGGCGCTGTCCTGTAATATGATGAAGGCAAATCAGCCTTGGGAGAAATGGACATGCCCAAGATGAAAGCGGCCATTTTCGTCGAACCCGGACGCATCGTCCTCGACGAGAAGCCAATTCCCGATATCGGACCGCTCGATGCGCTCGTCCGTATCACCACCACGACAATCTGCGGCACGGACATCCACATCCTCAAGGGCGAGTATCCGGTGGCCCGTGGACTCACCATCGGGCATGAGCCCGTAGGCATCATCGCGAAGCTCGGCTCGGCCGTGCAGGGGTACCGCGAGGGTCAGCGGGTCATCGCCGGCGCCATCACGCCGAGCGGGCACAGCGAGGCCTGCCTGTGCGGTTGCCACTCTCAGGACGGCGCCGGCACGAAGCATGGCTGGAAACCCATGGGCGGCTGGAAGTTCGGCAACACCATCGACGGGTGCCAGGCCGAATATGTACGGGTGCCCGACGCCATGGCGAACCTCGCACCGGTCCCTGACGGGCTGACGGACGAGCAGGTGCTCATGTGCCCGGACATCATGTCGACCGGCTTTTCCGGGGCGGAGAGCGGGCGTATCCGCATCGGCGACACCGTGGCCGTGTTCGCCCAGGGGCCCATTGGGCTCTGCGCCACGGCTGGGGCGAAGCTGATGGGTGCCACCACCATCATTGCGGTCGAGAGCGTCCCGGAGCGGATCGAGATGTCGCGACGGATGGGCGCGGACCATGTGGTCGATTTCACGAAAGCGGATCCGGTCGAGGAGATCAGGCGTCTTACCGATGGCCGGGGCGTCGACGTTTCCATCGAGGCGCTCGGGCGCCAGCAGACCTTCGAGGCGGCGCTGCGCGTGCTCCGTCCCGGTGGCACCCTGTCGTCGCTCGGCGTCTATTCCGGCGATCTCAAGATCCCGCTCGACGGCTTCCTGGCCGGACTGGGGGATCATACGATCCGGACGACGCTCTGTCCGGGCGGCAAGGAGAGGATGCGCCGGCTCATCAGCGCGATTGCCTCGGGGCGTGTCGATACGCGTCCGCTTGTGACGCATCGCTTCAAGCTCGACCAGATCGAGGAAGCCTATGACCTCTTCTCCCATCAGCGCGACGGCGTGCTGAAGGTGGCAATCACGCCGTAAGTCGCGGCCACGGTTCGGACCTTTCGGGACAGATTGCTCCAGATCAAGGCGGGGCCCCTGTTCCGACCGCATGATGGTCCCGCTGCTTCCGGCACGAAGCCGTGTCTGGACCGATGGAGGACGAGTTGATGACCAAAGACATCATGGTGCATCTGGATGGGAGCGCCGAGGACGAGATCCGGCTGGAATATGGGCAGGCGCTTGCGACGGCGGGCCAGAGTCATCTGATCGGGATCTTCACCAATCTGCTGCCGGACCTCACGATCCCCATGCCGATGGATGGGGGTGCTGCCGCCATGCAGGTGCTTGCGGAGCTCGACGAGCGCGCCCGCCGGGACGGCGATGCGACGGCGAAGCGCCTGATGGAACGGCTGGCCGGCCTCCAGGTGCAGAACGAATTCCGCCGTCTCGACGAGACTTACGGCGTCCTGTCCGCCAAGGTCGCGGAACTGGCGCGTTGCGCCGACCTCTTCATCGCCACGCGCCCCCACCGCGAGCCCGATGCAACCGATTGGTCGGATCTCGCCGAGGCGGTGCTCTTCGGCAGCGGCCGGGCGCTCCTGCTCGTGCCGCCCGGCCGCCATCGCCAGGGACCGATCCGGACCGTGCTGGTGGCCTGGAACGGCAGCCGCGAGGCGGCCCGTGCCCTGCGCGAGGGATTGGGCTTCATCGAGCAGGCGGCTCGCACCATCGTGCTCGTCGTCGACCCTCCGGAGGACAGCGAACCATGGAACGAGGTGGAACTCCATCTGGCGCGCCATGGGGTGATCGCGGAAGTGGTCTCGACCGAGAGCGGGAACCGCGGCATCGGCGAGGTTATCCTGGATGAGGCAAACCGCCTGTCCGCCGATGTCATCGTCATGGGCGGGTACGGCCATGCCCGGCTGAGAGAGCAGGTTTTCGGAGGTGCGACGCGGGATGTGCTCCACACCGCGGCAAGCCCTCTGCTGATCGCGCATTGATGTCGTCCCAGGGAGCTCCCCCGGGCCTTGGACTACGGACGCGGCCGTGACGCGCATCGCCATCATTCAGGGGCATCCGACGCCTGGCGGCGGGCATTTCTGCCACGCGCTCGCGGAAGCTTATGCTGAAGGGGCGCTGGGGAGCGGCCATCAGGTCCGCATCGTCCCTGTTGCCGATCTCGATTTTCCACTGCTGTGCGAGAAGGCCGATTGGGACCGAGCCCGGCCGCCATCGGCCATCGCGGAGGCCCAGGAGACGATGGCATGGGCCGAGCACCTCGTCATCGTCTACCCGCTGTGGCTGGGAGGCATGCCAGCTCTCCTCAAGGGGTTCCTCGAACAGGCCCTGCGGCCTGCCTTCATGAGCGGAGGCAAGGCAGGCGGCGATTGGAAGACCGCGCTCAATGGGCGCTCGTCGCGCATCGTCGTCACCATGGGCATGCCGGCCTTGGTCTACCGGTGGTACTTTGGGGCGCACAGCCTCAAGAGCCTCAAGCGCAGCATCCTGTCCCTGGTCGGTATCGGTCCGAACCGGCATACCCTGATCGGCCGGATCGAGGGCATGAACGACGGCAAACGGAAAGCCTGGATCGCCGCCCTCCGGGATCTCGGCAAGAGGGCGCGGTAGCGGGATGCCCGATCCGTTCTTCTTGCAGCCCGCCCCGCCCGCCCGCAAACTGGCGAGTGTCACGCAGACCTGCGGGGATCGTCGATCCCTGCGCCGTGAATGGACCTGACGATGCCCGGTCTCGAGAAAACCGATCCGCCGGCCCTTTCCGGACTTGGGCTGTCCCGAACGCCGGGCTTGCCGTCCTTGCAGGAGCTTCACCGGTTCCTCCGCCCCATCCTGGTCATGGTCCCCGCTTTCGGCCTCGTGCTGGGTCTCGGGATGCGGATCGCCGGGAGCGGGCAGGGGGCCGGGATGGTCTGGGCACTGGCGACCCTTCCGGTTCTCGTTGCGCTGCTGATCGAGATCGTCGCCAGCCTGCGGCGCGGCGATGTCGGCCTGGATATCGTCGCCGCCCTCTCCATGTCCGGGGCGCTCGTGTTCGGGGAATACCTTGCGGCCGTCGTCGTAGCCTTGATGTATGCCGGCGGGCAGTACCTCGAGAGTTTCGCCGAACGCCGCGCCAACCGCGAGATGACCGCGCTCCTGGCACGCGTGCCGCGTGTCGCCCTCCGGCATCGCGACGGCAGGCTCGAGGAGGTCGCGCTCGAAACCGTCGCACCCGGCGATCGCCTGCTGGTCCGGCAGGGCGATGTAGTTCCCGTCGACGGGCTGATCGAGAACGGTGTCGCCGTCCTCGACCAATCGGCGCTGACGGGCGAGTCGATCCCTGTCCAGAAAAGAGCGGGCGAGCCGGTCATGAGCGGCGTGACGAATGCCGGCGATGCGTTCGACCTGACGGCCACGCGCCGCGCGGACGAGAGCACCTATGCGGGTGTCATTCGCCTGATCGAGGCAGCCCAGCGATCGAAGGCCCCCATGTCGCGCTTGGCGGACCGGTACGCCATGGCGTTCCTGGCCTTGACGGTCGGGCTCGCCGGAGGCGCGTGGCTGTGGAGCGGCGATCCGATCCGGGCGCTGGCGGTACTCGTCATCGCAACCCCGTGTCCTCTCATCCTCGCCGTGCCCGTGGCGATCGTTTCGGGTGTCTCCCGGGCTGCGAAGGCCGGTGTGCTGGTGAAGGGCGGGAGGGCTCTGGAGGGGCTCACCCGCGTCACGGGCCTGGTCATCGATAAGACCGGAACACTTACGCACGGGCAGGCACAGCTCGCTGAAATTCTCTCAGTGTCGGACATGCCGCACGACAGGATTCTGCAGCTCGCGGCATCCCTCGATCAGGCATCGAAGCACGTCATCGCGCAGGCGCTGGTTGCGGAGGCGCGGGACCGGCGGCTCGATCTCCTGCCGCCGACGGAGGTCGTGGAGGTTCCGGGCGAGGGCCTGGAAGGGATTGTGGACGGCCGCCGCGTCGCCGTCGGCGGGATCCGGTACGTCTCGCAGCGCGTCCCCAGAATCGTGCAGACGGTGTCCGAGAACCACCGGCCCGCCGGAGCCGTCATCGTCGCCGTATCGGTCGACGGCCAGGAAGCCGGGCTCCTGGTCCTGGCCGATCCTCTGCGGATGGAGGCCGCCCGGGTGGTCGACAGCCTCCGTAGCCTGGGCATCACCCGGATCGTCCTCGCGACAGGAGACCGTCGCGAGGTCGCTCAGGCCGTCACGGTCGGATTGCACCTCAATGAAGTTCATGCCGAACTCACGCCGGACCGGAAGATCGCCATCGTGCAGGACGAGAAGCGATACGGGCCCGTCATGATGATCGGCGACGGCGTCAACGACGCGCCGGCCCTTGCGGCGGCCGATGTCGGTGTCGCCATGGGCGCAAGAGGCGCGGCGGCGTCCGCCGAAGCGGCCGATGTGGTTCTCCTCGTCGACCAGCTCGATAAGCTCCCGGCCGCCATTGTCGCTGCGCGTCGGTCCCGACGCATTGCGCTTCAAAGCGTCTATGTCGGGATCGGCCTCTCGCTGGTCGGCATGGTTGCCGCCGGTTTGGGCTACATCACGCCGGTGCAGGGAGCCCTGATCCAGGAAGCCATCGATGTCGCGGTGATCCTCAATGCCCTGCGGGCCCTGTGGGGACCGGAACCATCGTGATCGCGATCAGCGGCGCTCTTGGAGCCGTTCGATTTGCATTGCCCGAACCGCCACCCGCCGCTCGACGAGAATGGATCGAGATGCGATTGTTCCCGCTGGACCCACCCTCATCTCAAGGAGGTTTTCTTGTCGCTCCGCCTTCACTTCTACGGTGCCGCCCGCACGGTGACCGGATCCTGCTTCCTGCTCGAAACGGAAACGGCGCGCATCCTGATCGATTGCGGAATGTTTCAAGGGTCCAAATCCGAGCGGGAGCTCAACTACCAGCCCTTTCCGTTTAGGGTCGGCGGCGTGAGCGCACTCTGCCTCACCCATGCCCATATCGATCACAGCGGCCTCGTGCCGAAGCTCGTGAAGGCCGGCTTCGACGGGCCGATCTTTGCGACGGCCGGGACGGCCGACCTCGCTTCCATCATGCTTCCGGATTCCGGCTACATCCAGGAGATGGAGGTCAACCAGCTCAACCGCCGCAACAGCCGTCGCGGGCGCGAGACGGTGTCTCCCATCTACACGGAAGCGGACGCTATCGCGTGCCTCAGGCAGTTCCGCCCGGTGGCCTATGGCCAATGGCTGGATGTCGTTCCGGGCGTGCGGGCTCGCTACTGGAATGCGGGCCATCTTCTGGGCTCGGCCTCGATCGAGATGGAGGTGATGCAAGGCGGTGCCGAGCAACCGCTTCGCCTCCTGTTCTCCGGCGACGTCGGGCCCGACCACAAGCTCCTTCAGCCCGATCCGGACGGCCCGCGCGATCTCGACTACGTCGTTCTCGAATCCACCTACGGCGATACGGACCGGGCCGGCATCACCATCGAGCGTCGCCGCCGGATGCTGCGCGACGAAGTTCGCGCGGCCATGCGCCCGAGCGGGGTACTGCTCATCCCATCCTTTGCGGTCGAGCGGACGCAGGAACTCCTCGTCGATCTGTTGGAGCTGATCGAGGCGGGCGAACTGCCGGCCATTCCGATCTTCATCGATTCTCCGATGGCCTCGAAGGCCAGTGCCGTCTTCAAGCGCCATGCCGGCGAACTCAGAAACGGCTCGGACTTGATCCAGGCGCTCGGGTCCCACTCGGTCCACTTCACGGAGTCCGTGGAGCAGAGCAAGGCCATCGACCGCATTCACAGCTTCCACATCGTCATCGCGGCCAGCGGCATGTGCGAGGCAGGGCGCATCCGGCATCACCTGAAGGCGTGGCTCTGGCGGGACGAGGCCACGGTTCTTTTCGTGGGTTTCCAGGCTCAGGGAACGCTCGGGAGAATTCTTCAGGAGGGTGCCTCGACGGTCCGGATCCACGGCGAGGAGGTCAAGGTCCGGGCGCGCATGCGAATCCTGGACCTCTATTCGGGGCACGCGGATGGCCCCGAGTTGAAGGCTTGGCTTGTAGATCGCCTGCCGGTTCGGCGCGGCGTCTTTCTCGTGCATGGAGAAGATCCGGCCTTGAAGGCGCTGCAATCGTCCCTCGCGGATCTTAGCCACGTGCCCGGCGCCGTCATTCCGGAGATCGACGATGTCTATGATCTGGCGGGCGAGCAGGCGGTCCGGATCGAGCGTCATGAGGAGCGCCTGCCGAGCGCGGGTGCGGGGCATCGGGACTGGCACAATGATTACGCGCAGCTGATTCTCGAGATCAACGCTGCCGTCGAGGCGGCGGCCGACAGGAAAGCCAAAGGAGTCATCATCAGGCGCATCCGGAATGCCTTGAAGGATGGATCCGAAGAACAGGTCCGTTGAGCCTTCCGGAGCACTTGCAGCAGCGTCTCACCTGACGACGAGGACAGGGATCTTTGAATGTGCAAGCACCTTCATGGTCTCGCTGCCCAGGAGCAAGGCCGAGACCCCGCCGCGTCCATGCGAGGCCATGACGATGACGTCGCAGCGCTTGTCTTCCGCCGTGCGAATGATCGCCTGGTAAGGCGTGTCGTCCTCCACGTGAAACGTCGTGGCTTCGACACCGAGATTGTGTGCGATGTCTGAGGATTCCGACAGAGTGCGCTCAGCCTGCTTTCGCATCTGTTCGCGGAACGAAGACGGTGTCTCCTCAACCTGATCGGCTTCCAGCGCGAACACGTGGAACCGTTCGGTCACTGTCAGGAGCACGACATGGGCGCCTAAAGACTTGGCGAGGTTCGTTCCGTGTTCGACCGCCCGAGCCGCCAAGGACGAGCCGTCCGTGGCAATCAGAATCTTCTTGTACATGCAAACCTCCTCCATGAAGAGCAAGCAGATGCCGAGCCCTTTCGTCAGTAGGAGAGGAACAGGGGCACCGGAGCGTCCTCGAGCAGTGACTGTGTCGTGCCGCCGAGCACCATCTCGCGCAGGCGCGAATGGACATAGGCGCCCATCACGATCATGTCGGCACGGGTCAGGTGGGCGTGGTTGCGCAGCGTCTCGGCCACGTCGCCCTGCACGGCCGGAAGGGCCAGGACATTCACGGCAACACCGTGGCGGGCGAGATGCGGGGCGATCTCGGCGCCCGGCACCGTATGCGCCAGGTCCTTCTCGCCCGTGACGCTGATCAGTTCAACCTGGGAGGCGGTCCGCAGGAAGGGCATGGCATCGTTGAGCGCGCGTGCCGCCTTGGCGCTGCCGTCCCACGCCACGATGATCCGGTCTCCTCCAAACGACTCGCGGCCTTCCGGGACGACGATGAGCGGCCGTCCGCTCTCCATCAGGACGGCTTCGATCAATCCCCGGTCGACGGCCAGGGAAATCCGCTCCAGGTCGAGGATGGTCAGGTCATGAGTGCGGGCGAGAGAGGTGAAACTCCGAATGAGATCCGGATAGGCAAGCTGCGGCGCCTGCGTGGTGCAGGTGATGCCCGTGGCCGCCGCAGCGCGTTGCGAGGACTCCGCGGCCGCATGGGCCAGAGCGTTCAGGCGTCGGTTCTCGGCGGCCACAAGCCCTTCCGCGAAGGTGCTGACGAAGGCATGGGTCAGAGTGAGCTTCAGGGATGCCGCCTGAACGGTGACATGGGCGTTCGCCTGCCTGGCGAGGGAAAGCCCGTACGGCAGAGCCGAGGAGCGCTCCTCGGCATCGCCTTCTTCCGTGATTCCGATCAGGATGCTGCGGATGTTCTGGATCATGAATTCCTCTCTTTGAGCGTTCGGTTCTGTGTCCGGATGCAGTGACATCGGGTGTGCTCCACTTCAGGGGATCAGGACTGCTGCCCCTTGGAGCCGTCCCGATCGTAGGTCTTCCAGGGCCTCGTTGGCGGCTTCCAGCGGGTAGCGCACGGTCTGCGTCTTGACGTGGGCCTCGGGGATGATCGCCAGGAAATTCAGGGCGTCCTGCCGGGTCAGGTTGGCGACGGACAGGATCTGCCGCTCCTCCCAGAGAAGCCGATATGGAAATCGCGGGATGTCGCTCATGTGGATGCCGCCGCAGACGACGCGCCCGCCCTTTCTCACGGCCCACAATGCCACAGGCACCAGATCGCCCACCGGCGCGAAGATGATCGCCGCGTCGAGACGCTCGGGAGGATCCTGATCGGAGCCGCCGGCCCAGACGGCACCATGGGACCTGGCGAAATCCTGAGCCGCAAGATCGCCCGGGCGCGTGAAGGCGAAGACGCGGCGTCCTTGCCAGTTGCAGACTTGAGCGATGATATGAGCCGCCGCGCCGAACCCGAAGATGCCGATCCTCTCGCCCGGGCCGGCGGCCGCCAGCGAGCGCCAGCCGATCAGTCCGGCGCAGAGGAGGGGCGCCAGAGCGACGGGATCACCGTCTTCCGGCAGGCTGAAAGCATAAGCTTCATCGGCGATCGCATGGGACGCGAAACCACCGTCTCGGGTGTATCCCGTAAACAGCGGATCGTCGCACAGGTTCTCATGTCCCGACGTGCAATAGGGGCAATGTCCGCAGGTATGGCCGAGCCATGGAATGCCCACGCGCTCGCCCAACCTGCGGTTTCTGGCTCCAGGATCGAGCGCATCCACCCGTCCGACGATCTCGTGGCCTGGAATGACGGGAAGCTTGGGATGCGGCAGGTCGCCATCGACCACATGAAGGTCGGTCCGGCACACGGCGCAGGCCTCCACCGCGATGCGGATCTCGCCTTCTCCAGGCTCCGGGAGCGGGCGCTCCTCCAGGATCAGAGGCGTGCGCACCGTGTGGAGGACCATGGCCTTCATGGCATCGCCTCAATGAAATAACGCTTTTATCCTCACCTGCTGGCGATCGTCCCCGACGATTGCTCGGCTCGACGGGAGACGCAGGAGACAAGCTCAACAGGTTTAGGAAAATCATGATCATTCTGCACGTGGACGCATTGACCAAGATCAAACTGCGCCGCCTGAGCCTTCCCACGGAATTCGACCGGCAGCCGATATCGACTTCCCCACGAACCATTGCTTGCAACGTTCAGCGGCGGCCGAACGATCCGTTGGGGGAGGGGAGTGAATTCCTTGGTTCACAACGGTTCCCGTATGCGTTAGGGCATTAGCGGAAAGCCTCGCGCTCAGAGGCGGCTCTTGGTCACCGATGCGCCTGGGGCATCATGCAGGCTCGGCCGGAGCCCGCGCGATTCTCGAAGATCCCTCCCGAGCCGGCCGATCGACAGCGCCCCGCCATGGACACGACCCCAACCCGGACTTCGCTTGCGGCAGGGAGCACGGATGGCCTGCCCAATCCCGAGCGGCTCCTCGCCTTCCTTGCCATTGCGGTCGCTCTCACCATGGCGGTTCTGGACAGCGCGATCGTCAACGTGGCTCTTCCGGTGATGGCCCGGGAGCTTCAGGTGGATCCGGCGACGACCGTCTGGGCGGTCAATGCCTATCAGCTGGCTATCACCGTGTCTCTGCTGCCTCTGGCTTCCCTCGGCGATTCATTGGGCTACCGCCGGATCTACTGGGCCGGGCTCCTGGTGTTCACCGTGTCCTCGCTGGGCTGTGCCCTTGCCGGGTCTTTTCCGATGCTGATCGCCGCGCGTGTCTTTCAGGGGTTCGGTGCTGCCGGGATCATGAGCGTCAACATCGCTCTCGTGCGTTTCATCTATCCGGCGAAGCTCCTGGGCCGGGGTGTGGGTAACACCGCCCTCGTGGTCGCCATCTCGTCGGCCGCCGGTCCCACGGTGGCGGCCGCCATCCTGTCGGTCGCGTCCTGGTCCTGGCTCTTCCTGATCAACGTGCCCCTCGGCATCTTCGCGCTCATCGTGGCGGCGCGGACTTTGCCCGATACGCCCCGTTCGGCCCGGCGGCTCGACGGTTGGAGCGTCGGTCTCAATGCGTTGACATTCGGGCTGCTGATCACCGGGATCGATGCCCTCAGCACCGGCAGTTTAACATATCCGCTCTTCGCTATTGCAGGCGCTGTCGTGGCGGGGTTCGTCTTCGTGCGCTACCAACTGTCTCTGGCTATGCCGCTGCTGCCCCTCGATCTCCTGCGGTTGCCGGTCTTTGCCCTGTCGATGATGACGTCAATCTGTTCATTCTCCACGCAGGCGCTCGCCACCCTGGCGCTTCCCTTCTATTTTCATGACGAACTTGGTCGGAGCGTCGCCGAGACCGGCATGCTCATGACCCCCTGGCCCTTGGCGATCGCCGTGGCGGCCCCCATCGCCGGGCGCCTCGCCGACCGCTTCTCGCCGGGCCTGCTCGGCGGGCTCGGGCTTGCCACGCTATCGGCCGGCCTGGCCCTCGTCGCCATGCTGCCGGACAATCCGTCGACTGCGGACATCGTCTGGCGGCTGACGATCTGCGGCCTCGGATTCGGTCTGTTCCAATCGCCCAACAACAAGGCCATCATCACCAGCGCGCCGCCGGAGCGCAGCGGCGGAGCGAGCGGCATGCAGTCCTCGGCCCGGCTGGTGGGTCAGTCCCTCGGAGCGGCCCTGGCGGCGGTCCTCTTCGGCCTGGTTCCCGGCAGCCCGACGTCGATCATCCTATGGCTGGGGGCGGCCCTGTCGCTGATCGGCTGCGTGACGAGCAGTCTGAGGATACTCAGGGGCGGGCGGCCTTCGGGCCGGTGAGGAAGTCCCGGCGGAATTCCTAGCTCTGCCGCGGTTCACGGCCGACATGGCCGAGATCCGCCGGCGTATCGACGTCCTGAAGAATGGCGGGATCGTCGACTGGATACTCCGCCACATCGGATCGTCCGCGCAGGATCGGCCCAGCACCGCTATCACCCGAAAGCCGTTCGATCTCGCCTGCGAGGTCGCGCGAGAGCACGACCGGGTTGCCGCGCCGGCCGTCGACGGTCGGAACCAACGCCATCGGTTCGCCCATCTCCCGCCAGCCGCGCACGAGGGTGTCGATCAGGCCGGCTTCGATGAGGGGCATGTCTCCCAGAAGGACGATGGCGGCCCGGGAGTCGGGAGGCAGGGCAGCGAACCCGGCCTTCAGGGATGTGGAGAGCCCGTCCATGAAGGCATCGTTCCGGACGACCTGGATCGGGAGCTCTTCCAACGCCCCTTCGATCTCTTCGGCATGATGGCCTGTGACCACGATCACGGGTTCTGCCACCGACTCGACGGCGGCGCTGACCACACGGTGGAGCAGGGGCCTGCCGTCCACCCGGGCCAGGAGTTTCGGGTCCGGCCCGAAGCGTGTGCCCCGCCCGGCGGCGAGGATGACAGCCGCGACATTGCTCATCGTCTCGATATGGTCTCAAGCCCGCAGGTCCGTCAACCCAGGCCGGAGCAGGCTCAGGGAGGGCTATCCGCAGGCCTCCACGGAACGGGTTGATCCTTCGCGGCATTAGAACTCCCGTGAATGAAAGCCCCATGACAGCTTCATCCAAAGCCATCGACGTGACCTTGGTCCTGAACGGCGAGATCGGCATCGTCGTAACAGCCGCCGTCGTGGCCAACGCGATCTACCACGCCACCGGCAAGCGCATCTGCGACTTGCCGATTACGATCGATAGAATCCTGGCGGCGCAGGAGTGATGGGCCGGTGTGGATTGGGGATCGATGCTCCATGATTCCCAAGCCTCTCACAGGTGCTTGATATGATAGGGCGCGGACACCAAGCTTGACTGCATCGTCTGTCGAACCCGGATAGCCGGCTCCCGCTACATGGGCCATGCTCCGACTTGTCTTCGGGAGGCATCCGGATGGTAATCTGCTGGCCCAGACCTGGAGGCTGCAATGACTGGTCGAGCCGAAATCCGTAGAAACCCTGTCCGCGGGCTCGTGTGTCCCAATGCCGAGAAATCCGTCTCCCTGGCGCTGCAGGGCGGTGGCGCGCATGGTGCCTTCACCTGGGGCGTTCTCGACTATCTCCTTGAGGACGGACGGCTGACCGTCGAGGCGATCACCGGCGCGAGCGCCGGATCGATGAACGCGGTCGTCCTCTTCGAAGGGTGGCTCGAGGGAGGGCGCGACGGGGCCCGGGAGCAGTTGCGCAAGTTCTGGAAGCGGGTGAGCCTCGACGGCGTGCTCTCGCCCATTCAGCGGTCGCTCTTCGATCGCCTGTTGAGCTATTGGAGCATGAACGGATCTTCGAACCTCTGGCTCGACGCCTGGTCCAGGGTGGCGAGCCCTTATGATCTCAATCCCCTCGACATCAACCCTTTGCGTGATGCCCTCAACAGCCTGATCAACTTCGAGCGGGTGCGCGCCTGCAAGGATGCGAAGCTCTTCATCGCGGCGACGAGTGTCTGGTCCGGGAAGATCAGGATCTTCACCGGCCCTGAGCTGACCGTGGATCATATTCTGGCCTCGGCCTGCCTGCCGATGCTCTTCAAGGCCGTTGAAATCGATGGCGAACCCTATTGGGATGGGGGCTACACTGGTAATCCGGCCCTCTTTCCGCTGTTCTACGAAACACAGTCGGACGATATCCTGTTGGTGCAGATCAACCCGATCGAGCGCCGGTCGACTCCGCGGAGCGTGCAGGAGATCCAGAACCGCCTGACCGAGATCACGTTCAATGCCAATCTGCTCGAGCAATTCAGAGCGGTCGAGTTCGTGACGCGGCTGCTCGACGAAGGAAAACTCTCGACAACGGATTATAAGCGGGTCCTCATGCATCGGATCCATGGCGGCGAAAAGCTCGATGAGTTCACGGCTGCGTCGCGCCTCAGCGCTCAGTGGAGTTTCTTCAAGGAACTGAAGGACCTCGGCAGGAACGCAGCACGCACGTGGCTTGCGGAGAATTACCGGTTCATCGGGCAGAAAAGCACTCTCGATCTGCGCAATGCCTATACCTGAGACCCGTCCTGACGGGCTCAGGAAGGGTGCCCCCGCAGCAATGGCGAGCGTTCGTCGATCATATGTATCAAAGTTGCATATCTTGTCAGGGTTGCGGCAATGCGTAATATTGCGTTGCAATAAGAACAAAAGCTCTTCTGCGTGCCTCCGCGCATAGCGCCACAAGGCGGAATTCGGAGGCGTAGTGCTGCGTCCATGAAGCCGATCAGGAGGTTACGCATGCGCTTTCCTCTGTCCGAATTTGTTTTCAGCGTGTTGTTTACATGGTTCGCGGCGAATCCTGTATTAGCGCAAGGCGCACCCGCGCCACCGCCGCCCGTGACCGTTGCGAAGCCCATCGTGAAGGATATCGTCGAGCAGGACGATTTCATTGGACGATTCGAAGCCATCGATCAGGTCGATATCCGCGCCCGGGTCTCGGGCTATCTCGACAAGGTCCACTTCCAGGACGGCACTTTCGTCAGGGCGGGCGACCTTCTTTTCACCATCGACCCGCGACCCTACCGCAATTTGCTCGAGCAGGCGCAATCGGCCGTCACATCTTCGCAGGTCCGCCTGGAATTCGCGCAAAGCGATCTTGATCGCGCCGAGCAGTTGCGGAAGACCGGGAATATCACCGACCAACTCTACGACCAGCGCCGCCAGTCGTTCCTGACGGCGAAGGCCGAGTTGGATCGCGCTCAGGCGGCCCTTCGGCAGGCCCAGCTCGATGTCGAGTTCACGGAGATCAAATCCCCTTTATCGGGGCGCATCTCGCGCAAGCTCGTGTCCGAAGGCAATCTGGTCAATGCCAACGAGACGATCCTGACGAATGTCCTTTCGCTCGATCCGATCCAATTCTACTTCGATGTGGATGAGCGCTCATTCCTGGCCTTTTCCAGGCAGTCCCGTGGAGGCACGAACACCTCCGCCAACGGGGAGACCAACGAGGTCGTGCTCAGACTGACGGATGAACGCTTGGAGCCGCGCAAGGGACATCTCGATTTCGTCGACAACCGGCTGGATTCGGCAAGCGGTACGATACGCGTTCGCGCGGTGTTCGATAACAAGGATCGCTTCCTCACTCCAGGCCTGTTCGGGCGTGTGACGGTCGGTGCGTCGGATCCCTACCGGGGAATCCTCCTGCCCGACGAAGCCATCGGCAGCGATCAGGACAGGCGGGTCGTCTATGTGATCGGCGAAAACAACACGGTCAATATCAAGCCTGTCCGCATCGGCCCGCGGATCGACGGCTACAGGGTGATCCGCGACGGGCTGACCGGTAACGAAACAGTGGTCGTGAACGGCCTCGTCCGCGTGAGGCCCGGCGCGCCCGTTACCCCCCAGACGACCACGCTCCCCCCGGTACGGGAACGAAACGGAAGCTGATCCCACACGAGGAGGGCGCTTCCATGCGCTTTGCCCATTTCTTCGTCGATCGCCCCATCTTCGCGACGGTTCTGTCCGCACTTTTCCTGATCATCGGGGGGATCGCCTATTCGACCCTGCCGGTTGCGCAGTATCCGGATATCGCGCCGCCCACCGTGGTGGTCAGAGCCAATTATCCGGGAGCCGACGCGCAGACGGTCGCGGCCACGGTTGCGACGCCTCTGGAGCAGCAGATCAACGGGGTCGAGGACATGCTCTACATGTCCTCCTACTCCACCGGCGACGGCGCCATGGCGCTGACGATCACGTTCAAGCTCGGCACCGATCTCGACAAGGCCCAGGTGCTCGTCCAGAACCGGGTGGCGATTGCGACCCCGCGTCTGCCCGAGGAGGTGCGCCGTCTCGGCGTGACGACGCTCAAGAGTTCGCCCGACCTGATGATGGTCGTGCACATGCTCTCGCCGGACGGATCCTACGACCAACTCTACGTCTCGAACTATGCCCGCAACTACGTGCGCGACATCCTGCTGCGGCTCGACGGCGTGGGAGATCTCATCATCTTCGGCGAGCGGCAATACTCCCTGCGCGTCTGGCTGGATCCCGAGAAGCTCGCCTCATACGGCCTGACATCGAGCGAGGTGGTGCGGGCGATCCAGGAGCAGAACGTCCAGGTCTCCGGCGGCGCCCTGGGGCAGGAGCCGACTCCGACGGATGCGGCCTTCCAGCTGACGGTGACGACGCAGGGGCGGTTCGAAGACCCACGCCAGTTCCGGCAGATCATCGTCCAGGCGACGCCGCAGGGACGTCTCGTGCGGCTGCAGGACGTCGCACGCATCGAACTCGGCGCCCAGGATTACGTCACGAATTCCTATCTGAACGGCAATCCTGCGGTGGCGCTCGCGATCTTCCAGCGGCCCGGGACCAATGCGCTCGCCGCCTCTGAGCAGATCACACGGACCATGGAGGAACTCAAAACCAACTTTCCGCCGGGCATCGCCTACCAGATCGTCTACAATCCCACCGAGTTCATCTCCGAGAGCGTGAACGAGGTCTACAAGACGCTGTTCGAGGCCACGGCGCTCGTCGTGATCGTGGTCTTCGTGTTCCTGCAGAGCTGGCGCACGGCGATCATTCCCATCGTGGCGATCCCAGTCTCACTGATCGGCACCTTCGCGTTCATGGCGGCCCTCGGATTTTCGATCAATACGCTGACCCTGTTCGGCATGGTCCTGGCCATCGGCATCGTGGTCGACGATGCGATCGTCGTGGTGGAGAACGTGGAGCGCAACATCGCGCTCGGCATGTCCCCGCGGGACGCCGCGCACACCACCATGGATGAGGTCGGTGCCGCGCTCGTGGCCATCGCGCTGGTCCTTGTCGCCGTCTTCGTGCCCACGGCGTTCATCCCCGGCATTTCAGGTCAGTTCTACCGGCAATTCGCCCTGACCATCGCCGTGTCTACGGTCATTTCGGCCTTCAATTCCCTTACGCTGTCGCCGGCTTTGGCGGCCTTCCTGCTGAAGCCGCACGGCCACGAGCATTCCAGGAACGCTGCCGCCCGCTTCGGACGAACATTGGCCAACGGATTCAATCGCGGTTTCGACGCCACATCGAACGGCTATGCGAGGGCGGTCGGAACGCTGGCGCGGCACAAGTTCATCGTGCTTCCGGTCTATGTCGGCCTCCTGGCCGGTACATTGTGGACCGCAAATCACGTGCCGCGCGGCTTCATCCCGACCCTGGACCAGGGCTATGCCATCGTGGTGATCCAGCTGCCGGACGGAGCGTCCCTGGCGCGCACGGATGCGGTGGTGCAGCGGGCATCCAAGATCATGCAGGAGACGCCTGGCGTGAAGAACGCTGTCGCGTTCGCAGGCTTTTCGGGCGCGACCTTCACCAACGCGACCAATGCGGCGGCTATCTTCGCCGGATTCAAGCCGTTCGACGAGCGGATCGAGGCGGGCGAATCCGGGGCGAAGATCATCGCCGACCTCTTCGCGCGCATGCAGCAGATCGAGGAGGCATTTATCATCGCCATCCCGCCGCCCCCGGTCCGCGGCCTCGGCAATTCCGGCGGGTTCAAGATTCAGATCCAGAACCGTACCGGCGATGATGTGCGCGGTATTCTGTCGGTCGCCTACCAGCTGATGGGGCAGGCGCGGCAGAACCCGAATCTGGCCGGCGTCTTCACGACGTTCTCGGCAAACTCGCCGCAGGTCTATCTGGAGATCGACCGCCAGAAGGCGAGTATCCTCAATGTCCCGATCCCGAACATCTTCGAAACGCTCCGCATCAATCTCGGCACCGCTTATGTGAACGATTTCAACGCGTTCGGCCGGGTCTACCAAGTGCGGGCGCAGGCCGATCAGCGCTTCCGGATCGACCAGGAGGACATCAACCGGCTGCGGGTCCGCTCGTCCACGGGTGCTCTCGTGCCCCTGGGCACCCTCGTCGAGATGCGGGAAGTGTCGGGGGCTGACCTGATCCAGCGCTACAACATGTTCACCTCGGTGGCCCTGCAGGGCAATGCCGCCCCCGGCATGTCCTCCGGTACCGCACTCGATGCCATGGAGGCGCTGGTCCGGCAGAACCTTTCTCCCGGAATGGGTTTCGAATGGACGGAGCTGGCGTTCCAGGAGCGGCAGACCGGCAACACGGCGGTGTTCATCTTCGCTTTGTCCGTGCTTTTCGTGTTCCTCGTGCTGGCGGCCCAATATGAAAGCTGGTCGCTGCCCATCGCCATCATCCTGATCGTGCCGATGAGCGTTCTCTCGGCGCTGATCGGGGTCATGATCAGAGGCCAGGACAACAACATCCTGACCCAGATCGGTCTCGTGGTCCTTGTCGGTCTGGCGGCGAAGAACGCGATCCTCATCGTGGAATTCGCCCGGCAGGCGGAGTTCGACGGGAAGTCGCCCGTTGAAGCCGTCGTCGAGGCATGCCGGCTGCGCCTGCGCCCCATCCTGATGACGGCTTTCGCCTTCATCCTCGGTGTGTTGCCGCTCGCAATCGCAACCGGACCAGGCGCCGAGATGCGCCAATCCCTCGGCACCGCCGTGTTCTCGGGCATGCTCGGCGTGACCGTGTTCGGCCTGTTCTTGACGCCCGTCTTCTATGTGGCGGTTCGGCTCGTGGTCCTGCGCCTTTTCAGGCGCCATGGCCCGAAGCAGGCGGAGTCCGTGGGAACCCAACCGTCTCCGGCCGAGTAGATGGAGGGCCTGCAACGCGGGCATGGAAGCTCGCGCGCAACGACATTGTGAAGAGGTCTCCATGGATACAGCCCAGGCGGCAGGCATTGCGAAATGGGTCACCGAGGCAGGCTTGGCAGGCATGTCGGAGCTGGAACTCCTGCGTGGCTTCTGCACCCGGTTGACCGGAGAGGGATTGCCTCTCTCGCGGGTGAACATCATCATCGACACATTGCACCCGATCCATGAGGGGCGGGTCTTCCGCTGGCGTCGTGACGACCAGGACAACCTCGATCCGATCGTAGAGTACGGCCGGACCAACGTCGAAGGGCAGGCGGCGGAGAATTGGCGCCGAAGCACCTATTATCATCTCTGGTCGACCGGAGAGGACTTCCTGCGGCGGCGGATTGGCCCCGGGCAGATCGAGGATTTCTCGATTCTCGCGGATCTCCGCGCCGAGGGGCAGACCGATTATCTTGTCCTGATCCATCGCTTCGAGGCCGAAGGCGTCATCGGCGAGATGGATTGCTTCTATTCGTCCTGGACGACCGACGCGCCGTCTGGCTTCGCCGACGGAGAGCTCGCGATTCTGCGCGAATTGGCATCGCCCCTAATGCTGGCCATGAAATGCGCCTCGCTCGCGCGCATCGCGAAAACCCTCGTCGAGACCTATCTCGGCCGGGATGCCGGAAGACGGGTTCTGAGCGGCCGCATCGCCCGCGGCGTCACGGACCGGATCCAGGCCGTTCTGTGGTTCAGCGACCTGCACAGCTTCACTCATATCACGGAGACGGCGGATCCCGAGCAGATCATCCCATTCCTGAACGACTATTCGGAAGCGATCATCTCATCCATCTACGAGGCGGGCGGCGATGTCCTGAAGCTGATCGGTGATGGCGCGCTCGCAATCTTCAAGGAGGAGGATCCCGGTCAGGCCTGCCGGTGCGCGCTCAAGGCGGAGCGACTGATGCATTCCAGAATCCGGGCGCTGAACGAGGAGCGCCAGTCGTGCAATCTGCCCGTCACCTCGGCTTATCTCGGCCTGCATATCGGCGAGGTGTTCTACGGGAACATCGGCAGTCAGGATCGCCTCGATTTTACTGTCGTCGGGCCAGCCGTGAACGAGGTGAGCCGGATCGGCGCCTTGTGCCGCTCCGTCGAGAGGGATGTTCTCGTGTCGTCCGCTTTCTTTTCTGCCGCGGCGATGGATAATCGGGAAAGTCTAGTGTCGGTCGGCCGCTATGCTCTGAGGGGCGTTGCCCGACCGCAGGAGCTGTTCACGCTCGATCCCGCGTGGCTGGACGAAAGTGAACCGCAGGCAGAGCCGTAATAGGCGGTTTCACTCGTCGTGGCGTGAGCGCCTCGAAGCAGATGCCGTCAAGAAAGCCCCGCCCATATAGGGCGGGGCCGGGGCTCGTCAGCTGCGCTTCGGCGGGGAGGCGGGCCAGCTCTTGATGAGCGTGTCGTAGTCCACCGTCTCGCCCTTGGGCTTCTCGTTCGCGAGCTTGCGCTGGGGCGCGATGGTGCCGGCGGTTTCAGCCTTCTTGAACCATTCCTCGGCGGAGGTCTTCGGGTTCAGCTTCGGGCCGCATTCGCCCTGCACATTGGCGCGCTCCAGACGTCCGAGCACCTCGTCCTGTGCGTTGGCCAGCGAGGTCATCGCCTCCTGCGGGGTCTTCGCACCGGATGCCGCGTCGCCGATGTTCTGCCACCAGAGCTGGGCGAGCTTCGGATAATCCGGCACGTTGTTGCCGGTCGGGGTCCATTGCACGCGAGCCGGCGAGCGGTAGAACTCGACCAGACCGCCGAGCTTGGGTGCGCGCTCGGTGAAGCTCTTGTCCCAGATATCGCTTTCGCGGATGAAGGTGAGGCCTACATGGCTCTTCTTCAGCGAGACCGTCTTGGACGTGACGAACTGGGCATAGAGCCAGGCCGCCTTGCGCCGCTCGACGGGTGTGGACTTCAGCAGGGTCCAGGAGCCGGCGTCCTGATAGCCGAGCTTCATGCCGTCCTTCCAGTACGATCCGTGCGGGGAGGGCGCCATGCGCCATTTCGGCGTGCCGTCCGCATTCACCACCGGGAGACCGGGCTTGACCATGTCGGCCGTGAAGGCGGTGTACCAGAAGATCTGCTGTGCGATGTTGCCCTGAGCCGGCACCGGGCCCGATTCGGAGAAGTTCATACCTGCCGCCTGGGGCGGAGCATATTTCTTCATCCACTCGAGATATTTGGCGATGGCGTAGACGGCCGCCGGGCCGTTGGTGTCGCCGCCGCGCTCGATGGAGGAGCCGACGGGGCGGCAGCCTTCCATGCGGATGCCCCACTCATCCACCGGCAGGCCGTTCGGGATGCCCTTGTCGCCATTGCCGGCCATGGACAGCCAGGCATCGGTGAAGCGCCAGCCGAGCGACGGATCCTTCTTGCCGTAGTCCATGTGGCCATAGACCTTGACGCCGTCGACCTCCTTCACGTCGTTGGTGAAGAACTCGGCTATGTCCTCATAGGCCGACCAATTCACCGGCACGCCGAGATCGTAGCCGTATTTGGCCTTGAATTTCTCCTTGAACTCCGGGCGCTGGAACCAGTCGTAGCGGAACCAATAGACGTTCGCGAATTGCTGGTCCGGCAGCTGATACATCTTGCCGTCGGGGGCCGTGGTGAACGACTTGCCGATGAAATCGGCGACGTCGAGAGTGGGCGACGTCACGTCCTTGCCCTCGCCCGCCATCCAGTCGTCGAGCGGGATCGCCTGCTTGTAGCGGAAGTGGGTACCGATGAGATCGGAATCGTTGACCCAGGCATCGTAGATGTTGCGTCCGGACTGCATCTGCGTCTGGATCTTCTCCACCACGTCGCCTTCCTGGATCAGGTCGTGGGTGAGTTTGATTCCGGTAATCTCAGAAAATGCCTTGGCGAGTGTCTTTGCCTCGTATTCATGGGTCGTGATGGTCTCGGAAACCACGTTGATCTCCTGGCCCACGAACGGCTTGGCCGCATTCACGAACCATTCCATCTCCTTCAGCTGCTCATCCTTGGAGAGGGTGGAGGGCTGGAATTCGCTATCGATCCAGCGGCGGGCCTCTTCCATGCCCGCGAGAGCAGCGCTTGAGCCGAGCGCCATAGCAAGGACGCTTGTCGAGATGAACAGTTTAAAGTGCCGGTGAGATTGGGTGAGCTTCATTCGTTCCTCCCAAGTAATGCCCTGGCCGGCTTATGCGCTGGTCTTGATCCTTCCGGTCCGGGCAAACCGGAGGGTTTTATTGAGCCGTTCCTCCTATACGTAGCGAAACACGGCTGCTGCGTAGAGCAGGGACAGGCCGGATGCCCACCACAGGTCCGGGCCGACGAGGCCCAGCCATGCGAGGTGGATGAAAGCCGCACCGAGAAGCGAGATGAAGAGACGGTCGCCGCGTGTCGTCGGGATGCGCAGCACGCCGATGCGTTCCGTCTCTGGTCGCCAGGCCGCCAGCAGTGTCATGACCAGCAGGAGGCTGGCAATGCCGACGAAGAAGAGGCCCGTCTGCCACGTCCAGGCCATCCAGGCGAGATCAGGCATGACGCTCTCCTCAAACCCGGCCCAGGGCAAAGCCCTTGGCGATGTAGTTGCGGACGAACCAGATCACGAGCGCGCCCGGCACGATGGTGAGCACGCCGGCAGCGGCGAGCAGCCCCCAATCCATGCCGGCGGCCGAAATTGTGCGCGTCATGGTAGCGGCGATGGGCTTGGCGTTGACCGAGGTCAGCGTGCGCGCCAGCAGCAGTTCGACCCACGAGAACATGAAGCAGAAGAAGGCCGCGACGCCGATGCCCGAGGCGATCAGCGGCATGAAGATCTTCACGAAGAAGCGCGGGAACGAATAGCCGTCGATGGCGGCCGTCTCGTCGATCTCCCGTGGCACGCCCGACATGAACCCTTCCAGAATCCACACGGCCAGCGGCACGTTGAAGAGGCAGTGGGCGAGGGCCACGGCCCAGGGCGTATCGAAAAGCCCGATGGCGGAGTAGAGATTGAAGAAAGGCAGGGCGAAGACCGCAGCCGGCGCCATGCGATTGGTGAGCAGCCAGAAGAACAGATGCTTGTCGCCGAGAAACTTGTAGCGCGAGAAGGCATAAGCCGCAGGGAGCGCGAAGGAGATCGACAGCACCGTGTTGATGACCACATAGCTCAGCGAGTTGATGTAGCCCGAGTACCAGCTCTGATCGGTGAAGATCCTGATATAGTTGTCGAAGGTGATCTCCCTCGGCCAGAGGGTCAGGCCGGACGTGATCTCCATATTGGTCTTCAGGCTCATGTTGAGGAGCCAGTAGATCGGCAGCATAAGGAACAGAAGGTAGAGCGTCATCACCACGACGCGGCCGCTGACGCGCGGACCGGACAGGGCGCGGTTCGTCGCGAGAGGAGCTGCGGCGGGCTTCGCTTCGGATGTGCCGACGGCGATGGTTCCGGTCATGCGTCCACCCTCTCGCGCTGGGCATCCACGTTGGTCATGACGGTGTAGAAGACCCAGCAGATGGCGAGGATGATCAGGTTGTAGACCAGCGACATGGCCGCCGCCTTGCCGAGATCGAACTGGCCGAGCGCCAGCTTCACCAGATCGATGGACAGGAACGTGGTGGCGTTGCCCGGACCGCCCCCGGTAATCACGAAGGGCTCGGTATAGATCATGAAGGAATCCATGAAGCGCAGGAGCACGGCAATGAGCAGCACGCGCCGCATCTTGGGCAGCTGGATCGTCCTGAAGACGGCCCAGCGTGAGGCGCCGTCGATGCGGGCCGCTTGATAATAGGCGTCGGGAATGGACTTGAGGCCCGCGTAGCAGAGAAGCGCGACGAGACTCGTCCAGTGCCACACATCCATGACGATGAGCGTCGCCCAGGCGTCGATGGGATCGCTGGTGTAGTTATAGTCGATGCCGAGATGGTTGAGCGCCCAGCCGAGCAGGCCGATATCGCTACGGGCGAAAACCTGCCAGATCGTGCCGACCACGTTCCACGGGATGAGAAGCGGCAGGGCCATCAGGACGAGGCAGAGCGCGACGGTCCAGCCCTCGCGCGGCATGGCGAGCGCCACCGTGATGCCGAGCGGCACCTCGATCATGAGGATGATCGCGGAGAAGAGAAGGGTGCGCCACAGGGCGCCGAAGAAGCGCCCGCCGAGTTCCGTCGAGGGATCGAGCAGTTCCTGGAACCAGCCGATCCCGTTCCAGAAGAACTGGTTGTTGCCGAAGGTGTCCTGGACCGAATAGTTCACCACCGTCATCAGCGGCAGGACGGCCGAGAAGGCCACAATGGCGAAGACGGGGACAACGAAAAGCCAAGCTTTGTTGTTGACGGTTTTCGTCATGCCCGGCCCCCTTCGATGGGCTCGCCCGAGACAAGGTGCCCATTGGCATAGATGTGGATCTGGCGTGGATCGAGAGCGAGGGCCGCCTCGTCTCCGTCGATGGAGATGTCGTCCGGAACGCTGGCCGCCAGAGGGCGCCCGCTCATCTCCACGCGGGCGATGCGGGCGCGGCCGATATCGTCGATGCGGCGGACCTGGACGGGCAGTCCAGATCCTCGCGGCTGAAGGCGCACGAATTCCGGTCGGATACCGAGTTCCACCCGCTCCCCATCGGAGAGGGGGCGATAGATCCGATGCAGAGCGACGCTCTGATCGCCGATGAAGGCGGTGGCTCCTTCGACCTTGCAGGGCAGGATGTTCATGCCCGGCGAGCCGATGAAGTGCCCGACGAAGGTGTGCGCCGGGCGCTCGAACAGCTCATCGGGCGTTCCCGTCTGCACCACGGCGCCGTCATGCATGACCACGACCTTGTCGGCGAAGGTCAGGGCCTCGGTCTGATCGTGCGTCACGTAGATCATGGTGATGTCGAGGGCGCGGTGGATCTCCTTCAGGGTCGAGCGCAGCTGCCATTTCAGGTGCGGATCGATCACCGTCAGCGGCTCGTCGAACAGGATGGCCGCCACGTCGGGACGCACGAGGCCGCGCCCGAGGGAAATCTTCTGCTTCATGTCCGCCGTCAGGTTGCTCGCCTTGCGATCCAGCACGCGGGACAGGTCGAGAAGACGCGCGATCTCCTCCACACGCTGGGCGGTCCTGTCGCGGGGGACGTTGCGGTTCTTGAGCGGGAAGGCGAGGTTCTCGCGCACGCTCATCGTGTCGTAGACCACGGGGAACTGGAAGACTTGGGCGATGTTGCGCGCCTCCGTGGCCAGGTCCGTTACATCGAGATCGTCGAAGAGCACGCGCCCGCGTGTGGGCCGGACAAGGCCGGAGATGATGTTGAGCAGGGTGGTCTTGCCGCATCCTGACGGACCCAGCAAAGCATAGGCGCCGCCCTGGCTCCACACATGGTTGATCTCCTTCAGGGCGTAATCGTCCGCCGTGTGGGGATCGGGCCGATAGGCATGGGCGAGATGGTCGAGGGTGATGCGGGCCATCGTCTCTCCTCACGCCGCTTTCTGGGCTTGGTCGGCGGCAGCCAGGTGGCCCGCCCCGTCGAACAGGAACAGGTGCCGAGGATCGATATAGGCCGTGACTCGAGATTTCGGCTCGAGCCGTCTTACCCCTGGAACGAGCGCCACGAGGCGATGCTTGCTGGCGTCGAGATGCACATAGCTCTCCGATCCGGTGATCTCCGAAACGGACACGATGGCCGGAATGGCGATGTCATCGGCACCTGTGGGTTCGAAGGTGAGCTGATGAGCCCGGAAGCCGATCGTGTAGTCCCCATCCGGAACGGCAGCGAGCGGACCGGTCGCGCCGATCTCGGCTCCCGTGCTCAGCACTGCGCTGCCGCTGCTTTTCCGAACCGTCAAGGTGTTGAGCGGCGGATCGGAGAAAACGCGGGCCGTGATCAGATCGCCAGGGCGGCGATAGACCTGCGGCGTCGGCCCGAACTGGGTCACCCTGCCCTCGAACAGGGTCGCCGTGTTGCCGCCCAGGAGCAGGGCTTCCGACGGCTCCGTCGTCGCATAGACGAAAACGGCCCCCGAAGCCGCGAAGACACGCGGCAGTTCCTCGCGCAATTCCTCGCGGAGTTTGTAGTCGAGATTGGCCAGGGGCTCGTCGAGTAGGACGAGATCCGCGCGCTTCACCAGTGCGCGGGCAATGGCGGTGCGCTGCTGTTGGCCGCCGGAAAGGTTCAAAGGCTTCCGGTCGAGATAGGGTTCCAGTTTCAGAAGCTTGGCAGCCTCCCGGACGCGCTTGTCGATCTCGGCCCTCGGCAGCTTGGCGACGCGCAGAGGCGACGCGATGTTCTCGAACACATCGAGGGACGGGTAGTTGATGAACTGCTGGTAGACCATGGCCACGCTGCGTCGCTGCACGGGCCAGCCGGTGACGTCCTGCCCGTCGACGAGGACGCGGCCGCTCGCCGGCACATCGAGTCCTGCCATGAGTCGCATGAGCGACGTCTTTCCGGCAAGCGTCGCCCCTAGAAGGACGTTGAGAGAGCCGCGCTCCAGGGTCAGGTTAACGTCGTCGATATGCGTTGCTGCTCCGACTTTCCTCGAAACGCCTTCCAGAGCAAGAGTCATCGGCATGCCCCTGTTCTGCGGGAGGCCTTGAGAGCGGCCGAGATGCAATATGGAGAGATTGTCGCGGTGATGTGCTCCACCGCGTTTCGGGCCATGCCATGCCCGCATGCGCTACCACTCACCGCGACGTCGGACGTCGCCGATTCTTGCGGACCCAAGAGCGCTTCTCCCAGCCACAGCCCTTGAGGGCCTAAGCTTTCTTATGTTGTTACGGTGAAGGTAACTTGCCCTTATGGCGAAAGCAACTGCCTGATAACTTCACGGAAGTGGTCTTTGATTGGACTGAACTGTCAAGGTGCTTCGCGCAGGAAGGCCTGCTGCTTGATGCATATCTTTGAACCGAAGTGCCCTTCGCGAGTTCAAGCACCACATGCCGGTTGCGCTCCTCTCCGATAGTGGCCGGGTCATTCCTTAGAATCGCCTGGGAGAACACCATGCCCGAAACCGCAAAGCCGCTTGCCATCGTGACCGGAGCCTCCTCGGGCATCGGGTACGAACTCGCGAAGCTCTGTGCCCAGAATGGGTACGATCTGCTGGTCGCCGCCGATCAGGCTGCGATCCACGACGCGGCGAGGGACTTCCAGGTGCTCGGGGCGAAGGTCGATGCCGTCGAGGCCGACCTTTCCACCCTCGAGGGGGTCGACAGGCTTTATGCCGCCGCCAAGGGGCGGCCGGTCGCGGCGCTCCTTGCCAATGCAGGCCATGGCCTCGGTCACGCGTTCCTTGATCAGGATTTCACCGAAGCACGCCACGTGATCGACACCAACATCACCGGCACCCTCTACCTGATCCAGAAGGTCGGTCGGGATATGCGATCCAGGAATGAAGGCAGGATCCTCATCACCGGTTCGATCGCCGGGTTTATGCCGGGTGCCTTCCAGGCCGTTTACAACGGCACCAAGGCTTTCATCGACTCCTTCTCCTTCGCGCTGCGCAACGAGTTGAAGGATACGAACGTTACGGTGACCTGCCTGATGCCCGGTGCGACCGATACCGAATTCTTCGAGCGGGCCGGTATGGAAGACACACAGGTCGGGCAGGATAAGAAGGACGATCCCGCCTTCGTCGCGAAGGTCGGGTTCGATGCCATGCTGAACGGGGAAGGCGACGTGGTGAGCGGTTGGAAGAACAAGTTCACGACCATCCTTGCGAACGTGACGCCAGCCGGCGTGCTCGCCGAGCAGCACCGCAAGATGGCCGAGCCCGGATCAGGCAAGCGCTGAGCCTTCGTTCTATCCCTCGCGATTGTCACGTTGACGATTGCGTCCTGATCGGTCAGGAGCGGGGGTGAAACCGCGAGGGATTATTCCATGACCAACGCGACGGATCTGCTGCATCGCCTGACGAGCCTTCTCGGTCCTGCGGCCGTCATCACGGAAGGGGCCGATCTCGAGCCCTATGCAGTCGACTGGCGCCGGCTCTTCCCGGGCAAGCCCGCCTGCGTCGTTCGTCCTTCCAATGCCCAGCAGGTCGCCCGGATCGTGCAGATCTGCCGCGAGGCCGGCGTCGCCATCGTTCCCCAGGGCGGCAACACGGGCCTTGCAGGCGGTGCGGTGCCGGATGCGACCGGCACGCAGGTCGTCCTGTCCCTCAATCGCATGGCGGCCATCCGCAGCGTCGATCCGGTCGGATTGACCATCGAGGCCGAGGCCGGATGCATCCTGAAGATCGCCCAGGATGCCGCCGCTGCCGCCGGGCGCCTGCTGCCGATCAGCTTGGCGGCGGAGGGTTCGGCCACCATCGGCGGGGTGGTCGCAGCCAATGCGGGGGGCGTGAACGTCCTGCGCTACGGCATGACCCGCAGCCTCGTGCTCGGCCTCGAGGTAGTTCTTCCCGATGGTACGATCGCCCATGGCCTGCGGAAGCTGCGCAAGGACAATGCGGGCTATGATTGGAAGCAGCTCTTCATCGGCAGCGAGGGAACGCTCGGGATCGTCACGGCGGCGGTCCTGAGGCTTGTGCCGCGTCCGAAGCACTCCGTGACGGCTTTGCTATCGGTCGCCGATCCCGCGGCGGCCCTGCGCCTTCTGGAACTCGCCCAGGATGAGTTGGGCGATCAGATCTCGGCCTTCGAGTTGATCTCGGCCACCTCGATGCAGCTTGTCGCCAGGCACGCTGGCCTGAAAGCTCCCATCGCGGAGGGCGAATGGTTCGTGCTCATCGAAGCGGCTTCGAGTCTCGCAGGCCTGCGCGAGGCGGCCGAGACGATGCTGGGCGCGGCTTTCGAGCAGGAGATCGCGCTCGACGGCGTGATTGCCGAGTCAGGTGCCCAGGCCTCTCAGCTCTGGGCCCTGCGGGAGCATGTTACGGAATCCGAGGCTCGGGAGGGTAAGAGCGTCAAGCACGATGTCTCCGTCCCGCTCACGGAGGTCCCGCGCTTCCTCATCGAGGCCGGGGAGGCCCTGGCCGCCGGCGCGCCGGGCACGCGCGTGAATGCTTTCGGCCACCTCGGAGACGGCAACATCCACTACAATGTTCTCGTCGATGCGAACCATGACGCCGCTCACGTGAACCGCATCGTGCATGACGTTGTGGCGGCTTTCGGCGGCAGCATCTCGGCCGAGCACGGCATTGGACAGTATCGCGTGGGCGAGCTGGCGCGCTACCGCGCGGCGCCCGAGATGGAACTCGCCCGCACGATCAAGCGGGCGCTCGACCCCGACAACCGGCTCAATCCGGGCAAGGTGCTCTCGGCATGAGCGTTCAACCTCGGCCGAGCGAATAGAACTCGTCGTTAGGCCGCATGCTGGTGACGTTGGCGAGGCGGTTCGACATGGAGAAGAACGCCGCAATCGCCGCGATGTCCCATACATCGTCCTCCGTGAAGCCGTGGGCGGCCAACGACTCGATATCCGCGTCGCCGACCGCATAGGCCTCAAAGGATACCTTCATGGCGAAATCCAGCATCGCCTTCTGCCGCGGCGTGATGTCGGCCTTGCGGTAGTTGATCGCGACCTGGTCGGCGATCAGCGGGTTCTTGGCCCGGATCCGCAGGATCGCCCCGTGGGCGACGACGCAATACTGGCATTGGTTGGCGTTGCTCGTCGCCACCACGATCATTTCCCGCTCTGCCTTGGTGAGATTGCCGGGCTTTTCCATCAGGGCGTCGTGATAGGCAAAGAAGGCGCGGAACTCGTCCGGGCGCCGGGCCAGCACGAGAAAGACGTTCGGCACGAAGCCCGACTTCTCCTGAACCGCAAGAATCCGCGTGCGGATATCCTCCGGCAGGTCGGAGATCTCAGGGACGGGAAAGCGGCTGATGGGCGGCTTGCTCACGATGGCACCTCTTGTCGTTCGGACCCGGCCAGGAGGTGGCGTTCCTCGAGGGTCTTGTTGCCATATGGAGCTTATTCAGGTTGGATCCTTCAAACAATGCGCCAGGAACGATCCGGAGGACAATGCCGATGAGTGCCCAGCAGGCCGTTTCCAGCCCCGACATTCTGCTGCGCGACGAGCGGGATGGGGTCGTCATGCTGACCCTCAACCGTCCGGCCCAGTTCAATGCCTTATCCGAGGACATGCTGTCGGCGCTTCAGCAGGCGTTGAATACCTTGAAGGAGGACGAGACGGTTCGCTGTGTCGTTCTCGCCGCTTCCGGCAAGGCTTTCTGTGCGGGGCATGACCTCAAGCAGATGCGGGCCAACCCGCGTCAGGAGTATTACCAGGCGCTGTTCGCGCAGTGCAGCCGGGTGATGCAGGGAATCGTCGATCTGCCCGTTCCGGTGATTGCCCGCGTGCACGGTATGGCGACTGCGGCGGGCTGCCAGCTTGTTGCCTCCTGCGATCTGGCGGTGGCGGCCGAGAGCGCGACCTTCGCCGTGTCGGGCATCAATGTCGGTCTGTTCTGTTCCACGCCCGCCGTGGCGCTGTCCCGCAACGTTTCGCCCAAGCGAGCCTTCGACATGCTGGTGACGGGACGTTTCATTTCATCCGCCGAGGCGCTGTCTTTCGGTCTCGTCAACCGGGTGGCGCCGGATGCCGGGCTCGATGAGGCCGTTGCCGCATTGACGGCGGATATCTGCGCCAAGAGCCCGCTGGCGATCCGGACGGGAAAGGCCATGTTCGTCCGTCAGCGCTCCATGAGCCTGGAGGAGGCTTATGCCTATGCGGGCGACGTCATGGCCTGCAACATGATGGCGGAGGATGCCGCCGAGGGCATCGATGCCTTCATCGAGAAGCGAAAGCCCGTGTGGAAGGGGCGATGAGCCGCCCCATCCGATCAGCCCGCAGCCTTGTGAGCCCGGGCCATTTCCCTCAACTGGAACTTCTGGATCTTGCCCGTCGAGGTTTTGGGCAGTTCCGTGAAGATCACCGTGCGGGGACACTTGTAGGAGGCGAGGTGCTGACGGCACCAGGCCACGATGTCCTCCGCCGGGACTGACTGATCGGGCTTCAGCTCCACGAAGGCGCAGGGCGTCTCGCCCCATTTCTCGTCCGGCATCGCGACGACGGCGGCGGCCTGGATGGCGGGGTGCCTGTAGAGGGCATCCTCGACTTCGATGGATGAGATGTTCTCGCCGCCGGAAATGATGATGTCCTTGGAGCGGTCCTTCAGCTGCACATAGCCGTCGGGGTATTTCACGCCGAGATCGCCGGAATGGAACCAGCCGCCCTCGAAGGCCTTTGCCGTGCCGGATGGATTCTTGAGGTAGCCCTTCATGACCACGTTCCCACGGAACATGACCTCGCCGAGAGTCCGTCCGTCGGCGGGCACGGGCCGCATGGTTTCCGGGTCGAGCACGTCGAGTGATTCCAGAACCGGATAGCGCACGCCCTGACGGGCCTTCTTGGCCGCATAGCCGCCCTGGTCGAGCGCGTCCCATTCATCGTGCCATTCGTTGACCACCGCTGGACCGTAGACCTCCGTCAGGCCGTAGAGATGCGTCACATCGAAGCCTGCAGCCTTCATCGCGGCGAGCACCGCCTCCGGCGGCGGCGCGGCGGCCGTCAGGAATTTGACCGTATGGGGCAGGGGACGCTTCTCGGAGGAGGGTGCATTGAGCAACGTCGACATGACGATGGGCGCGCCGCAGAGATGCGTGACCCTTTGGTCGGCAAGCGCGTCGTACATGGGCTTTGCGCGCACGGCGCGCAGGCAGACATGGGTGCCCGCGACGATGGACAGGGACCAAGGAAAGCACCAGCCGTTGCAGTGGAACATCGGCAGCGTCCACAGATAGACGGGATGCTGTCCCATGCCGGCAGTGAGGATATTGCCCATAGCGAGCAGATAGGCCCCGCGATGGTGATAGACGACGCCCTTCGGGTCGCCCGTGGTGCCCGAGGTATAGTTCAGGGTAATGGCGTCCCACTCGTCCCGAGGCGGGCTCCATTCGAAGCCAGGATCGCCTTCGGCGAGGAGTTCTTCGTATTCCATGGCTCCCAGCCGCTCGCCCGGGCCGGTGAATTCAGGGTCGTCGTAATCGATGACGAGGGGCTTCACAGAAGATTGCGCAAGCGCCGCCTCGATGGTGGCCGAGAACTCCCGGTCGGTGATGAGCACCTTGGCTTCGCTGTGCTCCAGGGAGAAGGCGATGATCTTGGCATCGAGGCGCGTGTTCAGCGTATTGAGCACGGCACCGGCCATCGGGACCCCGTAATGGCATTCGAGCATGGCGGGCGTGTTGGGAAGCATGACCGACACGGTATCGCCGCGCCCGATCCCACGCTGGGAGAGCGCCGACGCCAGCCGCCGGGCGCGCGCGTAAAAGTCACGATAGTCGCGAACCAGGGAGCCGTGGATCACTGCCGGTCGGTCGGGATGAACGCTCGCGGCCCGCTCCAGGAAGGAAAGTGGCGTCAGCGGCTGGTAATTCGCCGGGTTCTTGTCGAGGTTCGTATCGTAGATCGTTGAGGTCATTGGCTTTCCTCCCCCGCCGATGAGTATCGCCAGGAGACGGAAGGCTGACAATGCTACGAAGTGTCAGTCGATGGACCGACCGCCGAGCCTCATTCCTTGATCGACATCAAGGCGCGCTGCGCTTTCGCCGTGATCTCACTCCAGGCCTGGGCGCGGATGTCGGAAGTCTGGCAGACCCACGAGCCGCCGATGGCCACGACGTTCGACAGGGCGAGCCAGTCGCGGGCATTCTTTTCGTCGATTCCGCCCGTCGGGCAAAAGCGCGCCTGCGGGAACGGTCCGGCAAGGGCTTTCAATGCCGGAATGCCGCCGGCCGCAACGGCCGGGAAGAATTTTACGGTGTGAAAGCCATGGGCAAGGGCCGCCATGAGTTCGGACGCGGTGGCGATGCCGGGAATGAACGGCATCTCGCCCCGGCTCGCCGCTTCGAGCAGGTCGGGCGTGGCGCCGGGGCTCAGGGCATAGCGTGCGCCAAGGGCCTCAGCGCGCTCAAGATCCTTCGGGGTCAGAACGGTCCCGATGCCGACGATGGCTTCGGGCACCTCCCGGATGATGGCCGCTGCCGATTCTGCCGCGGCGGCAGTGCGCAAGGTGATCTCCAGCAGGCGTAGCCCGCCCGCGACGAGAGCCCGCGCAAGGGGAACGGCGTCCTCCACACGCTCCAGCGTGATTACCGGAACGATGGGGCCAGCGCGGAGGAGGTCGGCCAGCATCTTGCTACGGGCGCTGGCGAGATCCTTCTGGTCTTGAGGCATGAGAGAAACTCCCTGGATGGAGGTGGTCGAAAGATTTTATGGCATGGCCTCGCGCGGGATGATCGCGCCGCGATAGCGCACGACCTGTCCGGCGAGGCGATGGCCTGCCGCCGCAGCCGAGCGAGGGGGCTCACCCGACAGGCGCGCATTCAGATAGGCGGCAGCGAAGCTGTCGCCCGCCGCTGTGGTGTCCACCACGTCCTCTGCGGGCTTGCCGGGCACGAGGATATCCTCACCTTGCGACAGGACGCGACAGGTCAGGTCGGGATGTTTGAGGACGATCTCTGCGCGGTTGGAGAAGGCCAGCAGTTCTTCCACACCCGTGCTGCCGAACAGGAGCTCGAGGTCTTCCGTGGAGGCCAGGATGATATCGGCGCATGCGAAGGCTTGACAGAAGGCGGCCCGCGCGATGTCCGGATCGGGCCAGCCGCGCGGGCGGAAATTCGTGTCGAAGGCCACTCGCTTGCCTTTGGACCGGACATCGCGAAGAACGTCGAACAGGCGCTCGCGTCCGCTCTCCCCATACAGTGAGAGGGAGATGCCCGACAGGTAGACGAGATCGTAGCTGCCGATGGCGTCGATGATTCTCGCAGCTTCAGGCGCCTGGAACAGCAGACGCGCGGCTGCGGTTTCGCGCCAGTAGGAGAAACGGCGTTCGCCCTTCGGATCCGTCTGGATGATGTAAAGCCCCGGAAGGCGTCCGGGGAGGCGCAGCACCCGTTGCGTGCCAACGCCTTCCTTGTTCCAGGCCGCGATCAGCTCATCGCTCCAGCTGTCGTCTCCCAGCGCGGTGACGTAATCGGTCTGCGTCCCGAGGCGTGCCAGGTAGACCGCGGTGTTGAACGTATCCCCGCCATAGCCCCTCGATAGCCGGCCGTCGGCCTCCTCCCGAAGCTCGATCATGCATTCACCGATGCAGGCGACATTTGTCATAATTTCACCGTGGCGCTTTTCGGAATGTGGTGAGCGTCAGCCCTTTTCCGATCCAATAACCGGAATACCGAGATTTTGCGACAGGAGAGGTGACATCAAAATATCCCCGGATGTCCAGCCCCGAGACGATGAGGAACGGGCGACGGTGGGATAACCCGCGTGCGGACTCGCAATGCGGTTCCGCCAGCGACGTTTCCGCATTCTAGCCGCTTCGATTCCCTCTCAGGCTCGGACCGCGAACGCGCTTCAAAGCCCCGTAAACCTAGCATTCAGGCCCTTCTTGACGAGAAATCGACAAGTAACCCGCACTATTGTGCGGAAAGCTGGCTTTGCCATCTTTAATTCTTGGCTGAACGCGTTATTGAGTATCTGCTGTCTTACGCATTCACCATCTACAATAAGGAGTTTCTGATGGCCAAGACTGCAACCAAGGTTTCCAAGAAGGCCCCGGCCAAGAAGGCTGCGGCCCCTAAGGCTGCAGCGAAGGCATCGTCGAAGGCTGCCAAGGCACCTGCAAAGGCTGTCAGCAAGGCTGCTGCGACCAAGGCTGCTGCGACTAAGGCACCGGCGAAGAAGGCGGCTGTGAAGAAGGTTGCAAAGGCATCCTCCTCGGCATCGTCCCCGATCCTGACGCTGCGCCATATCGCGGAGAAGCTCTCCGAGCTGCACGAGCTTCCCAAGCGCCAAGCCAACGAGATGCTGACCCACGTTGTCGAGATGATCACCAAGAGCCTGAAGAAAGGCGACAAGATTCGCCTGACCGGACTCGGCATCCTCCAGGTGCGCAAGCGTGCCGCTCGCATGGGCCGCAATCCTCAGACCGGCGAGCCGGTAAAGATCAAGGCATCGAAGAAGATCGCCTTCCGCGCTGCCAAGGACCTCAAGGAATCCATCTGATCCTTGGGCGAAGGGGACGGCGCTTGACGTGTGTCCCGGTGAATTCCAGCCAGAGAGCAAGGCGGTTCCCGCCTTGCTCTTTTTCATTCGCACAGCGGTGTCACGTTCCTGAATGTCCTGGTAGACGTGTCCCGTTTCTCGATGAGATCGAAACGAGAGTTCCCGGCCACTTGATCGCTCACGATAAGCCAAGGGACGGTACGCAATTTTTTTGATGTCGTGCTCAGCCCTGACTACAATGAGGCTCGCCGCGAGCACTTTCATTTCAATTTAAAACTTATACTGGGCGTGTCGCTGACAGGCGACTGATGTTCATGATTTTTGAAAGGAACGCATCAATCAGTTGAACGCGTAGCTCGGTGCCTCGCCCATTTCGGCCGCCCGGGCCGCGAGCAGAAGAGCCTCGCCCAGTTCCCGGGCGTGTTCGGGCGTCATGGCAACCGGCATCTGGTGGCGGATGCCCCGCTCGTATTCCTCGGGCGTTGTCGCAAGTTCGATCACCATCATCGCATCGCGGCCGTCGAGCGTACCGACGGAGAAGCTGGTGAGTGCGCCGATCATATCCATATCCGGTTTCATGGTTTTGCCCTTTGCGTAGCGTAATAAATCATTACTCGAACGCTCACCCCCTGTCTGCTCTGCGTATGGAGGGTGGATTTTGTTACGTATTGCAGGGCGCTTACGGAATGGGGCGCCGTGTAGTTGCTCGTCGTTCTCGAGCCCATTCAAAGTAAGGAAATGCGACTGACGTGAAGTAGATTTGCCGATTAATCGGCCAAATATGCGTATCAAATGCCTGTTTGGAACGTTGACAGACCGTAATCTTGGCCGCGATCGCGGGATTGTGGGCCGGGAGCGGAGGTGGTCATGGCGAATCGGTTCCTGAGTACTCTCGCGTTCTTTCTGCTGGCCGGTGATGTTCTTGCCGCCAGTCCCGTCGCCCCGGAAACCCAGCTCGATGTCGCCCTTGTGATTGCGGTCGATGTATCGTCCTCCATGGAGAGCGACGAGCAGGGGCTTCAGCGCGAAGGTTTCATCGACGCCTTCCGATCCTCCCTCGTTCATGAGGCCATCGGAAGCGGCGTGAATGGCCGTATCGCCGTGACCTATGTCGAATGGTCGGGTGTCAAGGATCAGCGGGTCATTGTGCCATGGATGGTTATCGACAGCCCTGAGAAGGCGATGTCGTTCTCCAACCAACTCTCCTACCAGCCTATTCGCCAAGCGGGGATGACCTCCATTTCCGGCATCATCGACCAGAGCCGCAAGCTCTTCGAGCAGTTGGGAGGCGCTCCGCTCCGCCGCGTCGTCGACATATCCGGCGACGGCCCCAACAACGACGGCCGCCCCGTCACCTACGCTCGCGATGAGGCGATCACGAACGGCATCATCATCAATGGTCTTCCCATCATGTTCAAGCGTGGCGCCGGCAACGCCGAGCAGGAGGATCTGGATCTCTACTACAGGGAATGCGTGATCGGGGGCGTCGGCTCCTTCGTGATTCCCCTGCATGATCCGGAGCAGTTCGCCATGATCGTGCGCACGAAGATCATGCGTGAGATCGCTGGAATTGGCGACACACGCTCCTTGGTCGTTCCGGCCCAGTCAGGAAGCATGAACTGCATCACGGGCGAGAGGCGTAAGCAGGAGGATCTGCTGAGCCAGGAGAAGAAGCCCTGAGCGGGCTCCAGCTCCTCTGGAGCAAGCATCATGACGGGGTCGGAATGCCTGCTCACTTCATGAGGCCAGCGGACCTGAGCGCCTTCGTGATCACCGAGCCGATATCCAGGTGAGACGGCGGCGGCGTGCTCCGCTGCGCATTGCGCGCAGCATCCTCCCTATCCGGCACTTCCGTCTTGGCGGGGAGCGCGTGAACAATCGCTGGCGTGTTGCGGGCGACAACCTCATCGGCGATCTGGCGTGATACTCGCCCTTCGAAGGATTCCGTCAATCCCCAGAACTTCGCGATCCGGTAGCTCGACGAGATGCCGACATCGAGCAGGAAGGGGCCGGCCGTACCGTAATTGTGCTCATCGTTGCCGACGGCCAGGGGCGTGCCATGGGCCATGCCGGTGATGACGTATTCCTCGATGATCTCGTTGCCCGCCTCATCGGCCCATGCGCGCCTCGGATAACCGTCCACGATGTCGCTGCGGCTCGCCTCGGCAGGCAGGCCATGGACATTCGTCCATTGCTTGATGATCTCTCCCGCATTCATCGGCTTGACCGTCGCGTCGGCGCTGCCATGCCATACGGAGACCTTGGGCCATGGTCCCTTGTGGGATGAGGCTTCACGCACGAGAGCGCCCCATTCCTCGGCGGAGCGCGTTTGCCCCTGGAACATGCACTCGAAGGCTTCGGGAATGCTGGTGGCGGAGCGATAGGGCAGGCCGGCGATGATGGCGCCGCCGGCGAAGACCTCCGGATAGGCTGCGAGCATGGTCGAGGTCATGGCGCCGCCGGCCGAGAGTCCGGTCACGAAGATCCGGCCGCGATCCAGGCCGTGTTTCTCGACCGCATGCGCGACCATTTGACGGATCGAATGAGCCTCGCCGCGATCACGCTCGATGTCGGCAAGCTGGAACCAGTTGAAGCAGCGCTTCGGGTTGTTGGCTTCCTGCTGCTCGGCATAGAGGAGAACGAAGCCGTAGCGGTCCGCAAGCGCCGACCAGCCCGAGCCGTGATCGTAGCCGGCGGCCGTCTGCGTGCATCCATGCAGGACGACCACGAGGGCGGGAGAGGGCGGCAGACTTTCCGGAACGTAAGTCAACATTCTCAGATTGCCGGGATTGGAGCCGAAACCGGAGACTTCATTCAGTCGTGTCGGCACCGGCGGACGTGCCGCTGCCGGGGAGGCCGCGCTCGACGCGTTCATCACGGTTTCCCACTGGCGGCGGTAATGGGCCAATTGGCGAAGCATCTGCCCTAAGCGTTGCATAATGACTGGGCCCTTTCGGGTAAGGAGTTATCTCAAACGTAACGCCTCATATGGGGTCTATGTTGCAATGCACAACATCTTTGCTGCATTGCGCCATGACAAACGATCATGAGCCGGCGCCTTAGGACAGCTGGGCCTTTGGGCTTGCGGACCCCTAACGGGCAGCCCTGCCTCTCTCCACAAAATTCAGGCCGGGACATGGGAATGTCCCGGCCTGTTTCTTCATCAGGGGCGCTTGTCGGAAGACCGCTTCTTGTCCTTCGGGCGCTTATGGTCTTTCGGCCCCTTGCTGTCCTTTGCCGCCCGGTAGGGAGCTGGGCCGCCTCGCTCCTGGGGGCCCTTGCCCTTCGGCTTGTCCCACGGCTTGCCTTCGCGGGGGCGCCTATCGGGGGACTTGCCCGGTCCGGCATCGGCGGGCTCGATGCGAATGTCCTCGTCATTGGACTTGCGTGCGGCCGAGGCGAATTTCGGCGCGTGAGACTTGGCGATCTCGAACTTCGTCTCGCGATCGAAGATCTTGATCGAGCCGATTTCCTTCTTCGTCACATGACCCAGGCGGCAGATGATCGGCAGAAGCCACCGGGGATCGGCGTTGTTGCGGCGACCGACGCTCATACGGAACCACACCATGTCCTCGGACGAGCGCTCGAAACCGCCCTCGGACGAATCCCGGCCTCTGTCCTTGAAGCCGCGCTGGCGCTCATCCTGGCGCTCGCGTTTGTCCTTGCGCTGGCGCGGCTCGCGGTCCCCGCCCGCATCGACGATCTCTTCCGGCGCGGGAAGGCGCGCGCGGAAAAACCGCGCCAGGGCGTTGGCGATGTCCTCGGCGGAGCGTTCGGCGAGGAGAGCCCGCGCCATGGCGAGATCCTCTTCCGTGACTTCCTCGGAGAAGATCGGATCCTGCATCATCCGCTCGCGGTCGCGCTGGCGGATTTCGTCGGCGGAGGGTGGGCCGGCCCAGGTCACGTCGACGCCGGCCATGTCGATCAGCCTCTCGGCCTTGCGGCGGCGCGTATAGGGCACGAGCATCACGCAGACGCCCTTGCGGCCCGCGCGGCCCGTGCGGCCGCTGCGGTGCAGGAGCGTCTCGTGGTCGTTCGGCAGGTCGAAATGGATCACGAGACCGAGATCGGGCAGGTCGATGCCGCGGGCGGCCACGTCGGTTGCCACGCAGACACGGGCGCGGCCGTCGCGCAGAGACTGCAGGGCGTTGCTGCGCTCGTTCTGGGTCAGCTCGCCCGAGATGGCGACCGCCGCGAAGCCGCGCTCGATCAGGCTGGCATGCAGGTGCCGTACCGCCTCGCGGGTGTGACAGAACACCATGGCGCCGCGGCTCTCGTAGAAGCGCAGCACGTTGACGACCGCGTGCTCGACTTCGTTGGGAGCGATCCTGAGCGCGCGATACTCGATATCGCCATGCGGCTCGTTCTCGACCAGGGTGTCGATGCGATGCGCCTCGCGCTGATAGCGCCGGGCCAGGGCAATGATGTTCTTCGGCAGGGTTGCGGAGAACAGGAGGGTGCGCCGATCTTCGGGGGTGGCATCGAGGATGAATTCCAGATCCTCGCGGAAGCCGAGATCGAGCATCTCGTCGGCCTCGTCGAGAACCACGACGCGCATCTTCGAGGTATCGAGGCGGCCGCGCTCCAGATGGTCCCGCAGGCGGCCCGGCGTCCCGACGACGATGTGGCAGCCATCGGCCAGGGCCCGCTGCTCGCGGCGCACGTCCATGCCGCCGACGCAGGAGGCGACGCGCGCGCCTGCCGGGCCATAGAGCCAGATGAGCTCCCGGTTGACCTGCAGGGCAAGCTCGCGGGTCGGAGCGATGATCAGGGCCAGGGGCTCGCGCGGAGCGTCGAAGCGCTCGGCATCGCCCAGGAGGGTGGACGCCATGGCGAGGCCATAGGCAACGGTCTTGCCCGAGCCGGTCTGGGCGGAGACGAGAAGGTCGCGGTCGCGGGCATCCGCCTCCAGCACGGCGGCCTGGACGGGCGTCGGGTCGTTGTAGCCTCGGTCGGCAAGGGCGCGTTCGAGGCTGGGATTGGTCTTGGGAAAAGGCATGTGAATAGGGCTGAACCGTGTTTGGGAGCCTCCTAAGGGCTCCGGTAAGGATGATCAGCCGGAGGCAGCGGCGTCGTCAATTTCGTCGATGGACACCAGGAACACGACATCGATATCGAGATCGCCGTCATAGTCTTCGTCGTCTTCGTCGACCTCGTCCTCTTCGTCCAGGGCTTCATAGAAGGCATCGATCTCGTGTTCCGATGCGGGCCGTGTCGTCAAGGCAGCTGAGCCGTCCCAGAGGGACCGGCCCTCGCTCTTAAACGACTTTAAGTCATCTTTAAAGCTCTCACTGAAAAAGAGTTCGCGGGCCTGCCCCTCGTCCGCGTTCGTCACGGCAACGGCCTTGCCGTCGATTTCCAATGTGACCATGGCTCTTCCTTCGGCAACAGGTTTATCAAAGCACTAACGCCCAGGTGCGGGATTCGATCAAACCGAACGTTCCGAAGGCTTTTCCGCCTCTCGAAGCATGTGAAAAGCGCTTAAGACCAGTATAGACACGAAGCGACCAATATGAGACCAGTTAAGCCGTGAACCCGACTGGCCCCATTTCCCGTTTCCGGTCTCTGGACCGGCTCTCCCTGCCAGGCTCCCGTATCAACGAGGACGGGATCGGCCTGCATGGACCTTTTGCCTGGGTCATCGACGGGGCGACGGGCCTGTCCGACGAGCAGCTCACCTCAGGGGGAAGCGATGCCGCCTGGCTTGCCGGCACGGTCGGCGACCGTTTGAGCGACCTTGCCCGGGAAGGGGATGCCGATGCGGTGCTGCTCCGGCTCGAAGCTGCCGTCGAGGCAGGCTTCCGCGAGGCGACGGCCCATGTCCTCGACATCGACGACCATCAGGCACCCTCCGCCTGCCTCGGCCTGATCGAGGCCCGGACGGGGGAGGGCGGGCGCATCGGCGTCCAGGGGCGCTTCCTCGGCGACGTGATCGCCCTGGTGCCCACGGAGGGGGGGATCGTCCGCTGGAGCGACGAACGGGCCAAACCCTTCGAGAAGAAGACCCTGGCGGCCCTGGGGGCACGGGAGCATGAGCCGGGCACCATCCCGGAGGCAGTCAGGCGCCAGATCCTCGAGAACCGCGGCAGGCTCAACCGGCCGGATGGCTACTGGGTCGTGAACCCGCGCCGGCCATGGGCCGGGCGAGAGCTGCGCTTCGACGCGCAGGTGGAAGCAGGAGCCCCGATCGCGCTGGCGACGGACGGATTCATGCGTCTCGTGGATGTGTTCGGAGCCTATTCGGACAGCACCCTCCATGCCCGGCTCGCGGCCGGCGAGGGCGCTGACCTGATGCAGGAATTGCGGGAAAGGGAGCGAGGCGACCTCATGGCGGGCGCCTATCCTCGTGTTAAAACCCACGACGACGCGACGTTTCTCGTGATCTCAGCCGAGCCACATGGCTGAAGAAAATTCCCTCCGGCACGATCGAGGATCAGGCTGGAGGGTGGGAGGACAAGGACTTCAACGATGAGGGAACCCACAATGAAACTGACCCGACGCATCCTGATGGGCGCTGCTGCTGCAGGCTTCCTGCTCTCAGGCACGGCCGCCATGGCCCAGACCGAGCTGACCTTCTGGAGCTGGCGCCAGGAGGACAAGGCGTTCTACCAGGACATCATCAAGAAGTTCCAGGCCGCCGAGCCGGGCATCACGGTGAAGTTCGAGACCTACGCGCCGGAGAACTACCAGACCATCCTGTCCACGGCGCTCGCCGCGGGTCGCGGTCCGGACGTGATCCAGGTGCGTGCCTACGGCAACCTGGAGACGATCGCAACCCCCGGCTACCTTCTCGCCCTCGACAAGCAGAACGTGCCGGAGCTGGCGAACTTCCCGGAAGCGGCGCTCGCGGCCGAGACCCTGCGCTCGGACGGGAAGGTCTACGCGGTTCCCTTCGCCATGCAGGCGCAGCTCGTCGTCTACAACAAGAAGATCTTCAAGGATAACGGCCTGAACCCGCCGAAGACTTGGGACGAGATGATGTCCCTGGCCCAGGCCCTGAAGGCCAAGAACATCAATCCGTTCTCCAACGGCACGGCGACGGCCTGGCAGAATGAGACCATCGTGGGCGGCCTGCTCTCGTCCATGCTCGGCAAGGACTTCGAGGCCGACATCGTGTCCGGCAAGGCGAACTTCACCGATCCGCGCTTCGTCAGCGCGCTCGCCAAGCTGAAGGACATCAGCCAGTACTTCGCTCCGAACTTCATCGGCGTGGATTATCCGTCCTCGCAGCAGCTCTTCGTGGCGGGCCGCGCGGCCATGTTCGCGGGCGGCTCCTACGAGGTGGCGAACTTCAAGACCCAGAACCCCACGCTCGATCTCGGCGTCTTCCCGGCCCCCGTCCTGAAGGCGGGCGATCAGGCGCTGATCGCCACCTATTACGATGGCGGTTATGCGGTGAACGCAAAGTCCGAGAAGAAGGACGCGGCGCTCAAATTCGTGCGCTTCCTCGCCACTCCGGAGTACGGCACGGCCTTCACCAACACCCTCAAGAACCTGTCGCCGATCAAGGGCATCAAGATCGAGGATCCGATCACGCAGGACGTGGCGAAGCTCGCCGAGAACTCCATGTCGTACCTGATGCTCGTGCGCTTCCGTTACCAGGAGCCGAGCGGCTCGGTGCTGCTGCAGTCGAACGTGCAGAAGATGCTCGCCGGCCAGCAGACGCCGGAGCAGGCCGCGGCCGAGATCAACAAGGGCATCGCGACCTACTACAAGCCCTTCCAGAAGTAAGCGTTTGACACAAGCGGCGGCGAACGGATGAGTTCGCTGCCGCTCAAGCTCCAGAAGATTGCCACGAGAGCCCTCATCCTGAGGAGGTCACGTCAGTGACCGTCTCGAAGGATCAGGGCGCCTCCAGTGCTCTCTAGATCCTCCTTCGAGACGCAGCTGCGCTGCTCCTCAGGATGAGGTCGGTGTTTTGTCGGGCGTTCACCCCGTAAGGTTTCACTCATGCACGCCTCGCGCCGGCAGCCACGCACATTGAAGCATCGTTTATGGGTGGCGTTTCTCGTCGTCCCGCCCATCGTCTTCATGTCGCTGTTCGTGGTCTATCCGATCATGTCGGCTTTCGCCTATGCCTTCTACGACTGGCAGGGATTGGCGCGCGGGCCGTTCGTGGGCCTGAAGAACTTCAAGGAAGTGCTGTTCGGCGCCACAATGGCGCCGGTGGTGTGGAACGCCTTCCTGCACAACGTCTATGCGCTGATCGCGCTGATGATCATCCAGAACGGCGGCGGGTTTCTTCTCGCCTGGCTTCTCTACAAGGAGCCCTTCGGCTTCCGCTTCCACCGCATTGCAATCTTCGTGCCGGTGGTGCTGTCGACGATCATCGTCGGCTTTCTCTGGAAGCTTTTCCTCAATCCGAATTTCGGCATCATCAATCAGGCGCTCTACTCCCTGGGGCTCGATTCATGGGCGAAGCCCTGGCTCGGCGATTCCTCGACGGCCCTGGGAGCGCTCATCCTCGCCAATGCCTGGCACTTCGTCGGCTTCCCGGCTCTCGTCTATCTCGCCGGCATGCAGCGTATCCCGCCGGAGGTCATCGAGGCCGCGCGGCTCGATGGCACCAATGAGTGGCAGCTTCTGAGGAACATCGTGTGGCCGCTGGTGGCGCCGAGCACCACGATCCTCTTTACCCTTCTCTTCATCGGCGCGTTCAACTGGTTCGAGATCCCCTACGTGATGGTCGGCCTCGACGGTTCGCCGTTCGGCTCCACGGACGTGCTCGGCCTCGTCTTCTACCGCACGGCCTTCGGCAACCAGAGCGCCAGCATCCAGAATTTTGGCCTGGGCTCTGCGTTGGCCACGCTCCTCTTCCTCTTCATCGTCGTGTTCGCGTCCATGCTGACCCTGTGGTTGCGTCGTCGGGAGATCCAGTTTTGACCGCCCTCACGTCCGATGCGCCGGCCACGCGCCAGGCCATTCCCTTCGTCCTGCTCGCTCAGGTTATCCTGATCGCGAATTCCTTCATCATGCTCTATCCGGTCGTGGTGATGGTGCTGTCCGCCTTCAAGACGACGGGCGAGATCTTCGAGCATCCCTTCGCGCTGCCCGATTTCACCCAGGTCGGCAACTTCGCCAAGGTGCTCGGCGAGACCGCGATGCCGACCTATTTCGTCAACTCGCTTCTCGTCACGGGCACCTCGATCATCCTGATCCTGGTGCTGGGCACCATGGCGGGCTACGCGGTGGCGCGCTACGAGTCGCGCACCAACACCTTCATCCTGCTGTTCTTCCTGGCGGGGCTGATGCTGCCCCTGAAGCTCGCGGTGATCCCGCTCTTCATCCTGCTGCGGGATCTCGGCCTTCTGGACAGCCGCTGGAGCCTGATCGTCACCTATACGGCCATCGGACTGCCCTCGACCGTGTTCATCATGGCCGGGTTCCTGCGCACCCTGCCGGCGGAACTCGAGGATGCGGCGCGCATCGACGGCGCGTCCGAGCCGCGCATCATGTGGTCGGTCATGCTGCCGCTGGCCCGCCCGCCCATGGCGATCGCGGCCATTCAGAACGCGGTGCCGATCTGGAACGACTTCTTCTTTCCGCTGGTCTTCATCCAGACCGATGCCCGCAAGACCCTGCCTCAGGGGCTGACCACCTTCATGGGCGAGTATACCACCGATTGGGGCATGCTGTTCGCGGGTCTCACCATCGCGGCGGCGCCGATCACGCTGCTCTATATCGCCCTGTCGCGCCAGTTCATCCAGGGCATGACCGCGGGCGCCGTGAAGTAGGAGACGACAGATGCTGATCCCGAAAGGCGCCCTCGTGGTCTCCTGCCAGGCCCGGGCCGACAACCCGCTGCACGGCCCCATCTACATGTCCGCCATGGCGCAGGCGGCGGAAGCAGGCGGCGCAGGGGGCATCCGCGCCAACGGCGAGGCGGACGTGGCGGCGATCCGGGCCGTGACGAGCCTCCCGATCGTCGGAATCTCCAAGGTGTGGGACGACCGCTTCCCGGTCTACATCACCCCCGGCTTCGCCCAGGCGGAGCAGATCGCGAAGGCGGGCGCGGACATCGTCGGCATCGACGCCACGCCCCGCCCGCGCAATGGCGATCCCGTGGAGCGCCTGATCGGCCGCATCAGGATGGAGCTGGACCGGGAGGTCTTCGCCGACATCTCCACCCTGGAGGAGGGGCGGGCCGCCCAGGCGGCGGGCGCGACCTATGTGGCGACCACGCTTGCCGGCTACACCGAGGAAACGGCCTCCCGCAAGGGTCCGGGCCCCGACCTGGAGCTTCTGTCGGCCCTCGTCGCGGAACTTCCGGTGCCGATTGTCGCGGAAGGGCGGTTCGATACGCCCGATCTCGTGGCCGAGGCTTTCCGGCGTGGCGCTCACGCCGTGGTGGTGGGAACCGCGATCACGAACCCGCGCGAGATCACGCGGCGGTTCGTCCAGGCCGTAAAGCCTTGAACGCAAACTTGTAACGGAATCGTGAGGCCACTTCTGGCGTTCTCGGGTGTACCCATTCACAATGGGTTCCAAACGAGGTTCTGCCGTGCTGATCCGCCGCCCTAACGACATCCTTCCTTCCGAAATCACCCCTCGGGAGGTCTATTTCAATCGCCGCCAATGGATGGCCGGCGCCGCTGGACTGGCCTTGGCCGCTTCCCTTCCCAAGAGCCTGGAAGCCGCGCCCCTGTCCGCCGCCAAGAGCCCCTTCTCGACGGACGAGAAGAAGACGAGCCGCGAGGACGTCACGAGCTACAACAACTACTACGAGTTCGGGACCGGCAAGGAGGATCCGGCGGCCAAGGCCGGCGGCCTCAAGACCTCGCCCTGGACGGTCAAGGTCGACGGCATGGTGGGCAAGCCCGCCGAATTCGCCGTCGAGGACCTCATCAAGTCGTCCGCCCTGGAGGAGCGCATCTACCGCATGCGCTGCGTCGAAGGCTGGTCCATGGTCATTCCCTGGGTCGGGTTCCCGCTGGCCGACCTGATCAAGCGGGTGGAGCCCCTGGGCAGCGCGAAATACGTCGCCTTCGAGACCGCCTTCCGGCCCGACGAGATGCCGGGCCTGGATTCGATCTTCCCGGTGCTCGAATGGCCCTATGTGGAGGGATTGCGCCTGGACGAGGCCATGAATCCCCTGACCCTTCTGGCCGTCGGGCTCTACGGTGAAACACTGCCGAACCAGAACGGCGCTCCGATCCGCCTCGTCGTTCCGTGGAAATACGGCTTCAAGGGCATCAAGTCGATCACGCGGATCAGCTTCGTCGACAAGCAGCCGGCCACCTCCTGGAACAAGCAGGCGCCGAACGAATACGGCTTCTATGCCAATGTGAACCCGAATGTGGACCATCCTCGCTGGAGCCAGGCGACCGAGCGGCGCATCGGGGAGGGCGGCCTGTTTGCGAAGCGCCGTCCGACGCTGATGTTCAACGGCTATGCCGAGCAGGTGGCGAGCCTCTATACCGGTATGGACCTGCGGAAGCTCTACTGATGGCGGGACGAGCCTCCGTTCAGGGCGAGAGGAAGGGTTTTGCCCTGCCTCAGGTGCCGAAGATCGCCGTCTATATCGTCGGCTTCATCCCCGCCGTCTGGCTGTTCTATGCGGGCATCGACGACCGGCTCGGGGCCGATCCGATGCGGTATCTGGAGCAGGCGCTGGGCCTCTGGGCCCTGCGCTTCCTGATCGCCACCCTGGCGATCACGCCGCTGCGCCAGCTGTTCAACATCAACCTGCTGCGCTACCGCCGGGCCCTGGGCCTTCTGGCGTTCTATTATGCCGCCCTGCATCTCACCACTTATCTGGTGCTCGACCAGGGCCTCGATATGGCAGCCATCGTGGCCGATATCGTGAAACGGCCCTACATCACCATCGGCATGGCGACCTTTGTCATCCTCATTCCCCTGGCGGTGACCTCCAACAACGCCGCGATCCGGCGCATGGGGGGGCAGGCCTGGGCAAAGCTGCACCGTCTGGTCTACCTCGCGGCCATCGGGGCGGCGCTGCATTTCCTGCTCGTGGTGAAATCCTGGCCGCCCGAACCGATCGTCTATGCGGCCATCGTGGCCGTCCTGCTCGGCTACCGGCTGGTCCGTCCGATGGTGAAGAAGCCGTCTCCACGGCGGCGCGCCGCTTGAAGGGCTCGACAGCTTCGCTAGGATGGCGAGAAGGCGGGACATGGCCGGCGGGAGACAGAGGATGCGTTCGACACGGGCTTCGATCGGGAAGGCTGCGAAGACTTTTCTCTTCGGCCTGCTTCTTTCAGGCTTCGCGCTGGTCGGAGGGGCTTCGGCCCAGACCAGGGACGTGGTGGTTTTCGCGGCCGCCAGCCTGAAGAATGCGCTCGATGATGCCGGCGCGGCCTGGATGCGGGAAACCGGCAAGCGGGTCACGGTCTCCTATGCGGCCAGCAATGCGCTTGCCAAGCAGATCGAGGCCGGGGCCCCGGCGGATCTCTTCTTCTCCGCCGACCTCGATTGGATGGATTCCCTGGCGTCTAAGGGGCTGATCAGGCCGGAGAGCCGCGTCAGCCTGCTCGGCAATGCGTTGGTTCTCGTGGCGGCCAAGGGCTCGACCATGCAGGTTGCGCTCCAGCCCGGAATCGACCTCGCCGCCATCCTCGGCAACGATCGCCTGGCCATGGGCCATGTGGATGCGGTGCCTGCGGGCAAATACGGCAAAGCCGCGCTCGAGCATCTCGGTGCCTGGGCCGGGGTGAAGGACAAGGTCGCGCAGGCCGACAACGTGCGCGCCGCTCTCCTGCTCGTGTCGCGCGGCGAGGCGCCGCTCGGCATCGTCTACAGGACCGATGCCGTGTCCGATCCGAATGTGAGCATCATCGCGACGTTCCCGAACGAGAGCCATCCGCCGATCGTCTATCCCGTGGCGCTCACGAAGGATTCGTCCAATCCTGACGCCGTGGCGTTCCTGGCCTTCCTGCGCTCCGACAAGTCCAGGCCATTCTTCGACAAGCAGGGCTTCACGTTCGTCGGCAAGGCGACCTCCGGTTCGTGACCGATTGGCTTTCTCCGGATGAATGGACGGCCGTCCGCCTTAGCCTGAAGGTCGCCTTCGTGGCGATGACGGCGAGCCTTGTCCCCGGCATCGCCGTCGCGCTGCTGCTGGAGCGCGGACGCTTCTGGGGGCGGCAGGCGCTCGACGTGATCGTGCATCTGCCGCTCGTGCTGCCCCCCGTGGTGGTCGGCTGGTTTCTCCTCATCGGGTTCGGGCGGCGCGGACCCATCGGATCCTTTCTCGCAGAGCAGTTCGGCATCGTCCTGTCGTTTCGATGGACAGGCGCCGCGCTCGCCTGCGCCATCATGGGCTTTCCGCTGCTGGTGCGTGCCATCCGCCTGTCGATCGCCTCGGTCGATCGCAAGCTCGAGGACGCGGCCGGCACTTTGGGCGCGAATCCGGTGTGGGTCTTTGCGGTCGTGACGCTGCCGCTGATCCTTCCCGGCATCATCGCCGGTATGGTGCTGTCCTTCGCGAAGGCGATGGGCGAGTTCGGCGCGACGATCACCTTCGTGTCCAACATTCCCGGCGAGACGCAGACCATCCCGAGCGCCATCTATGCCTATACGCAGGTGCCGGGAGGCGAGAGCGGGGCGATGCGGCTGACGCTCGTTTCCATCGTCATCTCCATCGCGGCGCTCTGGATGTCCGAGTGGCTCGCCCGCCGCGCGCGCTTTCGGGTTCATGCACGATGATCCTCGGAGTCGACATCCGGCATGAGCAGGGTGGGTTCGTCCTGCAGGCGCGCTTCCAATCAGGCGGTCGCCTGACGGCCCTGTTCGGCCCGTCCGGCTCCGGCAAGACGACCATCGTGAATGCCATCGGCGGCCTCGTCCGGCCGGAGCATGGCCGGATCGTCGTGCAGGATCGTGTGCTGATCGATACGGAAATGGACGTCTTCGTGCCGAAACACAGGCGGCGGATCGGCTATGTCTTCCAGGAAGGACGCCTCTTCCCGCATCTCGACGTGCGCCGGAACCTGCTCTTCGGGCGCTGGTTCACGCCCCGGCGGGAAAGGACGACGAATTTCGATCATGTGGTCGATCTTCTCGGCATAGGCCATCTGCTCGCACGGCGGCCGTCCACGTTGTCGGGCGGCGAGAAGCAGAGGGTCGCCATCGGGCGGGCGCTCCTGGCCGATCCGCAACTGCTGCTCATGGACGAGCCGCTGGCCTCTTTGGATGAAGCGCGGAAGGCCGAGATTTACCCCTATATCGAGCGGCTGCGCGACGAGGGCGGCGTGCCCATCGTTCTCGTCAGCCATTCCGTGGCCGAGATCGCAAGGCTTGCGACGTCCATCGTCGTTCTGTCCGAAGGCCGGGTGACGGCATCAGGCTCCGCGCCGGAAATCCTGCGGCATACGAATCTCTTCGCGCAGGCCGGTCCGGCGGAAGCCGGCGCTTTGGTCGAAGCTCGGGTCCTGAGACATGAGGACGGCTACGGGTTGACCATCCTTCAGGCCAAGGCCGGTCCCCTGACCGTCCCGCGGATCGACCGCCCCGCCGGCACTCCCTTGCGCGTGCGCCTGCGAGCCCGCGATATCATCCTCTCGTTGCATCGTCCCGAGGGCTTGAGCGCGCTCAACGTCCTGCCCGGACTTATTTCCTCCATCGACGATACCGGCGGGCCGAGCGTCGACGTGATGCTGGATTGCCACGGAGATGGGCTTGTCGCCCGCGTGACGCGCAAATCCGTGAGCGAACTCGGCCTTGTTCCAGGACTTTCCGTCCACGCCATCATCAAGAGCATCGCCTTCGATCCGGAAGCTCTCGGGACCGTGGCGCCGCAAGATATGTGATATTCCCGCCCGTCGAGGTTGCGTCGGCGGCAGAGCCGTGTAGCCTCTTCGGCCATCGTTTCCCGTTTCGAAAGCCTAAGACCATGAACGAACAATTCCGCAACCCGGCCGATGCCGCGCCCCATGCCAAGCTTCTCGACCGCTTGGGGGAAGTCGCCGTGCGCGTCGGGTTGGGGCTGAAGCCCGGGCAGGAATTGGTCGTGACCGCGCCGCTCGAAGCCGTCGCCCTCGTCCGGCGCATCACCGAGCATGCCTACAAGGCCGGAGCCTCCCTCGTCACCACGATCTTCTCCGACGAGGAGAGCGCGCTCATGCGCTTCCGGAATGCCCGTGACGAGAGCTTCGATACGGCTCCGGCCTGGCTCTACGAGGGCATGGCGGCGGCCTACAGGAACGGCGCTGCGCGGCTTGCCGTCGTCGGCGAGGACCCGTCCCTGCTCGCCAAGGAAGATCCGGAAAAGGTCTCCCGCGCCAACCGGGCCCGCTCGAAGGCTTATATGCCGGCCCTCAACATGATCGCCGGGTTCGACATCAACTGGACCATCGTGTCCGCCGCGACGCCCGCCTGGGCGAAGACCGTGTTTCCGGACGATCCGGAGGATGTGGCCGTGGCCAAGCTCTGGCAGGCGATCTTCTCGGCCTCGCGCGTCGATACGCCCGATCCCATCGCCGCATGGGAGGCGCACAACGCGAATCTCCAGACGCGCACGCGTATGCTCAACGGGAAAAACTATGCCGCGCTCCATTTCCGCGGCCCCGGCACCGACCTTCGCGTTGGCCTGGCGGATGGGCACGAATGGAACGGCGGATCCACGCGGGCGAAGAACGGCGTCGTCTGCAACGCCAATATCCCGACCGAGGAGGTCTTCACCACGCCGCACAAGGACCGGGTGGACGGGCATGTATCGAGCACGAAGCCGCTTTCCTACAATGGCACCCTGATCCAGGACATCCAGGTGCGGTTCGAGGCCGGGCGGATCGTGGAGAGCAAGGCCCGCACCGGGGAGGCCGTGCTGAACAAGGTTCTCGACACGGACGAGGGCGCGCGCCGCCTCGGCGAAGTGGCTCTCGTGCCCTATTCGTCGCCGATCTCGCAGAGCGGACTTCTCTTCTTCAACACCCTGTTCGACGAGAATGCCTCCAGCCACATCGCGCTCGGCCAGGCCTACAGCAAGTGCATCCGGGACGGCGGAACGATGAGCGAGGAGGAGCTCGCCTCGCGCGGCTCCAACAAGAGCCTGATCCATATCGATTGGATGATCGGATCCGACCAGATCGACGTGGACGGTGTGACGCAGGACGGCAAGGCCGAGCCTCTCATGCGCGGCGGCGAATGGGTTATGAAGTAACCATATTCCGGCCTATTCGCATGTTTCCGGCCCACATGACGCCTGAGATTGCCTGATCCGACGCAAACAGAGCTTGACGGACCGGCCCCGTCGCTGTGATGGAAGACAGGTATCAAAGAGGTACTGAGCTTATGCATTGTAAGCTCGGTGCCGTCTCGCGAGCATGGATGGATGTCGGATACTGCCAATCGTAGGTCTCAGGACCAAGCCCTCCTGTCGGTTCGCTCCCTGTCGGTGGAGTTCGGCAAGGGGGAGGGCGCCTTCAAAGCCGTCAAGGACGTCAGCTTCGATGTGCAGCCGGGCAAGACCCTGGCGGTCGTCGGCGAGTCCGGATCGGGCAAGTCCGTCACCTCTCTGGCCATCATGCGCCTGACCGATTACACGGGCGGCCGCATCACCGGTGGCCAGGTGCTGTTTCGCCCCGACGGGGGCGAGGCGCTTGACCTCGTCAAGGCATCGGATTCCAAGCTCAGGGAGATCCGCGGCAACGACATCGCGATGATCTTTCAGGAGCCGATGACCTCGCTCAATCCCGTCTTCACCATCGGCAACCAGATTTCCGAAACCCTGATCCTGCACCAGGGACTGGGCGGACGCGATGCGCGCCAGCGCGCGAAGGAGCTGCTGCAGAAGGTGCGTCTGCCTGACGCGGAGAAGCTGCTCGACCGCTACCCGCACCAGCTCTCCGGCGGCATGCGCCAGCGCGTGATGATCGCCATGGCGCTCGCCTGTAACCCGAAGCTCCTGATCGCCGACGAGCCGACCACCGCGCTCGACGTGACGATCCAGGCCCAGATCCTCAACATCATCCGCGACCTGCAGCAGGAGATGGGCACCGCCGTCATCTTCATCACGCACGACATGGGCGTGGTGGCCGAGATGGCCGACGACGTGGTGGTGATGTGGAAGGGTGAGAAGGTGGAGCAGGCGCCCGTGCGCGACATCTTCGCCGCGCCTCAGCACCCCTATACCCGGGCTCTCCTGTCAGCCGTGCCGCGCCTGGGCAGCCTGAAAGGGCAGCCTTTCCCCAAGCGCACACCCGTCATGGTGATGGACGGCGGCATCGCCAGGGCCGTCGGCGAGACCCATGAGCAGAACACCGCCGATTACACGAAGCCGATCCTCCAGGTGGACAAGCTCACCACGCGCTTCGATGTGGGCAAGACCTTCTTCGGTCGCGTAACCCACCGGGTCCATGCGGTCGAGGAGGTGAGCTTCGACATCTATCCCGGCGAGACGCTGGCTCTGGTGGGCGAATCCGGCAGCGGAAAGTCCACCATCGGGCGCACGCTGCAGCAGCTCGTCGAACCGACGGGCGGCACCGTGCGCTTCGACGGGCGCGACATGGCCGCCATGAGCCAGGGCGAAAGGCGTCGCCTGCGGCAGGAGATCCAGTACATCTTCCAGGATCCCTTCGCGTCGCTCGATCCGCGCCACACCGTGGGCTACAGCATCGCGGAGCCGATCATCGTCCATGGCCTAATCAACGACCGCAAAGAGCGGGACCGGCGGGTGCACGAGTTGCTGGAGCAGGTCGGCCTGCAGCCGCACCATGCCAAACGCTACCCCCATGAGTTCTCGGGCGGCCAGCGGCAGCGCGTCTGCATCGCCCGGGCGCTCGCGAGCAACCCGAAGCTCGTCATCGCGGACGAATCCGTGTCCGCGCTCGACGTGTCGATCCAGGCGCAGATCGTCAACCTGCTCATGGAGCTGCAGGAGCGGAAGCGGCTGTCCTACCTCTTCATCACCCATGACATGGCCGTGGTGGAGAAGATCAGCCACCGGGTCGCGGTGATGTATCTCGGACAGATCGTGGAGCTCGGCACCCGTCGGGCGATCTTCGAAAACCCGCAGCATTCCTATACCCGCAAGCTGCTCTCGGCGGTGCCGATCGCCGATCCTCAGCACGAGCGGGCCAAGACGCGGATCGAGGGCGAGATTCCGAGCCCCGTGCGTCCGGTGGGCCAGGAGCCCGCCATCCATCGCATGCGCGAGGTCGAGCCGGGCCATTGGGTGGCGATCGAGACCGATCAGCTCCGCGGGGCTGCTTGAGAAGCGACTTATAAGGGAGATAGAAAAATGAAGTTCTCTGCTACGTTGAAGGCGCTCGGCCTCACGGCCGCCGTCGCATTGGCGCCGCTGATGGCATCCGGCGCCCAGGCCGCCGGAACGCTGACCACCGCCGTCGCCATCGATCCCGGCAGCTGGGATCCCATCGACACGTTCCTTGTCGACTGGTCGTCCGCCGCCAACAACATCTTCGACGGACTGACGGCCCGCGGCGCGGACATGAAGCTGAAGCCCGGCCTCGCGACGTCGTGGGAGTTCCTCGACAACAACAACCGGATCCGCTTCAAGCTGCGCCAGAACGTGAAGTTCCACAACGGCGAGCCGTTCAATGCGGCAGCCGTGAAGTTCACGTTCGACCGCCTCCTCGGTGAGGAGGGCAGGAAGGGACCGCAGCAATCGAACTACAACTCCATCGACCATGTGGAAGTCGTCGACGACTCGACGGTCGATTTCGTCATGAAGCAGCCGGATCCGGTGCTGCTGACCAAGCTCGCCGGCTACGGCGGCATGATCGTGCCGCCCAAGTACATCCAGGAAAAGGGCGACGCCTATTTCAACATGAACCCGGTCGGCACCGGGCCGTTCAAGTTCGTCGAATACAATCCCAAAGTCAGCCTGACGCTCGAGGCCTTCCCCGAGCATTGGGGCGGCGCGCCGAAGCTCGACAAGGTGGTGACCCGCTTCATCTCCGAGGCGAACACCCAGGTGGCCGAGCTGCAGGCGGGCCGCATCGACGTCGCGACCCTCATCCCGTTCGGCCTCGCGCCGACGGTTGAAAAGAGCTCGAACCTGAGCCTCGTCAGCATCACCGGCCCGACCGTGGTGGCGCTGCGCCTCAATACCCGCGACGGCATCACGAAGGACGTGAATGTCCGCAAGGCGCTGATCATGGGCATCGACCGGGACGCGATCATCAAGGCCGTGCTCCTCGGCCACGCGAAGCCGATCGCGAGCTTCCAGTCCGACCTTTCCTTCGGCTACGATCCGAGCCTGAAGCCGCTGCCGTTCGATCTCGCCAAGGCGAAGCAGATGCTGCAGCAGGCCAAGGTTCCGGCCGGCGCTCCGGTGCGGATCGACTTCCGCGGCAACGACGCGACCTTCCGCGAAGTGGCGCAGGCGGCGGCGGGCTTCCTCCAGGCAATGGGCCTCAAGCCCTCGCTCCAGCCGCACGAGCCTCCGGTGCTGCTCAACGACATCATTCCGAACGGCAAGACCGGCGAAGCCTGGCACAATGCCTGGGGTGGATGGACCTTCGACTACGACAACACCGCTTACCTGATGTATCACTCGGGCGAGAAGTGGAACCCGTACGACAACGATCCCAAGCTGAACGCCCTGCTCGAGAAGCAGCGCACGATGTACGACGTGAAGGAGCGTGAGAAGGTCCTCCAGGAAATCGCCCGCTACGTGGCCGATCAGGCGCTCGAGATCCCGCTCTACAACCAGAACACGCTCTACGGCGTGAACAAGCGGGTGAAGAACTTCGACGCCCCGGCCGACCGCCGCTTCCGCTTCACGGAAACGACCGTGGAGTAAGAACCTGCCTCGGATATCGCCCCTCGCGGGGAATGCCCGAGGCATTGATGTTGAAGACAAGGCCCCGCATTTGCGGGGCCGTTTTCCGAGAGCAAGAAGGACCACCCGATGGCGGGCTTCATCCTCAAACGATTGTTGCAGGCTGTTTTCGTGGTCCTCGCAGTGACCCTGATCGTCTCCTTCGCGATCAGGCTGTCGGGCGATCCTGCGATCATGCTGATGGGCGGCGGCAACGTCACCGAGCAGGACCTGCAGAACATCCGGCAGGCGCTCGGGCTCGAGCGGCCGTTCTTCGTTCAGTACCTGAGCTTCCTCGAAGGCATGACCGTAGGCGATTTCGGCAAGAGCTTCATGGGCGGCACGCCCGTTTCCATGCTCATCGCCAATGCCCTGCCGGCCACCCTCCTGCTGGCGTTCACGTCGCTGATCGTCTCCATCGTCCTGTCGGTGCCGCTCGGCGTCTATGCGGCGGTCAATCGCGGGCGTTGGCCGGATCAGATGATCCGCATCCTGTCGCTGGTCGGCCTGTCCTTCCCGAATTTCTGGCTCGCGATCATGATGGTGCTGCTGTTCTCCATCGTGCTCGGCCTGCTGCCGCCGAGCGGCATGGAGGGGCCGGAGAGCTTCGTCATGCCGGCGCTGACCATGGCGATCATCCTCACCGCCACGAATGTGCGCCTCGTGCGCACCTCCATGCTGGAGACGCTCTCGCAGCAATACGTCATGGTAGCCCGGTCCAAGGGCCTGCGCGACCGGGTCGTTCTCTACAAGCACGCCCTGCGCAACTCGGCCATTCCGCTCGTCACCTATATCGGCCTTCAGTTCGGCGGCCTCATCGGCGGCATCGTCATCATCGAGCGGGTGTTCAACTGGCCCGGCATGGGCACGCTCGCCTTCGACGCCATCTCGAACCGCGATTACCCGGTGCTGCAGGGCACCATCACGGTGCTCGCGCTTTTCATCGTTCTCATCAATCTTCTGGTCGATATCGCCTATGGGCTGATCGATCCGCGCATCCGGACGGAGTAGGGTCCATGGCTGCCGCTCAGGCTGTATCGTCGGCGCGCCGGCACTTCCGCTCGCTCGAACTCGTTCTCGGCCTCCTGCTGACGGCAGGCATGGGTCTCGCCGTTCTATTCTCGGGCTTCCTGTTCCCGGATGGCGGCGAGAGCATGGACCTCATGGCGCGCCTCACACCGCCGTTCCAGAGCCTCGCCCATCCTCTCGGCACCGACCCGCTCGGCCGCGACGTGCTGGCGCGCGTGATCGTCGGAGGCCAGATCTCACTGACGGTGGGCATTCTGTCGGTGGCAGGAGCGGTCGTCGTCGGAACGATCGTCGGCCTGATCGCCGGCTACTATCGCGGCATCGCCGAGGTGCTGCTGATGCGTTTCGCCGACATCCAGCTGGCGCTGCCCTTCATCCTGCTCGCCATCATGTTCCTCGCCATTCTCGGCACCGGCGTCGACAAGATCATCTTCTTCATGATCGTCGCCCAATGGGTGCAATATGCGCGGCTGGTACGCGGCTCCGTACTGGCCCTGCGGGACCGGGAGTTCATCCTCTCGGCCCGCGCCATCGGTGTCGGCAACGGACGCATCATCTTCACCCATATCCTGCCCAACGTGCTCGGTCCCATCGTCATTCTCATGACGCTCAACGTGGCCAACAACATCCTTCTCGAAAGCAGCCTCACCTTCCTGGGCCTCGGCGTCGACCCGCTCATCCCGAGCTGGGGCGGCATGCTGGCCGACGGCCGCACCTATCTGCAGACGGCCTGGTGGGTCAGCGTGTTCCCGGGACTTGCCATCATGTTCACCGTGCTCGGCCTGAACCTTCTGGGCGATTGGCTGCGCGATCTTCTCGATCCGACAGGACAGACATCACGATGACGATTTTGCTCGACGAGCGTATCTCGCGCAGTCTCGATATTCTCCTGCGTGAATGGGCCAGGACCGATCATCGCGGCGCGGTGATCGAAGCCTGGCTTTTCGAGGACGAGGCGGAGCGGCGCGCGGCGGAGGCCGTTCTGGCGGAAGCGGGAGTCCGGGCGCGGCTGCGGAGCGCCTATAAGCCGCTCGTCCATGCCTTCCTCGAAGAGTTCGAGACCGGCAGCCTGAAGCGCGTCACCGTGCGCTATCCGGTGCACGGGGAGGCGGACCGGCTCCGTTTCCTCTCGGAGGCCTATCCTCTGGCGGCCCTGCTCGACGGCATCGAGACCGTCTTCGAACCCGGCGCCGCCGACATAACCTATCATGTCACGCTCGAAGACAATGACGGTCATGTGACGGAGCATGCGGTGTTCGCGCCGAACCGCCTGCGCACCAATCATCTCGACCAGATCGATCTCGCACCGACCGGATGGTTGAAGGTCACCGGGCGGCCCGATGGCTTGCCGGATCTCGACGAGCCGCTCGAGACCGATATCGAACAGGTCTTTCATGCTGTCATGGCGGCCGTGGCAGCCCATGAGTGGCCCGACACGGAGCCTTATGCGGAGACCATCGCCATCGACGTGACGATCCCCGGCATCGAGCGCCCGCTCGATTACGGCGACGAGGTCATGAGCACCCGCGAGGCGCTGCACGAGGACTTCTATTTTTCCCTGCTCGAATTCTTCAAGCGCAAGTCGGGCCGTCCGCCTGAGGATCGCAGCGTGCAGCCAGGCCAGATCGTGCCCGATATCCGCGCCGGAGAAGGCGATGCGCATGTGCGTGTGGAGCTGCGCTCCTTCGGGCCGCCGGAGAACCCGGCCAGGCCCGAGCAGGACATCGAGACGGCCGATGCGGCGCCCGGACTCGAGCAGATCCATCAGGAACTCGCGGCGCTTCCCGGCGAAACTTTTGAGGGGATCTCCCGCGAGGGACGTCCGGTGCGGGGCATTTACCGGGCCGGTTCCCGTCCGGCCGTCCTCGTCACCAGCGGGCAGCATGCCAACGAGACTTCGGCCCCGGTGGGAACGCTGAGAGCCGTGCGCCGTCTGCTGGCCAATCCCGAGACCAACATCGCCTATGTTCCGGTCGAGAATCCCGACGGCTACGCCCTTCACGGACGGCTGTGCGAGAGCAATCCGCGCCACATGCACCATGCGGCGCGCTACACCTCGCTCGGCTGCGACCTGGAATACGGACGCAAGGAGCCGCTCTACGAAATCGGCGCGCGCAACCAGGCCCTGGAGATGTCCGGCGCCCAGCTGCACCTCAACTTCCACGGCTACCCGGCCCATGAATGGACCAGGCCCTTCACCGGCTATCTCCCGCGCGGCTTCGAACTATGGTCGATCCCGAAGGGCTTCTTCCTGGTCATGAGGCATCACCCCTCCTGGGGCGAGACGGCGCGAACCCTGGTAGAGGCCGTGACGACCGGCCTCTCGGCCGTGCCGGGCTTAGCGGAGTTCAACCGCCGCCAGGTCGAGATCTGCTCGATCCATTCCGGCGGAACGCCCTACGAGATCATCAACGACATTCCGTGTCTGATCACGGCGGACGAGCGTCATCCGTCGCCGCTGACCCTGATCACGGAATTCCCGGATGAGACGATCTACGGCGACGCCTACCGCTTCTCCCATACGGTCCAGATGGCGACCGTCATCGCCGCCGAGGAGGCCTTCGCGTCGATCATGGCGGCGCAGGTTTAGCCTCCGGTTTGCCGTAAAGCGCCAAAACGAAAGCGGCCGGAGACAATCTCCGGCCGTTTCTCTTTCTGGAACAAGCCGAGTCTCGCCATCGTTCTTCGGCTGAGCCGGCAGGCAGGATGCCGGCCTTGCGGAGGGATCATCATGGCCCGGCTGTCCTGGAAGCGGAACGAGAACGAGGCATCGGTCAGGGAAGCCGTCGGTCTCGTGCGCGAGCACGGGGAAACCCTGCCGCCGATTGCCGATGGGAAAGCCTTCGGCGCCATGTTCGACCGCTTTGCCGACGCCAAGGTCGTGCTCCTGGGCGAGGCGACCCATGGCACCTCCGAGTTCTACCGGGCCCGCGCCGCGATCACGAAGCGCCTGATCGAGCAGCACGGCTTTTCCATTGTCGCGGTCGAAGCCGACTGGCCGGATGCGGCGCGCATCGATGCCTATGTGCGCCACCGCCAAGCTGCCGACGAGGATGATAGCGCCTTCCAACGCTTTCCAACATGGATGTGGCGCAACGAGGAGGTCTACGATTTCATCAACTGGATGCGCGATTTCAACAAGGAACGGGCGGAGGATGAACGGGCCGAATTCCGTGGGCTCGACGTCTACAGCCTGAACACGTCGATCCGCTCCGTTCTCGATTATCTCGACAAGATCGATCCCGAGGAAGCCAGGAAGGCGAGGGGACGCTACGGCTGTCTCAGTCCCTGGCAATCGGACCCGGCCCGTTACGGCCGCGCCGTCATGACCGGGCAGAAGAAGCCCTGCGACGAGGCGCTGCTGCGCCAGCTTCAGGATCTCCTCGACCGGCGGATGGATTATCTTCAGGCCGATGGTGGCGAGGAGTTTTTCGACGCGGTACAGAACGCCAAGATCGTTCATGCGGCCGAGCACTACTACCGGATCATGTACGAGGGCGCGACGGAATCCTGGAACCTGCGCGACCGGCACATGTTCGAGACCCTGCAGAGCCTGCTTGCACGCCGCGACGACGCCAAGGCGGTGGTCTGGGCCCACAATTCCCATATCGGCAATGCGGCCGCTACGGCCATGGGCTGGCAGGGCGAGTTCAATATCGGCGAGCTTTGCCGCAAGGCCTATCGCGACGAAGCCGTCCTCGTCGGTTTCGGGACCGACCGGGGCACCGTGGCGGCGGCCGACGACTGGGACGAGCCCATGCAGGTCAAGACCGTCCTGCCCGCGCGGCCCGACAGCCACGAGCGCATCTTCCGGGATACGGGCCTCGGGTGCTTCCTGACCGACTGGCGGGAGAACGGCCAGGCCGAGCTGACGGAAATCCTGTCGCGGCCCCGCCTGGAGCGGGCCATCGGCGTGGTCTACCGTCCGGAGACGGAACTCTACAGCCATTACTTCGAGGCGGTCCTGGCCGAGCAGTTCGACGCCTTTGTCTGGTTCGAGGAAACCAGGGCCGTGACGCCGCTCACCCATGCCCATGGGCGGGGAATGCCGGAGACCTACCCGTTCGGGCTCTGATCAGGACAACCCTCTCCGTAACGTGGAACAGCGATGTCTGCAGGCTACCCACAGCCCTCATCCTCAGACTCTGCCCCGTGAGCCGCGGGAAACTCTCCTCCCCACAAGGGGGAAGGAAACACCGGCATCGCTGGATGAGCCCGCCTCTCAGGACGGTGCGAGTGTTGTGTTCTCACTTTGTTCTTGACAGGGTGGATAACCTTGGCTATATCGTTGCCCTAGATCTGCTCTGACGAGGGGCGCGCTCGCGAGGCGTCGCAAGAGTGAGAGCAGGCACGGTCCCGCCGCAGGCCTCGCACGCCTGTGGTCGCGGGAGGTCGACCTTGGGGGCTCCCCAGCTGGTCCACCTGAAAAGAACCGTGCGCGAAGCGGCCGTCCGGCTCTTCCATCAACACACACGAGCGAGCCGGGCTGCCCGACGCGCCACCCTCGAACCCGAAAGGCTCGCAGCGCAAGCTGCGGGCCCAAAGGTGCTGGCTTTCCGGAATTCTGCCGGCGTCACTCCCCCGCCTTGCCCCGGCAGGCTGCCCCTGATAACTGACAGCCAATCCCATTCAACCGACCATCAAGCAGGGCTTTTTCCGTGTCCCGACAGTTCATCTACCACATGCGTGGCCTCTCCAAGACCTATTCGGGCGGCAAGAAGGTCTTGGACAACGTTCATCTCTCATTCTACCCGGATGCCAAGATCGGCGTGCTCGGCGTCAACGGCGCCGGTAAGTCGACCCTGCTGCGCATCATGGCCGGAACCGACACCGACTGGTCCGGCGAGGCTTGGGTCGCCGAAGGCGCCCGGGTCGGCTACCTGCCGCAGGAGCCCCAGCTCGACCCGTCCAAGAACGTCCGCGAGAACGTCATGGAGGGCGTGGCCGCCAAGAAGGCGATCCTCGACCGCTACAACGAGCTCGCCATGAATTATTCGGAGGAGACGGCGGACGAGATGACCCGTCTCCAGGACGAGATCGAGGCCAAGGGCCTGTGGGATCTCGATTCCCAGGTCGACCAGGCCATGGACGCCCTGCGCTGCCCGCCGGACGATTGGTCCGTGGACAAGCTCTCGGGCGGCGAGCGCCGCCGCGTGGCCCTGTGCAAGCTGCTCCTGGAGCAGCCGGAACTGCTCTTGCTCGACGAACCGACCAACCACCTGGACGCCGAGACGACGGCCTGGCTCGAAGGTCACCTGCGCAGTTACCCGGGCGCGATCCTGATCGTCACCCACGACCGCTACTTCCTCGACAACGTGACGGGCTGGATTCTCGAGCTCGACCGCGGCCGGGGCATTCCCTATGAGGGCAATTACTCCTCCTGGCTGGAGCAGAAGCAGAAGCGCCTCGCGCAGGAGGGCCGCGAGGAAGCGGCTCACCAGCGCACCATCGAGCGCGAGCGTGAATGGGTCGCCGCCTCGCCGAAGGCCCGTCAGGCCAAGTCGAAGGCCCGTATCCAGCGCTATGAGGAACTCGTAGCCAAGGCCAACGAGAAGGGCCCGACGACGGCTCAGATCATCATCCCGATCGCCGAGCGCCTGGGCAACAACGTCATCGAGTTCGACAACCTCAAGAAAGCCTTCGGCGACAAGCTTTTGATCGACGGCCTGTCCTTCAAGCTGCCCCCGGGTGGCATCGTGGGCGTCATCGGCCCCAACGGCGCCGGCAAGACCACGCTGTTCCGCATGATCACGGGCCAGGAGCAGCCGGACGAGGGCTCGATCAGCATCGGCGAGAGCGTCAAGCTCGGCTATGTCGACCAGAGCCGCGACTCGCTCGATGCCAACAAGACCCTCTACGAGGAGATCTCGGGCGGCAACGAGGTGCTCTATCTCGGCAAGCGCGAGATCAACGCCCGCGCCTATTGCGGCGCCTTCAACTTCAAGGGCTCCGACCAGCAGAAGAAGGTCGGCGTGCTCTCGGGCGGCGAGCGCAACCGCGTGCACCTCGCCAAGATCCTGAAGTCGGGCTCCAACGTGCTGCTCCTCGACGAGCCGACCAACGACCTCGACGTGGATACGCTCCGCGCGCTCGAGGAAGCGCTGGAGGATTACGCGGGCTGCGCCGTCATCATCTCGCACGATCGCTGGTTCCTCGACCGCATCGCCACCCACATCCTCGCCTTCGAAGGCGACAGCCACGTGGAATGGTTCGAGGGCAACTTCGCCGATTATGAGGAGGACAAGAAGCGCCGTCTCGGCACGGATTCCACCATCCCGCACCGGATCAAGTACAAGAAGTTCTCGCGGTAAGATCCGGCGACATTCCTTTGTAAGCATGTGGAACGCGGGACTGAGCATCTGCCCGCCCGCGTTCTCTTTGTATCGCGGTGCTTCTGGGCCACGAACTCCTTGCCCGAAACTTTCATCCTGAGTTCAGGCAGCGGCGTCTATTCTTGTTCCACAGGTTGGGAACGAAGCGAATGTTTCAGCTTTGGCGTTCAAAGCGCGTTCCCGCCAGGAGGCTCAGATGTCTCGGTTCAAGGTTGTTCTGGCTGCTGGCTGCGCCGCTCTGACGATGAGCGGTGCTTTGGCGGTCTTCGCTCCTGCCCAAGCAGGCGAAAGCACAGGCCGTTGGCGCGACGGATCCTATGCCACGCCCTATGGGATCGTTCGTCCGAACTACGGTTATGGTTACGGTTATCGTCCCTATCATCATCGCGACTACGACGCCGGTGGCGCTGTGGCTGCCGGTGTGGTCGGTGGCCTGGCGCTCGGCGCATTGGCTTCACGCCCCGCCTACGAATACCCCGCTCGTCCGGCCTATCCTGCCTATTACGGCGCGCCGGCCTACGAGGCGCCGCCCTGCTACACGGTCCCCCGCCGCTTCGTGGATGATTGGGGCAGGGTCGTCATCCGCCGGGATCAGGTCTGCGAGTGATAACAATGAGGAGGGCTCTTTCGGCCCTCCTCATTGAAATGGGCGCAACGCAAATGCTTGGCTCCGGCTTCGCCTATTCCGTGAGCCTTCTCGTCGCAGGGCCACGGCGCTTCGAAGCGAACTTCTGCCGACCCGGTTGGGTTCTTCCCCGAAACGGTGTATGACCCTTGAGGCACGAGACATAAGAAGAGAGTCCACGTGCCTGCCGATCACATTTCCACCTTCCAATCCGTTGCCACGCCTGAAGAAGCCGTCGAGCGGCTCATCGCGCTCCACGACAGCGCCATTGAGGCGCAGCGCAAGGCGCTCGATCATTTCTTTTCCACCGGCACGCCGCCCACGCCCTTCGAGCGGTCCCGATTCCGCTACCCGGAGCTGCGGCTGGATTACCGGTCGACCTCCCTGCCGCCGGTCAAGCAGCGGGCCTATGCCAAGTTCCAGGGGCCGGGCGTCTATGCCACCACGATCACACAGCCGGCGTTCTTCCGGAACTACCTGCTGGAGCAGCTGAATTATTTGGTGCGCGATTACGGGGCCACCATCGAGGTTGGTGTCAGCGACCAGGAAATTCCCTATCCTTATGTCTTCGAGCGCGGCGACGAGCTGGGGCGCGGAGCCCATTCGGCGTCCGAGCTCGCCCAGCATTTCCCGACGCCGCTCCTCGCCAAGGTGGGCGACGAGATCGCTGACGGTACCTGGGTTTTCCACGAGAACGAACCCCGGCCTTTGGCACTCTTCGATGCCGCCCGGGTCGATTACTCGCTCCGCCGTCTCGTGCATTACACCGGCAGCGACTGGCGCTGCGTCCAGCCCTGGATCCTCCTCACCAACTACCATCGCTATGTGGACCAGTTCATCCGCTGGGCCGTGAAGGAGATGGTGGACGAGGAGGGGCCTTACACGAGGCTCGTTCTCCCCGGCGGCATCGTCATCGAGCGCGGGCTGGACGAGTCCGTGGTCGAGGAGCTGATCGGTTCCTCGCCCTGGCACCGGTTCCAGATGCCGGCCTATCACCTCATGCGCAAGGACGGGCACGGGGTCACGCTGGTCAATATCGGCGTCGGTCCTTCAAATGCGAAGAACATCACCGATCATCTGGCGGTTCTGCGGCCCCATTGCTGGCTCATGGTCGGGCATTGCGGAGGCCTGCGCCAGTCGCAATCCATCGGCGATTACGTGCTGGCCCACGGCTATCTCCGGCGCGACCATATTCTCGACAGCGCCGTGCCGCCGGAAATCCCGATCCCGGCTCTCGCGGAAATCCAGGTCGCCCTGCAGGATGCGGCGGTGCAGGGCACCGGCGCAAAAGGCGGGGGGCTGAAACGGCGCCTGCGCACCGGCACGGTCGTGACCTACGACGACCGGAACTGGGAGCTGCGCTGGAGCCAGGAGAGGCGCCAGATCAATCTCTCCCGCGCCATCGCGGTGGACATGGAGAGCGGCACCATCGCGGCCCAGGGCTACCGGCTGCGCGTTCCCTACGGCACGCTCCTGTGCGTCTCGGACAAGCCGCTGCACGGGGAGATCAAGCTGCCGGGTGCGGCCAATGCCTTCTACGAGCGGGCGGTGAGCGAGCACCTCATGATCGGCCTCTCGGCTCTCGACATCCTGAAAGGCCAGCGGTCGTCCTTGCATTCGCGCAAGCTTCGGAGCTTCGACGAGCCGCCGTTCCGGTAGGTCACGCAAGGTGGCAGCCGATTGGCAGCGGCTGCCACATCTCCTGGCAGATCCCCCTCTCACAACCACGCCGACCGGCCGTTTCGCCGATAGGGGAATGACACCTCCTATCAGACGGTTCGCGCAACCATTCGCTTGCTCTCCTGTCAAAATAGACATAAATATATCTTTATATGTAAGAGCGAGTTTTGGTCGTGCCGGACACCCCGTCCCCATCGCTGGACCTGACCTTGGATGTCCTTAGGGCAGCCGCCGAGGAGACGCGCCTGCGGATCCTCGCTCTGCTGACCGAAGGTGAGCTCTCCGTTTCCGACCTCACGGACATCCTCGGGCAGTCCCAGCCGCGCATCTCCCGTCACCTGAAGCTCCTGGTCGAGGCCGGCCTCGTGGAACGGCACCGGGAGGGGGCCTGGGCCTTCTTCCGTCTCACCGATCGGGGCACCGCCCTGCGGATCATCCGCCCGACCCTGGAGAGCCTCGACCGGTCCGATCCGCAGCTGCTGGAGGACCGCACCCGCCTCGACGGCGTGCGCGCGCAGCGCTCGCAGGCCGCCCAGGCCTTCTTCTCCCGCCTGGCGCCGGATTGGGATCGCATCCGCTCCCTCCATGCCCCCGAGACCGTGGTCGAGGCGGCGGTCCTGGAGGCTCTCGGCCCGGCCCGGATCCGCAATCTCGTCGATCTCGGCACCGGCACGGGCCGGATGCTGCAACTCTTGGCGCCGCGGGCGAACCGAACGGTCGGGCTCGATGCCAGCCACGCCATGCTCTCGGTGGCCAGGGCCAATCTCGAGAAGGTGGGCCTGCGGGGCATCGAGCTGCGCCAGGGCGACATCTATGCGCCGCCGTTCCCGCGCGACACCTTCGACCTCGTGGTGATCCATCAGGTGCTGCACTACCTGGACGACCCGGCGCGGGCGATCCGCGAGGCGGCGCGCTTGGTGGCGCCGGGCGGGCGGATCCTCGTGGTCGATTTCGCGCCGCACAATCTGGAATTCCTCCGCGAGGCCCAGGCGCATCGCCGCCTCGGCTTCGCCCCCGCCCAGGTCGCCGGATGGCTCGACGAGGCGGGCCTCGACTGCACCCTCAACCGGGAGATCGCTCCGCCGGCACAAGGCGACGAGCAATTGACCGTATCCCTTTGGCTCGGCCAGGACCGCCGCGTGGTGACGGATTGGCCTTTGAGTGAACCCGACAGAGAGGTCGCCTGATGTCCCCGCTCGCCCTGCGCCCCAGCCGGCAGAACGCCTCTCCCATCAAGGTCTCGTTCGAGTTCTTCCCGCCGAAGACGCCCGAGATGGAAACGACGCTCTGGTCGTCGATCCAGCGTCTGGCTCCCCTTCACCCGCATTTCGTTTCCGTGACTTATGGGGCAGGCGGCTCCACGCGCGAGCGCACCCATGCCACCGTGTCCCGCATCCTGAAGGAAACGCCTCTCAAGCCCGCCGCGCATCTGACCTGCGTGGCCGCGACCAAGGAGGAGGTGAACGATGTCGTTCGGTCCTACCGTGATGCCGGCGTGCGCCACATCGTGGCCCTGCGCGGCGATCCGGTCGGCGGCATCGGGACGGCCTATGAGCCGCATCCCGGCGGCTACCGGCAGGCCTGCGATCTCGTTGCCGGCATCAAGGCCATCGGCGATTTCGAAGTGTCCGTTTCCGCCTATCCGGAAAAGCATCCCGAGGCCGCTTCCCTCGATGCCGACATCGATGCGTTGAAGAGCAAGGTCGATTGCGGCGCGGACCGTGCGATTACCCAGTTCTTCTTCGACAATGACCTGTACTTCCGCTACCTCGACCGTGTCCGCGCGCGCGGCATCGACATCCCGATCGTTCCCGGCATCGTGCCGGTGCAGAACTTCAAGCAGACCGCCAATTTCGCGTCCAAGACCGGCGCCAGCGTTCCGGGCTGGCTCGCCGCGCGCTTCGAGGGCCTCGAGAACGACGTGGAGACGCGCAAGCTCATCGCCGCCGCGGTCGCTGCCGAGCAGGTGTTCGATCTGCTCGATCGCGGCGTGAACGAGTTCCACTTCTACACCATGAACCGCGCCGACCTCGTCTATGCCATCTGCCATCTGCTCGGCCTGCGCGAGCAGAGCGTGAGGGCGGCCGCCTGATTGTCCCGATGCCCGGCCTAGCCGGGCATTCACTTTTGTAACGTTGAAAGAATTTCATCGGCCGGCGCCCATCCGGCCGCGGTGAAAAGAGAACAGATCGAATGACCGCGTATCATCCCCGCCCGGCCGATGGGGCCGATGTGACCAAGGCGCTCCGCGAAGCCGCCTCCAAGCGGATCCTCGTGCTCGACGGCGCGATGGGAACGGAGCTGCAGCGCTCGCGCTTCTCGGAAGAGGATTTCCGGGGCGAGCGGTTCAAGGACTGGAAGCAGGACGTCAAGGGCAACAACGACCTGCTCATCCTCACGCAGCCCGACGCGGTGCGCAACGTGCATCTCGACTACTTCCGCGCGGGCGCGGACATCGTGGAGACGAACACCTTCTCCGGCACTTCCATCGCCCAGGCCGATTACGGCATGGAGGAGATCGTCTACGAGTTGAATGTCGAGGGCTCGCGGCTTGCCCGCGAGGCCGCGCTGATCGCCGAGAAGGAAGACGGCCGCCGCCGCTTCGTGGCCGGTGCCATCGGGCCGACGAACCGCACGCTCTCGATCTCGCCGGACGTGAACAATCCCGGCTACCGCGCTGTGACCTTCGACCAGGTCCGCGACGCTTACGCCGAGCAGGTGAGGGGCCTCGTCGACGGCGGCGCGGAGATCATCCTGATCGAGACGATCTTCGATACGCTCAACGCCAAGGCCGCCATCGTGGCGACGCATCAGGTCTTCGCCGAGAAGGGCGTGAAGCTCCCGGTCATGATCTCGGGAACCATTACGGATCTCTCCGGCCGCACGCTGTCGGGCCAGACGCCGACGGCGTTCTGGCATTCGGTGCGCCATGCGGAGCCGTTCTCCATCGGCCTCAACTGCGCGCTCGGCGCGCGCGAGATGCGCGCGCATGTCCAGGAGATCGGCAAGGTGGCCGACACCCTGGTCTGCGCCTATCCGAATGCGGGTTTGCCGAACGAGTTCGGCCTCTATGACGAGAGCCCGGCGGCCACGGCGCGTATGATCGCGGAATTCGCCGATGCCGGTCTCGTCAACGTGGTCGGTGGCTGCTGCGGCACGACGCCGGATCATATTCGCGCCATCGCGGAAGCGGTCGCCGGCAAGGCGCCGCGCACGGTTCCGAAGATGCAGCCGCTCATGCGCCTGTCGGGCCTTGAGCCCTTCGTCCTGACTTCCGACATTCCGTTCGTGAATGTGGGCGAGCGCACCAACGTCACGGGCTCGGCCAAGTTCCGCAAGCTCATCACCAACAACGATTACGCGGCAGCCCTCGATGTGGCGCGCGATCAGGTGGCGAACGGCGCGCAGATCATCGACGTCAACATGGATGAGGGCCTGCTCGATTCCGAGAAGGCCATGGTGGAGTTCCTCAACCTCGTCGCTGGAGAGCCCGACATCGCGCGCGTTCCGGTGATGGTCGACTCCTCCAAGTTCCACGTGATCGAGGCCGGCCTCAAGTGCATCCAGGGCAAGGCCATCGTGAACTCGATCTCCATGAAGGAGGGCGTGGAGGCCTTCGTCGAGCAGGCGAGGATCTGCCGTTCCTATGGTGCGGCCGTCGTCGTCATGGCCTTCGACGAGCAGGGCCAGGCGGATACGCTGGAGCGCAAGGTCGAGATCTGCACGCGCGCCTACAGGATCCTGACCGAAGAGGTCGGCTTCCCGCCGGAAGACATCATCTTCGATCCGAACGTGTTCGCGGTCGCCACCGGCATCGAGGAGCATAACGGCTACGGGGTCGCCTTCATCGAGGCGACGCGGATCATCCGCGAGACGCTGCCCCATGCCCATATCTCGGGCGGCGTGTCGAACCTGTCCTTCTCGTTCCGCGGCAACGAGCCGGTGCGCGAGGCCATGCATTCCGTGTTCCTGTTCCACGCCATCAAGGTCGGCATGGACATGGGCATCGTGAATGCCGGGCAGCTCGCCGTGTACGACGAGATCGATCCGGAGCTGCGCGAGCTGTGCGAGGACGTGGTCCTCAACCGCCGTCCCGACGCGACGGAGCGACTTTTGGAGGCGGCGCCGCGCTTCAAGGGCGACGGCGCGGGCGCCGTGAAGACGGCCGATCTCGAATGGCGCTCCTGGCCCGTGGGCAAGCGCATCGAGCACGCGCTCGTCAACGGCATCACCGAATTCATCGAGCAGGACACGGAAGAGGCGCGCCAAGCGGCCGAGCGCCCGCTGCACGTGATCGAAGGGCCGCTCATGGCCGGCATGAACGTGGTGGGCGATCTCTTCGGCGCCGGAAAGATGTTCCTGCCGCAGGTGGTGAAATCCGCCCGGGTCATGAAGCAGGCGGTCGCCTATCTCATGCCGTTCATGGAGGCCGAGAAGGAAGCCTCCGGCGACACCGGACGCTCCGCCGCCGGCAAGGTGCTCATGGCGACCGTGAAGGGCGACGTGCACGATATCGGCAAGAACATCGTCGGCGTTGTTCTCGCCTGCAACAACTACGAGGTGATCGACCTCGGCGTCATGGTGCCGGCCCAGAAGATCCTGGAGACGGCGCGCAAGGAGAACGTGGACGTGATCGGCCTTTCCGGCCTCATCACGCCGTCGCTGGACGAGATGGTGAACGTCGCGAGCGAGATGGAGCGCGAGGGCTTCGAGATTCCGCTCCTCATCGGCGGCGCCACCACGAGCCGCGTGCACACGGCTGTGAAGATCCACCCGAACTACCACAAGGGCCAGGCCGTCTACGTGACAGATGCCAGCCGCGCCGTCGGCATCGTGTCGTCGCTCCTGTCGCCCGACATGAAGGACGGCTATGTGGAGACGCTGCGCTCCGAGTACCGCAAGGTGGCCGACGCCCATGCCCGCTCGGAGGCCGACAAGCAGCGCCTGTCCATCGAGAAGGCGCGCGCCAACCGGTTCATGCCCGACTGGTCGTCCTACCAGCCGCCCAAGCCGACCTTCACCGGCGCGCGCGTGTTCCGCAGCTACGACGTGGGCGAGCTCGTGCCCTATATCGACTGGACGCCCTTCTTCCAGACCTGGGAGCTGAAGGGTCGCTTCCCGGCGATCCTCGACGACGAGAAGCAGGGCGAGGCCGCACGCCAGCTCTGGGAGGATGCGCAAGCCATGCTGAAGCAGCTCGTGGACGAGCGCTGGTTCAACCCGAAGGCGGTGATCGGATTCTGGCCCGCCAACACGGTCGGCGACGATATTCGCCTCTACACGGGCGAGAGCCGCGGCGAACCGCTTGCGACCTTCCACGGCCTGCGTCAGCAGCTCTCCAAGCGTGACGGCAAGCCCAATCTCTGCCTGAGCGATTTCATCGCTCCCGCCGACAGCGGAAAGCCCGATTGGATCGGCGCCTTCGTGGTCACTTCCGGCATCGAGGAGGTGCGCATCGCGGAACGTTTCGAGCGCGCCAACGACGATTACCGTTCGATCATGGTGAAGGCGCTCGCGGACCGCATCGCGGAGGCCTTCGCCGAGCGCATGCACGAGCGCGTGCGCCGGGAGTTCTGGGGCTATGCATCCGACGAGAACCTCAGCAACGAGGGACTGATCGGCGAGGAATACCAGGGCATCCGCCCGGCTCCCGGCTATCCCGCGCAGCCCGACCACACGGAGAAGGCGACGCTCTTCAGCCTGCTCAACGCCGAGCGCAGCATCGGCGTGACGCTCACGGAGTCCTACGCTATGTGGCCGGGCTCCTCCGTGTCGGGCCTCTACCTGTCGCATCCGGATGCCTATTATTTCGGCGTCGCCAAGGTCGAGCGCGATCAGGTGGAGGATTACGCGGCCCGCAAAGACATGAGCATCGCCGAGGTCGAACGCTGGCTTGCTCCGATCCTCAACTACGATCCGGCGAGCTATCGCGTGATGGCGGCGGAGTAGGGAAGAGCCCTCCTACGTCATCACCGGCCTTGTGCCGGTGATTCCGAGCACTTCAAGCACCAAGCTTCACAGCATCGGGATGGCCGGGACAAGCCCGGCCATGACGTGGTGGGTGTCATCTCACGCCGCGCTGAACCCTGCGCTCATCCAGTCGCAACTACTCCCGCCGCAGCGCCTCGATCGGATCGAGCTTCGCGGCCCGCCGCGCCGGGTAGAACCCGAAGAAGATACCCACCAGCGCCGAGAAGCCGACGGCGATCATGATGGCGTTCGTCGACACCAGCGAGGGCCAGCCGGCGAGCTGCGCCACGAGATAGGCGGCGCCCGCGCCGAGGCCGATGCCGAGGGCTCCGCCGATGGTGGACAGCGTCGTCGCCTCGATCAGGAACTGGCTCAGGATGTCGCGCGGGCGTGCGCCCACCGCCAGGCGCAGGCCGATCTCGCGGGTGCGCTCCGTCACCGAGACCAGCATGATGTTCATGATGCCGATCCCGCCGACGAGCAGCGACACGGCCGCGACGGCGGCGAGCAGCATGGACAGGGTGTTGGCCGAGGCGGAGGCCGTGTTGGCGATCTCCGTCAGGTTGCGGATGGAGAAATCATCCTCCTGGTCGCCCGTGACGCGATGGCGCTGGCGCAGCAGCTCCGTCATAGTGGCGATGCCCGGTTCGATGTCGCTCTCGTCGGAGAATTTCACGAAGATCGAGCCCACCGACCCGTCCTTGGCGTAGTTGCGTCCGATCACGCGGCGACGGCCCGCATCGAGCGGCACGAACACGACATCGTCCTGATCCTGCCCGAAGGCCGACTGGCCCTTCGACGCCATGACGCCGATCACGCGGAAGGGCACGTTGCGCACGCGCACGGTCTGGCCGATGGGATCGTCCTCGCCGAAGAGGTTGCGCGCGACCGTCTGGCCGAGAAGAATGACGATGTCGCCGCGCCGGACCTCCTCCGGGTCGAAGGTGCGGCCGGTTGCGACATCCCATTCGCGGGCCGAGAACCAGTCGTTGTCGATGCCGTAGATGCGCGTGCCCCAGTTGCTGCCGCCGGCCACGACCTGCGTGCCGCCCTGCACGAAGGGCGCGGCCGCCACCACGCCGTCGACCTCGCGCCGGATGGCGTGGGCGTCCTCGTCCGGGAGCGAGGAGGCGGCGCCGGCGCCGAGACGTGCGCCGCCCTGGGTCACGTTGCCGGGCGTCACGATGGCGAGGTTCGCGCCGAGGGAGCGGATCTGGCTGTCGACGAGATTGCGCGCGCCGGACCCGATCGCCACCATGGCGATGACGGCCGCGACGCCGATGACGATGCCGAGCATCGTCAGAAGACTGCGCAGGGCGTTGGCCATGATGGCCGAGAGCGCCGAGCGAACGGCCTCGATCAGCCTCATTCCGCGGCCTCCCGGGCAAGGGCGCGCGCATCGACCGGAACCTGACGCCGGTCCTCGGTCACGTGGCCGTCGCGGAAGCGGACGAGGCGGTGCGCGTGGCGGCCCACCTCCGCATCGTGGGTGACGAGCACGATGGTGGCGCCCTCGCGGTTGAGTTCCTGGAACAGGGCCATGATCTCGTTCGCCGTGCGGCTGTCGAGCGCCCCGGTGGGCTCGTCGGCGAGGAGCAGGCTTGGGCTGTTGACGAGCGCACGCGCGATGGCGACGCGCTGCTGCTGCCCGCCCGACAATTGCATCGGCCGGTGATGGGCGCGCTCCGCGAGGCCGACACGGTCGAGCGCGTGCAGGGCCCGCTCGCGGCGCGTTCTGCGGTCGAAACCCGCATAGACCATGGGCAGCTCCACGTTGCCGAGCGCGTCCACGCGCGGCAGCAGGTTGAACTGCTGGAACACGAAGCCGATCTCCCGGTTGCGCAGCCGCGCGAGGCCGTCCGCGTCGAGGCTTTCGACGGCCGTGCCCGCGAGCCGATACTGGCCGCTCGTCGGCCTGTCGAGGCAGCCGACGAGGTTCATGAACGTGGACTTGCCGGAACCGGACGGTCCCATCACGGCGACGAAATCGCCCTTCTCGATGGCGAGCGAAACCGCGTCGAGGGCCACGACGCGGCCTGCGTCGAGATCGTAGATCCGCCTGAGTTCGTGCGTCTCGATGAGAGCCACGGCGCGCTCCTTAGAACATGCGCGGCGGACGCGCGCGGCGGCCGGTGGGCGAGGCGCCCGCATCGTCCGAAGCGCCTGCACGCTGGGCCCCGACGATGACCGCCGCACCTTCCTGCACGTCGCCGCGCAGGATCTCCGTATAGGACCCGTCGGTCGCGCCGAGGCGCACATGCACGGCCTGCGGAGCGCCGTCCTGCCCGACACGGTAGATGCGCCCGCTCATGCCCTCGTCGGGCTGCATCTGCGCGTCCTGAGCACGCTCGCGCCGCCGCGGCTGGCCGTCCTGGGCGCCGCCGCTCGATGCAACGGACACGGGCGGCCGGTAGCGCAGGGCCGCGTTGGGCACGCGCAGCACGTCCTCGCGTTCGTCCGTGACGATCTGGAGGTTCGCCGTCATGCCGGGGAGAAGCGCCTGGTCCTGGTTCTCCACGCCGATGACCGCCGTGTAGGTCACCACGTTCTGCACCGTCTGGGCCGAGAGGCGCACCATGCGCACGACGCCCTCGAAGGCGCGGTTCGGATAGGCGTTGACCGTGAAGGTCACCTTCTGGCCGTCCTTCAGGCGTCCCACATCCGCCTCGTCGATATTGGCGTAGATGTCGATCTCCCTCAGGTCTTGCGCGATGGTGAACAGGGTGGGGGCGGAGAGCGACGCCGCGACGGTCTGGCCGAGTTCGATGTCACGCTGGATCACGACGCCGTCGACGGGCGACTTGATGTCGGTGCGGGCGAGATCGATCTCGATGTCCTTCAGCTTCGCCTGCCGCTGCAGGATCATCGCCTCGGCCGATTTCAGGTTCGCTTGCGCCAGGGCAAGATCGGCCTTGAGCCCTTCGGTCTCGGCCTGGTTGGATGCGATCTGCGCCTCGGCGGAGGTGAGGTTCGCCTTCTGAACGTCGAGCTGCGTCCCGGCCTGCTCGAGCGCCGTCTGGGTTCCCACCGCACGGGTGGTCAGTTCCCGCTGCCGGTCGAGGTTGCGCTGGGCCTCGGTGAGCTGCGCTCGGGCGCGGTCGCGCTGCGCGGCAAGATCGTTCGCCTGCGCCTCCGACCGTTGCAGCGCCGATTGCGCCTTGTCGATCTGGGCGCGCTTGGTGTCGAGATCCGCTCGGGCCTGGGCGAGATCCGCCAGGGCCGCGTCGCGGCGCGACTTGATCTGCTCCGCATAGAGGCGGGCGACCACCTGGCCTTCCTTCACGGGCGTGTTGTAGTCGGCCAGGATCTCGACCACCTGGCCCGAGAGTTGGGAGCCGACGAGCACGGTGGTGACGGGATTGAGCGTGCCGGTCGCGCGGACGCTCGCCGTGATGGAGCCGCGGTCCACCACGCCCAGGCGATAGGCCTGATCGGACGCGCTGCTACCTGTCGGTTTCCACAGCACGAAACCGAGCGCTCCAGCCACGAGCACGATGCCGATCAACCACACCCAGACGCGACGCACCGAAAAACCCTCTCCGCCATACGAAATATCATGATGGCGGATTGTGGCCGATTTCCCGGGGCGTGACGAGTTAACTCTTTGTCATGCGGCAGCCTGCGGCCGGGTGGCGATCAGGTTGCGCAGGGTCATGATGGTGGAGGCGTCCGCGACGCCGTCGACGCGCTCGGGGCGGAAGTGGCGCTGGAAGGCGGCGACGACCTTCTCCGTGTCCTCGTCGAAGACGCCGTTGATCCTCACGCTGTAGCCGTACATGGCGAGCATGGCCTGCAGGGCTTCGATGGGCATGCCCTGGTCGCCGCGCGCGAAGAAGCGGCCGTCGTTCGTGGCCGAGGGGGCGACCCAATGGCCGACGCCCGCTTCGTGCAGGCGCTGCCAGGGGAAAAGCTCGCCCGGATCGACCTTGCGGCCGGGCGCGACGTCCGAATGACCGAGCACGCGGGTCTGGGGAATGCGCCAGCGGGTGACGATGTCCTTCGTCAGGGCCGCGACGCTGTCGATCTGCGCATCGGGGAAGGGAGGCAGGCCGCCCGGATGTCCGGGATTGGCGATCTCGATGCCGATGGAGCAGGAATTGATGTCGGTCACGCCGTCCCAGGAGGAGAGGCCCGCATGCCAGGCCCGGCGCATCTCCGGCACGAGCTGGAGCACGCGGCCGTCGCCGAACACGAAGTAATGGGCGGAGACCTGGGACATGGGATTGCACAGCCATTGCAGGGCCTCGCCCTCGTCCGGCATGCCCGTGTAATGGAGAATGACCATACTGGGGCGCTGCGCGTCCTTGCGCTCCCCGTGGTTGGGCGACGGAAACACCTTGCCGGCGACCGGGCTTTCCGGGGAAAGAGCGCTCATGCGGTCACCTGATGTTCCGCTCGGCCGCAACGGTTTCCCAGGCGGCGTTGATGGCAGCCACGCGCTCGGTGGCGATTTTCACGGCTTCGGGCGGCAGGCCGCGGGCGATCTCCCGGTCGGGATGGTTCTCGGCCACGAGGCGGCGATAATGCCGCTTCAGCTCCTCGTCGCTCATGCTCCGGTCCACTTGGAGAATGAGATAGGGATCGTCGGCGCGCTGCACGTGCCGGGCGGCGATGCGCGCGAAATCCTGATCCGAGAGGGCGAAGATCGTCGCTACGTCCTTGAGGTAGGCGTATTCGGCCTCATGGATGGCTTCGTCCGCCTTGGCGATGTGGAACAGGCCGTCGAGCACGTCCTCGAGCAGGGCCGGCTCATCCTTGAAGGCATCGCCGATCTGGCGGGCATAGGCCTCGAAGCCGTCCGTGGTCTGGATGGCGAGATTGAACAGGCGCTCCACCTTGTCGTGTTCGCTTTCCGGAACCTCGACGATCTGCTCGAAGGCTCTGACCTCCACGTCGACCACGACGCCGTCGGCCTTCGCCATCTTGGCCGCGAGGGCCACGAGGCCCATGGTGAAGAGCACGTCGCGGGGCGGCTTCCCGAAAGGAGCACCCTCGCGATCAATGAGAACGTGGCCGGCGACGCCACCCAGGAGGGCGCCGATCGGTCCGCCCAACGCGAGCCCGATGCCGGCGCCACCCAGCTTACCCCAAATCGACTGAATCATCTTATGATCAGTCGTAATCTCAAGTACGGGCAAAAGGAAAGGGGCCGGGAATGTCCCGACCCCTCAAATTCAATTTCGATGCGCGATCAGCGGCAGTAGACGTTGCCGTAGACGTCCTGATACGTGCCGTAGGGGCAGGCCGGGCGGCCCGGAGCCGTCGCCGCGCCCACGATGGCACCACCGGCAGCACCGATGGCCGCGCCCGCCAGGGCGCCGCTTCCACGGCCCGTGGCAGCACCGCCGATGGCCGCACCGGCAAGGCCGCCGACTGCGGCACCGCCGACTGCGCGCTCGCCCGGCGTGTTGCAGGCGGCGATCGAGAGGGTGAGAGCACCCGCGGCGACAGCGGTGATGATTTTCTTCATGGACGTGTCCTCTTGGTCAGCGACAGACAATTGGAGAAAGCTTGAGCAATTCAGCTTAGCCTTACTGCCAACTGTTTCCTAGCCGATCGGTTCCATGGGGTGTCAAGGGGAACAAACCACGGAACCGTGGTGCACCATGGTACCGTATTTGCAGTCTTTAGGCGACCAGGGGCGGCCGCCCTGGTCAACGCGGCCCTGGCCGGAGGGGCGCATGTCGCCGCGCATCGGGGCGGCGGGCATCGGCTGTTCGACAACCATGGGCTCGGGCGCCGTCGCGGCTCCGACCACGGCACCGCCGGCGGCGCCGACGGCCGCGCCCGCGAGAGCGCCGCTCGCATGGCCGGTCGCCAGGCCACCGATGGCCGCACCGGCAAGGCCGCCGATGGCGCCGCCGCCGAGAGCGCGCTCGCCCGGCGTGTTGCAGGCGGCCAAGGACAGCAGGAGCGTTCCTGCGGCCGCGACGAGTTTGGTCTTCATCGTATTCCCCTTTGAATGAGCGAAAGAGTATTACGATACGTAATTTTATATCTTTGATTCGTGAAGCCGCCTTGAGCCGGCGAATGCGTTTCCTACGCATGCGCGAGGTGAATAATTTTCTGTACCGGATTCAGGCTATTTCTGCCTTCTCCAGCCTCGGTTTCGCGGGTCCAAAGCGTCTAGCTTAAGCATTGCGTGAACATAATTGCGACTTGCCGGGCCACAACTTTGCCTTATTTCGCCACCACCCACCGCCGCTCTACGGCCTATGCCATCTGGAGTTACGATATGACTTGGCAGCGTGATCTGAGAACGGTGGCGGCCGTCATCATAAGCTTGACTACGCTTGGTCTTGCGCCGCAGGCGCAAGCGGAAAGCACGTTGATTTCGCCGCAGGACGCGGAGGAGCTCGTCCGCGCGCAGATGGCGGAGCAGAAGGCCGCCGAGGCCGCGCTCAAGGAAGAGCAGGCGGCCATCGAGGCGGAGGAGGCGGCGGAGGCCGCCAAAGCCGCGAAATCCGGCAGGACGACCAAAGGCGAGGCCAAGAAGACCAGGGAGGCCGCCAAGGTCACGAAGATTCCCGTGGAGCCTCCTGTTGCCGCAGCGGCAGCTGCGGCGGACGAGGAGGAGGCCGGTGTCGAAGAGACGTCCGCCCTTCCCGTCGACCTGTCGGGGCTCTCGCGCTCCGGACGGGCCGATGCGGCCAAAGCCGGCGCCCTCAAGCCGCTGATCGTGCGCTATGCGTCCGAGAACGGCCTGCCTTACGGACTGGCCGATGCCGTGGTGCGGCTCGAGAGCCGCTACAATGCGGGCGCGCGCAACGGCGCGCATATGGGCCTGACGCAGATCAATGTCCGCACCGCGCAATCCCTCGGCTACCAAGGTCCGGCCGCGGGTCTTCTCGATGCGGAAACCAACCTGCGTTACGGGTTGAAGTATCTCGCCAAAGCTTACAAGCTCGCCGGCGGCGACACCTGCGGCACGATCCTGCGCTATCAGTTCGGGCACCGGGCGACCACCATGACGAGCGCCTCGCGCGCCTATTGCGCGAAGGTGAAGGTGCTGACGGCCGCGGCCGAGTAACCTTTGGCCTTGACGCGGAGGCGTCTTTTGCACCACATCCCCATCGTCAGCCGGCCGGGCGGCCGCTTCGAGCTTGCGCTCGGGGAGGAAAGTCCGGGCTCCATGGAAGCAAGGTGCCGGATAACGTCCGGCGGGGGAAACCCTAGGGAAAGTGCCACAGAGAGCAGACCGCCCCGCAAAGGTCCTCGGACCTCGGGGTAAGGGTGAAAGGGTGCGGTAAGAGCGCACCGCGGACGCAGCAATGCGGACGGCAAGGTAAACCCCACCAGGAGCAAAACCGAATAGGGACGACAGGCGTTCGCGCCAGGCCTGCTTCCAGGCTCGTCGTCCGGGTTGGTTGCTTGAGGCGTTCAGCAATGATCGTCCCAGAGGAATGGTCGCCACGCCCAAGGTCTTAGACTTTGGGCCCTACAGAACCCGGCTTACAGGCCGGCTGACCCCATCTATCCACAGGCCCGAAATTTGCATCAATGCGGCGCAAACCTTTGCGTCGCTTACGATTCATTAACCGTAAATGCGTCTCATGGAGAACGCATGCCGAGAGGCGCATCCACCACCCCCGTTCCGTTGACGCCCATACTGTCCCATGTTATCCCAAACCATCCCGTCGACGGTGTCTTCCGAAGGGGGCGTCAAGCACTCAAGAAATGCTGACGTTCGGCTTCGGGAAGTAGCGTCATCACCGGCTGCGGGTGGCGGATCCTCAAGATCTGCCTGGGGGCTGACAATCAGGAGCGTGCGAGCTGCGGCCAATGAACCGCTTCGTGTCCAATTTCACCAACAAGTTGGATTCGAAGGGTCGCGTCTCGATCCCCGCATCCTTCCGGGCCGTTCTGGCCAGGGATGGATTCGAGGGGCTCTACGTTCATCCGGCGCTCGACGCGCAGGCATTGGACGCGGGCGGCAATACGCTTCTGAACGAGATCGATGCGTTCTTGTCGACGCTGTCGCCCTATTCGGACGAGCGGGATCAGCTGTCGACGGCGTTGTTCGGGACCAGCGAAATTCTGAAGGTCGATCCGGAAGGGCGTGTCATCCTGACGGACACGGTAAAAGTGCATGCCGGGATCGGCGATACGGTGACGTTCGTCGGACTCGGTCACAAGTTCCAGATTTGGGAGCCCGAGCGCTTCCGTGCGCACTTGGAGGAGGCGCGCACGAAGGTCCGAGACCTGAAGAAAGCATTGGGAAGCCGAGTCATGGAGCCAAGGTTAGTGCAGAACACCTCACCAGGAGTACGGGAGCGATGATGGGACGCGGCGACGGCCCAGGAGCCGGAGCCGCTGGCGGACCGTCCCGTCACGTTCCTGTGCTCCTGGAAGAGGTGTGCACGGCTCTCGATGTCAAGCGCGGCGGCACTTTCATCGACGGCACGTTCGGCGCAGGCGGTTATACGCGCGCCATTCTCGACGGACATCCCCAGAACAAGGTTGTTGCCATCGACCGCGATCCCGATGCGATCGCGGGCGGCGCTTCCCTCGCGGCCAAATTCAAGAAGCGCCTGATGCTCGTCTCCGGACGCTTCGGGGATCTCGACGAGCTCGCGCATGCGCAGGGTTTCGAGAGCGTCGACGGCGTCGTTCTCGACATCGGCGTGTCGTCCATGCAGCTCGACCAGGCCGAGCGCGGCTTCTCGTTCCGCAACGAGGGGCCGCTCGACATGCGCATGGAGCAGAGCGGTCCGAGCGCGGCCGATCTCGTAAACGAATCCTCCGAGGCCGAGCTTGCGGACATTTTCTACCATTACGGCGAAGAGCGGCGCGCCCGCGCGGTGGCCCGCGCCATCATCGAGATGCGCCGCCGCCAGCCGTTCGAGACCACGCGTCAGCTGGCCGATCTCGTCGCATCGCTGATCCGCCAGGAGCCCGGCGGCATCCATCCGGCCACGCGCGTGTTCCAGGGCCTGCGCATCGCGGTCAACGACGAGCTCGGCGAATTGGTGCGCGCCCTGCACGCGGCGGAGCGCATCCTGAAGCCCGGCGGCCGTCTCGTGGTCGTCACGTTCCATTCGCTGGAAGACCGCATCGTGAAGCAGTTCTTCGCGGCCCGCACCGGCCGCGCGGCCACCGGCTCGCGCCACCTGCCGACAGCCGCCGCGCCGGAGCCCACTTTCGATGCAGTCACCAGAGGTCCGGTCGGTCCTAGCGAGCAGGAAATGGCGCGCAATCCGCGGGCGCGCTCGGCGAAATTGCGGGCGGGCGAGCGCACGAGCACGCCGCCGCAGGAGCCTTTGAGCGCCATCGCCATGCTGGCCGAACTGCCGCAGACAGCCGAAAAACGGGGAGGGCGCCGATGATCCGGCTGCTCCATATCATCGCGATTTCCGCCCTCATCGCATCGGCGGGTTATGCCTATTCGATCAAGTACGACACGCTCTACTACGCGGAGCAGGTGGCGAAGCTGAAGACCAAGGTGCAGCGCGAGCGCGAGGCCATCGCGGTGCTGCAGGCCGAGTGGCAATATCTCGACCGCCCCGACCGCCTCCAGGAGGCCGCCGACAAGCATCTCGACCTGCAGCCGCTGAAGATTCAGCAGCTCGCGCGCCTGTCCGAGCTGCCGAACCGTCCGTCTCGCGAGGACGAGATCGGCCGCAAGCTCGAAGCGCTCGGCCTCCTCGGTCCGACGTCGACGCCGAAGGACAAGAATTCGGACGCCCGCACCCCGACGACCCAAACCCCTAGACGGTGAGCCTCGTGTTGCAAGAGCCCCAAACCGAATGGCAGGGTGAGAACCTTTCCGAAGAAGCGTATCCGGAGCACGCTTCGGCGCGGCGCGCGAAGCGCGGCATCCTCGGTCACGCCCGGGAGCTGTTCCGCCTGCGCCACGACAAGAGCACCTCGCGCGTGGGCCTCGCGGCCGCGTGCTTCGTCGGGCTGTTCAGCCTCATCGGCGGACGTCTCGTCTATCTCGCCGTCACGAGCGAGAACACGAGCGAAGTGCGCCGCGCGGCGTCGTCGGAAATTTCCGCCGCCCGTCCCGACATCGTCGACCGCAACGGCGAGATCCTGGCGACCGACGTGAAGATGGTGTCGGTCTTCGCGGAGCCGCGCAACATCATCGACAAGGACGAGGCGGTCGAGTTGCTCACCGCCGTCCTGCCCGATCTCGACGCTACGGACCTGCGCAACAAGCTCGGCACCAAGAAGGGCTTCGTCTGGGTCAAGCGCGAGATCACGCCGCGCCAGCAGGCGGAAGTGCATCGCCTCGGCATTCCCGGCATCGGATTCCTGCCCGAGAACAAGCGCATCTATCCCAATGCGGAAGCCGCCGCCCACGTGCTCGGCTTCGCCAACGTGGACAACGTCGGCATCGCCGGGATGGAGAAATACATCGACAGCATGGGCCTGCAGGATCTCAACGGCGCGGGCTTCAACATCTCCGCCGCGGACCTGAAGCCCGTCCAGCTCTCCCTCGATCTGCGCGTGCAGCATGCGTTGCGCGACGAGCTTGCGAAGGGCATGGCGAAGTTCAAGGCCAAGGCGACGGCGGGCGCGATCCTGGACGTGAACACCGGCGAGATCATCGCCCTCGTGTCGCTGCCGGACTACGATCCCAACAACCCGGTGGACGCGCTCGACAAGGACCGGATCAACCGCATCAATGTCGGCGTGTTCGAGATGGGCTCGACCTTCAAAGCGCTCACCGTCGCGATGGCGCTCGATTCCGGCAAGTACAACATCAACTCGACCTTCGATGCGCGCTCCGGCCTGCGCTACGGCAAGTTCACCATCGGCGATTACCATGCCACGCGCCGGGTGCTCACCACGCCGGAGGTCTTTGTGCACTCGTCCAACATCGGCACCGCGCGCATGGCGCTCGGCATCGGCGTGGAAGGGCACAAGGCCTTCCTGCGCAAGATGGGCCAGCTCTCGCGTCTCGAGACCGAGCTGCCGGAAAGCGCCCTGCCGATCATTCCGCCGCGCTGGGGCGAGCTCAACACCATGACCATCGCGTTCGGCCACGGCCTCGCGGTCGCGCCGCTCCAGGCGCTCATGGCCGTCGGCGCTCTGGTCAATGGCGGCGTGCTGATCAAGCCGACCTTCCTGAAGCGCACCGAGGCCGAGGCAAGGCAGAGCGCCCTTCAGGTGATCCGGCCCGAGACGAGCGAGGCCATGCGCTATGTGATGCGCCTCAACGCCTCCGTGCCGGAAGGCTCGGCGAGCTCCGCGGCCATCGCGGGCTTCTTCGTGGGCGGGAAAACCGGCACGGCCGAGAAAGTGATCAACGGCCGCTATTCCAAGAACAAGAACCTCACCACCTTCACGGCGGTGGTGCCGGCCGACAAACCGAAATACGTGTTCCTCACGATCATGGACGAGCCTCAGGCCGTGGAGGGAACCTACGGCTTCTCGACCGCAGGCTGGAACGCCGGTCCCGTGACCGGAAATATCGTCGAACGCGTGGCGCCGCTGCTCAGCGTGCCGCCGCGCTTCGAGGCGCCCTCGCAGCCATTCCCGTTGATGTCGCGCCTCGGCGCCTGGGGCAGCAACCGATGAGCGAAATGACGAAGAAACTCGGCGATCTGGTCGTTGAAGCGCAGGGGCATGAACATGCCCCTCTCGCCGTTTCGGGGATCGCCTCCGACAGCCGCAAGGTGGGGCAGGGCACCCTGTTCTTCGCCGTGCCCGGCACGAAGGTGGACGGCATGAGTTTCGTGCCGCAGGCGGTGGCGGCCGGCGCGGTCGCCATCGTCGGCGAGGCGGCGCGCCCGTCCGATCTGCCGGGCCATGTCGCTTATGTTCAGGTCGGCGACGTGCGCCGCACGCTGGCTCTCGCGGCGGCGCGTTTCCATCCGATGCAGCCGGAGAAGGTCGTCGCCGTCACGGGGACGAGCGGCAAGAGCTCGGTGGCCGATTTCGTGCGCCAGCTCTTCGCGCATCTCGGCTACAAGTCCGCGAGCGTCGGCACGCTCGGCATCATCACGTCCGACGGCGCCGCCTACGGCTCGCTCACCACGCCGGATCCGATCTCGCTGCACGAGAACTTCGACCGCCTCGCCCGTGACGGCGTTACGCGGCTCGCCATGGAAGCGTCCTCGCACGGCATCGACCAGCGCCGCCTCGACGGCGTGCGCCTGCAGGTTGCGGGCTTCACCAATCTCGGGCGCGATCATCTCGATTACCACGCCACGACGGAAGCCTATGCGCAGGCGAAGATGCGCCTGTTCGACACGCTTCTGCCCATTGATGCGCCTGCCATCATCAATGCGGACGGACCCTATGCGGACATCTTCCTGCAGGGAGTGCGCGACCGCGGGCTGAAGCTCATCACCACGGGCCGGGCGGGCGAGACGCTCCGTCTCGTCGAAGCCCGTGCTGAAGGTTTCACGCAGGCGCTCACCGTCGAAGCATATGGAAAGACCATCCGGACGACGCTGCCGCTGCTCGGAGCCTTCCAGGTCGAGAACGCTCTCGTGGCGGCGGGCCTCGTCCTCGCCGTCGAAGGCGAGGGCAGGGCCGAGGACGTGCTGAAGGGATTCGAGACCCTCAAGGGCGTGTCGGGCCGCCTGGAGCAGGTGGGCGAGGTCGACGGCGCGATCTGCATCGTCGATTACGCGCACAAGCCCGATGCGCTCGCCCACGTGCTCGATGCCCTGCGCCCCTTCGTGAAGGGACGTCTGTTCTGCGTCGTCGGCTGCGGCGGCGACCGGGACCGGGGAAAACGTCCGCTCATGGGACGCATCGCCTCCGACAAGGCGGATGTGGTCATCGTCACGGACGATAATCCTCGCTCCGAGGATCCGGCCGCCATCCGCGCCGAGGTCATGAAGGCCGCGCCCGGCGCGCGGGAAATCGGCGACCGGGCCGAGGCCATCCGCACGGCCGTGAAGGAGCTTCGGGAAGGCGATATTCTGGTCGTGGCCGGCAAAGGTCATGAAACGGGCCAAATCATCGGCGACCGGACCCTGCCGTTCTCGGACCACGACGAAGTCCGGGCGGCCATTGCGGAGAGGCAGGGATGAATTCGCCCCTATGGACCTTGGATGAAATCCTAGCCGCCACCGGCGCCCGCGTCGGTGGTGGCTTCGCACAGGCGACAGGGGCGTCCATCGACACGCGCACCCTCGAGCCCGGCGATCTCTACTTCGCCATCAAGGGCGATGTGCATGACGGGCACGATTTCGTGGCGGCGGCCCTGGAGAAGGGCGCGGCGGCGGCTGTCGTGGCGGAGGAAAAGGCTTCCGCCTTCAGGGATTCCGACAGGCCCGTCATCGTGCCGGACGTGCTCGAATCCATGCGCAGGCTCGGGCGCGCCGCGCGAGAGCGCACGGACGCGAAGATCGTCGCCATCACGGGTTCCGTCGGCAAGACCGGCACGAAGGAGGCCATGCGCCTCGCGCTCGCCCGGCAGGGCGCGACCCATGCGTCGGTCGCGTCCTACAACAATCATTGGGGCGTGCCGCTGACTCTCGCCCGCATGCCGCGCGAGAGCGCCTTCGGCGTGTTCGAGATCGGCATGAACCATGCGTACGAGATCCTGCCGCTGACCGGCATGGTGCGTCCGCACGTGGCGGTGATCACCACGGTCGAGCCGGTCCATATCGAGTTCTTCCCCTCGCTCTGGGGCATCGCCGATGCCAAGGGCGAGATCTTCGCGGGGCTGGAGCCCGGCGGCACGGCGGTCATCAGCCGCGACAACGCCTATTTCGAGCGGATGCGCGCCCATGCCACTGCGTCCCCGGCCGGCCGCGTGATCACCTTCGGCGAGCATGAGGCGGCGGATATCCGGGCGCACCGCATCATCGTGAAGCCCGATCATTCGGTCGTGGACGCGACGATCTTCGGCCAGCCCCTGACCTACCGGATCGGCACGGCGGGCCGGCACATCGCGCTCAATTCCCTGAGCGTGCTCGCGGCCTCCCATGCGCTCGGCGCCGACCTCGCGCTCGTGGCGCTCTCCTTCGCGGAGCTGAAGCCGCCGGTCGGGCGCGGCGAGCGGACCATGCTTGCCCTCGGCGACGATGAGGCGTTGCTGATCGACGAGAGCTACAATGCCAATCCCGCGTCCATGCGGGCGGCCTTCGCCAATCTGGGGGCGGTGGAACTCGGGCGCGGCGCACGACGCATCGCCGTCCTGGGCGACATGAAGGAACTCGGCGAAACGGGGCCCCGCCTGCACGCGGAGCTCGCGGAGGCCATCGAGGCGAACAGGATCGACCTTTTGTTCGCGGCCGGTCCCCTGATGCGGAACCTCGTCGATGCGCTGCCGAAGGCCAAAGTCGCCGCCCATGTGGACACATCGGCCGAACTGGTCGATGCCGTCTGCGCGGCGGTGCGTCCCGGCGATGCAGTCACCGTCAAGGGCTCGCTCAGCATGAAGATGGCCCTGGTTGTCAAAGCTTTGAAAGAACGTTACGGCGCGAGCCCGACGGCAAACGCGCTGAAAGGATAATCGATGTTGACCTGGTTGGCTGAGCTCAGCCCCTATTTCAGTCCGCTCAATATTTTCCGCTACATCACGTTCCGGACCGGCGGCGCGACGGCGACCGCCCTGCTGATCGTCTTCCTCTTCGGCCCGTGGATGATCTCGCTCCTGCGCCTGCGCCAGGGCAAGGGACAGCCGATTCGCGAGGATGGGCCGCAATCGCACCTTCTGACGAAGCGCGGCACGCCGACCATGGGCGGCCTGATGATCCTGGCGGGCGTACTGATCTCGACGCTCTTGTGGGCGAACCTAGCCAACCACTATGTCTGGGTCGTGCTGTTCGTCACCGTGGGCTTCGGCGCCATCGGGTTCTACGACGATTACCTGAAGGTGACGAAGCAGTCGCACAAGGGCTTCTCCGGGAAGTCGCGGCTCGCCATCGAGGCCCTGATCGCGGCGGTTGCCTGCCTGGCGATCTCCTACATGGCGACGCCCGGGCTTGCGAACAAGCTGGCGCTGCCCTTCTCGAAGGACCTGATCTTCAATCTCGGCTGGTTCTACATCGTCTTCGCCGGCTTCGTGATCGTCGGCGCGGGCAACGCCGTCAACATCACCGACGGTCTCGACGGTCTCGCCATCGTGCCCGTGATGATCGCGGCCGGCACCTTCGGTTTCATCGCCTATCTGACCGGCAACGCGGTGTTCTCCAACTACCTGCAGATCCATTTCGTGCCCGGCACCGGCGAGCTTGCGGTCATCTGCGGCGCGCTCATCGGGGCGGGCCTCGGCTTCCTCTGGTTCAACGCGCCTCCGGCCCAGATCTTCATGGGCGACACCGGATCTCTCGCTCTCGGCGGCCTTCTCGGCACCATTGCGGTGGCGGCCAAGCACGAATTCGTGCTCGCCATCGTGGGCGGCCTCTTCGTGCTGGAGATCATGTCCGTGATCATCCAGGTCGCGTCGTTCAAGCTCACAGGCAAGCGCGTCTTCAAGATGGCGCCGATCCACCATCATTTCGAGCAGCTGGGCTGGACCGAGCCGCAGGTGGTGATCCGCTTCTGGATCATCTCCGTCGTGCTGGCGCTCACCGGCCTCGCTACCCTCAAGCTGCGGTAAGGCGCATGATCCCCGTCACCACCTTCGCGGGCAAAACGGTTGCGCTCTTCGGCCTCGGCGGATCGGGTCTGGCGACGGCTCTCGCCCTGAAGGCGGGTGGCGCGCATGTGGTCGCCTGCGACGACAATCCGGCCAAGATGGCGGAAGCCGGCGCGAAGGGCATCGAAACCGCCGATCTGCGCGAGGCGGATTGGTCGCGCTTCTCGTCCTTCATCCTCTCGCCCGGCGTGCCGCTGACGCATCCCGAGCCTCACTGGTCGGCGCGGCTCGCGAGGCAAGCGGGCGTCGAGATCATCGGCGACATCGAGCTGTTCTGCCGCGAACGGGCCAAGATCGCGCCGAATGCGCCGTTCGTCGCGATTACCGGCACCAACGGCAAGTCCACCACGACGGCTTTGATCGCGCATATCCTGCGCGAGGCCGGTCGCGACGTGCAGATGGGCGGCAATATCGGCACGGCCATCCTGTCGCTCGAGCCGCCGTCCGATACCCGCATCCACGTGATCGAGTGCTCGTCGTTCCAGATCGACCTCACGCCCTCGCTCGCCCCCACAATCGGTGTTCACCTCAACCTTTCGCCCGATCACATCGACCGGCACGGGACGATGGAGCTTTATGCGGCCATCAAGGAGCGTCTGGTGGCGAAGGCGGGGCTTGCCGTCATCGGCATCGATGATGCGATGAGCCGCGCCATCGCCGAGGCCTGCGAGGGCAGGGGCGTGAACGTGGCGCGTGTTTCCGTCGAGCCCATCGGGGCGAAGGGTGTCTTCGCCGATGGGGAAACGCTCGTCGGCGTGACGGATTCCGACACGGCTCCCTTGGCCGATCTGGCAGGCATCGGTGCCCTGCGCGGCGCGCACAATGCGCAGAACGCCGCCGCGGCAGTCGCGGTCGCCCTGGCCCTCGACGTTTCGCTGGAAAAAATCCGGTCCGGCCTCGGCACCTTCCCCGGCCTGCCGCATCGCATGGAGGAGGTTGGGCGCATTGGCCATGCCCTCTTCATCAACGACTCGAAGGCCACCAATGCGGATTCCACCGAGAAGGCGCTGAAGTCCTTCGACGACATTTTCTGGATCCTCGGCGGCAAGGCTAAGGAAGGCGGCATCGAGCCGCTGGAATCCTACTTCCCGAAGATCCGCAAGGCCTATCTCATCGGCGCAGCCGCGGACGAATTTTCCAGGACGCTCGGCAGCGACGTGGCGCATGTCCTGTCCGGCACGCTCGACAGGGCCGTCGAACAGGCGGCCGCGGACGCGCTGGCGATGGGCGGACCCGCCGTCGTCCTGCTGTCGCCGGCCTGCGCGTCCTACGATCAATTTCCCAATTACGAAGTGCGCGGAAACCACTTCCGCGATCTGGTCCGGGCATTGCCCGGCATCGAAGCCAAGGGGGCTTAGACATGGTGTCACGCGCGGAACGCTCGGCTTTCGGCGATTGGTGGTGGACGGTCGACCGCCTGCTCCTCGCAGGCCTCGCCATCCTCATGCTGGCCGGCCTCGTCTTTCTCATGGCGGGCGGTCCGCCGGTCGCGGAGCGCCTCGGGCTCTCCACGTTCCACTTCGTGAACCGGCAGGTGATGTTCCTCATCCCGGCCTTGTTCATCATGATCCCGGTCTCATTCCTGTCGCTGCGCCACATTCGGCGTCTCGCGCTGCTGGTCTATGCGATCGGCATGGTGCTGATCCTGCTGGCGTTCCAGTACGGTCCCGAGATCAAGGGCGCGCATCGCTGGATCATGATCGGCCCGCTCGGCCTGCAGCCGTCGGAATTCGTGAAGCCCGCCTTTGTGGTTCTCTCCGCCTGGGCGTTCTCGGAAGGCGCGCGGCGCAAGGACGTGCCGGGCACGCTGCTGGCGCTTCTTCTCCTGCCGGCCACCATCGTGCCGCTCATTCTCCAGCCGGATTTCGGCCAGACCATGCTCATCACTATCGTGTGGTGCGGCCTGTTCTTCATCGCCGGGCTGCACTGGTTCTGGGTGATGGGCCTCGGCGGCGCAGGGCTTGTCGGCATCGTGGCGGCCTATGAGTTCCTGCCGCACGTGCGCGCCCGCATCGAGCGCTTCCTCGACAAGGATTCCGGCGACACCTTCCAGGTGGATACGGCGATGGAATCCTTCTCCCGCGGCGGCTGGCTCGGACGCGGGCCGGGCGAGGGCACGGTCAAGCGCATCCTGCCGGACGCCCATACGGACTTCATCTTCGCCGTCACGGCGGAAGAGTTCGGCCTCATCGTGTGCATCGCGCTGCTTCTCATCTTCGCCTTCATCGTGCTGCGCGGCCTGACGCTCGCGCGCCGTAACGAGGATACGTTCTGCCGACTCGCGGCCACGGGCCTGATCTTCATGTTCGGCCTCCAAGCCTGCATCAACATGATGGTGAACGTGCATCTCATGCCCGCCAAGGGCATGACGCTGCCGTTCATCTCCTATGGCGGATCTTCGCTGCTCTCGCTCGCGCTCGGCATGGGCTTCCTGATCGCCCTCACGCGACGGCGCCCGCGGGCCGAGATGATGGACACCTACAATCAGGATTGGCCGCGCGGATGAAGTCACCTCTCATCCTCCTGACCGCCGGCGGCACCGGCGGTCATCTTTTTCCGGCCGAAGCATTGGCGAATGCCTTGAAGGCCTCCGGCGCCAGGGTGGCGCTCGCCACCGACAAGCGCGCCAACGCCTATGCGGGCTCCTTCCCGACCGACGAGATCGTCGAGATCCCGTCCGCGACGCCTTCCGGCCGCTCGCTGCCGCAGATGGCGAAGGCCGCGCTGCTGCTGGGGCAGGGGACCTTGAAGGCCGCGTCTCTCATTCGCAAGATGAAGCCGGCCGTGGTCGTGGGCTTCGGCGGTTATCCCACCGTGCCGCCCGTGCTCGCCGCATCGTTCCTCAAGGTGCCGACGGTGATCCATGAGGCGAACGGCGTGATGGGGCGGGCCAACCGGCTCCTCGCCCGCCGCGCCACGGTGATCGCCACGGGCTTTTCCGGCATCAAGGGCGTTCCGGCGAACGTGCCGGGCAAGAGCATCCACACCGGCAATCCGATCCGTCCGGCGGTGCTGGACGCCGCGCGGCAGGCCTATGCGGGCCTGGAGAACGACGGCAAGCTTCGTCTCCTCGTCGTCGGCGGCAGCCAGGGCGCCCGGGTGATGAGCGACGTGGTCCCCCCGGCCATCGAGCGCCTGCCGGCGGACCTGCGGGCCCGCCTTTCCATCACCCAGCAGGCCCGGGGCGAGGACCTTGAGCGGGTCCGCGAGCATTACCGGACGCTCGGGGTGGAGTTCGAGGCCGAGCCCTTCTTCAAGGACCTGCCGCACCGGCTGGCCCAGGCCCACCTCGTCGTCTCCCGATCCGGCGCGTCGACCGTGGCGGAACTCGCGGTGATTGGTCGCCCGTCGATCCTCGTGCCCCTGCCGGGCTCCCTCGACCAGGACCAGGCGGCCAATGCCAAAACCCTGGGAGATCTGGGCGCTGCCATCGTTTGTCCGCAATCGGACTTCACCCCTGAGAGGCTGGCTCAGGAAATTAAGCTCTTTTTTCAAGAGCCTGACCGCTTGACCAGGGCCGCCGCCGCCGCACATAGCGCCAGCATCACGGATGCGGCCGAGCGTCTTGCGCAGGCCGTCCTCACCCTTGTCCCTTCGAACAATAACGGAAAAAACCCATGAAACTGCCGCCGAAGCTTGGTCCCATTCACTTCATCGGCATCGGCGGCATCGGCATGTCGGGCATCGCCGAGGTCATGCACAACCTGGGTTACACGGTTCAGGGCTCCGACGCGGCCGACAACTACAACGTCAAGCGCCTCAACGATAAGGGCATCAGGACCTTCATCGGCCACAAGGCCGAGAACGTGGAGGATGCCGAGATCGTCGTGGTCTCGACCGCGATCAAGCGCGACAACCCGGAGCTGGTCGTCGCCCGCGAGAAGCGCCTGCCGGTCGTGCGCCGGGCCGAGATGCTGGCCGAGCTGATGCGCTTCAAGTCCTGCGTGGCGGTGGCGGGCACCCACGGCAAGACGACCACGACCTCCCTCGTGGCGACGCTGCTCGATGCGGGCGGACTCGACCCCACGGTCATCAACGGCGGCATCATCAACGCCTACGGGACCAATGCCCGCATGGGTGACGGCCAGTGGATGGTCGTGGAGGCGGACGAATCCGACGGCACCTTCCTGAAGCTCCCGGCGGACGTGGCCATCGTGACCAATATCGACGCCGAGCACCTCGATCATTTCGGGACCTACGACGCCATCAAGGACGCCTTCCACTCCTTCATCAACTCGATCCCGTTCTACGGTTTCGCCGTGATGTGCATCGACCATCCGACCGTGCAGGACCTCGTGGGCCGCATCGAGGACCGGCGCATCATCACCTACGGTGAGAACCCGCAGGCCGACGTGCGCATCATGGATGTCGATCCGCGGGGCGGCCAGACCAAGTTCCGCGTGATGATCCGCGACCGCCGCCCGGGCTTCCGTCTCGAGCTTGAAGACCTCGTGCTGCCGATGCCGGGCGCGCACAACGCGCTCAACGCCACGGCGGCGATCGCGGTCGCGCATGAGCTCGGCGTCACGCCCGATGCGATCCGCAAGGCGCTCGCGGGCTTCGGCGGCGTGAAGCGCCGCTTCACCCGCACGGGCGAGTGGAACGGCGTCACGGTGTTCGACGATTACGGCCACCACCCCATCGAGATCGCCGCCGTGCTGAAGGCCGCGCGCGCCTCGACGGAGGGGCAGGTCATCGCCGTGGTGCAGCCACACCGCTATTCACGTCTGTCGTCGCTCTTCGACCAGTTCTGCACCTGCTTCAACGATGCGGATGCGGTCGTCGTCGCGCCGGTCTATGCGGCGGGCGAGCAGCCCATTCCCGGCGCCGACCGCGACGGTCTCGTGTCGGGCCTCAAGGCCCGCGGCCACCGCAACGTGATGTCGCTCGAAAAGTCCGAGGATCTCGCCGGGCTCATCAAGGGTGTGGCGAAACCGGGCGATTACGTGATCTGCCTCGGCGCCGGCAACATCACCCAATGGGCTTATGCCCTGCCGGGCGAACTCGAGGCTTTGGGCGGCGAGAAGGCGGCGTGATGTTCGCCGATATCCTTCCCGACCTGAAGGCCGCCATGCCCGAACTGCGCGGCAAGCTGGAGGCCAATGCGCCGACGGCGCCGCTGTCGTGGTTCCGCACGGGCGGACCGGCGCAGGTTCTGTTCACCCCGGCCGATGCGGACGATCTCGCTTACTTTCTGCAGCGTCTCGACCGCGCCATGCCGGTCCTCGTCGTGGGCCTCGGCTCCAACCTTCTCATCCGCGACGGCGGATGGGAGGGCGTGATCGTCCGGCTGGGCAAGGGCTTCGCCGACGTGTCGGTCGAGCCGGGCTTGCGCGTGCGCGCCGGTGCCGGTGCGCCCGACGTGAAGGTGGCGCGGGCGGCGGCGGAGGCGGGCATCGCCGGCCTGTCATTCCTGCGCGGCATTCCCGGCGCCATCGGCGGGGCCCTGCGCATGAACGGCGGCGCCTATGGCGGCGAGACGAAGGACGTGCTCGTCGAAGCCAGGGGCGTCACGCGCACCGGCGAGGCGGTGAGCTTCACCAACGCGCAGATGGGCTTCACCTATCGCCATTCGAGCGTGCCGGACGACGTGATCTTCACCGAAGCTCTGTTCGAGGGACGTCCCGGCAATCCGGACGAGATTCTCGCCGAGATGAACGCCATCACAGAGGCGCGCTCCTCCACCCAGCCGGTCAATACGAGAACGGGCGGCTCCACCTTCAAGAACCCGCCTGGCCGGAAGGCCTGGGAACTGGTCGATGCCGCGGGCTGCCGTGGGCTACGCATCGGCGATGCCCAGGTGTCGGAGATGCATTGCAACTTCCTGATCAACCATGGCTCCGCCTCGGCGGCCGACATCGAAGGTCTGGGAGAAGAGGTGCGCCGCCGCGTCCGCGAGATGTCGGGCGTGGAGCTCGAATGGGAAATCAAGCGGGTCGGAAAGCCGAAAGCCTGATTCGCATCATTCTTTGATAATCCCGGAACGCCGGGTACATGAAGGGGAGAGACCCATGGCGAAGCACGTTGCCATCCTCTATGGCGGCTGGTCGGCGGAGCGCGAGGTGAGCCTCAATTCCGGCCGGGCCTGCTGCAAGGCTCTCGAAGGGCTGGGATACAAGGTCACTCCCATCGACGTGCAGCCGGACATTGCCACCGTGCTCCAGGCGGTCGCGCCGGACGTGGTGTTCAACGCGCTCCATGGCCGTGTCGGAGAGGATGGAACCATCCAGGGTCTGCTGGAAGTCTTAAGAATCCCCTATACCCATTCCGGAGTTCTCGCCTCTGCGCTCGCCATGCAGAAGGACAAGGCCAAAATGGTCATGGAAGCGGCCGGCGTGCCCGTGCCCCAGGGAAAGGTCGTTAACCGTTTGGAGGCGGCCAAAAGCCACGTCCTTCCGGCTCCCTATGTGATCAAACCGGTCAACGAGGGCTCGTCCGTCGGCGTCATCATCGTCCGCGAGGACCGCTCCCATCCGCCCCAGGAACTGATGCGTGAGGATTGGGCCTTCGGCGAGAAAGTCCTTGTAGAATCATATGTTGCGGGCCGGGAACTCACCTGCGCGGTGATGGGCGACAGGGCGCTCGGGGTCATCGACATCCAGCCCGCCACCGGGGTCTTCTACGATTACGATGCGAAATATGTGAAGGGCGGCTCCATTCACGTCCTCCCGGCAGAAATTAAACCGAATATTTACCAAAAGGTCCAAGAGTTGGCGTTAACGGCGCATCAAGCGCTCGGCTGTCGGGGAATCAGCCGTGCCGACTTGCGGTACGACGATACTCCCGGGGGGACCGGGGAACTCGTTGTTCTCGAGGTCAACACCCAACCCGGCATGACCGAGACGAGCTTGGTGCCAGAACTGGCAGCCCACGCGGGCTATTCGTTTGGCGAGCTTGTGCAATGGATGGTGGAGGACGCTACCTGCAACCGATGACGGCCTACCCGGCCGGCTTCGCCGTTGCGCGCTCTTCCTCCGGTCACCGGGGGGCGGGCGCCGCCCCCTTCAAAAAGCCCTCGCGAATCAAGAAACTCTTCGGATCCTCGCGCAGCGTGCGCCGGCGTTCGGCCAGCGTTCCGCTCGAGCGGCGCCTTCCGCGTTTCCTCGGAACGGGCCTAGCCCTCGGCTTCTTCGGCGCGGTCGTCGGCTTCGGCCTCTGGCAGGGCGGCCATATCGACGGCTTCATCCGCGAATACGGCGAGCCGCATCATGCCCTGGCGCGATCGGTCGGCCTCGGGCTCGATCAGGTGACGATCTCCGGCATCTCGCAGATGACCGAGAAGGAAGTGCTCGCCGCAGCGGGCATCAATTCCAAGCTGTCGCTCGCCTTCCTCGACGTGAACGACCTGCGCGAGCGCCTCGAGCGCGTGCCGATGGTCAAGACGGCGACCGTGCGCAAGCTCTATCCGAACGAGCTCGTCATCACGCTCACGGAACGCGAGGCGCATGGGATCTGGCAGAACAACGGCGAGTTGTTCGTGATCGCGGCGGACGGCACGGTGATCGACCTGATGCAGGACGAGCGCTATCTCAACCTGCCGTTCGTGGTGGGCGAGGGCGCCAACACCCGCAGCAAGGACTATCTCGCGCTGCTCGAGGCTGCGGGTCCGCTCAAGAGCCGCATCCGTGCTGGCACCCTCGTGGCCGGGCGGCGCTGGACGCTCAAGATGGACAACGGCATGGACGTGCGCCTGCCGGAACTCGGGGCGGCCGATGCGCTGTCCCGTCTCGTGAAGCTCGAGAACGAGCAGAAGATTCTGGAAAAGGACGTGCTGGCGGTCGATCTGCGCATGGCGGATCGCGTCGTCGTCCGGTTGACGGAAGAGGCAGCCCTGGCCCGCGCCGAGGCGCTCAAGAAGAAACCAATGCGCGGCAAGGGGGTCGACACATGAGTCTCTCGGGTCACGGTTTGACGCCACGCCTGAAGCCGCTGTCCGCGCGCAAGAGCGCGATCCTGTCGGTCCTCGACGTGGGAACGAGCAAGATCGTCTGCGTCGTGGCGGAGCTGAAGCCGGCCGACGAGGTCGAGGCCCTGCGCAGCCGCACCCACGTGGCACGCATCCTCGGCATCGGCCATCAGCGTTCCATGGGCCTCAAGGGCGGCGTGGTGGTCGATCTGGAAGCGGCCGAAACGGCGATCCGCCAGGCGGTTCACGCCGCCGAGCGGATGGCGAAGGTCGAGATCCAGTCGGTGATCGTCAACCTCACCGGCGGGCGCCTCGCGTCCGAGCATTTCGAGGCGCATATCCCGGTGCGCGGCGCGGTGAGCTCCGGCGACATCCATCGCGTGCTCGATGCCGCGTCGAGCTACGATCTGCGGCGCGGCCGCACGGTTCTTCATGCTCTGCCCACGGGCTTCTCGCTCGACCGGCAGCAGCACATCGTCGATCCGGCCGGCATGATCGGCGAGCGTCTCGGCGCGGACCTGCATGTGGTCACGTCCGAGGCGGCGGCGGCGCGCAACCTGATGCTCGCGGTCGAGCGCTGCCATCTCGGCGTCGAGGCCGTGATCGCCACGCCCTACGCGGCGGGCCTGTCCGCTCTCGTCGACGACGAGGCCGACATGGGCTGCGCCGTGGTCGACATGGGCGGCGGCACCACGAGCGTCGGCATCTTTTCCAACGGGCATCTGGTTCATTCGGATGCCATCGCGGTCGGCGGTCACCACGTGACCATGGATATCGCGCGCGGTCTCACGACCCGCGTGTCCGCGGCCGAACGGCTCAAGACCCTCTACGGCTCCGCCATCACGTCGAGCGCGGATGACCGGGACATGATCGCGGTGCCGCAGGTCGACGAGGACGAACGCGACGTTCCGAATCATCTGCCGAAATCGCACCTCGTTCGCATCATCAAGCCGCGGGTCGAGGAAGTTCTCGAACTCGTGCGCGACCGGTTGAAAGGCGCGGGCTTTGCGGCCCAGGCCGGACGGCGGGTCGTGCTGACGGGCGGCGCGAGCCAGCTCGTCGGGCTGCCGGAAACGGCGCGCCGCATCTTGCAGGGTCAGGTTCGTGTCGGGCGTCCGCTCGGCATCAAGGGCTTGCCTGAAGCGGCAAAGGGCCCTGCCTTTTCGGCAGTGGTCGGCCTCCTGGTTTATCCGCAGGTGGCGCATATCGAGTATTTCGAGCCGCGCTCCAGCGGCTTGTTTCAGAGTACGGGAACCGACGGCTACTTCTCGCGAGTGGGCCGCTGGATTCGCGAGAGTTTTTAAACCGAGTAACGCGTTGGCGCGGCGGGCCATCGTGATGAGTTCAAGTTAACAAGGGTCAGCGTCCGCCAAACGCTCATCAGTACAAGGCCAGAAGAGGCACAGGTCATGGCTATCAATCAGCAAGCTCCGGATATCCGGGAACTCAGGCCGCACATCACGGTTTTCGGCGTCGGCGGTGCCGGCGGCAATGCCGTGAACAACATGATTGAATCCGGTCTGGAGGGCGTCGAGTTCGTGGTGTCGAACACCGACGCGCAGGCACTGGCCTCGTCCAAGGCGCAGCGCGTGGTCCAGATGGGCATTCAGGTGACGGAAGGCCTCGGCGCCGGCTCGCAGCCGGAAGTGGGCCGCGCGGCCGCCGAAGAGGTGATCGACGAGATCCGCGATCAGCTCGCCGGCTCGCACATGGTGTTCATCACCGCCGGCATGGGCGGCGGCACCGGCACGGGCGCTGCTCCCGTCGTGGCACGGGCGGCCCGCGAGCTCGGTATACTGACTGTCGGCGTCGTCACGAAGCCGTTCCAGTTCGAAGGCGTGCGCCGCATGCGTCTGGCCGAGGCCGGCATCAACGAGCTGCAGCAGGCGGTGGACACGCTCATCGTGATCCCGAACCAGAACCTGTTCCGCGTCGCCACCGAGAAGACGACCTTCGCGGATGCCTTCGCCATGGCCGACCAGGTGCTCTATTCCGGCGTCGCCTGCATCACCGACCTGATGGTGAAGGAAGGCCTCATCAACCTCGACTTCGCCGACGTGCGCTCCGTCATGCGCGGCATGGGCAAGGCCATGATGGGCACGGGCGAGGCTTCCGGCGAGAAGCGCGCCATCCGGGCGGCCGAGGCGGCCATCGCCAACCCGCTCCTCGACGACGTGTCGATGAAGGGCGCGCGCGGCCTGCTGATCTCGATCACGGGCGGCAACGACCTCACCCTCTATGAACTCGACGAAGCCGCGACCCGCATCCGCGAGGAAGTGGACCAGGATGCCAACATCATCCTCGGCGCGACCTTCGACGAGAGCCTGGAAGGCATCATCCGCGTGTCCGTCGTGGCGACCGGCATCGACCATGCCATGCTGGAGAACGGCGGCGACCTGACCGCCACCGAGCAGCGCATCTCCGAGGTGGCCGAGCGCCTGCGCGCCGAGGCCCGGGCCCGCGCCACCACCCCCCAGGCCACGCCGACCTTTCGCTCCGCCGCCCAAGCCGAACCGGTGAAGGCGGCTCCGATCCTGAACCAGGGCACGCCCGTCATGGCTTCGACCCCGGCTCCGGCGCCCATCGCCGCCCAGCCGCTCGAGCCCGCGCCGCAGCCCATGATTCGCGACGACGTGGTCCTCACGCCGGCCCAGCCCCGTCAGGCGGTCGCCTACGAGGCTCCGGCCCCGCAGGCCCCGGTCTACGAGGAGCCGATGGACCAGGGCGCCTTCATCCCGCCGCAGGCGGAACGCGCCATGCGTCCGGCCCGGATGCCGCGAATCGACGAGCTGCCGATGCCGGCGCAGAATCAGATCCGCGCCAGCCGTGGGGAGGAGCCCTCCCACGAGCATAAGCCGTCGCTGATCCAGCGCCTCGCGACCATCGGCTTCGGCCGCCGCGAGGAGGCCCAGCACGCTCCCGCCGAGCCGCGCCAGGAAGCGCCGCGCCAGGCCATGTCGTCGGTCCACGCCGAGTACGCCCGTCGGCCTATGCCGGCCCAGGCGCAGCGTCCCCAGCAGGCTCCGATGGCGCCGGCGCCCCGGGGGCACTCGGAAGACGACCAGCTGGAGATTCCCGCCTTCCTGCGTCGTCAGGCCAACTGATTTGACCTGACAGGCCTGTAAGAGCTGTTACAGAAAGGCCCCCAGCCGGATCCGGCTGGGGGCCTTATTCATTAAAAATCCATTAATTTCAACGGGTTGAGAGTTATCCAAATTGTAACACAAAGTAAGAAAGCGTGATTTGGCCTAGCCTGACCGGAGGACTAATGTGCCTCAACGTTTTAAGGGGCAGCGCTAATGAGAAGCCTGCCGGTCGGAAGTCACAAGCAGCAACTGCACCTTCCCCGGCGAAATCGGCTCAGTTTGGCGACAAGGGTAGTTGAGGTTCAGGACTAATGAAGCAAAGCCAGCAAACCACGCTTCGCGCTGCCGTGACCCTCGTTGGAACCGGAGTTCATTCCGGGGATGAAGTGAAGATGATCCTTCACCCGGCTGAAGCGAACCATGGTATTGCTTTCCTGCGCACCGGCTTGGCCGGCGGCCTGGATCGGCTGATCGACGCCCGCCACCTGGCGGTGACCGCAACCGAGCTCTGCACCGTGATCGGTGATCGCGACACGGGCGCGGTGGCCACGATCGAGCACCTGATGGCGGCCCTGTCCGGCCTCGGGATCGACAACGTCCTCGTCGAGATCGACGGGCCGGAAGTTCCGATCCTGGACGGCAGCTCGGCTCCCTTCATCGACGCCATCGACCAGGTCGGCGTCGCGGTTCAAAGCGCCACCCGCCGTTATCTCAAGGTTCTCAAGCCGGTCCGCATCACACAGGGCAAGGCCTTCGCCGAGCTTCTTCCCAACGACCGCGCGTTCCGCCTGGACGTGGAGATCGATTTCCCCACTCCGGTGATCGGCCGCCAGCGCAAGGTCGTCGATCTTTCGCCCTCCGTCTTCCGCCGTGAAATCTCCCGCGCCCGCACCTTCGGCTTCATGCGCGACGTGGAGAAGCTCTGGAGCGCCGGCTTCGCCCTCGGCGCCTCCCTGGAGAATACGGTCGCCATCGGCGACGACGGCGTCATGAACCCCGAGGGCCTGCGCTACTCGGACGAGTTCGTCCGCCACAAGCTGCTCGACGCGGTCGGCGATCTGTCCCTCGCTGGGTTGCCCCTGCTCGGCACCTACCGGTCCTATTGCGGCGGCCATCGCATGAATTTCTCGGTGCTCGAGGCCCTGTTCTCGAACCGCTCCAACTACGCGATCGTGGACGCCGTTCCCCGCCGCGAGCCGGCCTATGCCGATCTCGGCAGCGTGGCGGCTTCCGTTCTCTCCCCCGAGATGCACTGAGCGGCGGTCCCGGAACGGGACTTTCGCCTTTCGACGTCGCTCGATGCTTCCTCCTCCGGCTGGAGCACCGCTCGGCCGCCGGCCTGAAGAATAATCTCAGGCGCCAAGGCGGCTCCCGCCCTGGCCGAATATCCAAGCGCCCATTGGCCGCATGATTTCATGCAGGCTTTCTTAATTCCTATTGGGTAAACCCTCATGTATGGGCTTGGCTCTGGCCCCATGCTTGGGCTAAAGAACCCTGGTGCACCGTTAAAACATCGGGCACGATTTTTGGAGGACCGCGAGGCATGTCGTTCGCGAAGGCTTATTCAGGTATGAAAGGCGCGTCGGCCCGCGCCCTGATCCTCGGCGTTTGCGCCCTGGGGCTCGCGGGCTGCGAATCCCTTTCGTCGCTGAACCCGTTCGACAAGGGCGAAACCTACAAGCCCGAGATCGTGGCGAACGCTCCTGCGGAAGAGATCTACAACGACGGTCTTGCCCGGGTGCAGAAGGGCGATTTCGACGGCGCCGTGAAGAAGTTCGGCAGCCTCGACAAGCAGTATCCCTATTCCGAATGGTCCCGTAAGGGGCTGATCATGGAGGCCTATGCCAATTACGAGGGCGGCTTCTACGAGGAATCGATCACCGCTTCCAGGCGCTATCTGCAGAGCTATCCCAACACGTCGGATGCGGCCTACGCCCAGTACCTGATGGCGTCGTCCTATTACGACCAGATCCCGGACATCACCCGCGATCAGGAGAAGTCCGAGCGCGCCATCCTGGCGCTGCAGGAGCTGATCCAGCGCTACCCGAGTTCAGAATACGTGGCCGATGCCAAGAAGAAGCTCCAGGTCGCCAGCGATCAGCTCGCCGGCAAGGAGCTTGAAGTCGGCCGCTTCTACCTCCAGAAGCGCAACTACGCGGGCGCCATCAACCGCTTCCGCACCGTGGTCTCGCGCTACCAGACGACCCGCCACGTGGAAGAGGCGCTCGAGCGCCTCACCGAAGCCTACATGGCCATGGGCATCGTCAACGAGGCGCAGACCGCCGCAGCCGTTCTCGGTCACAACTTCCCTGACAGTCCTTGGTACAAGGACGCCCATGCTCTGCTGACCAAGGGCGGCGTCGAGCCGCGCGAGGATTCCCAGTCCTGGATCAGCAAGGCCTTCCGTGGCGTTCCGCAGGTCAGTCAGCGTACGGGCTAAGCCTCACCCTCCATGCTCATCCAGCTGACGATCCGCGATATCGTCCTCATCGACAGGCTTGAGCTGCACTTCCATGAGGGGCTGAGCGTCCTCACGGGCGAGACGGGCGCAGGCAAATCCATCCTGCTCGATGCCTTCGCCCTGGCCCTCGGCGGCCGCGGCGACGGCTCTCTCGTGCGCCATGGCGAAGCCCAGGGCCAGGTGACGGCCGTCTTCGACTGCCCCCTCGATCATCCGGCCCGCCGCATCGCGGCCGATGCGGATATCGACGTCGAGGGCGACCTGATCCTGCGCAGGGTCCAGGTGGCGGACGGGCGCACACGCGCCTTCGTCAACGACCAGCCCGTCAGCGTGCAGGTGCTCAAGGCCATCGGCGCGACCCTGGTCGAGATCCACGGCCAGCACGACGACCGCGCCCTGGTCGATCCGGCCACGCACCGGGCGATCCTCGATGCCTTCGGGGGCCTGTCGGATGAAATCCAGGCCGTGGGCGATGCCTCGCGGCGGGTTCGCGAAGCGCGGCATGCCTTGCACGAGCACCGCAACCGGATCGAGAAGGCCCGCAAGGAGGCTGATTTCCTGCGCCACGCGGTGGAGGAGCTGACAAAGCTCAATCCATTGGCCGGGGAGGAGGAGACGCTCGCCGGGCGCCGGGGCGTCATGATGCAGTCGGAGAAGGTGGCCCAGGACCTCAATGAAGCCTATGAGGTCGTCGCCGGCAACACGTCCCCGGTCAGCGAACTCTCGGCGGCCGTGCGCAAGCTGGAGCGCCGCGGGGCCCAGGCGCCGTCGCTCGTGGAGCCCAGCGTCAAGGCCCTGGATGCTGCGCTCGTCGCCATCGACGAGGCGAGGGAAGCCCTGGAGGAGGCCATCCGCGCCACCGAATACGACCCGCGCGAGCTGGAGCAGACGGAGGAACGCCTCTTTGCCTTGCGCGCCGCTGCCCGCAAATACGACGTTCCGGCGGATGAGCTCGCAGCCCTGCGGACGCGTTTCGAGGACGATGTCGCCGCCATCGATGCCGGTGAGGAGCAGCTCGGCGGCCTGGAGAAGGCCCTCAAGGAAGCCGACGCGGCCTATGTGAAGGCCGCGAAGGCGCTCTCCTCGGGCCGGAAGAAGGCCGCGCAGGCGCTCGATACCGCCGTTCAGGCGGAGTTGCCGCCTCTCAAGCTGGAGCGGGCCCGGTTCATCACGGACATCCAAATCGACGAGACCAGCCGCGATCCCAGCGGTTTCGAGCGCGTCGAGTTCTGGGCGCAGACAAATCCCGGCACCCGTCCGGGCCCCCTGATGAAGGTGGCTTCCGGAGGCGAATTGTCCCGCTTCATGCTGGCCCTCAAGGTCGTCCTAGCCGACAAGGGTTCGGCCCCGACCCTGGTCTTCGACGAGATCGACACCGGCGTCGGCGGCGCGGTGGCGGATGCCATCGGCCAACGCCTCGCGCGTCTCGCAGGCAAGGTGCAGGTCATGGCCGTGACCCATGCGCCGCAGGTCGCGGCAAAGGCCGGCAGCCATTTCCTCATCGCCAAGGAGGGCGTGCGCGGCGCCGAGGACCGGGTCGCGACCCGCGTGATCCCGCTCGAAGCCACGCCACGCCGCGAGGAGATCGCCCGGATGCTCGCCGGCGCGACCATCACCGAGGAAGCTCGCGCGGCCGCCGCGCGGCTGCTCGAAGCGGCAACGCGTTAAAGCATCGGACGCAAAAGTGGACACCGGTTTTGCGTGGAAAGATGCGCAAGACCAAAGCATCGGACGCAGAAGTGGACACCGGTTTTGCGAGCGAAGATGCTCGCAGCCTGCCTCGTTTCATTCGAGTGAATTGCCCGCCCAGTAATGGGACATGGTCAGATACGTGAACGACGTCGACCATCCGATGAGAACGATGCCGTTCAGGGATTCAAGGCTGGCGATCAGGCGCATCATCCCGAGTGGGAAGATGTCCCCGATGCCGAGCGTACTGAAGGTTTCCGCTGAAAAGAACAGGTAATCGGCGAAATTGACGGCCCTGTTGCCGCCGAAATCGCCGATGTTCAGGCCTGCATCGGCGATCCAGTATGTCAGCGCATAAATGGTGATTTCCGTGAAATGCGCCGTGATGACGCCGAACACCACGACGAGAACCTTCGGGCGCGATTGGATCGTCGACTTCTGCAATATCCTCGAGAGACCGCTGAGCGCTTCGTAATGGACGACGACGGTCAGCATCAGGGGAGTGAACGTCAGGGCGATCGTGGCAATCATTGTTTCCATGACGATTGCCCACGGAGGTTTGAGCCTTCTTCGGCGACGTGGATCCGGCTCACCGTCAAAATCATGCGACCCGGCAAAGAGCAGAGATGATTCCACGCAAGCGGCAACAGTTCTAGCCAGTAACGGGGTTTATATCCTCACGGGTGAGCACTGAAAAAGGGTGCCCCCGAAGAGGGAGGCTTCAGGGAGCACCATGCGTACACCAGCGGAGGAACGAGACTGGTGACGTTTTCGGCTACGCGTGAGCAACGCTCACTTTTCCTTCGCGCATCGTCCGGCGAACCGGGTCCCTTTCGCCGAAACATGCTTTGAAGCATCGGGCGCCGCAGGCGCTTGCCGCCCTCGGGATCAGCCCGATGCCGCCGACCGGCGCATCGCCTGGGGCCTCGCGATGCGCTCGTAGGCGAACCACCGGTTCTAGCGGACCGAGCCCGTCGATGACGGATGGCAGGCCGGGTTGGTCGATCCGGCCGGGCACGAGACTTTGTTCTTCGCCTGGTTCATATGGCTCTTCTTCGACGCCGTATGATGCCGGACGGTGGAGTGCTTGGGATGGGTCGTCGACGATGTCGCCGCCTGTGCGGCCAGCGGGGCGCCGGCGAGGAAAGCCAGGGTCGACACGGCAATCAGCAGATGTTTCATGGATCTTCTCCATTCAATGGCAGTACCTGCGGGTACCTGTCATGGATCCTACGGCGCTTGAATTAGGGGAGAATGAGGGCCGGAGCGTCCTGCCTCTCCGCGGGCCGCCTCAAGCGGCAAATTGCGTGATTGCCTTTCGCCGCCCGGCGGATTGAACTCGTTCCGCATCGAGATCGGTCATCATGCGGGTTCTGCTGATTGAAGACGATCCCTTGATCGGACGCAGTCTGACACGGGCTTTCGAGGGATCGGGAGCCGCGGTCGACTGGGCGCGGACGGGAGACGACGCGCTCGCCGCCCTGAGCACGAGCCGCTATGCCATCGTCCTGCTCGATCTCGGCTTGCCCGACAAGGCCGGCCTGGACGTGCTGAAGGAGATGCGCGGCGGCAAGGATGCGACGCCGGTGCTGATCGTCACGGCGCGCGACGACATCGAGACCCGCGTGGCCGGCCTGGATCTCGGGGCGGACGATTTCATCGTGAAGCCCTTCGACTTCGACGAGCTTGCGGCGCGGATGCGTGCGGTCATCCGCCGCCATGCGGGGCATGCGACATCGCAGATCAGCTCCTCCGAGATCGTCCTCGATCTCGCGGCCCACGAGGTCACCTACAAGGGCGCCACGCAGCTTCTTCCGGCGCGGGAATTCGCCCTCCTGCAGGCCCTGCTCGAACGGCCGGGAACGATCCTGTCGCGCCAGCAGCTCGAAGATGCGCTCTACGGCTGGGGCGAGGAGGTCGAAAGCAACGCGGTGGACGTGCTGATCCACTACATCCGCCGCAAATTCGGCAACGAGATCATCCGCAACGTCCGGGGCGTCGGGTGGATGGTGATGAGATGAAGCACCGCAATTCGCTCCGCAAGCGCCTCACGGTCTGGTTCACCGCCTTGCTGATCCTCGTCGGACTGCTCGGAGGCCTGGGGGCCTACATGGCGGCCCAGCAGGACCCGGACAGTCTCCTCGACAATCAGATGCGGGAGATCGCGTTCAATGTGGTCAGCTCCGTGGACGACCTGGCGCAGATGCCCGCGCCGCCCCTCGATGCCGACGACATGCTCGTGGTCCAGGCATGGGATACCGACGGGCGTCTGCTCAAATCCTTTCCGTCGGGGCTCGACCTGCCGCGCCAGGAGGAAACCGGATTCGCCAATGTCCATACGCCCAGCGGGCAGTGGCGCAGCTACACCTGGGTGTTGGACGACGGCACCATCCAGGTTTCTCAAAGAACGAGCGTCCGCCGGGGCCTCGCCCTGATGGCAGCGTTGCCCGCGATCGTCACAACGCTGCTCCTCATTCCCATATCGGCCCTGCTGGTGCGCTGGCTCGTGGGCCGGATCCTCGCTCCGGTCGACGAGCTGGCTCGCCAGCTCATGGCCCGTCAACCGGACAGCACGCGGCAGCTCGCCCTATCGGAGGTGCCGGACGAAATCGTCCCGCTGATCCAGGCGATGAACAAGGCGCTCGAGCGGGTCGCGGACATGCTCGCATCGCAGCGGCGCTTCGTCTCCAACGCGGCTCACCAGCTGCGCACGCCTCTCACGGCCCTTCGGATCCAGGCGAGCAATCTGCGTCATGTCGCCAACCCTGCGGCGGCGGCCGAAGTTCTCGACGACATGGATCTCGGGTTCCGGCGGATGTCGGCTCTGACGAGCCAGCTCCTCGCCCTGGCGCGGGCCGAGGCACCCTTGCCGGAGCAGATTCCGCAGCCGGTGGAGCTGGCCGATATCCTGCAGGAGGCTGCGCGCGGCGTCGCGCCACTGGCCGAAAGCAAGTCCATCGCACTCGCGTTCGGGCCTTTGCCGAGGGTGCAGGTGCGCGCCGAGCGGCACGATCTCGAGACGATCTTCTCCAACCTTCTCGACAACGCCATCCGCTACACGCCTCCAGGCGGGCGGATCGTCGTCACGGCGCATGGTGCGGCGGAGCGGGTGCAGGTCGAGATCGCCGATACCGGTCCCGGGCTTCCCGACGAGCTGCTCGAACGGGTGTGCGATCCCTTCGTACGGGGAACTCACGATCAGGAAGGAACGGGCCTCGGTCTTTCCATCGTCAAGGCCCTCGCGTTCCGAGCCGGAGGGCGCCTTTCGCTCAGCAACAGGCCTGATCGCGGCGGCCTCATCGCAAAGGTCGATCTGCCCGCCTTCGCGATGTCCTAGGCATTTGCATCGCATCCTTTCACGCAAAACCGGTTCCCACTTTTGCGTCCGATGCTTAGATCGCCGTCGGTTCGTTCTCCCGGAAGGGCTTCAACTGGGCCTCCAGGGCCCGCCGGAAGGCGGGGCGGTCGGTGCATCGGCGCACATAGGCTCCCAGATTGGCATAGCGCTCCAGCAGTCCCGTATTGGCAAGCTCGCGCAGGACCATGGTCATCATCAGGTCGCCGGCCGTGAAGCGGTCTTCGAGAAACTCCCGCTCGCCCAGCCATGCCCCGAGGGCGGCGAGGTGCTTGCACAGCATGGCCTCGGCCTGCGGTCGGCGTTCCACCGTCCATGCCTCGCCGGCATGGAAGACATCGAGCTGCACCAGGTTCTGCACGAACGGCTCGATCGAGTTCAGGGCGGAGATCACCCAGGTCATCATCCGGGCGCGGCCTGCCTCGTCGGCAGGGGCGAGGGCCTCGGATCGCGCGGCGAGATACAGCACGATCGCTCCGGATTCGAAGATCTCGACCGCGTCGTCCCTGAAGGCGGGCACCTGGCCGAAAGGCTGCCATTCCCGGTAGGCCTCCGAGGCCTGGACGTCCGGGTCGATCAGCGTCGCCTCATAGGGAAGCCCCGCTTCCTCGAGAGCCCATCGCACGCGCAGATCACGGACATAGCCCTGCGCGAAGGGCGGCACCCACCGGAAGGCCGAAACATGGATATTCATGGGAAATCCTCCCGAGATTCACGCCTTGCGCGGGCCGACGAGGCCGAACATGGCCCCCTGCGGATCGCTGGCGACGATGATGAAGACGCTGCCCGGCACTTCGGCCGGTCCGTAATGGATGGTGCCGCCGTTGCCCGTTACGGCCTTCGCGGCAACATCGATGTCCTCGACGCTGAAGTAGAAGGTCCAGGCCGGAGGAGGGCCGTCGGGCACGCGCCTCATCACGGCGCCGATGGTCTGTCCGCGATGGTTGATGAACCTGTATTCGCCCATCTCGCCCATCGGCATCGCGTCGCCCTTCTCCCAGCCGAACTGGGCCTTGTAGAACGCGAGCGCCGCCGCCGGGTCCGAGGTGGCGAGTTCGTTCCAGTTGCAATGGGCGAACTGGCTTTGGTCGAAGGCCGTGCTCGTCCCGTCCCTTGCACCGCGCATCACGTAGAAGGTGACGCCCTGCGGATCCGCGAGCATCGCGAAGCGTCCCACGCCGGGAATGTCGGCGGGCGGCATGTGCTGCTTGCCGCCCGCCCTGACGATTGCGTCCGCCGTCGCGTCGACGTCGTCGACCGCCACATAGCCGAGCCATGTGGGGCGCATGCCCGCACGTTCGGCGCTCGCCGGCAGGGCCATCAGCCCGCCGACGTCCTCGTTGTCGATTCCGAAGATCCTGTAATCGCGATCGGAGCCTTCCGCCGCCCGGGTCTGCCATCCGATCACCGCGCCGTAGAAATGCGCGGCCGCGTCGGCATCGCTCGTCAGGAGTTCATACCAGAGGAAGTCGCCGTGATGATTGGCCATGACGCACCTCAGACGTCGAGGATCGGCATGAAGCCGCCGAAGATCATGCGCTTGCCATCGAAGGGCATCATCTCGCCCATGGCCTGCATGCGCGGATCGCTCATCATTTTCTGGTTGGCCACATCCCGGACGTCCTTCGATGGATACTCGATCCAGCTGAACACCACGGTCTCATTGTCCTTGGCGTCCACGGCGCGGCGGAAATCCGTGACCTTGCCGTTCGGCACGTCGTCGCCCCAGCACTCGACCATGCGGGTCGCGCCGAATTCCTTGAACAGGGGCGCGGCCTCGGCGGAGAGCTTGCGGTATTCGTCCTTCTTGTCCGCCGGCACGGCAAGCACGAAGCCATCGACATACTTCATCGGGTATCTCCCTTGGGGGGTGTTTCAGGTCGGGCGGGCTCGATCGCAGCGCTTGGCGTGCCCGTTCTTCTTGACAATTTAAGTTGATATCAACATAATTAGACCATGTCAAACCCCCGAGACGTTCCCTACGAGACAACCCATCTGGTGCGCGACACCTGCCTGTGCCTGCATGTCCAGCGCGCCGCCCGCACCCTGTCGCGCCTGTTCGACGAGGCGCTGCGGCCGGTGGGGCTCACGTCCGGGCAGTTCTCCCTGCTCAACGCTCTCAACCGTCCCGCGCCGCCCTCCATCGCTCCGGTGGCGCAACTTCTCGCCATGGACCGGACCACCCTGACCGCCGCCCTGAAACCGCTGGAGCGCGACGGCCTGGTGGCCATCGCCAAGGACCCCGACGACCGCCGCAACCGCCTCCTGAGCCTCACCGGGAAAGGCCGGAGAATCCTCGCTTCCGCCATCCCGATCTGGCGCGACCTCCACGGCGCCATCGAGGCCGGAATGGCAGGCCTCGAACCCGACGACCTGCGCGGCGCGCTGACGGGCCTTTCGAAAGCGAAGCCGACGGCTTCGGCTTCGGCGTGAGAAGAGGGCAGGGTGCGAGAAGCGATGTTATGTTCTCACTTTGTTCTTGACAGGGCGAATAACCTTGGCTATATCGTTGCTCTAGATCTGCTCTGACGAGGGGCGCGCTCGCGAGGCGTCGCAAGAGTGAGAGCAGGCACGGTCCCGCCGCAGGCCTCGCACGCCTGTGGTCGCGGGAGGTCGACCTTGGGGGCTCCCCAGCTGGTCCACCTGAAAAGAACCGTGCGTGACGAGCAGTTCGGCTCTCACATTCACCCCTAGAGAGCGAGCCGGGCTGCCCGACGCGCCACCCTCGAACCCGAAAGGCTCGCAGCGCAAGCTGCGGGCCCAAAGGTGCTGGAATTTTGACAAGCGCTACCACACCCGCGGCGTCATGACCGACGAGGCAGACCGCGTCGTCACGCCAGCGGCCTTCCGCCCGGAGTCCAACAGTTCCCGATCCCCACCTGCGCGGAGATGACCGTGGACGAGAGGGGCGAATGGCGGCGCGGGCCCTGGAGAGTCTTTTTCAGAGCGCTATGGTTCAAGCACCCTCAAACACGATTCGACCATGCCCCCACGCAGCACATCCTCCGAGACACCCGTCGACCACCTGACGCCCGACGAGGCGCGGATCGAGCACGAGAGGCTCGGTGCCGAAATCAGGGAGCATGACAGGCGCTATTACGAAGAGGATGCGCCGAGCGTCTCGGATGCCGAGTACGACGCCCTGCGCAAGCGCTACGAGGCGCTGGAGGACCAGTTCCCCGAGCTGAAGACCCCTGAGAGCCTGACCCAGAAGGTCGGCTCCAAGGTGTCGGAGAAGTTCGGGAAGATCCGCCACCGCGTGCCGATGCTCTCGCTCGCCAACGGCTTCGCCGACGAGGAGGTGGAGGAATTCGTCGAGCGCATTCGCCGCTTCCTGCAATGGAAGGCCGATGCGCCGCTCGCCTTCACGGCCGAGCCGAAGATCGACGGCCTGTCCTTGAGCCTGCGCTATGAGGGCGGCAGGCTCGTGTCCGCCGCGACCCGAGGCGACGGCGCGGTGGGCGAGGACGTGACCAACAACGCTCGCACGGTGGGCGACATCCCGCACCGGCTTAAAGGATCGAGCGTTCCCGAGACCTTGGAGGTTCGCGGCGAGGTGTATCTCTCGCACGAGGATTTCGCCGCCATCAACGCGCGCCAGGAGGCCGCCGGAAAGGCGCTCTTCGCCAATCCGCGCAATGCGGCGGCGGGCAGCCTGCGCCAGCTCGATTCCTCGATCACCGCCTCGCGCCCCTTGCGCTTCTTCGCCTATGCCTGGGGCGACGTGAGCGAGATGCCGGCGGATACGCAACACGGCATGATGGAGTGCTTCCGGAGCTTCGGACTCAAGGTCAATCCGCTCACCCGCCGCTGCACGAGCGTCGCGGAGATGCTGGAGCATTATCACGCCATCGAGACCGATCGCGCCAATCTCGGCTACGACATCGACGGCGTCGTCTACAAGGTCGACGACCTGAACCTCCAGCAGCGCCTCGGCTTCGTGTCGCGCTCGCCGCGCTGGGCGCTCGCGCACAAATTCCCGGCGCAGAAAGCCGTCACGGTGCTGGAAGGCATCGAGATCAATGTCGGCCGCACCGGCTCGCTCAATCCCATCGCGCGCCTGAAGCCCGTCACCGTGGGCGGCGTCGTCGTGTCCAACGCGACCCTGCACAATGAGGATTACATCAAGGGCATCGGCGGCAACGGCGAGAAGATCCGCAATGGCGTCGACATCCGCATCGGCGACACGGTGATCATCAACCGGGCCGGCGACGTGATCCCGAAGGTGCTCGACGTGGTGCTGGAGAAGAGGCCCGCCGATGCGAAGCCTTATGAATTTCCGACCACATGTCCGGCCTGCGGCAGCCACGCGGTGCGCGAGGTCAATCCGCGCACGGGCAAGGAGGATGCGGTGCGCCGCTGCACCGGCGGCCTCATCTGCCCGGCCCAGGCCCGCGAGCGCCTGAAGCATTTCGTGTCGCGCAACGCCTTCGACATCGAGGGCATGGGAGAGCAGCGCATCGACGAATTCTACGAGGAAGGTCTCGTCCAGCGCCCGCAGGACATCTTCACCCTGCAGGCGCGCAATGCACGGAGCCTCAAGCGCCTGGAGAACCGGGAAGGGTGGGGCGAGACGAGCGCGAGGAATCTCTTCGCCGCCATCGAGGCACGCCGCTCGATCGCCCTGAACCGCCTCATCTTCGCCCTCGGCATTCCGCATGTCGGCGAGACATCGGCGCGGCTGCTCGCGCGCCATTTCGGCACTTTCGAGCACCTGCGCGAAACCGCGAAGGCGGCCGCCGATCCCGCGTCGGAGGCCCACGCGGAGTTGACCGCCATCGGCGGCATCGGGCCGGTGGTGGCGGAAGCCATCGTCGAGTTCTTCAAGGAACAGCACAACGAGGAGATGCTCGACGCGCTCCTCGCCGAGGTTACGGTCGAGGCGATGGAAGCGCCCGCTGCCGCGAACTCGCCCGTGGCAGGCAAGACCGTCGTGTTCACGGGCTCGCTCGAGCAGATGACCCGCGAGGAGGCGAAGGCCATGGCCGAACGGCTCGGGGCCAAGGTGGCCGGCTCGGTGTCGAAGAAGACGGACATCGTGGTGGCGGGGCCGGGCGCCGGTTCCAAGCTCGCCAAGGCGGCCGAGCTCGGCCTCCAGGTCATGGACGAGGACGGCTGGTTCGCCCTCGTCGGGCGAAAGTGAGACTCCCGTCCAAGACTTGGACGGGAGGGTGTGGCATGGTGGCCCCATGACGGTGATCGCCCCCGAGGTCTCGCTCGATCCGGAACTGGTCGGAGCGGGTGACGTGACGCATTTCTGGCGTGTGCCGCGCTATCGCGGCCTCGACTGCCTGCGCGCGACCTTCCGGCGTCACGCCTATGCCCGGCACAGCCACGACACCTATGCCATCGCGGCGGTTCTGGCGGGCTGCGAGACCTTCTTTCATCGCGGCGAGCAGCATTATGTACCGGCGGGCTGCGTCGCCGTCGTCTGCCCGGACGAGATCCATGACGGCGAGCCCTATGGCGGTGGGTTCGAGTACCGGACGTTCTATCCCTCGCCGGAGCTGATGCAGGAGATCGCCGAGGACGTGGCAGGGCGTCCGCTCTCCCGCCCGCCCTGGTTCCCGCGTTCGGTGATCAACGATCCCGCCTTGTTTCAGGCCCAGGTCCGGCTCCATGCCTGCCTCTGCCGGGACGAAAGCTGGTCCTCCGAGATGGAACAGGACACCCGGCTCATCGATTTCCTGAGCCGCCTGATCGCCCGCTGGGCCGATCTCGATGCCCTGCCGACCCTGCGCTACGGCTCGAAGGGCATCCTGCGGGCGCGGGACTATCTCGACGCCCATATGAGCGAGGAGGCAGACCTGGCCGATCTCGCCACCATGGCCGGGCTGTCCCGCAGCCATTTCATCCGCGCCTTCGCCAAGGAAACGGGACTGACGCCCCATGCCTACCTGCTCGACCGGCGCTTCCGCGCGGCCACGAAACTGCTGAGCCAGGGGCAGGCCCCGGGCGACGTGGCGGCGGCCTGCGGGTTTTTCGACCAGAGCCATCTCAACCGCATCTTCAAGGCCCGCATGGGCGTGACGCCTGGGGCCTACCGCGCGGCCTAGCATCGTGCGGAAAAGTGGATCCGGTTTTCCGACCCGGACGATGCGTTCTTCAACGAGTGGAGCCTCGAACCCAAAAGTGCAAATCCACTTTTGGGTTCGAGGCTCTAGCACAGCACTTTCATCCAAGACGGCTCCGCATCGAGCGCCCATAAGGTGCGGAAAACGAGCATGCCATGGATCAACCGAACCCCTTCACCGCAGATTACCGCCGCGAAATCCGGGCGGGCCTTCGCGACATCGCCCCGGTGGTCGTAGCGGCGATTCCCATCAGCCTGCTCTTCGGCGCGGTGGCCTCGGCCAAGGGGCTGTCGCCGCTGGAGGTCACATTCATGTCGGCCCTGGTGTTCGCCGGCGGGGCCCAGTTCGCCGCCATCGAGACCTGGATCCACCCCGCGCCGATCTTGACGCTGGCCTTCGCGACGCTGCTGATCAATGCGCGCCATGTGCTGATGGGAGCGTCCCTGGCGCCCAAGGTGCAGATGTCGCGGGTCCAGACGTTCCTGTCCTTCTTCTTCCTGACGGACGAGGCCTGGGCTCTGTCCGAGCGCCGGGCCCTGGACCGTCCGGTGACGGGGGCCTATTGGGCCGCCATGGGCATTGCCCTGTGGGCCAACTGGACATTCTTCTCCAGCCTCGGGGCCGTCCTCGGCTCGTTCCTCGGCGACCCGGCGCGCATCGGCGCCGACTTCGCCTTCACGGCCCTGTTCATCGGCCTCGTGGCAGGCTTCGGGCGCAGCCGGGTGACGCTGGTCACCGTGGGCGTCAGCGCCGGTGTCGCGGCCCTCGTTCATCACTTCATCGGTGCGCCCTGGCATGTGGCCTCGGGCGCATTGGCGGGTATCGCCGCCGCCTATCTGGCCGCTCCCGAGGAGGCGCGCTCATGACGCTGGATACGACGACCCTGCTCGCCATCCTGGCCATGGCGGTCGTGACCTATTTCACCCGCATCGCGGGCCTGTTCGTGGCCGACCGCCTCGTGCTCACCGGCCGCGCCAAGGCCGCCTTCGACGCCATTCCCCCGGCCGTGCTGGTCGCCGTCATCGCCCCGACGGCGCTCACGACCGGCTGGGCGGAAGCCCTTGCGGCCGCCATCACGGCGGTGGCGGCCTTCAGGCTGCCGCTGCTCGGAACGGTCGCAGTCGGCGTAGTGTCCGTCGTGGCGCTGCGGAGCGTGCTTTAACCGATCGCCCGCGTGGCGTTCTCCAGCCATGTGCGCGTCTCGGCATCGAGCTTCGGGCCGATTTTTTCGCGCACTGCCGCGTGATAGGCGTCGAGCCACGCGATCTCGTCGGCCGTCATCAGGGCGGGTTCGACGAGGCGCAGATCGATGGGCGTGAAGGTCAGCGTCTCGAAGCCCATCATTTCCCGGTCGCCACCGGGGATGCTGCGCGGTTCCACGAGGATCAGGTTCTCGATGCGGATGCCGTAAGCGCCCGGCTTGTAGAAGCCCGGCTCGTTGGAGAGCATCATGCCCACCTCGAGCGGCGTATGCCCTGTCTTGGCGATGCGCTGCGGTCCTTCGTGCACCGAAAGATAGCTGCCGATGCCGTGGCCCGTGCCGTGGTCGAAATCGAGGCCGGCGTCCCACAACGGCTTGCGCGCGAAGGCGTCGATCTGTGCGCCCGTCGTGCCTTTCGGGAACACGGCCTGCGCGATGGCGATATGGCCCTTGAGAACGCGGGTGAAGCGGTCCTTCATCTCGTCCGTCGGCTTCCCCACGATAATGGTGCGGGTGATATCGGTCGTACCGTCCTCGTATTGCGCGCCGGAATCGATCAGGAAGATCTGGTTCGGCTCGAGGGTGCGGTTGCTCGAACTCGTGACGCGGTAATGGGGCAGGGCGGCATTGGGACCGGCCCCCGAGATGCTCGGGAAGGAGATGTTCTTCAAGGCGCCCGTCTCGGCCCGGAAGGCCTCCAGAGACTCGACGACGTCGATTTCCGTGAGCTTGCCCGAAGGGGCCTCGCGGTCGAGCCACGCAAGAAAGCGGGCGACCGCCACGCCGTCGCGCAGATGCGCCGCATGGGAGCCCTCGATTTCAGCCTCGTTCTTGACGGCCTTCATCAGGGCGATCGGGTCGGCTCCCACATCGACCGTGCCACCCGCCGCCTCGATCCGCCGGATCAGGGCGACCGCGCCGGTGGCGGAATCGATGCGGATCTTGCCGCCTGTCTCGCCCAGGGTGTCGAGAGCACTCTGGAAGGTTGCGATGGGAGCGAAATCGGCGAGATCGCCCACCGCCGCACCGGCCTCGTTCGTCACCTTCGCCGGATCGAAAAAGAGGCTCGCGCGGCCTTCCTTGGGAAGGACCGCATAGCCAAGCGGCAGGGGCGTGTGTCCCACGTCGCCGCCGCGCAGGTTGAAGGCCCAGGCGAGATTGTGCGGATCGGAGATGACCAATGCGTCGAGCTTCGCCTCCGCCATCTTCTTGCGGATACGCTCCAGCTTCTCGGTGGCCGTCTCGCCCGCATATTCGAGCGGGTGCGGCCTGACGGGCGCCTGCGGCGGGGCCGGGCGGTCGATCCAGATCACGTCGACCAGGTTGAGATCGACCGGGCAGAGTTTGCCGCCGGCACGGCTCACGGCCTGCTCGAGCTTCTTCAGCCCGTCGCTAGTATGGAGCCACGGGTCATAGGCCATGATGCCGCCCGGCGGCAGGTGATCGGCGATCCAGTCCTCCGGAGTGAAATCGGCCAGCTGCACCGGCGTGATGACGGAGGTGTCCACCTGCTCGGCGGCCTGGACCGTGTAGCGCCCGTCAACCACCAGGGCTGCCTCGTTCTGGAGGATCACGGCGGTGCCGGCCGAACCTGTGAAGCCGGTGAGCCACGACAGACGCTCTGCGCTCTTCGGCACGTACTCGCCCTGATGCTCGTCGGCGCGGGGAACGATGAATCCGTCGAAGCCGCGACGGGCCATCTCGGTCCGCAGCTTGGCGATGTGCTTCGGTCCTTGAGCGGGGGAGGTCGTGTCGTCGAAGAACTGGAACTGAGCCATGGGAAATGGTCACCGAAAGTCGAGCGTGGAAACGGCGCCACGCTAGAGCATCGGACCAGAAGGGGAAACCACTTTTCGGATCGAACCGTCTGGAATGGCGGCTGTCGATATCAGCGACATATGCCGCTGAACTCCGCAGCAGCCCGCCTAAGAAATATGCGTCGGGCGCCTGGAGATTGAATTTTCATGATGGCGCCCTGCAATGGATGCATGACCCGCATGTGATCCTGTGACTTCAACTAAAGTCGGAGCGAGCTTATCTTCCTGTCAACGATAACAGAGGAACGCTGAAGGGTCTCAGCACCAATCTGTTGGAGATGAGCCCATGATCACAGCCGTTGTATCTTCCGCCCTCGTCGGTCGCGAAAAAGCCCCGTCCAGGCTCTCGCAGCTGGCCACCCGCTTCATGAGCGCGCTCGTCGAGAGCCGCGCCAGAAGCGCCGCCCGGGAACTGCATCGCCACGAGGCGTTCATCAGCAACCTGGGCCGCCGTCAGGACCATTCGGCAGAGTTCCTCGATCAGGCCGACCTGTTGCCCGCCAAAATCTGACCGCCACATTTTTCAAAGCGAGACAATACCATGATCATCATCACCGCCGTGAAGGCTATCCGCGACATCTGGGCCGAAAGCATCGAGCTGCGCCGCGAACTCGCCAAGCGCTATCCTGGCCTCCTGGCCGAGTAAGATCGACTACTGGCGGGGCTGCGGACGTGCGCTGCCCCGCTTCAGGACCAGCGCGGCCCATCCGTCGAGGTCGTAGCGCCGCTGCAGGTACCAGCCCTGATGAGCGTAGGTCGACAACACGCCGGGAACGTCCCGGGCCAGCAGCCCTGACAGAATGATCGTACCGTCCGGGCTTGCCACGCGCGCCAGCGACGGCGCGAGCATCCGCAGGGGCTTCGCCAGGATATTGGCAAAGACCAGGTCGAAATGGCCTGCACGGTCCGCTTCCGCATGACGGATTCCGGGCCCCACATACAGCTTCATGAAGGCCCCGATCCCGTTCAGCCGCGCATTCTCGCGCGCCACGCGCACGGCTTCCGGGTCGATATCGCCCGCCACGACGGGCCGCTTCAGGACCTTCGCGGCCGCGAAGGCCAGGATGCCCGTTCCGGTGCCGACATCGAGCACATGGCGAGGCGTGCGCGTCTTCAACTCGTCCACGAATGCGAGCAGGCAACCCTTCGTCGTGCCATGATGGCCCGTGCCGAAGGCCAAGCCTGCCTCGATCTCGATGGCGACGTCGCTCGTGCGTCGCTCGTGACGGTCGTGCGAGCCGTGGACGAAGATCCGGCCCGCGCGGACGGGCTTGAGACCCTCCAGCGAAGCTTTCACCCAATCTTTCTGCTCGAGGGGCAGGAAGACGCCCTTGTCCGCCTCCGCGCCGACGATGGGGCGCAGCAGGCTGCGGATCGCCGCCTCGTCGGGCTGGTGAGCGAAATAGGCCTCCAGCATCCAGGGCCCGCCATCCTCCGTCTCGAAGGAGGCGACCGCCGTCTCGGCCGGATCGAAGATCTCGCCGATCATGTCGGTCATGGCGCGCGCGGAGCGTTCGTCCGTGGTGATGCGGAACACGTGAGTGGGGCGGTTGGGGTGCAGACCTTCAAGCATGCCGTCGCCTTAGCATTCCTCGTGCCCGAGGTCACCTGTCCGTGAGATCGTGCTTTGCCCGGAACCGCCGTGGATGCGCCCCGTTGTGCCCTCACCTGATACCGGCCGCGATCCAGGACCGGCGGCTGCGATTGCTCTTCCAGGAGATCCCCATGCCCGGACGTCTTTTCGACAAGGTTGCCATCGTGACGGGTGCCGGCACCGGCATCGGCGAAGCCATTGCGCTCAAGTTCGCCCAGGAAGGCGCGCGTCTTCTCCTCGTCGGCCTGCCGGACGATCCGGTCGAGGATGTGGCGCGGACGATCAACGGGGCTGGCGGGTTCGCGGAAATCTACCTCGGCGATATCGCCGAAGAGCGCCATGCCCAGGCGGCCGTCGAAGCCTGCGTGAGCGCCTATGGACGCATCGACGTGCTCGTCAACAACGCGGGCGTGTTTCTCGCCGTCGCCGAGACGCAGGACTATCCCATCGACAAGTTCGACGAGACGTTTCGCTCGAACGTGCGCTCGGTCTTCCTGATGACGAGGTTCGCTTTGCCGCATCTTCAGGAAACGCACGGCAACATCATCGCCACCGGGTCGGAGGCTGGAATTCTCGGCCATCCGAAGAACACACCCTATGGCGGCACGAAGGCCTTCATCCATTCCTTCATCCGGGGTGTCGCGGCGGAGCAGGTGCCTTACGGCGTGCGCGCCAACTGCGTATGTCCCGGCCCCATCGACACCGCCTGGACGCATCAATCCACGGGGCCGATGGATTCGGAACTCGCCACGATGATCACGCAGGCCACGCCCATGGGCCGGCGCGGCACGCCCGAGGAAGTCGCGAACGTGTTCTGCTTCCTGGCCTCGGACGAGGCGAGCTTCGTCACGGGTGCCCTCTATATGGTGGATGGCGGCATCACGATCTCCAAGGGGCCGGTGGGCACGAAGGCTGCATCGAACTTCAAGAAGCAGCCGCAGGGCAAGCTGCCGACGCGCCATTCCCATGACGGCCTGAAGAACAAGGATTACGAGACCCTGACCTGATCGGGCGCTATCGCCAACGGCCTCAGCCGTTCTGCAGGACCTTCTCCGCAGGGGCGAGCACGTTCAGCCTCTCGGATTCCTCGGCCTTGTAGAGGCGCTGGGTATCCGTGATGTAATCGCGCACGATGGGCGCGGCGTCGCGCTTGCGGGCCAGCTGCATATGGAAGACGAGCTGGCTGCCTGTCGTGAACATGGTCTCGGCGCTGATGAGATAGAACTCGAACATGCGGCAGAAGCGTTCGTCGTACATCGCGGCGATCTTCTCCCGGTTCGCCTCGAAGCGCCGATGCCAATGGTTGAGCGTCTTGGCATAGTGCAGGCGCAGGAACTCGAGATCCGTCACCCATAACTGGTTCTGTTCGACGACGGGGAACACCTCCGACAGGGCAGGGGAGTATGCGCCCGGGAAGATGTACTTGCGCAGCCAGGGGCTCGCGGTGCCGGGCGGGCTCATCTTGCCGATGGAGTGCAGCACCATCAATCCGTCATCGTCGAGCAGCGCGTTGACCTTCTTGAAGAACTCGCCGTAATGGTGAACGCCCACATGCTCGAACATGCCAACAGACACGATGCGGTCGAACTTCTTCTCGGCCTTTCGATAATCGAGAAGTTCGAAGCGTACGCGGTTCGAGAGGCCCGCGCGACGGGCCTTTTCGTTGGACAATTCGTACTGCTCCTTCGACAGCGTGACGCCCGTTACGTCCACGTCCTCCATCGCGGCGAGATAGAGGGCGAGATCACCCCAGCCGCTGCCGATGTCGAGAATCTTCAAGCCGGGCTTGAGCTGCAGCTTCGAGGCGATGAGCCGGAGCTTGTTCTGCTGCGCCTCCTCCAGCGTGTCGTCATCATTGATGAAATAGGCGCAGGAATACTGCATGCCCTTGTCGAGGAAGAGTCTGTAGAAGTCGTTCCCAAGGTCGTAATGGTGCGCCACGTTCTGTTGCGCCTTGCCGACGGGGTTCGCCTGCTGGAAGCGTTTCACGGTCCGTGAGATGCGCTTCAGCACATTCTGGAGCGGGTAGTTCGCCAGGGTCGAACGGTTCATCGAAAAGAGATTGAGGAAGTCCCGCAAGGTCGAGCCGTCCTCGAAGCTCATGCGCCCGTCCATATAGGCTTCGCCCGCATGCAGTTCCGGGTTGAGGAAGAGCTTGTGATAAAGCGAGCGGTCCGTCAGGCGCATGGTGACGCTCGGTCCCGGCTTCGTGCCACCGAAGACGTGCACGCCGCCCTCCGCATCGACCACCTTCAGGGTCCCGGTGCGAATGAAGGATTTCAGCATATGGGACAACGGGAACATCGGCACCTCTGGTGATTGTTCGTCGGACCGGATGGTTCCACAGTTGCGCGCGGGTGGCTAGAGGCTAAACGGCCAGATCAGAATGAGTCTAAAGTGCAGGAATGACAGCCGAATTCGGGAACAACCCGGAATCGCTCTTGTTGGAAGGCTGACGCTCGTGGGGTGAGCGTCGCCCCACCATCCATCGAACAGGAGCAGCCGATGTTCTTCCGTCAGAAGCAGATGGCCTATCATGCCAAGCCTGAAAGACCTGATCCGCTCTTCGCCAAGATGCTTCAGGAGCCCCTCGGCGGCCAATGGGGCGAGATGAGCGTGATGATGACCTACCTGTTTCAGGGATGGAATTGCCGCGGTCCGCAGAAGTACAAAGACATGATCATGGATATCGGCACCGAGGAAATCGGCCATGTGGAAATGCTCGCCACCATGATCGCACGCCTGCTCGAAACCTCGCCGATCGAGCAGCAGGAGGAAATGGCCAAGAACTCCGTGGTCGGCGCCGTCATGGGCGGAGCCCGTGTGGAGGATGCGATCGTGGCCGGCATGAATCCCCAGCAATACATCGTGGCGGGCCTCGGCTCCCGCCCGTCGGACAGCGTCGGAAACCCCTGGAACGCGGCCTATACCATCGCGAGCGGCAACCTCCTCGCCGATTTCCGCTTCAACGTCACGGCCGAGAGCCTGGGCCGCCTGCAGGTGGCCCGCCTCTACAACATGACCAACGACACGGGCGTGCGCGACATGCTCTCGTTCATGCTCGCCCGCGATACCATGCACCAGAACCAGTGGCTCGCGGCGATCAAGGAGCTGGAGGAGGACGGCCTGGAAACGACTCCGGTGCCGTCGAACTTCCCGCAGAACCTGGAGAAGACGGAGGTTGCCTACCAATTCCTCAACCATTCGGAAGGTGTGGAGAGCCAGCAGGGCCGTTGGGCGCAGGGTCCCGCGCCGGATGGGAAGGGCACCTTCACTTATGTCGACCGTCCGCCGGCCTACACGGAAGACGAAGGGCAGCTCAGCCCGATCGATCCGCGCACCTACGGCACACCGGCCGCGCCGGTGCCGCCGGCTGCCGCGGAGTGATTACTTGTAAGATCGAGTATTCGACGTCATGCCCGGCCCTGTGCCGGGCATCCACGTCTTGCGAGCCGCAACGGTGCAAAAGACGTAGATGGCCGGGACGAGCCCGGCCATGACGCATAGCGGTTTTTATCCCAAGGCCTCGACGAAGCTGTCCAGCACCATCTTCCGGCCCGCCTTGTCGAACTCGACGGTGAGCTTGTTGCCGTCCACAGCCTCGATGGTTCCCGGGCCGAACTTGGTGTGGAGGACGCGTCCTCCCACGGCGAAGCCCGAGCCGCCGGTGGATTTGGCCACCAACTCGCCCTCGATCAGCATCGGCCCGCGCCTGTCGCCCGAGCGGCGGGCGGAATAGCCGCCGTCTTCGCTTGAGGCGCGATGCGCCTGGGCGCGCTGCCAGCCGGGCGTCTGGTAGGAGGAGCCGCTGAACGGCTGCATGCGGTCGAAGCGGGATCCACCGCCATAGCCGCCATAGGAGAAGTTCGCCGGCGCTTCGACGATCTCCACGTTGGTCTCGGGAAGGTCGTCGACGAAGCGGCTCGGAACGGTCGAGTTCCACAGGCCGTGGATGCGACGGTTGGAGGCGAAGTAGATCTTGGCCCGGCGTCGCGCGCGGGTGAGGCCCACATGTGCGAGGCGACGCTCTTCCTCGAGGCCGGCGCGGCCGCTCTCGTCGAGCGCGCGCTGGTTCGGGAACAGGCCTTCCTCCCATCCGGGCAGGAAGACCGTGTCGAATTCCAGGCCCTTGGCCGCATGAAGCGTCATGAGGCTCACGCGCTCGGCCGTGTCGCTTTCGTTGGCCTCCATGACCAGGGATACATGCTCGAGGAAGCTCTGCAGATCGGGGAACTCCTCCATGGAGCGCACGAGTTCCTTGAGGTTCTCCAGGCGTCCCGCAGCATCGGCCGATTTGTCCTTCTGCCACATGTCGGTGTAGCCGGATTCCTCAAGCACGGTCTGCGCGACCTCCGACTGCGTCATGGTCTCGGAGAGCTTCGACCAGCGGCCGAAGGAGATCAGGAGATCGCGCAGCGTGGCGCGGGGTTTGGGCTTCAGCTCGTCGGTCTCGACGATGAAGCGCGCGGCTTCCGTCAAAGGGACGCGGGCCGCGCGGGCGTGGTTGTGCAGCACCTGGATCGTGGCATCGCCCAGGCCGCGCTTGGGCGTGTTCACGATCCGCTCGAAGGCGAGATCGTCCGCCGGCTGGTTGACGACGCGAAGATAGGCCAGGGCATCGCGGATTTCCGCGCGCTCGTAGAAGCGTGGGCCGCCGATGACGCGGTAGGGCACGCCGAGCGTCACCAGCCGGTCTTCGATCTCGCGCATCTGGGCCGAGATGCGCACCAGGATGGCGATCTCGGAGAGAGGGTGCTTCTTGGCGTGAAAAGCCTCGATCTCCTCGCCGATGAGGCGGGCTTCGTCTTCGGAATCCCAGGCGCCGGTGATCGTCACCTTTTCGCCCGGCTCGTCCTCCGTTCGCAGGGTCTTGCCGAGCCGGCCCTGGTTCTTGGCGATGAGGCCGGAGGCGGCGGAGAGGATGTGACCGGTGGAGCGATAATTGCGCTCCAGGCGGATCACGGTCGCGCCGGGGAAGTCGTGTTCGAAGCGCAGGATGTTGTCGACCTCGGCACCGCGCCAGCCATAGATCGACTGGTCGTCGTCGCCGACGCAGCACAGGTTCTTGCGCGCCTGGGCGAGCAGCCTCAGCCAGAGATACTGGGCGACGTTGGTGTCCTGGTACTCGTCCACCAGCATGTAGCGGAACCGGTTCTGGTACTGTTCCAGGATGTCCGGATGCTCGCGCCACAGGCGCAGGCATTCGAGCAGGAGGTCTCCGAAATCGACCGCGTTGAGGACCTTCAGCCGCTCCTGGTAGGCGCGGTAGAGCCGCCCGCCCTTGCCGTTCGCGAAGGCGCCGGCTTCACCGGCCGGCACCTGGTCGGGTCCCAGCCCCCGGTTCTTCCAGCCGTCGATATGGGATGCGAGCTGGCGCGCGGGCCACCGCTTTTCGTCGATCCCCTCCGCCTCGATCACCTGCTTCATCAGGCGCAGCTGATCGTCCGTGCCGAGAATGGTGAAGTCGGAGCGCAGACCGACCAGCTCCGCATGGCGGCGCAGGATCTTGGTGCCGATGGAGTGGAAGGTGCCGAGCCATTGCATGCCCTCGGCCACCTCACCGATAACATGGCTGATGCGTTCGCGCATTTCCCGCGCCGCCTTGTTCGTGAAGGTCACGGCGAGGATTTGCCACGGCTGGGCCTTACCGGTGGCAATCAGGTGCGCGATCCGGGTGGTCAGCACGCGGGTCTTGCCGGTGCCGGCGCCCGCCAGCACCAGAACGGGTCCTTCCGTGGCTTCGACGGCGGCGCGCTGCTCCGGGTTCAGCCCGTTCAAATAGGGCGATTGCGGCGCGACGGCCGCACGGGCGCGGGCGCTCAAGGAGCCGGCTGCCGGTTCGTGAGCGAGGCTGTCCTGCGGGTCGGGGCGGTTATCGGAGTGATTCATCGGCGGGACCATGGATCAAAAGGCGAACGGCGTCGAGCCTGAAGTCCTGTCGATCCTGCCGCAGGCGCGAACTTCCAGGCTCGGCCTCATTGTCGAAAAGGGCGCTCATCGCCATATGGGGTAAGTAGGCCTGAAGAGGAATGACCCATGCGTTTCATGGTGGCCGTCGCCATCGTCTCGAGCCTTTCCCTGCCTCTGGCCGCATCGGCCTGGGCGCAGACCCGTCTGCCGCGCACGAGCCCGGCGGAGCGGAGCACGGACCAGATCAACCGGCGGATTCAACAGGATCAGCAGATCCTGGGGGTTGAGCAGGACGTCCAGAGCAAAAGCAACCAGATCCGGCAGAATATAGACCGGGACCGTCTTTTCGCTCCCCGGTATGTCCCGCCGATGCCGCGCTCCGGCTGCGGACCCGGCAGAGGGTGCTAATGGCGTGTGCCTGAGGCCGATAGGGCGTCCTGAAACTCGGGTTTGTGCGGGATGCCGATGATGCGGCCCAGGGCCTGAGGCCGTGTCAGCCGGGCATGCGTAGTCTTCATGACGGCGAGATTGGCTGCGATCTCGTCCGGGAAGGGGCAGACCTTCCTGGTTTCCAGATCTACATGGAGAGACAGGCCTTCCATGGCGGCGGCAACCCAGCCCTCGTTGGCGTGACGAATCTCCAGGTAGTAGTGGATCCGCTTTTCGTCGAAATCGACCAGCTGCAGCGTTACCCGCACCTGGTCGTGCAGCTTCAGTTCGCGCTTGTAGGTGGTGTGGATCTCGGCCGCGAAGAAGGATGCCCTGCGCTTCTCCATGTATTCGTGACCCAGGCCGACCAGGCTGAAGCCTTCCTCCACGGCCCGGTCGAAGAGCACATGGTAATAGGCCATGTTCATGTGGCCGTTATAATCGATCCATGCAGGCTCGACCCGCATCGTGGAGGACACGAAGGGTGCGAAGAAAAAGACGGGCGTCCGCTTCTCCATGGTCAGGCTTGTCCTTCAATGCCGCTCAGGTGACTGTCCCTTCCTCCGACAGGAATAAATGTTAGCACGTTCGTTTCGCTTGTGCAGCAGGGGTGCGGCATCTTTCTCATCCGGAGTGTTGCCTTTGCAACGGTTCTGGTAGCTATGAACGGAACAAGCATCATAACCGGATCTGAAGCCTCCATGAATGCCACGCAAGCGAATGCCCGCCTGAAAACGACGGATGCCGCCATTGCCGCCCTGACGAGCGAACTGTCGCAGCATTTCGGCGACCGGGTCGCGACCTCGGCTGCCGTGCGGGAGCAGCATGGGCATACCCTGACCTGGGTGAAGAACCAGCCGCCGGACATCGTGGTCTATCCGCGGACGACGGGAGAAGTGTCGGAGATCGTCAAACTCTGCGCTGCTCATGGGGTTCCGGTCATTCCCTATGGAACCGGCACATCGCTGGAAGGGCATATCAATGCGCCGTACGGTGGAGTTACCATCGATCTCAGCCTGATGAAGCGCATCATCGCCGTCCACGACGAGGATCTGGACTGCGTGGTTGAGGCAGGGGTGACCCGCAAGGAGCTGAACGAGTATCTTCGCGACAAGGGCCTGTTCTTCCCCATCGATCCGGGCGCGGATGCCTCCATCGGCGGCATGGTCGCGACCAGGGCCTCCGGCACCAACGCGGTCCGCTACGGAACCATGAAGGACGTGGTCCTGGCCCTGACCGTCGTGCTGCCCAACGGCGAGATCGTGAAGACGGCGAGCCGAGCCAAGAAGAGCTCGGCGGGTTACGACCTGACCCGGCTTATGATCGGTTCGGAGGGAACGCTCGGGATCGTCACCGAGATCACCCTGAAGCTCCATGGGATCCCGGAGGCGATTTCGGCCGGGATCTGCCCATTCCCCTCGGTTAAGGCAGCCTGCGACGCGGTGATCATGACGATCCAGACCGGCATCCCGGTGGCGCGCATCGAGCTGCTCGACGAAGTCCAAGTGCGGGCGGTCAACCTTCACTCCAAGCTGACCCTGCCGGAGAGCCCGCTGCTGCTGTTGGAATTCCACGGTTCCGAGGCGGGCGTGCAGGAGCAGGCGGAGCGCTTCGGCGAGATCGCGACCGAGTTCGGCGGCGGGCCGTTCGAATGGGCGACGAAGCCCGAGGACCGCTCGCGCCTCTGGCAGGCCCGGCACGATGCCTATTGGGCGGCCAAGGGCCTGCGGCCGGGCGCCCAATCGGTGGCGACCGACGTCTGCGTGCCGATCTCCCGCCTGGCCGAATGCGTTGACGCCACCAAGCAGGACATCCTGGAAAGCGGCCTCGTGGCGCCCATCGTAGGCCATGTGGGCGATGGCAATTTCCACGTCCAGCCGCTGGTGAACGCGGACGATCCGGCCGAGGTCGAAGCCTGCGAGGCCTTCGTCGACCGGCTGGTGCGCCGGGCGGTCGCCATGGAGGGGACCTGCACGGGCGAGCATGGCGTAGGCCAGAAGAAGATGAAGTACCTGGAAGTGGAGCATGGGCCGGCCGCGCTCGACCTCATGCGCGTCTTGAAACAGGCCATCGATCCCCACAACATCATGAACCCGGGCAAGATCGTCGTGCTGTGACGGTGGAACACTTTGACGGTGGAACACACGGATCAGCGCTCCCGGTTCCCATCATCATGGGATAAGGACGTGTCACCGTAACGGAGAGAAGGCGGCCTCTTGCGCGATATCCTGACGATCATCGCCTCCATCGTGATCCTGATCCTGGCGGTCGCCGTGGCGGCGCCTCCCTTTATCAGCTGGGAGGCTTACCGCGACACGATCGACGGGATGATCTCGCGCGCTTCCGGTACGGAGGCCCGGACCGAGGGCGATATCGGCATCCGCCTTCTACCCGCCCCGAAGGTTACCCTCGGGCGCCTGCGGCTCGGCGGCAAAACGCCGGATTCTCCCGTCCTGACAGCCGATGGCGTCCGAGCGGAGGGGGCTCTGACGCCGCTCCTGAAGGGTGACGTGCGCTTTACGGAAACGCGGGTCGCCCGGGCCGATATCCGCATTCCGGTTGCCGGAGACGGCGAATGGCGCTTGCCGCCGGATCTGGTGTCGGGCAGCGGCCGGGCCCGCGAATGGGCCATCGAGAATCTTAGCGTGGCCCAGCTCCTCGTCACGACCCAAAGCGCGAGCACGGGGCGCACGAACCAGGCCTTCGCCGAGAACGTCTCCATCGAAGGCCAGAAGCTGATCGGCCCCTGGCGGGTCGAGGGCACGACCTCCGGCGTTCCCTTCCGCTTGGTCACGGGAGAGCTTGCCGAGGACAAGAGCGTCCAGGTCAAGCTGTCGGGCGGGGGCGACATCTATCCCCGCTTCGATCTCGATGCCCGGCTCGGGCTTGCCGAGGGAACCGGCGAGGCCACGACGCCGCAGGTTTCCGGCAAGGCCAAGGTCCTGTTCGGCCCGCCGGCGCAGATCGCCGCCGCCGGCATTCCGATCCCCATCGTGGTCGAGACCGAGTTCAAGACGGCGCCGGGCGCCGTCGAGCTCGGTCCGGTGAGCCTGGAGGCAGGGGAGGGCGGGGCGGGCCTGCGCATGACCGGCGAGGGACGGATCGGGCTCAACGACCCGCGCATCTCCCTGAAGCTCGAAGGCCGCCGGCTCGATGCGGACAGTTTCATCCTGTCCGGAAACGGACAGGATTTTAAGAGCAGGCTCGCCCAATGGTCGCTCCCCCTGGTCCGAGTGCCGATCGATCTCGACCTCAAGATCGACAGCATCGGCCTCGGCCAGGAGGACCTGTCGAATGCCGCCCTGCGCCTGTCGCTCGACACGGGCCGGGCGATTCTCGACCGGATCGAGTTCAATGCCCCGGGCGAGACGCGGGTCGCCCTCGAGGGCGAGCTCGGCCTGACGACCCAGGGCGGCATCAACGGCAAGGTGGCGCTGGCCTCCAACGCATCCGACCGCCTGGCCCGGTATCTCGACCGCATCGGCATCAAGTCGCCCCTGCTCAGGGCGTTCGACGGACGTCCGCTCGAAGCATCGTCGGAAGTCGCCTTCTCGAACCCCGTGCTCTCCTTCAACCGCCTGCGGCTGAAGACGGGCGAGTCGGTCCTGACCGGGAATGCCCGCTATACCGCGCCCGAGGCCGACGAGCGCGGCAAGCTGGAGGCCCAGGTCGCGATCCAGAGCCTGAATCTCGACGACCTGCCGCAGGTCTCCAGCGTCTTCCAGGCCACCGAGAATCTCGATGTCGGCTTTATCCTCGACGCGCGCGGGGTCAGCGCCGGGAAGAGCCCTCCCACCGGCCGGATCTCGGCCAGGATCCTGTCCGACGGGCCGGCGCTTCTCGTCGAAACCCTCGATATCGTCGATCTCGCCGGGGCCAACGCCCGAGTGAGGGGCCGCATTGCGCCGGACGGCTCGGGACAGATCACCGGCAAGGTAACAGCCCAGCGCGCCAGCCCTCTGGTCGACCTGATGGGACGCGTATGGATCGGCGGGATCTCCAAACTCGTGCCCACGTTCGTGCGCGAGGGCGCGCTCGATCTGGATGTCACGTCGGAGCGGGTCGTGCCGCCTCCGGGCTCGACCGAATTGCGGCTGCGCACGACCGCCAAGGGACGCCTGGCCGGCGGGCCGTTCGAGGGCCAGGTGGAATCCGTCGACGGGCGGACCCAGAGCCTCACCATGGCCTTGTCCGCCGACAATACGGGGCGCTGGGTCAACCGGGCGAACATGGCGGGCCTCAACCGGCTCTCAAGGGTCGATCTGCGCGGGGTCCGCGTCGGTTCCGGCCTGTTCAACGTCACTCTCGCCGGCGACATCGCCGGCGCCAAGGTGGCAACGACGCGCCCCTTTGCCCTGAGTGAGGCGGACGATGTGGTGGACAGCGGCGAGGTCGAGGTGTCGACGCCGGACATCACCCCCTTTCTGCTCCTGTTGGGCGATGGCGCGGGCGTCGCGCCGCCGGTCCCCGTAACCGGACGCGTCTCTCTCGGCCGGGAGCGCGGCGCGACCCTCCTCGACGTCAACGGCAAGGTGTCGAACGACAACGTGCAGGCGCGCCTCGTGATGGCGTCCCGGTCTGACATCAGCGGCGAGGTGTCCCTGGGACGGTTGTCCCTGCCATGGCTCGTGGCGGCCCTGTCGCTGAACGTGCCGGGCGATGCCAACGCCACGGCCATCTGGTCCACGGCCCGCTTCGGCCAGAGCGGACGCCTCGTTACCGGCGGGCAGGTCAATGTCCGGGTTGGAACGCTCGAACTCGGGCGCGGTCTCCAGGCTAGCCGCGCGTCCTTCGTGGTCGGAGCGCAGGCAGACGGCATTTCCATCCGCAACCTCGATGCCGTGATCGGTTCCGGACGGATGACCGGCTCGGCCACCATCACCCGGCAGGAGGGAACGGCAACCATCGTCGGCGACGGCACCCTGGAGAAGGTGCCTCTGTGGACACTCACCGGCGCCTCGCCCTTCGAGGCGGTCCTGTCCGGTCCGCTGCGGTTCGGGTCTGTGGGCACGAGCCTGTCCGAACTCGTAGCCAATCTCGGCGGCGCCGGCGAGTGGCAGGTCACGAATCTTCGCCTTCCCGCAGCCGATCCGTCCGTGTTCGACCGGGCGCTCAAGCGGGCGCTGGCCGAGAACGATCCTCTGGCCGAGGGCAAGACGGAAGCGATTTTCGGGATCGAGCTCGGGCGGGGGCCGCTCAACGCCGCCCCGGTCAAAACTTCGGCGGCGCTCGTCGGCGGCCTGCTGCGCCTCTCGCCTTTCGTGGCCGAGAGCGGGGCGGCCAGCTGGCAGGGCGCGGTCACCTATGACCTGAAGACCCTGCAGCTCGACGCGCGCGGGGCCCTCGTGGCCAAGTCCTCGCCGCCCGAATGGGTTGGGGCGCCGCCCTCTGTCGGCCTCAACTGGCAGGGCTCCCTGTCGGCGCCCGTCCGCCAAATCGATGCGGGACCGTTCCGCAACGGCCTTGCGGCCATCGTGCTCAAGCGCGAGCTGGAAAAGATCGAAGCGTTCGAGCGGGCGGCCGCCGAGCGCCAGCGCCAGCTCGATACGCAGCGGGAGGCCGAGAGGCAGAGGGCCAAGGCGGCCGAGGAGGAGGCGCTTCGCCAGGAGCGGGCCAGGACCGAGGCCGAGCGCGCCCGCCGGGATGCGGAGCGCCTGCAATCCGAGCAGCAGAACCAGCCGGAGGAGGAGCCTGCCCCGTCGCCGACCTCCGCGCCGCCCTTGAACCCGCCGGTCCGGATCGGCCCGCCACCCTCGGTCTACGGGGCTCCGCCGGTCCGGTGAGGGTAACCTCCGTTCGTTCGTTAGGGACGACACCCTCACTGTCATCACCGGCCTTGTGCCGGTGATCTCGATTGTTTGAAGCTCAGCGCTCAACCGTATCAGGATGGCCGGGACGAGCCCGGGCATGACATTGGAGCAGATGACCGGCGCCTAAGCCGACACGGCACGATCCGGGGACGCCGTCTCCAGCCGTTGGCGCAGGTCGGTCAGGACGAAGACCCGGATCGCGGAGGAGAGGTTCTGGTCGCCCCGCTCCGCGTCGATGCGCCCTATCAGCGCCTGGACGGACATCCTGTCCCGCTCGGCGATTTCCCGCAGCGAGGCCCAGAAAGGGTCTTCGAGAGAAATGCTCGTCCGGTGGCCGGCGATGGAGACGGAGCGCTTCACGACGGCGAAGCCCATGTCACGGCTTCTCGGGTTCGTCGCGCCTGTGCTGGTCGAGGCGGCTCTTCGCCAGATCCTGCTCGGCTTTGGTCAGGTTCTTCTCGGCCTTGGTGCGGCCGAACGCGACGCGGTTTTCGTTGGCGCGGACCTCTTTCTCGGTCCGCGCCTTCTGCTTGCGCGCCTGGCGCAGATTGATGATCTCGGCCATGGCGCCTCTTGTCGCTTACTCGCCCGGCTGAAGCATGGTCTCCGGGCGCACGACCGCGTGGAAGTGGTCTTCCGCGACGCCGGCCTTGAGAGCCTCTTCCTTCAGGGTCGTGCCGTTCTTGTGCGCCGACTTGGCGATGGCGGCCGCCTTGTCGTAGCCGATGGACGGAGCCAGCGCCGTCACGAGCATCAGCGAGCGCTGCATCAGCTCGCTGAGGCGCTCCCGGTTCGGCTCGATGCCGACGACGCAGTTGTCGGTGAAGCTGATCGCACCGTCCGCGAGCAGGCGGATCGACTGCAGGACGGCATTCGCCATCACCGGCTTGAACACGTTGAGCTCGAAATGGCCCTGGCTGCCGGCGAAGGTCACCGTGGTCTGGTTGCCTGCCACCTGACAGCACAGCATCGTCAAGGCTTCCGCCTGGGTCGGGTTCACCTTGCCGGGCATGATCGACGAGCCGGGCTCGTTCTCGGGAAGGGAAATCTCACCGATGCCCGAGCGCGGGCCCGAACCCATGAGACGGATGTCGTTGGCGATCTTGAACAGGCCGGCGGCGAGGCTCGACAGGGCACCATGGGTGTAGACGAGCGCATCGTGGGCGGCGAGCGCCTCGAACTTGTTGGCGGCCGAAGTGAAGGGCAGGGCCGTCAGCTCCACCACCTTCGAGGCGAAGCGATCCGCGAATTCCGGATGGGCGTTCAGGCCCGTGCCGACAGCCGTGCCGCCCTGGGCAAGCGCATAGATGCCGGGGAGCGTCTGCTCGATGCGGGCGATGCCGAGCTGCACCTGGGCGGCATAGCCGGAGAATTCCTGGCCGAGGGTGACGGGCGTCGCATCCTGCAGGTGCGTGCGGCCGATCTTCACGATGTCCTTGTAGGCTTCCGCCTTGTCGTTCAGCGCCTTGTGCAGGTGCTTGAGGGCGGGGATCAGCCGGTCGTGAATCTCGCGGGCGACCGCGATGTGCATGGCGGTGGGGAACGAGTCGTTCGACGACTGTCCCATGTTCACGTGATCGTTCGGGTGAACCGGCTTCTTGCTGCCGCGCTCGCCGCCGAGGCGCTCGATGGCGAGGTTCGAGAGAACCTCGTTCATGTTCATGTTGGACTGGGTGCCCGACCCGGTCTGGTAGATCACGAGCGGGAATTCGTCGTCATACTTGCCCTGCACCACGTCGGCGGCGGCGCTCGCGATCGCATCGGCGAGGCGCGGCTCCAGCTTGCCCAGATCCTTGTTCACGAGGGCGGCGGCCTGCTTCACGATGGCCAGCGCATGAACGAGCGGAATCGGCATCCTGTCCGTCCCGATGCGGAAGTTCTGAAGCGAACGCTGCGTCTGGGCACCCCAGAGCTTGTCGGCGGGAACGTCGATGGGGCCGAAGGTATCTGTTTCGATGCGGGTTGAGGGCGACATCCTGACCTCTTTCGATGGAGTTGCGTGTTCTTATCTCAAATGGTGGCGCTCGCAACTGCGAACGCGCATGGAGGCCTTGTAAAATCGCATGAGCGACACCCTGGAAGCCCCCTCGTTCCACCCGCCTCATCCGAGGCCCCGCACCGAGCCACTCGGCACTCTGGCGTTCCTGCGGGCCGTGCGCGAGAACCCCCTGAACACCTGGATGGAGGCCCATTTCGAGGAGCCGATCATCACCGGGGACGGGGCCCTCGGCCGCATGACCGTGGTGAGCGATCCGGCGGCCATCCGCCATATCCTCGTGGACAACGCCGCCAACTACCGGAAGGACGATCTCCAGCTCCGGATTCTCGCGCCCGGCCGGGGGCGCGGTCTCGTCACCGCCGAGGGCGAGGAATGGCGGCTCCAGCGCCGCACCATCGCGCCGCTCTTCACCCCTCGCCATGTGGCGGGCTTCTTCCCGGCCATGGTCGAGGCGGCGGAGCGCCTCACGCGGCGCTGGCAGCGCCGTCCGGCAGGACGGGTGGTCGATGCCTCGCTGGAAATGACCCGGGTGACCCTCGATGTGCTGGAGCGGACGATCTTCACGCAAGGGGTGCCGAAGGACCCCGACGCCCTCGGGCGCGCCATCACCCGCTACTTCAACAGCCTGGGCAGGGTCGATCCACTCGACATCTTCGGGTTCCCCGATTGGATCCCGAGGATCGGGCGCCTGCGTGCGAGGCCGTCCATCCGGTTCTTCGAGGAGACGGTCAACGAGCTGATCGATGCCCGCAGGCGATTGCTCGCCCGGGGCGAGCAGGCGCCCCGCGACCTGCTGACCCTTCTGCTGGAGGCCGCCGACCCCGAGACCGGAAAGGGCCTCAGCGACATCGATGTCCGCACCAACATCGTCACTTTCATCGGCGCCGGCCACGAGACCACGGCCAATGCGCTCTCCTGGTCGCTTTACCTGCTGTCCCAGGACGAGCGGGCCCGCGCCCATGTGGAGCGGGAGGTGGACGAAGTGCTGGGGGAGGGGACGCTCGAGCCGCATCATCTGGAGAAGCTCGTCTACACCCGCGCCGTCATCGACGAGGCGATCCGGCTCTATCCGCCGGCGCCGTACATGAGCCGGGCGGCCATCGACGACGACCGGATCGGCGATCTGGAGATCCCGGCGGGCTCCATGGTGGCGATCGTGCCTTACCTGCTCCACCGCCACCGCAGGCTCTGGGACGAGCCGGACGCCTTCCGGCCGGAACGGTTCCTGCCCGAGAACCGCGGCCGGATCGACCGCTTTGCCTATCTTCCGTTCGGGGCCGGGCCCCGGGTCTGCATCGGGGCGAGCTTCTCCCTTCAGGAGGCCGTGATCGTCTTGGCGACCATCGCCCGCTCCGTGCGGCTCGATCTCGTGGAAGGGCACGCGGTCGCGCCCGTGCAGCGGATCACCCTGCGGCCGCAGGGCGGCCTGCCCATGCGCCTGACGCAACGCGCTCCGAAGGGGGCGTTGGCGACGGCGTGAAAGAGGGAAGGGCTCAGTTCTTCTTGCGGAACGCGTCGAGGCTGACGACCTCGGCGCTGCCGGCAGCGCCTTCGGCCGCATCGGCCTTGTCGTCCTCCGCCGGCTCCTCCGTCTCGGCCTTGGCCGCCGGAGCCTTCTCGGGAGCGGACTTCCGCTCCGGGACGGGCTGGGGCTTGCGGGGCTGCTTCAGCTCGACGGGTTCCGAGGCGTTGCCGCGGATCGGCTGGGGCGCCGGAGGAGCCTCCTCGTCCGCGTCCTCCTCACCCTCGTCCTGGCTGTCGAACTTCAGGCCGAACTGGACGGAGGGGTCGAAGAAGCCGGTCAATGCATCGAAGGGGATGAGCAGCCGCTCGGGAATCCCCGAGAAGGACAGCCCGACCTCGAAGGTATGCTCGGTGACGTTGAGGTCCCAGAACTGGTGCTGGAGGACGATGGTCATCTCCTGCGGGTATTTTTCGCGCAGGCGGTTCGAGAGGCGAACACCGGGAAAATCCGTCTGGAAGGAGATGTAGAAATGGTGCTCGCCCGGCAGCCCGTCCTTGCAATCGATCAGCACCTTGCGCACGACGCCCTTGAGCGCGTCCTGCACCAGAAGATCGTAACGGATCAGGTCTTTACCACCGGCCATAAGCGAGCCCTTGCAGAAACAAAAGTGGAGGCTTCTGTTGCCAGGTGCCTCCGGACCCCGCCTTACGGTGCTACCCGCAAGGGCTTTGATTCGGCTTTAGGGACCGCTTACGCAGCCACTGCAACCGGAGCATAGTTGTCGTTGGCAACTATAGATTCGGCCCGATAACGGCGGAACCATGCCGAGCGAAAGTCCACCCTTTACGCCCTCGTCGATCCTATTTCGCCCCCGCCAAAACCCAAGCGTAGCTTGGGTTTTGGTGGAGGCGCCGGGTACCGCCCCCGGGTCCGATGGGTTTATTCCGATAGCCGTTTATCGCCATAGTCGATCTTGCGACCGACATGGCCAATATAGGTGGCGCGGACGGATTTTGGAAGGGCGGAGGCCGTCCGGATTCCCATGAAAAAGGCCCGGCGTCCGTCTTATCGCCCTGTTCCGATGTGACTTTCGAGCGGTTAACCGATTCACAGGAATGGAGAAGTCGCGACTCGGCTCATCGGGGCGGCTGCCCTATGATGAGGTCAGGAGCACCGCATGCAAGCTTATCACGATCTGATCCGCCGCATCATGGATGAGGGCGTCCGCAAGGACGACCGGACGGGGACCGGGACGATCTCCGTCTTCGGTCACCAGATGCGCTTCGATCTCAGCCAGGGCTTTCCGCTCGTCACCACGAAGAAGCTGCACCTGCGCTCCATCGTCCACGAGCTTCTGTGGTTCCTGAAGGGCGACACCAACATCCGCTATCTCAAGGAGAACGGCGTTTCGATCTGGGACGAGTGGGCCGACGAGAACGGCGACCTCGGCCCCGTCTATGGCAAGCAGTGGCGGTCCTGGGAAAAGCCCGACGGCGGCACCGTGGACCAGATCCGCTGGGTGCTCGACGAGATCCGCCGCAACCCGGACAGCCGCCGCCTGATTGTCTCCGCCTGGAACCCGGCCGATCTCGACAGGATGGCGCTCGCGCCCTGCCACTGCCTGTTTCAGTTCTACGTGGCCGAAGGGCGGCTCTCCTGCCAGCTCTACCAGCGCTCGGCGGACGTTTTTCTCGGCGTTCCGTTCAACATCGCGTCCTATGCGCTGCTCACGCACATGATGGCGCAGGCGACCGGGCTGCAGCCGGGCGACTTCGTCCATTCCTTCGGGGATGCGCACCTCTACCTCAACCACCTGGAGCAGGCGCGCCTTCAGCTGTCGCGCGAGCCGCGCCCGCTGCCGAAGCTGCGGCTCAATCCGGCGGTGCGCTCGCTCTTCGATTTCACCTACGACGACATCGCCATCGAAGATTACGATCCGCATCCGGCCATCAAGGCGCCCGTCGCGGTCTGACGCGGGATGAACAGGCGCGAAGCCATCGAAAGTGCCGTCCGCGTTCTGGCCCCGCGCATCCCGCGGCATGAATTCGAGGCGGTGACCGATCATGCCCTCGGCAGCCGTGGCCTGCACACCGCCTCGCCCGAGACCGCCGCCTGGCTGTCCCTCACGGCGTATATCCGGCACCGGCTGACGGATTACGACGATCTGCTGAATGACGGCTACGACATGGAGAGCGCCCGCTTCTTCGTCCTCGACGACATGAATGGGATTCTCGAGGAATGGGGCTCGCCGCGACGGGTCCAGGCCGAAGACGAGCCTGAATAGGCTCGACAGCAGGGCTTACATCCGACACAAAAGCCGTATGAATCTTGTCATCCGCAAAGCCGAAGAGCGCGACGCTTCGGTGATCTTCAGCTTCATCCGCGAACTCGCCGAGTACGAGCGGCTGGCCCATGAGGTCGATGCCACCGAGCACGATATCGCCAAGGCGCTTTTCGGCGAGAACCCGCGGGTGTTCGCGGATATCGCCGAATGGGACGGTGAGCCCGTCGGCTTCGCTCTCTGGTTCTACAACTTCTCGACCTTCCGCGGGCGGCATGGGATCTACCTGGAAGACCTTTTCGTCACGCCTGCTTTCCGGTCCAAGGGGATCGGTAAAGCCCTGCTGAGGCACCTCGCCCGCCGCTGCCTCGACGAGGGCCTGACCCGCCTCGAATGGTGGGTGCTCGACTGGAACGAACCGGCCCTCGGTGTCTACCGCTCCATCGGCGCCATCCCGATGGACGAATGGACGGTGCAAAGGATGACGGGCGCCGCTCTGGAACAACTGGCGGAGGAGCCATGACCCTACCCCTCATCCTCGTCGTCGCGGTCGCCGAGAACGGCGTCATCGGCCGTGACAACCAGCTGCTTTGGCGCCTCAAGACCGATCTCGGGCGCTTCCGCAGGCTGACCATGGGCAAGCCGATGATCATGGGTCGCAAGACCTTTCAGTCCATTGGCAAGCCCCTGCCGGGACGGGAGACGGTCGTGCTGACCCGCGATTCCGGCTTTGCGGCCGAGGGTGTGCACGTGGTCCATACCTGGGACGAGGCGGTCGCCAAGGGGGAGGAGCTTGCCGGCCGGATAGGAGCCGCTTCCGTTGCCGTCGCAGGCGGGGCGGAAATCTATGCCCTGGCGCTGCCGCATGTCCAAAGCATCTTTATGACGAAGGTTCAGGTTGCCCCGGAGGGCGATGCGGTCTTTCCTGATTTCGACCGGTCACAGTTTCGTGAGACAAAGCGGGAGGATCATTCCAAAGGGCCCGATGACGAGCATCCGTTTACCTTTATTGATCTCGAAAGGCGCCCCTGACCTTGTTCACGGTTGACGAAGGCTCGCACAATCCCCAAGTCGCAGGCTTGACAGGCGGAAGAGACAACACCCACAACCGTCTGATCTCTCTACGGCCGTCCGGGCCGATTATGAAAAAGCGAGGAACGGCGTCTAATGCCTTGGAGTAACCAAAGCGGCGGCGGTGGCCCCTGGGGTCAGCGTGGCGGATCGGGAGGCGGCAAGAGCCCATGGGGCTCCGGTGGCCCACAGGGCAACGGAAATCCCCCCGACCTTGAAGATATCCTGCGCCGCAGCCAGGATCGCCTGAAGGATTTCATTCCCGGCGGTTCCATGGGAGGCAGAGGGCTCATCATCCTCGTCCTGGGCGTCATTGCCGTCTGGCTTCTGACCGGCTTCTACACGGTGCGGCCCAACGAGGTCGGCATCAACATGATCTTCGGCAAGTATACCGGGACCGCCGGCGAAGGCCTGCGCTACAACCTGCCTTACCCGATCGGCCGGGTGATGAAGCCCAACGTCACCGCTCAGCAACGGGTCGAGGTCGGCTATCGTTCCACGCCGACGGGGCAGGGGCGTGCCCGCGACGTGCTCGAGGAAAGCCTGATGCTGACCGCCGACGAGAACATCGTCGACATCGATTTCGATGCGGTCTGGCAGATCAATCCCGCCCGTCCGCAGGATTACGTCTTCAATCTCCAGAACCCCGAAGGCACCATCAAGTCCGTGGCCGAAAGCGCCATGCGCGAGGTGATCGGCCGCCGCAACATCCAGGCGATCCTGACGACCGAACAGGCCAGCATCGCCCAGGAAGTGCGCCAGATCATGCAGGAAGCCCTGGACGCCTACGGCGCTGGCGTCCTGATCAACGTGGTCCAGCTCCAGGCGGCCCAGCCTCCCGCCGATGTCCGCCAGGCCTTCTTCGACGTGAACGCCGCCCAGCAGGATGCGGTCCGCGTCCAGAACGAGGCCGGCGCCTTCGCCAGCCGCGTCGTTCCGGAAGCCCGAGGCGAGGCGGCCCGCACGGTGCAGCAGGCCGAGGCCTATCGCGAGCAGTCGGTCGCCGACGCGACCGGTCAGGCGGCCCGCTTCCGCCAGGTCTATGAGGAATACCGCAAGGCTCCGGCCATCAGCCGCGAGCGCATCTTCCTCGAGACGATGGAGCGCGTCTACGGCGGCGTCGACAAGATCATCGTCGACCAGAACGGCCAGGGTGTCGTGCCCTTCCTGCCACTCACCCAGCAAACCCAGCGCCCGCAGCCGCAGGGCAATGCCGCGAACCCGCAGGGAGCTACGCGATGAACGGTTCGACTCTTCGCACGGGCCTCCTGATCCTCGTCGGTCTGGTCGCCATCGTGCTCTACAGCTCGGTCTTCATCGTCCAGCAGACCCAGTATGCCCTGGTGCTGCGCTTCGGTGCCGTCCAATCCGCCATCTCGGAGCCCGGCCTGAAGTTCAAGATGCCGCTGGTCGACACCGTGACCTACTTCGAGAAGCGCGTGCTCGACCTCGACCTGCCGGTTCAGACCCTTCTGTCCGCGGACCGGCAGAACCTGGAGGTCGATGCCTTCACCCGCTATCGGATCATCGATCCGCTGCGCTTCTATCAGGCGGTCGGCAACATCGCGCTGGCCAACCAGCGCCTGCAGAGCTTCACGAACTCGGTCATGCGTAACACGCTGGCCAGCGCGTCCCGCGATGCCATCGTCCGCACCGAGCGCGCGGATCTGATGAACCGCATCCAGGCCGACGTGAACCGGCAGGCGGCGAGCCTGGGCATCGAGATGATCGACGTGCGCCTCACCCGCGTCGACCTGCCCGCGGCGAACAGCCAGGCGGTCTACCAGCGCATGCGCACCGAGCGTGAGCGCGAGGCGGCGGATCTCCGCGCCAACGGTCAGCAGCAGGCGCAGACCATCCGGGCCAAGGCAGAGCGCGAGGCCACGATCATCCGGGCCGAGGCCAATCAGCGGGCCGAGGAACTGCGCGGTCAGGGGGATGCTGACCGGAACCGCATTCTCGCCGAGGCCTTCGGGCAGGATCCGGAATTCTTCGCCTTCTACCGCTCGATGCAGGCTTACGAATCCGGCCTCAAGGGGGGCGATACCCGCCTCGTGCTGAGCCCGGATTCCGATTTCTTCCGCTATTTCAATGATCCGACGGGTCAAAGAAACCGTGGAACGGCTCCCGCCCAACCTGCTCCAGCGCCGGCTCAACCGGCTCCAGCCCAATAAGCGCCTGATGTTGGATTTGATTGCAGCCCTCGGCCTCGCTCTCGCGGTCGAGGGCATTTTGTTTGCCGCCTTCCCGGACGGCATGCGCCGGGCCATGTACGAGGCGGCCCACAGCCCGAGCGATCAGATGAGGATCGTCGGGATCATCTCCGCGCTGATCGGAGTTGGCGTGATCTGGCTGGTGCGGCACTTCGGCTGACACCGTCTCGTGCGGCCTTCCGGATCCGACCGGACGCTGCTCTCTTCAAGCCATGGCGGGGCGGCCTGGATCCCAAGAGTGCGATCCACTTTTGGGTCCGATGCTCTCCGCCAAGCTTCCGCCGCAATATCCGCTTGAATGGCGCGGCCAGATACCAATCTATATGCGTATTCTCCGAGAGAGGTTTTCGATGAACACAGCCACGAATGCGCTGGAGCCTTCCAAGACGGCGCTGCCCCAGCGTCCCCTGCGCCGCCGGCTGGCCGCGTCCTGCTTCGCGGTCTTCACAATCGTCGCAACAGCCGCCGTGCCGCTGCCGGTCCTGGCCCGTTCCACGCCCGAATCCTTCGCCGATCTGGCCGCGGAGGTCACACCGGCCGTGGTCAACATTTCGGCCTCGACGACCGTCGAGGCCCGCAACCGAACCCTGCCTCAGCTGCCGCCGGGCACTCCGTTCGAGGACCTGTTCGAGGAGTTCTTCAACCGTCGCGGCCAGGGTGGCGGCGGCGGAGATAGCGCGCCTTCGCGGCCGCGCAGCTCGAACTCTCTCGGCTCCGGTTTCGTGATCGATCCGTCGGGTATCGTAGTGACGAACAACCACGTGATCGGCGACGCCAACGACATCAGCGTGATCTTCCCTGACGGCACGCGCCTGAAGGCCGAGATCGTCGGCAAGGATTCGAAGGTCGATCTGGCCGTCCTGAAGGTGAAGTCCGACAAGCCGCTCAAGGCGGTGAAGTTCGGCGATTCCGAGTCCATCCGCCCCGGCGACTGGGTGATGGCCATCGGCAATCCCTTCGGCCTCGGCGGCTCGGTGACGGCCGGTATCGTGTCGGCCCGCGGCCGCAATATCGAGTCCGGTCCCTACGACAACTACATCCAGACCGACGCCTCCATCAACAAGGGCAATTCCGGCGGGCCGTTGTTCAACATGAACGGCGAGGTCATCGGCATCAACACCGCCATCCTGTCGCCCACGGGCGGCTCGGTCGGCATCGGCTTCGCGGTTCCGGCTTCCACGGCCGTCCCGGTCATCGACCAGCTGCGTCAGTTCGGTGAGACCCGCCGCGGATGGCTCGGCGTGCGCATCCAGAACGTGGATGACGCGACAGCGGAGGCCTTGAACCTCGGCACGGCGCGCGGCGCCCTGATCGCCGGCATCGACGACAAGGGCCCGGCCAAGCCGGCCGGCCTCGAAGTCGGAGACGTGATCGTTCGATTCGACGGCAAGGAGGTCAAGGATTCCCGCGACCTGCCGCGTATCGTGGCTTCGTCACCCGTCGGCAAGGCCGTCGACGTGGCCATCGTCCGCAAGGGACAGGAGATGACCAAGCAGGTGACCCTGGGCCGCCTCGAGGATACCGAGAAGCAGGCCAGCCTGCAGCAGCCTTCGACCGAAACACCGACGGCAACCCGTCAGGCCCTCGGCCTCAACATGTCCGGCATGACGGACGAGCTGCGTCGGCGCTTCAGCCTGAAGGACGACTTGAAGGGCGTGGTCATCACCCGGGTGGACCCGAACTCGAACGCCTCCGACAAGCGCATCCAGGCCGGCGAGGTGATCGTCGAGGTCAACCAGGAGCCGGTGACGAGCCCGGCGGACGTGACCAAGAAGATCGACGATCTCAAGTCGCAGGGCCGCAAGTCCGCCCTGCTGCTGGTGGCAAACGCCCAGGGCGAGGTGCGCTTCGTCGCCCTCTCGATCGAGTGAGTCACCCATATGGTTGGCGAGAGGGCGGTCCTTCGGGCCGCCCTTTTCATTTCTGCGTAACGTTCGTTATTAAGAACAATACGGTTGACATAAAGACCTGATCTGGAGGATTGAGGACCTGCACCCTCACGAAGCGGGGTTCCGATGGGGCCTCGCCCCTAAGATCACAGAGCATCATGACCCAGCACGTCTTTCCCATCCCGTCAGCCTTGGCAGCGACAGCCCATGTGGATCGGCAGACCTATCAGGATCTCTACCAGCGCTCTCTCGACGATCCGGATGGCTTCTGGCGCGAGCAGGCGCAGATCCTCGACTGGGTGAAGCCGTTCACGAGCGTGAAGAACACCCGGTATTCGCCCGATGCCGTGACCATCGAGTGGTTCGCGGACGGGACCCTGAACGCCTCCTTCAATTGCCTGGACCGTCATGCCCAGGGCCGGGGCAACGAGGCGGCGATCCTGTGGGAGGGCGACACGCCGGGCGATACGCGCAAGGTCACCTGGAATGACCTTCGACAGCAGGTCATCCGCCTCGCCAATGCCCTGAAGAAGCTCGGGGTCAGGAAGGGCGATTTCGTCAGCATCTACCTTCCCGTAGTGCCGGAGGCCATCGCGGCCATGCTGGCCTGCGCCCGGATCGGCGCGGTGCATTCGGTGGTCTTCAGCGGCTTCTCGGCCGATGCCCTGGCTGGGCGGATCGAGGATTGCCGCTCGCGGGTGCTGATCACGGCCGACGAGGGGCTTCGGGCGGGCAAGCACGTGCCGCTCAAGAAGAACGTGGATGCCGCGTTGGAGAACCTGCCCTTCGTCGAGCACGTCCTCGTCGTGCGCCGCACGGGCCGGGACGTTCCCATGAGGGCTGGCCGCGACCGCTGGTACGACGAGGCCCTGGCCGAGGTGCCGGACGAGTGCGCGCCTGTGGCGGTCGGCGCCGAGGATCCGCTCTTCGTGCTCTATACGTCGGGCTCGACGGGCAAGCCGAAGGGCATGCTCCACACCACCGGCGGCTACCTCGTCCATGCGGCGGCGAGCTTCCGGGCAATGTTCGACTACCGCCCAGGCGACATCCACTTCTGCACGGCGGATGTGGGCTGGGTGACGGCGCACACCTACCTGATCTACGGCCCCCTCGCGAACGGCGCCACCATCGTGCTGTTCGAGGGCGTCCCCACCTGGCCGGATTCCTCGCGCTGGTGGCAGATCGTCGAGACGTACAAGGTCAACATCTTCTACACCGCGCCGACCGCCATCCGGTCGCTGATGCGCGACGGCGAGGGGCCGGTGCGCCAGCACGATCTCTCGTCCCTGCGCGTCCTGGGCTCCGTGGGCGAGCCTATCAACCCGGAGGCCTGGCTCTGGTACCACGAGGTCGTCGGGGGAGGGCGCTGCCCGATCGTCGACACCTATTGGCAGACGGAGACCGGAGCCGTGCTCCTATGCCCGCTGCCCGGCGCCACGAACCTCAAGCCGGGCTCGGCCACGAAGCCGTTCTTCGGCGTGAGGCCCGCCTTGCTCGGCAGCGACGGGACCTTGGTCGAAGGCGAGGGAGCGGGCAACCTGTGCTTCGCCGATTCCTGGCCAGGGCAGGCCCGCACCATCCTGGGCGACCGGGAGCGCTTCCTGAACACCTATTTCAGCACTTTTCCGGGCTACTACTTCACCGGCGACGGCGCGCGGCGGGATGCGGACGGGGATTACTGGATCACCGGGCGCCTGGACGACGTGATCAACGTGTCGGGCCACCGGCTCGGCACCGTGGAGGTCGAGTCCGCCCTGGCCTCGCACCCGTCGGTGGCGGAAGCCGCCGTGGTGGGCATGCCGCACGAGATCAAAGGGCAGGGCATCTTCGCTTTCGTGACGCTGAAAGAGGGCATCGCGGAGAACGACGACCTCCGCCGCGACCTGATCCAGGTCGTGCGCACCCGCATCGGTCCGATCGCCACGCCGGACCGGATCGAATGGGCGCCGCAACTGCCCAAGAACCGCTCAGGTAAGATTCTTCGCCGCATCCTCACGCGTATCGCCGCCGGCGATTACGAGAACCACGGCGATACCTCGACGGTCGCCGATCCGGCGGTGGTGGCAGAGATCGTCAGGCGGGTTCAGGAATCGACGAACTCGTCCGCCCTGTAACCCTGCACGTAGAGCAGCGCCGACAGGTCCGCATGGTCGATGCGGGCGTGGGCGGCCGCCGCGACGGCGGGCTTGGCGTGGAAGGCAACGCCGAGCCCGGCTTCTTCCAGCATGGCGAGGTCGTTGGCGCCATCGCCCACGGCCATCGTCTCATGCGGTGCCAAACCGAAGCGGGCCCGGAGCTCGACCAGGGTCGCGAGCTTCGCCTCTCGGCCGAGGATCGGCTCCTCGACTTGGCCTGCGAGTTTCTCGCCGTCCAGGATCAGGTGGTTGGAGCGGTGCTCGTTGAAGCCGATCTTGGCCGCGACCGGACCGGTGAACAGGGTGAAGCCGCCCGACACGAGGCAGGCATAGGCGCCGTTGGCGCGCATGGTCCGGACCAGGGCCAGCCCCCCGGGCGTCAGGGTGATACGCTTCTCGATGATCTCGTCGACCACGTTGACCGGCAGGTTCCGGAGCAGCGCCACGCGCTCGCGCAGGGCGGGCTCGAAGGCGATCTCGCCGCGCATGGCCCTTTCGGTGATCTCGGAGACCTCCCGTTTCAGGCCCACGTAATCGGCCAGCTCGTCGATGCATTCCTGGCCGATCATGGTGGAATCCATGTCCGCCAGGAACAGGCGCTTGCGGCGGCTGCCTAAGGGCTGCACGACGATGTCGATGGGCTGGCCGGCCAGAGCCTTGCGCAGAGCCGCCTCGACGGACTTGGGCTGAGCCGCCCCTGTGACGATCAGATCGGCGGCGATTCCCCTTGCCAGGACGGAGCGTTCCGTCTCATGTCCGAGCGACGTCGCGGCCATGGCCACGATCTCGTCCGTGAGAACCGGCCGAGACGGGGCGGCGATGAGGGTCGCGACGAGGGAATTTTGGGAAGACGCCATTGGGAGACCGGGCTGTGAAGGAGTTTGGGATCGGCGCGGTTCTCATCGCAGGGCCGACCGCATCAGGCAAGTCCGCATTGGGCATCAGACTGGCCCGGGACCTCGACGGTGTCGTGATCAATGCCGATTCCATGCAGGTCTACCGGGACCTGCGGGTCATCACGGCCCGTCCCACGCCCGAGGAGGAGGGTGAGGCTCCCCATCGGCTCTACGGCCATGTGGATGCCGCCGTGAACTTCTCCGTGGGGCGCTATGTGGCCGATGCGGTCGAGATTTTGCGGGAGCTTCAAGGCCGGAAGCTGCCGATCTTCGTGGGCGGGACCGGGCTCTACTTCAAGGCCCTGACGGAAGGCCTGTCCGACATGCCTTCCGTTCCGGACGAGGTGCGCGAGCAGGTGCGCCGGGACAGCGAAGGACTGGAAACGCCGGAGCTCCATCGCCTCCTGTCAGAGCGCGATCCCGAAACGGCCCGGACCCTGCGCCCCTCCGACCGCCTGCGGGTTCAGCGGGCGCTCGAGATCTTCGCGGCGACCGGCCAGCCGCTCGTTTCCTTCCATGGCGTCCGCCAGCCGGGTCCATTGGCCGATGTGCCCGTCATCAAGCTCTTTCTCGCGCCCGACCGGGATGAGCTGCGCCGGCGGATCGATGCCCGGTTCCTCGCCATGATGGACCGGGGCGCCCTCGACGAGGTGAGGGCCCTTGGCGAGCGGAACCTCGATCCCATGCTCCCGGCCATGCGGGCCCACGGCGTTCCCGGCCTTCTGGCCTACCTGCGGGGCGAGATCCCGCTCGACGAGGCCATCGTCAAGGGGCAGGGCGACACGCGGCGTTATGCCAAGCGCCAGTTCACATGGTTTCGCCACCAGTTGCCCGACTGGCAATGGGTCGCGCCGGAACAGGGCTTCGAGGCCGCCATGGAGCGCCTCAATGCCCCGGCGCTCCCGTCCACATCTGGTAGAAGGTGATGAAGATCTCGAACATGATCAGCAGGACGATGATCAGTTCGAGTCGCTGGGACCGTTCTGTGTCGATGATGTCGGTGAGAGCCTGGGCCGTATCGCCCAGCACCTCGAGCTTGCGGTGGAGGGCCGTGGCCCGCTCCTTCAGCTCATATTCGTCCTCCAGGCGGGCATAGAGGCGTTCCAGGTCCGGGCGGTCCCAAAGGACGTCCGGTTTCTCCTCCACGGCGACGCCGCCCGACATGCGCTGGCGGACCAGGAGGGCCTGGCCGACCTGCTTGAGGATTCGGCGGCGATCCCTTGGGCGCCGGCCATTGGCGGCGAGATGCTGCACGGACGGCTCCACCAGCTCGAAGGCTGCAGAGGCCTCTCGCTCGTCGCGCGCGAGGGTTGCGCTCTTGGACAGGGCATCGGCGATGACGATCAGGCGCTCGGTCGAGAGCTGCTTGATGAAGATCGGCCCCCCCGGCGGGATCTGGTCGTCCCGGTCCGGCGAGATCTCAATGATCGCCGTCTCCTCCTCGTGCCGGGCGAACTCGCCCCGGATTCGCTGGCGCAGACCGCGGATGACCTCGTCCTCTTCGAGCGGGGTGAGCCCCACCAGAACGGCGACGCCGTAACGGAAGAGGGCGACGAATCCGTCCTGGCCGGCCCGGAAGGCGAGGGGTGTCGTGGACAGCACGTCGCTGCGTTCCAGTCCCGCCACGTCGAGCCGGTCGCCGAGGAGCAGGGCTCGGGCGGTGAGGCGCATGTTCTGCATGGGCGCGCCTGTGGAGGCGATGGTATCGGTCATGGTCATACGACTAAAATAGCAGTTTAAAATAGAAGCTGGGCAGATTTCAGCCAAGTTGATCCTGCTTGACCGAGTGAAATGGATCGTCTAGCGTCGACGCAACTTTTGAACCGAGAGCTGCCCCCATGCGCAAGCTTATTCTCGTAGTACGAGCGCCATCGACGGAGCGGGATTGATCCCCGCAGGTCCGGCGATGGCGCACAGGCCCCCTCAGGGGCCTTTTTTATTGCCCGAATTCCAAGACAGTGATGCAAAAAATTCCGAGGAGCAGTTGAGATGAGCGAGACGATGACCGGAGCCGAAATGGTGATCCGAGCCCTGCAGGACCAGGGAGTTGAGCATATCTTCGGTTATCCCGGCGGCGCGGTGCTTCCCATCTACGACGCTCTCTTCCACCAGGATAAGGTCCGTCACGTCCTCGTCCGCCACGAGCAGGGGGCGGTGCATGCGGCCGAAGGCTATGCCCGCTCGTCCGGCAAGCCGGGCGTGGTGCTGGTGACCTCCGGTCCGGGAGCCACCAATGCAATCACCGGGCTTGCCGACGCGATGATGGATTCGATCCCGCTGGTCTGCATCACCGGTCAGGTCCCGACCCATCTCATCGGCTCCGACGCCTTCCAGGAATGCGACACGGTCGGCATCACCCGCCACTGCACCAAGCATAATTACCTGGTCAAATCCATCGAGGACCTGCCGCGGGTCCTGCATGAGGCCTTCTACGTGGCGCAGAACGGGCGACCTGGCCCGGTGGTGGTCGACCTGCCGAAGGACATCCAGTTCAAGTCGGGCTCCTATGCGCGCCCTTTGAGCAACCAGCACAAGACCTATCGTCCGACCGTCAAGGGCGACATGGACCACATCCGTGCGGCCGTGGAGCTGATGGCCAACGCCAAGCGTCCGGTGTTCTACACGGGTGGCGGTGTCATCAATTCGGGGCCTCAGGCCGCGATGCTGCTGCGCGAGCTCGTGCATCTCACGGGCTTCCCCATCACCTCGACCCTGATGGGCCTGGGCGCCTATCCGGCCTCAGACCGGCAGTGGCTCGGCATGCTCGGCATGCACGGCACCTACGAGGCCAATCTCGCGATGCATGAATGCGACGTGATGATCAATCTCGGAGCACGCTTCGACGACCGCATCACGGGCCGCCTCGATGCATTCTCTCCTTTCTCCAAGCGCATCCACGTGGATATCGATCCGTCCTCGATCAACAAGACCGTGAAGGTGGACATTCCCATCGTGGGTGATTGCGCGCATGTGCTGGAGGACATGCTGCGCCTGTGGCGGCAGGGCGCTCATCAGCCCGACAAGACGGCGCTCAAGGATTGGTGGAACAAGATCGAAGGCTGGCGTGCCCGTAACTGCCTCGGATTCCGCAATTCCACCGAGACCATCAAGCCGCAATACGCGATCCAGCGCCTCTATGAGCTGACCAAGGACCGCGAGACCTACATCACCACCGAGGTGGGACAGCACCAGATGTGGGCGGCCCAGTACTTCAAGTTCGAGGAGCCGAACCGCTGGATGACCTCTGGCGGCCACGGCACCATGGGCTACGGATTGCCCGCCGCCGTCGGCGCGCAGCTGGCGCATCCCGATGCGCTCGTGATCGACATCGCCGGCGAAGCCTCGATCCAGATGATGCTGCAGGAGATGTCGACGGCCCTGCAGTACAACCTGCCGATCAAGGTCTTCATCCTCAACAACGAGTACATGGGCATGGTGCGTCAGTGGCAGGAGCTGCTGCATGGCGGACGCTACTCGCAGAGCTACTCGGAATCGCTGCCCGACTTCGTGAAGCTCGCCGAAGCCTATGGCGGCGTCGGCATCCGCTGCGATAAGCCCGGCGATCTCGATGCGAAGATTCTCGAGATGATCAACGTGAACCGCCCGGTCGTCTTCGACTGCATCGTCGACAAGACAGAGAACTGCTTCCCGATGATTCCTTCGGGCAAGGCGCATAACGAGATGCTGCTCAACGATTATCTGGGCGAGACCGGAGCCGATCTCGGGTCCGTGATCGACGAGAAGGGCAAGATGCTGGTGTAACGAGAACCCCTCTCCCGTGTGGGGAGGGGAGAAGGAGACTTGTGATGCCGACCCTCGTCATCGCCAATAAGTGCTACTCGTCCTGGTCGCTGCGTCCCTGGCTGCTGATGAAGCAGTTTGGGATCGCCTTTGACGAAATCCTCATTCCGCTCGATCTGCCGGACACGAAGGCGAAGGTGCTCAGGCACTCGCCGGCCGGCAAGGTGCCGATCCTGATCGATGGTGACGTGACCGTGTGGGAGACCATCGCCATCATGGAATATGTGGGCGAAACCTATCATGTGCCCGTCTGGCCGGCGGACCGGGAGGCGCGTGCCATGGCGCGCTCGGTCGCTGCTGAAATGCATGCCGGATTTTCCGGCTTGCGCTCCGCGTGCCCGATGAATCTCGGCAAGAAATTTTCCAGGAAGGACAGGAGCGAGGCCGTGGCCCGCGATGTCACCCGATTCAGCGAGATCGTCCACCAGGCGCGCGAGCGCTTCGGCGCGGGCGGCCCATTCCTCTTCGGCGCGTTCACGGCGGCCGATGCCATGTATGCGCCGCTCGCGACGCGTCTCGACACCTATTCCATCGCCCTCGATGCGACGACGCGCGCCTATGTGGATGCGATCCTCGCGCTGCCTGCTTTCCAGGAATGGCGCGCCGCCGCCATGACCGAAGAGTGGGTCGTCGCAGCCGACGAGGTCGACGAAGAGGAAATCGAAAATTACCGCAAGGCGGCTTGAGACCACATCAGACTTCGGGAAACCAGACCATGCTCCAGATGAAAACCCATTATCCCGATGCGACCCGCGTCGAGCCGTCGAACCGGCATACGCTCGCCGTCGTGGTCGACAACGAGCCGGGCGTTCTTGCGCGCATCGCGGGCCTGTTCTCGGGCCGAGGCTACAACATCGAGAGCCTGACCGTCACCGAGACTGAGCACGAGGCGCACATTTCGCGCATCACCATCGTGACCACGGGCACCGACAGCATCATCCAGCAGATCAAGAGCCAGCTGGAACGCCTCGTGCCCGTACACCGCGTCGTCGACCTCACGATGACCGGTGAAACGGTCGAGCGCGAGCTCTGCCTGGTGAAGGTCGTGGGCAAGGGCGACCACCGGGTGGAGGCCATGCGCCTCGCGTCGGCTTTCGGCGCCCGGACGCTCGATGCGACGCTCACCTCGTTCGTCTATGAGCTGACCGGCACGACCGACGAGGTCGAACGCTTCATCAAGCTGATGACGGCGGTGGGTCTTGTGGAAGTCTCCCGCACCGGCGTCGCCGCCATGGCGCGGGGCGCACAGGGGATCATGTAAGGCTAGCCCCGGAAGTCGTTCTCCTGCAGGAACGCTTCCTCCTCCGGCGTCGACTCTCGGCCAAGGAGGGCATTGCGGTGCGGAAAGCGGCCGAAGCGGGCGACGATGTCGTGATGGTGGCGGGCCCACTTGCTGGAATCCTCGCCGAGGGCTTCGTTCAAGGTCACCGAGCGCTCCTGATGCCGCAAGGATTCGGAGTGCATGAAGGGCAGGTAGAAGAACCGGCGGAACTCCGGCTCCGCCTTGGTGTCGAAACCGCGCTCGATGGCTCGGTCCGCGACCATCAGGGCGACCGGGTCGGTTTTATAGGTTTCGCGGCGGCCCCGGAACATGTTCCTGGGGAACTGGTCGAGGAGGAGAATGACGGCGAGTGCGCCCTCCGGGGTGAGCTCCCACTCGTTGAGGTCGCCGCGAGCGGCGGCCTCATAGGTGAGCAGGAAACGGTCCCGGCAGAGCTGGTCGAAGGCTTCGTCCTTCGAGAACCACTTCTCCGGTCCGGCCTCGCGCCAGAAATCGAGCACTTCGTCGGGAGTGGCAAGGCGCTGCATGCGGTGTCGTCCTTCTCGGCATAAAAGAGTAAAGCCAATCTAGAGCATGGGAGAGGCGTTTGAACTCTCCGGGCTCGGATCGTTTGTTGACAAAACTCGAGACTCTGCGCCGGATGCAGGAGGGGGTCGCAGTTTTGCTACAAACAACACCTTGTCAGCGCAGTTTTATTCGCTAAAAGCGGCGCCTGATAAAACAAATGTTGCGCAGCCCGCCAGGGGCCGCGCGACGAGACGAGGACGGGGGAAAGCCCCCTTCGATATAAGGGACTTGAGGACCATGCGTGTCTATTATGATCGCGACGCAGACATCAATCTGATCAAGGGCAAGAAGGTTGCCATCGTCGGCTACGGCAGCCAGGGCCACGCCCACACCCTGAACCTGCGCGATTCCGGCGTGAAGGACATCGTCGTGGCCCTCCGCAAGGGCTCCCCTTCCGTGGCCAAGGCCGAGAAGGCCGGCCTCAAGGTCATGGACGTGACCGAGGCGGCCAAGTGGGCCGACGTGGTTATGATGCTGACCCCCGACGAGCTGCAGGCCGATATCTACCGCAACGAGCTGCACGACAACATGAAGCAGGGCGCGGCGCTGCTCTTCGCCCACGGCCTCAACGTTCACTTCAATCTCATCGAGCCCCGCAAGGACCTCGACGTGCTCATGGTCGCCCCGAAGGGCCCCGGCCACACGGTCCGTTCCGAGTACCAGCGCGGCGGCGGCGTGCCGACCCTCATCGCGATCCACCAGGACGCCACGGGCAACGCCCATGACATCGCGCTTTCCTACGCCTCCGCCAATGGCGGTGGACGCGCCGGCATCATCGAGACCACCTTCAAGGAAGAGTGCGAGACCGACCTCTTCGGCGAGCAGGTGGTGCTCTGCGGCGGTCTCGTCGAGCTCATCAAGGCGGGCTTCGAGACCCTTGTCGAGGCGGGCTACGCCCCCGAGATGGCCTATTTCGAGTGCCTCCACGAAGTGAAGCTGATCGTCGACCTCATCTACGAGGGCGGCATCGCCAACATGAACTACTCGATCTCCAACACAGCCGAGTACGGCGAATACGTTACCGGACCGCGCATCATCACGGCCGACACGAAGGCGGAGATGAAGCGCGTCCTGGAGGACATCCAGAGCGGCAAGTTCACCCGCGACTGGATGCTCGAGAACAAGGTCAACCAGACCTCCTTCAAGGCGACCCGTGCCCGCAACGCCGCTCATCCCATCGAGGATGTCGGCGCCCGCCTGCGCGATATGATGCCCTGGATCAAGGAAAAGGCCCTGGTCGACAAGAGCCGGAACTAAGGCAGTCCAGGCGGCGCGGCCGGTTCGCGCTGCCGAACGAGCCAGCCAAAGGCTGAATTATCAGCTTGGCTTGCCCCGATCGGAGCCTCGGAGGAAGATCCCTCCGAGGCTCTTTTGTTTCCCCAAATGCCTGGGCGTGCTCGACGCTTCCAGAAATCTCTTGAGACGCGGATGGGCTATTCGGTTCACATGCGGTGCAACGTCATGGCCGCCGCAGCCGCAAGGATACCGAGGGCGATGCCGATCGCTTCGGAGCGTTCCTTCCAGAACCGGTAGATGCCGTAGGAGCAGAGTAGGGTCATCAGAAGGGCGGCGAGCCCCTGCATCAGATGATTTACCTTTGTCGGGCCCAGCAGGGGCCTCGCTTCCTCCCAGCTTTCCAGCATCCAGAAGACAGCGAAGACCAGAGACGCCATCCTGCCGACGGAAGGCCACCAGACAGCCGGAAGCCCGGCTGTCAGAGGGCTCGACGCATAATCTTCGGAAGGAGCGGGATGGAGTTGTTCAAGAGACCCGGAAGAAGAATGGAACACGACTGAATATCCGCAATGTTGTTTCTATTGCACTAACATTGCGGCAGGCAGCTGCCACCTCTGGAAACAAAGGGGAACGGCAGCTCACTGAGGCGTGAGCTGCCGGAGCTTTACTGCTTGTTGCTCTTCGTATTCTGGGCCTTGTTGTTGTCCTGCTTGCCGGGATCGGTGCGGTTCTTCATGGTGCCGCCCGAGCCGCGGATGTGGTCACCGGGATGCTTCTTGCTCTCGCCGGAATTGTCGCCACTCATCTTGCCTTTGCCCATGGGTAACCTCCTTGGTGATCGAGGTTAATGACCCCTGGGACACCGGGTTCCAGCCTGCGCCTACCTACCACAGCAGGTAATGTGCAAGCCCCGCGCCCGGCGCGAGGATCACAAAGGCCCAGACGGATGCCGAGGCCAGGTTCGCGGCCTGGAACAGGACCTGCGGCATAAGGAAGATGCCGGCGATCAAGGCGATGACGGCGCGGATCGGGCCGAAGAACCGGCCCAGGAAAACCGCCCAGGGGCCGAAGCGCTGGAAGAAGGTCTCGCCGCGTTCGACCAGCTTCGGATGGCGGGACAGAGGCCAGACTTCATAGGCGGTCTCCTTGAAGCGCTGGCCGATGGCATAGGACAGCCAGTTGCCGAGAAAGGCGCCGCAGACTGCACCCGACCAAGCCATCCAGAACGGGATCTCGGCGGCCGCCAGGACGAAGCCCACGGCGATCAGGATCGTCATGGTGGGCAGCAGCAGGGAGATGAAGGCAAGGGACTCGGCGAAGGTCATGAGCCCGAGGACGAAGGGTGCATAGCTCTTATGGTTCTGCACGAATTCCAGGATGCTGGTCTTCAGAAACTCGATATCCATGGTGCCGTCGACTGTCCTGACGTGGTTCCGGTGCCAGGGTCAATATGGCTAGTTCCGGCAAGAACCAATGGCATTTGTGATGAATGTGATCACATCAGGCGATTTGTAGCGAAGCCGCTCTTGCGCTAACGGGAGAGCGAAAGGGCCTGAACCATGAATGTTCTCTCGATTCAATCCCATGTCGCCTATGGCCATGTGGGGAACGCCTCCGCGGTCTTTCCGATGCAGCGCCTCGGCGTCGAGGTCTGGCCCATTCATACGGTGCAGTTCTCCAACCATACCGGCTACGGTTCCTGGAAAGGCCGCGTCTTCGACGGACCGGCCATCGAAGACCTCGTGGAAGGCATCGCGGAGCGGGGCGTGCTCGGCCGCTGCGATGGCGTTCTCTCAGGGTATATGGGCTCTGCCGATATCGGCAACGCGATCCTCTCGGCGGTGGCGCGGGTGCGCGCGCTCAATCCGGAGGCTCTCTATTGCTGCGATCCCGTCATCGGCGACGTGGGCCGAGGCGTGTTCGTGCGGCCGGGTATTCCGGAATTCATGCGCGAGCAGGCCGTGCCCGCCGCCGACATCATCACTCCGAACCAGTTCGAGCTGGATTATCTGTCCGGCATCGTGACCCAGACCCTCGACGACGTGAAGCAGGCGGTCTCGGCCGTGCAGGCATTGGGACCCAGGGTCATGCTCGTGACCTCGGTCGAAGCGAAGGAGACGCCCGCCGACAGCGTCGATCTCGTGGCCGGGGAGGGGGGGCGGTTCTGGCGCGTGCGGACGCCGAAGCTCTCCCTGTCCGTGAACGGAGCAGGGGATGCCATCGCGGCACTCTTCTTCGTTCATTATGCCCGCTCGCGCTCGGCCCCGATGGCCCTCGCAGCGGCCTCGGCATCCGTCTACGGATTGCTCAAGCGCACCGAGGAGGCGGGGTCCCGCGAGATCCTGACCATCGCGGCGCAGGATGAATTCGTCTCACCCTCGCATCTCTTCGACGTTGCAGAGGTTTGAGGGCGCCGACCCGGACATGCGGCACGGCTCTACGGGGCAAATACGCACTCGGTTGACAGGATGTCGCCCGACGATGCCTCATCGTGCTGAAGAATCGCTATTCTCCTTATCCCAAAGCTCCCGAACAGGTTTGATCCGCATGTCCCGTCGCTTTGTCACCCTCGACGTCTTCACGTCCCAGCGCTTTGCCGGGAATCCTCTCGCGGTCGTCCTGGAAGCCGAAGGGTTGGAGACGGCGGACATGCAGCAGATCGCGAAGGAGTTCAATCTCTCCGAGACCGTCTTTGTGCTCCCACCTTCCGAGCCGCGCCAGCGCGCCGATATCCGTATCTTCACTCCGGCGCGCGAACTTCCCTTCGCCGGGCATCCGACGGTGGGAACGGCGGTGCTTTTGGCACTGCTCGACCAGAACGGGCAGTCGGGCGCCGTCGCCTTCGGCCTGAAGGAGCAGGTCGGCATTGTCCCCTGCGCGGTCGAGGTGGAGAACGCGGCGGGCGGCAAGGCGCGGTTTCGCCTGCCGCGCCTGCCCTTCGTCTGGGGCGAGGGCAAGGAGAGCGCCGATTGCGCCTGGGCGCTCGGCCTCGACCCGACGGAGATCGGCTTCGACCAGCATGTCCCGAGCCGTCATTCGGCTGGTGTGGGTTACGATCTCGTTCCGGTCTCGTCCCTGGAGGCGCTGGCCCGCTCCAAGCCGCACGTGGAAGCTTTCGATAAAGCCTTTGGCGACAGCGATCATCCGGCGTCATACGTCTATACCCGTGTTCCCGATGCGGAGGGCTTGAGATTCCGCGCCCGGATGTACGGTCCCGGCATGGGGGTTGCCGAAGACCCTGCGACCGGCTCGGCTGCGGCGGCCTTCGCAGGCGCCCTCATGCAATGCGAGCCCCTGGGCGACGGCGAGCACAACATCGTCATCGAGCAGGGCGTCGAGATGGGACGCCCGAGCGAGATCGCCCTTCAGATGGTGATCAAGGGCGGAGCCCTCGTGTCTGCGGAAATCGGCGGACAGGCCGTGATGGTGAGCCGCGGCGAGATCCTGTCGTGAACCGGGAGCCTCGGATCCGGCGCGTCACCCGCGTCGAGGCGTTCTGCCGTCCGTTCGATTGGGACTGGCCCAAACGGAACCGGGACTTCATCGCCGAAAACTGGAAGCGCCGCACGGCCGGCAAGCCGCAGATGTTCAACGGGCGGGTGCTGCTGCTCCAGGATGTCCAGTTCGAGCAGGATCTGTGCCGCAACGTCTATTTCGAGGTCGATTACGCCGATTTCCTCGGCTGGATCGACCAGGGCTATCCTGACCCCGCCATCGCCAACGGTTTCGCCATGGGAGCGCTGCGCGGCTCCGATGGAGCCTTCATCTGCGGGGTCATGGGGAACGGCACGACCAATGCGGGCCGGGTCTATTTCGCGGCCGGCACGCCGGATCGGACGGACCTGAGACCCGACGGCACGGTCGATCTCGCCACCAGCCTGACACGGGAACTGGCCGAGGAGACAGGCCTCTCGGAGGGCGACTACCATGTGGACGACGAGTGGATCATCGTCCAGCGCTGGCCGACCATCGCGCTCCTGCGGATGGTGACGCTGCCGGTGACGGCGGAGGAGGGCGCGGCGAAGATCCGCGCCAACATCGCCGCCCAGGACGAGCCGGAATTGCAGGACGTGCGGGTTGTCCGCGGGAAGCAGGATATCGACCCGGAACGGATGCCGCTCTTCCTGCAATCCTTCTTCGGCTGGGTTTTCGAGCATCGGACCTGAAGAGAGGTCCGACTTTTAGGGCCTTCGATGCGCTGATCAGCGATAGCCGTGGCGGGTCTTGGTCGCATGGACGATGCGAACGGCTTCCGCATCACGTCCGCCGGCACAGGCGGCTTCCGCAGGCCCGAGCTCGCGCTCGACTTGGTTGTAGACCGACTGGTTCACATGCCCCATGGCGAGGTCGTTGCTCATCACGGCGCGGTACCGGTCGATCTCGCCCTTGCATCCCGTTCCTTCGGGCATGCGGAAGCCGGATGGGGTGGGGCCGGAGCCGGCAGGGGCCGAAGCGGTCTGGTTGCAGGCGGCGAGCGGCAATGCCAGCAAACCCGTCAGGCACAGGAAACGGAACGCAGACTTCATGAGAACACTCCTGGATCGGTCGTAGGGAGGCCAAAGGCCAAGCTTTCTCCGATCTAGGGCGATTTCCGCAGAGACCAGTCCTTACCTGCCCGAAGTCATAAGCCATACGTTAGTCGAGCATTGTCTTTTCATTTGTTTCAACGGCTTGCCATCATGACGAAGCCCCGTTACAAACAGGCCGTTGTTCGCGGCTTCACGCCCGCGGCCGAGGAGGATTGGGTAGCGATGATCATCGGCTCCCACAGCGCATGGACGAACGGACCCGCTCCCGCGGCCGATCGCGCGCGTCTTCTTGGCCTCCTTCTCCTTAGCTGCCCCTGAGGGTCGGCTGGGCGTCGTCGCCTGGGCTCTCAGGGGTTCTGAAACAGCAGGAACAACCTTGAGCGCAAAGGCCGCTCCCTCCGAGAAGGACTAAAATCATGACCGCTTCCGTATCCGGCTCCTCCAAGGACCGCGTTCTGATCTTCGACACGACCCTGCGCGACGGCGAGCAATGCCCCGGCGCCACCATGACCCTGGAGGAGAAGCTCGAGGTTGCGGAACTGCTCGACATCATGGGCGTCGACATCATCGAGGCGGGCTTCCCCATCGCGTCCAACGGCGATTTCGAGGCCGTTTCCCTGATTGCCAAGCAGGTCAAGCGGGCCACCGTCGCCGGCCTTGCTCGCGCCATCTCGGCCGACATCGCCCGTGCCGGCGAAGCGGTACGCCACGCGGCGCGGCCTCGCATCCACACGTTCGTATCCACCTCGCCGATCCATTTGGCGCACCAGATGCGCAAGTCGGAGGAGGAGGTTCTGGAGATCATTACCAAGACGGTGACCCAGGCCAGGAACCTGATCGAGGACATCGAGTGGTCCGCCATGGATGCCACCCGCACGCCCATCGATTACCTGTGTCGCTGCGTGGAGGCCGCCATCAAGGCGGGAGCCACCACCATCAACCTGCCCGATACGGTGGGGTATGCCACGCCCGACGAGTACCGCGCCATGTTCCGGGCCGTCCGGGAGCGCGTGCCGAACGCCGACAAGGCCATCTTCTCGGCCCATTGCCATAACGATCTGGGGCTCGCTGTCGCCAATTCCCTGGCGGCGCTCGAGGGCGGCGCTCGGCAGATCGAGTGCACCCTCAACGGCATCGGCGAGCGGGCGGGCAACGCGGCCCTGGAAGAGATCGTCATGGCGATCAAGACCCGCGCCGACGTGTTGCCTTACGAGACCGGCATCGAGGCCACCATGCTGACCCGAGCCTCGAAGCTCGCCTCGGCAGCCACGTCCTTCCCGGTCCAGTACAACAAGGCCATCGTGGGCCGGAACGCCTTCGCCCACGAGAGCGGCATCCATCAGGACGGCATGCTGAAGAACGCCCAGACCTATGAGATCATGACGCCCGAGAGCGTGGGCGTCAGCAAGACCTCCCTGGTCATGGGCAAGCATTCCGGCCGCGCGGCTTTCCGCAACAAGCTGGAGGAGCTGGGCTACAGCCTCTCGGACAACCAGTTCCAAGATGCCTTCGAGCGGTTCAAGGAACTCGCCGACCGCAAGAAGCACGTCTATGACGAGGACATCGAGGCCCTGGTCGACCAGAACATCGCCACGGCCCATGACCGCATCAAGCTGGTTTCGCTCCATATCGTGGCCGGGACCCGCGGTCCCCAGCGGGCCACCATGCGGCTCCAGGTCGACGACAAGATCGTCGTCGAGGAGCAGGAAGGCAACGGCCCGGTGGATGCCACCTTCAACGCCATCAAGGCGCTCGTCCCCCACGAGGCGGTGCTGGAGCTCTATCAGGTCCATGCAGTGACCGAGGGCACGGACGCCCAGGCCGAGGTTTCGGTGCGCCTTTCCGCCGACAACCGCAGCGTCACCTCCCGGGCGGCCGATCCGGACACCCTGGTCGCCTCGGCCCAGGCCTATCTGGGCGCCCTCAACAAGCTCATGAGCCGCGGCGCGCGCCTGCACGCCCAGCACGCGGCGGAGTAACATCGCTTCACCCTAACGCATCCCCGGCTCACGCCGGGGATGCGCAACCGCGCAATCCTTCGACGGCGCGCGGAGCCCAGGACGCCACGGCCGGAAGCGGAGAAGGTTTCAGGACGGCAGGTTTTGCCGAGGGTTCGACCTGTCGGACGCGGCCCAGCTGTCGCGCAGGCCCGTTACCTTGCGCGCTTTGAATTCGAATTTTCTTGAAGAGATTGGTGGGTGTGCAAGGATTCGAACCTTGGACCCGCTGATTAAGAGTCAGCTGCTCTACCAACTGAGCTACACACCCGTCGCCGAAGCGCTCTTTCGCGGCGCGATGTCCGCTGAAGAGGCCGTGCGTGTAACAAACCGCTTCGCGCCTGTCTAGCCTGTTCGACGAGGTTTTTTGCATCCCGCCGCAGTTTTTGGCGGGGCGCGGTCGCAGGCGGCCCGCCTGTGACTTTTCGTGCCACTCTCCGGCCCGGAGGAACGGTCAGGCTTTCCGATCATTGACATGTGTTGTGTCGAGTGCCGCGCGGAATCGGCGGCAAGCGGGAGGCTGGCCCTCATGAACGATGAGTCGAAGATCCAACCCTATTCCGGTCCCGCAGGTGGATGGGGATCTGTCAAATCCGTCGAGAGTATCCTGACGAAGGAAGGAAGGCTCGTCAGCGGCAATGCGATCCTGCTCAAGCAGAACAAGCCTGACGGTTATGCCTGCGTAAGCTGTGCCTGGGCCAAGCCGGCGAACCCGCATCCTTTCGAGTACTGCGAGAACGGCGCCAAGGCGACGGCATGGGAACTCACCACGAAACGGGTGACACCCGAGTTCTTTGCCGAGCATCCCGTCTCGGAACTCCGGACCTGGACCGACCACGACCTCGAAGAGGCCGGGCGCCTGACGCATCCCATGCGCTTCGATGCAGCCTCGGATACCTATGTGCCCGTGAGCTGGGAGGATGCATTCCACGAGATCGGCCGGGAGCTGAAAGGTTTCGATCCGCGAGAGGTGGTGTTCTACACGTCCGGTCGCGCCTCGCTTGAAACCTCATATATGTGGGCGCTGTTCGCCCGGCTCTATGGCACCAACAACCTGCCGGATTCCTCCAACATGTGCCACGAGAGCACCTCGGTCGCTCTGCCGAAAAGCATCGGCGTTCCCGTGGGGACCGTGATCCTCGACGATTTCGAGAAGACGGACTGCATCCTGTTCTTCGGTCAGAACGTCGGCACCAGCAGCCCGCGCATGCTTCATCCGCTCCAGGAGGCATCGAAGCGGGGTGTTCCCATCATCACCTTCAATCCCCTGAAGGAGCGTGGCCTTGAACGCTTCACCAATCCGCAGGCGCCGACCGAGATGCTGACGGGTTCGGAAACCCGCATCTCGTCGCAATATCATCAGGTGAAGATCGGCGGCGACATAGCGGCGCTCATGGGAATGGCCAAGGCCCTGATCGAGGCCGACGACCGCGCCCGCGAGGCCGGCGGCAAGCCGGTGCTCGATCATGCCTTCATCGCCGAGCATACGCACGGGTTCGAAGAGTTTGCCCGGGCGGCCCGGCAGGCATCGTGGACCGAGCTGGAACGGCGCTCCGGCCTGCCGCAGGAGGCGTTTGAAGCGGCCGCGACCGTCTATTCCCAGGCCAATGCCGCCATGGGCATCTACGGCATGGGGCTGACCCAGCACAAGGCCGGCGTCGAGAACGTGCAGATGCTTGTCAATCTGCTCCTCCTGCGCGGGAATATCGGCAAGCCGGGCGCCGGTATCTGCCCGGTGCGCGGCCATTCCAACGTGCAGGGGCAGCGCACGGTCGGGATCTCGGAGAAGCCCGAGCTTGTGCCCCTCGACAAGCTCAAGGAGCAATACGGCTTCGAACCGCCACGCTGGAAGGGCCTCACGACGGTCGAGACCTGCGAAGCGATCATCAAGGGCGAAGTGAAGGCCTTCGTCGCGCTCGGCGGAAACTTTGTGCGGGCTGTGCCGGAGACTGCCGCCATGGAGGAGGCTTGGACACGCCTGCGCCTGTCCGTGCAGATCTCGACCAAACTCAATCGCAATCACCTCATTCCCGGTGAGATCTCCTACATCCTGCCATGCCTCGGACGCATCGAGATCGACGAGCAGGAAACCGGACCTCAGGCCGTATCCATCGAGGATTCGACCGCTTGCATTCATGGCTCCAAGGGGATTGCCAAGCCGGCAAGTTCCGACCTGCTCTCGGAGCCGCGCATCGTTGCGGAAATTGCTAAGGCAACCCTGCCGGCAAACGACAAGGTCCCCTGGGACGAGTGGGTAGCCGATTATGCCCTCGTGCGCGACGCGATCGAGGAAACCTATCCGGAAGACTTCCGTGGTTTCAACGAGCGCATGTGGCAGCCGGGAGGCTTTCACCGTCCCATCGCGGCCCGCGAGAGAAAATGGAAAACCGAAACGGGCAAGGCGAACTTCACGACCCCCAAGAGCCTGGAAGTGGATCTCGGGATTGCGGAGCAGAATTCCGAGATCCTCAAGCTCATGACGTTGCGCTCCAACGATCAGTTCAACACGACGGTTTACGGCTATCATGACAGGTTCAGGGGCGTGCGCGGCACGCGCATGGTCCTCTTCATGAACAGCAATGACATCGCTCGTTTGAACCTGGCAGAAGGCGATCTCGTGACACTGACGACCGCTGTCGACGACGGTGTGATGCGTCAGGTGCAAGGCTTGCGCGTCACATCCTACGACATTCCCGAGGGTTGCTGCGGCGCCTATTATCCGGAATGCAATCCGCTGATCCCCGTCTGGCATCACGCGGATGAAAGTAAGGTGCCGGCGGCAAAGTCCATTCCGATCCGGATCACCTTGATGCAGCAACAACAGCCGGAGGCGGCGGAATAACTGCCAGTTTCAACCCTGACATTCGTTGCGAACGCATCGAGCGTCGGACGCCCTGAGGGAACGAAGCTGCGCTGAACCGATTGTGTCAACAGCGAAGCTTCATCTCAGGCACATTGCCTGACCAGCAAAGGGTGTGCGGCACAGGCAATGGCGCAGCTCTTCTCACCGGCGGCCACCACTCTGTTTAGGGTAGTGATCGTGCTCCTCGGCCTGGGCGTCGTCGCAGCGGGTGCGATCGCCTTTGTCTGGGCGCGCTCAGACAGCACGTGGAATGTGGGCAAGCCCGCGCCGCAGCCAGTCCCGTTCCGGCACGATCTCCACAGCGGATCGCTCGGCATCGATTGCCGCTACTGCCATTCCACCGTGGAGCGCGCAGCGGATGCGGGCATGCCGTCCGCCCAGACCTGCATGTCGTGCCATTCGCAGGTGTGGGTCGGCGCAAGCGTGCTGGAACCTGTCCGGTCGAGCTTTCTCCTCGGGCAGCCGATCACGTGGACATCCGTCCATCGCCTGCCCGATTACGCGTATTTCAACCACGCCGCTCATGTGACCAAGGGAGTGGCCTGCGAGACCTGCCACGGCCGCGTGGACCAGATGCCGAAGACGGTGAAGACCCAGACCATGTCCATGGGATGGTGTCTCGATTGCCATCGTGATCCGACACCTCATCTTCGGCCGCGTGAAGCGGTGTTCTCGACGGGATACGAGCCGCACGGCAAGGACCTGCCGGAGGATGTGCGGATGTTCTATCAGGAGGCCTCCCGGCGCCTCACCAGCTGCAGCACATGCCACCGGTAGACGCAATGCGTGAGGAAGCATTACTCGATCTCGAAGCCGTGAAGGCCCGTCTCGCAAAAGAGGAAGGGCCACGGCTGTGGCGCAGCCTCGAAGAGCTGGCCGATCTGCCGGAGATCCGCCGTTATGTGGAGGCCGAGTTCCCGGACATCGTGCAGGCCTCCTCCATCGACCGGCGAACCTTGCTCAGGCTCATGGGGGCGTCCTTCGCCCTGGGAGGACTTGCCGCCTGCAACGGCAGCGGGGCTGAAAAGAACGCCCCGCTTCTGTCGCAGAGCCGCGATATGCCAGGCTATACGCCTGGCGTTCCGGTCACCATCGCCACATCGCTGCCATTGAACGGTTACGGCCGGGGCGTCCTGGTGAAGGCCCAGGAGGGGCGGCCGATCAAGATCGAAGGAAACCCGCTGCATCCGGCGAGCCTCGGCGCAACGGACGTGTTCGCCCAGGCCGAGATCCTTTCCCTTTACGATCCCGATCGCTCCGAAGCCCCTCTGCAGAATGGCTCGCCAAGAAGCTGGGAGGAATTCACGCGCTTCATCCGCCCCGTGCGCAACGAGCTCGTCGTCGGTGAGGGGCGGGGCCTGCACATCCTCATGCCGCCGACCTCGTCGCCGACCTTGATCCGGCTGGTGGCGCAGGTGCGGCAACTCTTTCCCTTGGCGCAATGGCACATGTTCTCGCCCGTCGACGACGACAGCAGGCGAACCGCCGCGACGGCCGCATTCGGGCGGGATCTGGACCTCGTCTACGATCTGACCCAGGCGGATGTCGTCGTCACCGTGGGCGGCGATCTCTTCGCCGAGGAGGCGGGGCACCTGCGCTACGCAGCCGATTATCAGGCGCGGCGGAGGATGCAGGATCGGGCGCTGCCTCGTCTCTTCGCCGTCGAGACCAGGCCCAGCCTCGTGGGAGCCCGTGCGGACGAGCGCCTTCCTCTGCGGCCCCGGGATGTCGAAGCCTTCGTACAGACGCTTGCAGTCGCCCTGGGAGCAGGAACTGCGCCGGTCGGCGCGCCGCATCCCGCCGTGACGAAGCTCGCGGACGACCTGCGCCGCGCTGGTTCCGGCGGCTTGGTCGTGGCAGGGCGCGAGCAGCCGGCCCGGATTCATAGGCTCGTCCATGCGATCAATGCCCAGATCGGCGCCTTCGGAACGACGGTCCGCGCCATCGAGCCGGTCAGGCCGGTGGCAGGCGATATGGGCTCATTGGCCGATCTGGCTCGGGCTATTGAAGCCGGTGAGGCCTCGCGTCTTCTGGTTCTCGGGGGGAATCCGGTCTACGCCGCGCCTGCCGATATCGATCTGGCGACGCTCGTCAGGCGGGTGCCCCTGGCGCTGCATCTGGGCCAGCATCGGGACGAGACGGCCATGGTATGCCACTGGCATGTCCCGGAAGCTCATCCTCTCGAGAGCTGGGGCGACCTGCGGGCCTTCGACGGGACGGTGGGCCTGCGGCAGCCTGCAACGATGCCGCTCAAGCCAGGATTGAGCGCCGAGGAGTTCCTCGGCCTCATGGCGGGGCAGAACCTGGACGGGCGGGGGCTCGTTCAGGCCACATGGCGGGAGACCTGGGGAGACGGGTTCGAGGAGCGCTGGGCGCGCGCGCTCGAGGACGGCGTGGTCGAGGGTTCGGCGTCGCCGGCGGTCGCGTTGACCGGGCGGTTCGATGTGACAGCTGAAATGGAAGCTCCTACCACATCGGTTGGCATCGATGTGGTATTCGCTCCCGATCCGTCCGTCTGGGACGGCTCCTATGCCAACAACGGCTGGCTGCAGGAACTGCCGAGGCCTCTGACGAAGCAGGTCTGGGGCAACGCGGTTCTCATCGGACCGGAGACCGCCTCCCTGTTCGGGTTGACGTCGGGGGATGCGGTCGACCTGACGGTCGAGGGGCGGGTGGTCCGCGCGCCGGTCTGGGTCATGCCGGGGCATGCGCCGGGCTCCGTGACCCTGAGCCTCGGCTATGGCCGCCGGCAGGCCGGCAGGATCGGCAACGGCATCGGGTTCGATGCCTATGCGGTGCGGCCCTCCCACCGGCCCTGGATCGCTTCGGGCGAGATCAGGAAGGCTGGTGAAAAAATCCCGGTGATCTCGACGCAGCAGCACCATTCGCTCCAGGGCCGCGACATCGTGCGCGTGGTCGCGTCCGACGAGGAAGCCGTCGAGGCGGCGGCGGAGCAGCCCTCGCTCTATCCGGACTGGTCCTACGAGGGGCATGCCTGGGGCATGGCCATCGATCTCGATGCCTGCATCGGCTGCAACGCCTGCGTCATCGCGTGCCAGGCCGAGAACAACATCGCGGTCGTCGGGCCGGAGGAGGTGGCGCGGGGGCGCGAGATGCATTGGCTGCGGGTCGATCGCTACCACGCCGGGGACCCGGTCAATCCCGATACGTATTTCCAGCCCGTGCCCTGCATGCATTGCGAGAAGGCGCCCTGCGAGGTGGTCTGCCCGGTCAATGCGACGGTGCATTCGGCCGAAGGGCTCAACGACATGGTCTACAACCGCTGCATCGGCACCCGGACCTGCTCGAACAATTGTCCCTACAAGGTCCGTCGCTTCAACTTCCTCGATTACCAGGGCACGGATTACACCGCCTCGCCCGATGCCATGAATCCGCAGGTGACGGTCCGGGATCGCGGCGTCATGGAGAAATGCACCTATTGCGTCCAGCGCATCGGCGCGGCTCGGGCGGACGCGCGGATCGAGGACAGGAGCCTGCGCGACGGCGAAATCGCGACGGCCTGCCAGCAGGCCTGCCCGACGCAGGCCATCGTGTTCGGCGACGTGAACGATCCCGACAGCGCCGTGAGCCGGCTCAAGGGAAGCCCGCGCAACTACGCCCTGCTCGGCACGCTGAACACGCGGCCGCGCACGACCTATCTCGCGCGTATCGAACCGTCCTCCGAGAACGGATAGCCGCATGACCAGCGAGGCCCAGGCCGTCACGAGAACCGTCGCGGAAGTCCCGCTCGCCCGCCGCTTCGGCGTATTCTGGTGGGGCGCCCTCCTGGCCTCGGGTGCGCTCGTGCTGCTGCTCGGCTACACCCTGGTTTCGGTCACGCTCGTGGGCGTCGGAGTCTGGGGCATCAACATCCCGTTCGTCTGGGGCTTCGACCTGATCAACTACGCCTGGTGGATCGGCATCGCCAACGGCGCGAGCCTCTTCGCGGCCATCCTGGTGCTGCGCCGCCACGATCTGCGCACGGCGGTCAATCGATTCGCGGAAGGCGTGGCGTTCTTCGCCGTCATCTGCGCGGGGATCTTCCCGATCATCCATCTCGGGCGCCCCTGGCTGTTCTACTGGGTGTTTCCGTATCCGGCGACCTTCCAGGTCTGGCCGCAGTTCCGCAGCACCCTGACCTGGGACTTCTGGGCGATCAGCACCCATGCAATCGTGACCAGCCTGCTCTGGTATGTGGGCCTCATTCCCGACCTCGCGACCCTGCGCGACCGAGCCCGCAGCAGGACGGTCAAGCGCCTCTACGGCGTCTTCGCACTCGGCTGGCGCGGATCTATCCGCGATTGGGCCTATCATCAGCGCGCCTATCGCCTCGTCGCGATCCTGGTGCTGCCCCTCATCCTCATCATGCAGAGCACGGTGGCGTTCGAGTTCGCCGTGACCCTGGTGCCCGACTGGCACGAGACGCGCCAGCCGCTCCACTTCGTCGCCACGGGCCTCGCACAGGGATTGTCCATCGTGCTCCTGGTCGCCGTGCTGCTGCGCTGGGGCCTACGCCTGGGACCGTATATCGACGAGGGCGACATCGACCTCCTGGGCAGGCTCGTCCTCGCGAGCGCCCTCGTGTCGGCCTATCTCTATGTGGACGAGATCGTCGCGGCGCTCCTCGCGGACGGAAACGCCCAGGAGGCCACCTTCAACCGCCTGACGGGCGATTACGCCGGGCTCTACTGGACGGCCATCGTCTACAGCATCCTGATCCCGCAGCTCCTCTGGTTCAAGGCCGCGCGCCGGAGCACGATCGCGTGCGTCTTCGTCGGTCTCTCCATTGGCGTCGGCATCTGGTTCGACCGCTTCTCGATCATCGTCGGCGGCCTCCAGACCGATTACCTGCCGTCGATCTGGCGCACCTACAGCCTGACTCTCGCGGAGACGGGGCTGTTCCTGGGAACCATCGGGCTGTTCGCGGCGCTCCTGCTGCTCTTCGTGCGCTTCCTGCCCGTGGTCTCGATGTTCGAGACCCGCCATGACGAACACGAGGAGAAATCCTCATGACGCGGCGCCCTTACGGCATTATGGCCGAGTTCCGGACACCGGATGCCCTCATCGACGCCGTCAGGGCGACGAGACGCGCGGGCTTCACACGGATCGATGCGTTCAGTCCCTTTCCGCTCCCGGACCTCGCCGACGAGCTCGGCATCCGCACCAGGATCATCCCGTGGATCGCGTTCGTGGCCGCGCTCATCGGCGCGGGCATCCAATACGGTTCGCAATACTGGATGAACGCCGTCGATTATCCCCTGAACGTCGGCGGGCGCCCCCTCGACAGCTGGCCGACCTTCATCCCCTCGACGCTGATCGTCGCCATCCTCTGGGCCGGGGCAGCGACCCTGCTCGGCCTGCTCGTGATCCTGCGGCTGCCCCGGCTCCATCATCCGGTCTTCTCCGTGCACGGCTTCGAGCGGGTCACCAACGACCGCTTCTTCCTCTGCGTCCGCAGCGAGGATCCATTGTTCGACCTTGGAGCCACACGGACATTCCTGGAAGGGCTGTCGCCGCAGGTGGTGCGGGAGGTTCCATGCGACTAGCGCTCGCTCTCATCGCGGCCGGGCTTCTTGCTGCCTGCGACAGCGGCACCGAGGAGCGCGATGCCGTAGCATCAACCCGCACGGTCCAGCGGCCTTATCTCCCCATTCCTCCGGGCGTCGTCCCGCAGGGAGCGGCGGCACGAGAGGCGGCGCTTGCACCGCCCGGACCGGAGGTGACACGAGAGCTCCTGGCGCGCGGCGAGGAACGTTTCCGCGCCTTCTGCACCCCGTGTCACGGGGCGGGCGGGCGCGGCGACGGAACGATCGTCTCACGCGGTTTCCCGCCGCCGCCCTCCTATCACGAGGAGCGGCTGCGCTCCCTTGCGCCTGCGCAGATCGTCCAGGTGATCACTCACGGAAAGGGGCGGATGTTCCCTTACGCGGATCGCGTTCCGCCCAAGGAAAGATGGGCCATCGCCCACTATGTGAAGGATCTGCAGGCGCGGGGAACGGGAGCGGCTACCGACCAGGGGGCGGCAAGGCCATGAGCACGATGGAGGTCCTCTACATCGTGTTCGTCGGGCTGACGGGATTGGCGATGGGCTCTCTCGTCGTGCTCATGCTCGGCCACCTCATGAGCGAGCATTGGCTGGCCCCGGTGCGGAGCGAGATCGAGGCGGCCGCCCTCACGCTGCCGCTGCTTCTCCTTCTCGGAATCCCGCTCGCCTTCGGGCTCGAACAGGTTTTTCCCTGGGCCGGTGGGTCGGGGGACCTGCCGCCCCTGCGGGCGGCGTTCCTAAGCCCGGCCTTCTATCTGCTGAGAAGCGTGATCTATCTGGCGGTCTGCGTCGCCTTGGCGTTCTGGCTGATCCGGACCCGTGACGTGCGCCGCGCGAGCGCCATCGGGTTGGCCTGCCTGATCCCCATCATGAGCCTGTCGGCCTATGATTGGGTCCTGTCGCGCGAGCCGCATTGGTGGTCGAGCCTGTTCGGATTGGCCTTCGGCCTGAGCGAGGCGCTCGCGGCTCTCTCCATTGCCATTCTCATAGCCCTGCTCAAGGTCGAACCGGCCTCGCCGGTGCGCATGAAGAGCCTGGAGCGGGCGCTGCTGACCCTGGCGCTGCTCTCTGTCTGGACATGGTTCGCGCAATTCCTGATCGTCTGGCTCGCCAACCTACCGCAGGGCGCGGAATGGTATGCCAGGCGCTCGGACCCTCAGAGCCTCGCGCTCGTGGCCGTTTCATATGGCCTGATGCTGGCCGCCATCCTGGTGCTGGTGCCCTCGGGCGTGAGCCGCATCGCCATGATCGTCGGAAGCGCGCTCGCCCTGCTGCATCACGCAACCCATTTCGTCTGGATCCTCCAACCGCAGGTCGATCCGTCCTGGATCGACCTGGGGCTCATGGCGGGTCTCGTGGGCCTCTGGGGCGTCGCTTTCACGATCGTGATGAGGTTCCGGCCCACTTACGCGGAAGAGGCCGCGGCGGAGCCTTAACTTTTTACGTCGGGATTGGCGGCCTGATGCGGAACGATACGGCGCGTGCGGGGCTCCGTCTCCGAAGGCCGAGGCGCCGGTTTCGGGAGATCCGCCGTCGTTTCCCCATGCCCACGGAGCGGGAGCGGCGGATCGGGAGGATAAACCGGGTTCTCGCCAGCCCCGAGGGTGTAGAGGTAGCTCGCGACATGGCGGGCTTCGGCTTCCGTCAGGCCCTGCGCCGGCATGCCCGTTTGCGGCTTGAGCGCCACGGGATCGACCAGCCATGCGATCAGGTTCTGCGGCGTGTTCGGGAGAAAGCCCGCGAGCAGATGCTGCTGCGCATAATCCCTCAGTTCCGGGCCGACCTTGCCACGGGCGCCTCGCACGCCGCCGATCGTGTGGCAGGTGCCGCAGCCATAGGCCTGGATCAGCGCCCGGCCGCGACCGGGATCAGCGCCCACGATGGTCAAAGCGGCCGCATGGTCCTGCTGGTCGCCGCAGGCAGGCAACCCGGCCAGGGCCGGGACAATGGCGATGCGCAAAAGAGCTTTCCTGATCATGAGTTCCGCTTGAGGAGGTCCGACGAGGCAATCGGCGGGCGCGTGCTCCGTTCCTGCTCGGGCGTCACATGATGAGCCGCTTCGCTCGAAGGCCACCTGCGGGATGTTTTGCGGGAACCAAGTCTCACGGCCAAGCTTATCCGTTCAATGCATGCAAGACCCATGTAGGGCGGATGGATCTGGAAACGACACCGCACGGCCTCCCTTGGCGGCGCACGACAACGTTGCGTGCGGCGGTCCTCGCGTGCGCGCTGTCGCTTGCGGGCTGCAGCGGCGTGCAATCGGCCCTCGACCCGGCGGGCGGCGATGCTCTCCGGATCTACTGGCTTACCGTGATCATGACGGTGGGCGGAACGCTGATCTTCCTCCTCGTGACCGGGCTTCTGCTCTATGCGATTTTCGCCCCGCCCGAGCGCCGGGCCTGGCTCGGCGGGCGCAGGACCATCGTGGTCGGCGGGCTCGCCTTTCCGATCGTCGTCCTGTCCGGGCTTCTGCCCTACGGGCTGATCGTCATGCGCGACACGGATGTGCCGATGCCGGGGGCGCTTCAGGTCGAGGTGATCGGCGAGCAATATTGGTGGCGGGTGAGATACCCGGAGGAGGGCGGCAGACCTGAGTTCGCCACGGCCAACGAACTCGTCGTTCCCGTCGGCCAGCCGGTGACGGTGGCGGTGACAGCCGCCGACGTGATCCACAGCTTCTGGATCCCGAACCTCGGCGGCAAGATCGACATGATCCCCGGACGCATCAACCGCCTCAACTTCACGGCGGAGCGGCCCGGCATCTATCGTGGAGTCTGTGCCGAGTTCTGCGGCGACCAACATGCCCGCATGGCCTTCGACGTGGTGGCGTTGGAGCCGGCGGCCTTCGGTGCCTGGAGAGCCGCACAGGCGAAACCCGCGCGGGAGCCCGACATCCCGTTTCTCACGCGCGGCCGCGAGCTGTTCCGCGCGGCAGGCTGCGGATCCTGCCATGTGGTGCGCGGAACCGAGGCCCAGGGGGCGTTCGGGCCCGACCTGACCCATGTGGGAAGCCGCCGCACCATCGGGGCAGGGCAGTTTCCCAACAATGTCGGCACGCTCGCCGGCTGGATCGCCAACACGCAGCACATCAAGCCGGGCGTGCGGATGCCGTCCTATGGCTCGTTCACGGGTGAGGACCTTCGGGCCTTGGCCTCTTATCTGGAGAGCCTGAAATGAACGCGCCCGAGCGCTCCGAAGCCTTCCATGAGCGAGAGCCCGATTTCCCCAATCCGCTGCCGCGTCCCGCGGGCGAGCTCGACGCGCTCGAGAAGGCCTGGAAGGCTCCGCGCGGCCTCAGCTTCATCACGGCCGTGAACAACACCTATGTGGGCTTGTGGTATGTCGGCACGGCGTTCCTGTTCTTCATCCTGGCGGGCATCCTCTCGCTGATCATGCGGGTGCAGCTGGCGGCGCCGGAGAGCGACTTCGTCGGGCACGATCTCTACAACCAGCTCTTCACCATGCACGGCACGGTGATGATGTTCCTCTTCGCCGTGCCGGCCGTGGAGGCGGCGAGCGTCTATCTCCTGCCGAACATGCAGGCGGCCCGCGACCTGCCGTTCCCGCGCCTGTCGGCCTATGCCTTCTGGGCCTATTTCGTCGGCGGCCTCGTGTTCTTCTGCACGATCTTCTTCGGCCTCGCGCCCAATGGCGGCTGGTTCATGTATCCGCCGCTCACGGGCTCCAAGTACTCGCCCGCCGACAATGCGGATTGGTGGCTTCTCGGCATCGGCTTCATCGAGATCTCGGCCATCGCGGGCGCCATCGAGATCATCGTCGGCGTGATGAAGACCCGCGCGGTCGGCATGAGCCTCGACAGGATGCCGGTCTATTCCTGGGCCATGCTCGTCTTCGCCGTCATGATCGTCATCGGCTTCCCGGCAATCATTCTCGGCACCCTGCTGCTCGAGATGGAGCGCGCCTTCGACTGGCCGTTCTTCATCGCCGAGAGGGGCGGAGATCCGCTGTTGTGGCAGCACCTGTTCTGGTTCTTCGGCCACCCGGAGGTCTACATCATCTTCCTGCCTGCGACCGGCATGGTGTCGATGATCGTACCCGCCATGGCGCAGACCCCGCTCATCGGCTACCGCCTTGTCGTGCTCGCCCTTGTGGCCACCGGCTTTCTCTCCTTCGGCCTCTGGGTCCATCACATGTTCGCCACGGGCTTGCCGAAGATGTCCCTGAGCTTCTTCTCCGCCGCCAGCACGGCGGTGGCGGTGCCGAGCGGCATCCAGGTCTTCGCCTGGATCGCCACAATCGCGTCCGGACGCATGAAGCTGACGACGCCGTCGCTCTTCATCATCGGCTTTCTGTTCATCTTCACCCTAGGTGGGCTCACGGGCGTGATGGTCGCCATGGCGCCCTTCGACTGGCAGGCGCACGACAGCTATTTCGTGGTGGCGCACCTCCATTACGTGCTCATCGGCGGCATGGTGTTCCCGCTCTTCGCGGCCTTCTATTACTGGGTGCCCGTGGCGAGCAAACATGCGCTGTCGGAGCGGGTCGGGCGCTGGGTGTTCGGTCTCATGTTCGTCGGCGTCAACGTGACCTTCCTGCCGATGCACGTCACCGGCCTCATCGGCATGCCCCGGCGCGTCTACACCTATCCGGTCGGTATGGGGTGGGACGCGCTCAACCTCGTGTCCACCATCGGGGCCTTCATGATCGCCGCCGGGATCGCGCTCTTCATCGGCGACTTCGCGCGCAGGTTCAGGATCGCGCGGGACGAGAACGCCGGCAACGTGTGGAACGCCGGCACGCTCGAATGGCTGCCGAACGCCAACTACAACACGCGCAGCATCCCCATCGTGACCAGCCGCGAACCGCTCTGGGATCAGCCCGGGCTGTCGCAGGATGTGCAGGACGGACGCTATTATCTGCCCGGAACGGCCACCGGCGGGCGCGAGACGCTCGTGACGAGCCCGTTCGATGCAAGCCCGCAATACATCCTGCAGGTTCCCGGCCCCGGCTGGCAGCCCCTGCTTGCCGCCGTGTTCACGGCCGCGTTCTTCCTGCTCCTCACCGTCAAGATGGTGCTCCTGTCGGCGATATGCGGCGTGCTCGCGATCATCTGCGTGATCTGGTGGCTCTGGGAGACCGATCCGGGTCCTGTCCGTCCGCCCGTCGATATCGGAGGCGGGTTCGTCGTTCCCGTCTATGCGACCGGATCCATGAACCATTCCTGGTGGGCGATGATCGTGCTGATGGTCGTGGCCGGCATGGTCTTCACCTGCCTGATCTTTTCCTATCTGTTCCTATGGCTCGTGAACCCCGCCGCGTGGCCGCCGCAGGGCACCGCATTGCCTGAAGGGTTCAGCTCCCTCGTCTCGGGCGCTCTCTATATCGTCAGCGCCGTCCTGATCGCCTATGCCAGCCGGACGCTGCGGGGCGAGGATCGCCGCAGTCCTCGATCCGTGCCGGTGCTGATCGCCGTGGCGCTGCTGCTCGTCGGCGGAGCCTCCGCGACGGATCTCTGGGCGCAATGGCAAACGGGCCTGAGCCCTTCTGCCCATGCCTACGGGGCGGCCGTCTACGCCATCGTGTCCCTGCAGATCTTCTTCGTGCTGACGACGCTGATCATGGGCCTCTACACCATCGCCCGCTGGTTCGCCGGCAGGCTCGACAGCGTCCGCCGCACGACCTTCGACAACATGATGCTGTTCTGGTTCTACACGATCGGCCAGGGTCTGGTCGGGCTCGCGGTCGTCCACGGATTCCCGCGCCTGACGGGAGGCGTCTAGAATGAGCGGGCGGCGGACGGGACAGGTTCTCCTGATGCTGGCCGGCCTCATCGCCTGGGCGGTCCAGTTCACGATCATTTATGCCGTGACGTCCACGCTATGTGGCCGCGAATGGGCCGATGCGACGATCCTCGGTGTGGGAAGCGTCCACGCCGTTGTCCTGCTCACGACGATCGCGGCCCTTTGCGTCGCGGCCTTGTCGCTGCTCCAGTCACGGCGTGTCCATGGGAGGCTGGGGGAGACGGCTGCCGCCCCCGACCGCTTCATGAGCCAGGCGGGATCGCTGATCAGCGGCCTCTCGCTCGTCGTCATTCTCTGGCAGGGCATTCCTGCCTTCATCCTTCCGGCCTGCGCGTGATGCGCTCGGTAAACGAGGTCCAACCATGATCGACTGGCAGGAGATATTCATACCCTCGCACTCGGTCCTGGAGACCATCGTGCGCGGGACGATGATCTACATCATGCTGTTCCTGATCCTGCGCTTCCTGCTCAAGCGTCAGACCGGCGTGATCGGTGTCGCCGACCTCCTCGTGATCGTCCTCATCGCCGATGCGTCGCAGAACGCGATGGCGAGCGAGTACAAATCGGTCACCGAGGGGATAGTCCTCGTTCTGACCATCGTGTTCTGGAATTACGCCATCGACTGGCTCGGCTTCCACTTCCCCGCCTTCCAGCGCATCACCCGACCGCCGCCGCTCCTGCTGATCGAGAACGGCAAGATGCTGCCCAGGAACATGCGCCAGGAGATGATCACGATCGATGAACTCAAAAGCCAGCTGCGGGAGCAGGGCATCGAGCACTGCTCCGAGGTGAAGCGCGCCTATATCGAGGGCGACGGGACGATCAGCATCATCCGCAAGGATAAGGACGATGTCGGAGGAAAGACCGAGACCATGAAGGGAGTTGTCTGAAGCGTCAGACGATGCCCCCGCCGCCGCCTGTCACGGCGGGACGCTCCTCGGCGACCATCCGGCGGTAGCCGCTGGCTCGGTAGGACGCGAGCGGGTCGACGGCGCCGCCGTCCCGCAGCCGCGCCATCGCCAGGATCGGCTCGACGTCGGTGCGGTAGGCGGCCTTCAGGGTTTCGGATGCCATGAGAGCGTCGTTGTCGTCCTGATAGGCTTCGAGCGCTTTACGGTCCACGAGGAGCGCCTGCGCATAGGCGCGGCGGATCTCGTTGGCGCTGCGGATCAGGCTTTCGATGGGATCGGTCACGTTGTGCGACTGGTCGATCATATGGGCCGGATGGAAGTTCTCGGCCCGGCGGTGCTCCGCATCCACCAGCTCATTGAAGACGAGGAAAAGACGATGCGGATCGATGGCGCCCGCATCGAGATCGTCGTCGCCGTATTTCGAATCGTTGAAATGAAAGCCGCCGAGCTTCTTGAACTGGATCAGGCGGGCGACGATCATCTCGATGTTCACGTTCGGCGCATGGTGGCCGAGATCGACGAGGCAATAGGCCTTGTCGCCGAGTTCCGTGGCGATCAGGTAATTGGTGCCCCAGTCCTGCACGACGGTCGAATAAAAGGCCGGCTCGTACATCTTGTGCTCGGAGAAGATGCGCCAATCCCCCGGCAGGCGCTTGTAGATCGCCTTCATGGAGTCGAGATACCGCTCGAAGCTCCGGGTGAAGTTCGTCTGACCGGGGAAGTTGGAACCGTCGCCGATCCACACCGTGAGCGCCTTGGAGCCGATGGCCTCACCGATCTCGATGCATTCGATATTGTGCTCGACGGCCTGCCGACGCGTCGCGGCATCGGTGTGGCTCAGGGAGCCGAACTTGTAGCTCTTCTCCTGGCCCGGAGCGTCGGAGAAGGTGTTGGAGTTCATGGCGTCGAACCCGAGCCCCAGCGCGTCGCCATGATGCTTGAGACGCCTCGGGTCGTCGACCTTGTCCCAAGGAATGTGCAGCGAAACTGTCGGCGTTGCCCGGGTGAGCTGGTGGATCACCGCGCAATCGTCGAGCTTGTCGAAGATGTTGCGCGGCTCGCCGGGGGCGGGAAAGCGCGCGAACCGGGTGCCGCCCGTGCCGACGCCCCAGGAGGGGACCGCTACGAAGAACTGCCGGACCTTGCCGGTGACGGCCTCGATGTCGATGCCGTCGCGTGCCAGCTTCTCGCCCAAAGCGTCGTAATCCGCCCTCGCAGCGCTCATGCGCTTCTCGTTGTCGGCGGAGACGATGCCTCCCGCAATCCTCTGTTCGGCCATGGCGTCCTCCCTAGAGCATTCTTCTGTGAAGTGGATCCGGCTCACCGTCGGAAGTGCGGTAGAGCTTATCGCGTGAAAGACGTCGCGTTGCCCGCATCCACATTGATGATGTTGCCGGTCGACTTCGCGGACAGGTCGGAGGCGAGGAAGTAGATCGCCTCCGCGATGTCTTCCGGAAAGACGTTCAGCTTCAAGAGCGAGCGCTTGCGGTAATGCTCCTCCAGTTCATCGACGGCGAGCTTGGATGAGGCGGCGCGCTGCTCGCGCCATTCGCCGGTCCAGATCTTAGAGCCGCGCAGCACCGCGTCAGGATTGACCGTGTTGACACGGATGCCGGCTTCCGCGCCTTCCAACGCCAGGCAGCGGGCGAGGTGGATTTCCGCCGCCTTGGCGGTGCAATAGGCCGACGCGTTGGGCGAGGAAGCGAGGCCGTTCTTCGACGACACGAAGACCACGTTGCCGCCGAGCTTCTGGCGTCGGAACAGGCGGAAGGCTTCGCGTGAGACGAGGAAGTAACCCGTCGCGAGGATCTCGATATTGCGATTCCACATGGCCAAGTCGGTGTCCTCCACGGGAGCCGAGGAGGCGATGCCTGCATTGGACACGAGGATGTCGATGCCACCGAACTCGATGCTGGCCTCGACGAAGGAGGACAGGACGTTCGGCTCGCTCGTCACGTCGAGCATCACGCCGCGCACGACGTCCTGGCCGAAGCGGTTGGAGAAGTCCTGTATCGTCGCAGCGAGCGATTCCTCGTCGATATCCGCCAGAACCACGCAGGCGCCTTCGCCGACCAGCCGCTCCGCCGTGGCCCGGCCGATGCCGCCGGCTCCGCCGGTGATGAAGGCCACGCGACCGGCGAGGCTCTTCGGCTTCGGCATGCGCTGGAGCTTGGCTTCCTCGAGCAGCCAGTATTCGATGTCGAAGGCTTCCTGCTCGGGAAGGCCCTGGTACTCGGACACCGAGGAGGCACCGCGCATCACGTTGATGGCGTTGACGTAGAACTCGCTCGCGATGCGCGCCGTCGCCTTGTCGCGGGCGAAGGACAACATGCCGACGCCCGGGATCAGAAAGATCACCGGATTGGGATCACGCATCTTCGGGCTGTTCGGATGCTTCGACTGCTCGTAATAGCGCGTGTAGTCGGCGCGGTAGGCTTCCAATGCCGCATCGAGGCCTGCGAGCATCGCATCGACGTCCGGCGTCTTCGGATCGAAGTCGAGGACGAGCGGACGGATCTTCGTGCGCAGGAAGTGATCGGGGCAGCTGGTGCCGAGCTGGGCGAGGGGCTTCAGGTCAGCCGAGTTGACGAATTCGAGCACCGCGTCCTGATCGTCGAAATGTCCGAGCTTGCGCTCTGCCCGGCCGATCCTGCCGCGGATCTCCGGCATCAGGCGCGCGGCAATCCTGCGGCGCTCGTCCCGCCCGAGGCTCGAGGTCACAGCGCCACCGAAAGCCGCTTTGCCGGCCGTCCGCTCGGCGAACCACTGGATGGCCCGATTGATGATCCGCAGGGTGAGCGTGTAGCATTCCTTGGCGTCGTCGGCCCAGGTGAAGAGGCCATGGCTTTCGAGCACCACGCCCTTCGCGCCGGGATTGGCCTTGGCGAAGGCTTCGAGATCGAGACCCAGCTGGAAGCCCGGGCGGCGCCAGGGCAGCCATCCGATCTCGTCGCCGAAGATCTCCCGGGTCAGTTCGCGGGAGTTCTTGGACGCCGCGATGGCAATGATCGCGTCCGGGTGCATGTGATCCACATGCTTGTAGGGCAGGAAGCCGTGGAGCGGCGTGTCGATGGAGGCCGCGCGCGTGTTGAGGTTGAAGGTGGCATGGGGCAGGAAGCCGACCATGCGGTCTTCGTCCTCGACGCCCTTGTAGAGGTTCTTCAGCGACCGCAGCTTGTCCATGTAAAGGGTTGCGAAGCCGTCGAGCTTGATCGTGCCGACATCGCCGCCCGAGCCCTTGACCCAGAGCACCTCGACCGTCTCAGCCGTGAGCGGATCTGTCTCCATCACCTTGGCCGAGGTATTGCCGCCTCCGTAATTGGTGATGCGCTTGTCGGCGCCTAGCAGATTGGAGCGGTAGAGGAGAAGACCCGGCTCGTCCAAGGTCGCGGCCTTGGCGTCGTCCCATTGATTATCGAGGAGTCTGACGGCTTGGGTCGCGGTGTCCACGGTTTCCTCCTATCCGCTCATGGGACGCAAAGTGCCCCGGATTTGAGCAAAAAGTGGCTGGAGGCATGGGGCTTGTCAACCATATTCGCTCAAATCTGATCAATAACGATCATGATACGAAGGTGGTATGCGGATCTTGATTGACTGTGACCGGTTCGCTGCGCAGTCTAGGGCGATAACTTGCGTGAGCCTGAAAGGTATTTGATCCTTCCGATCATTGTCGATCGACCTTGTTGAGGAACCATGCACGAACGTGAAAGGCACCGGATCATCCTGAGCGCCGTCCAGGAGAAGCCGGTTGCGACAGTTCAGGATCTCGTGGAGCTGACCTCCGCGTCGGAGGCCACGATCCGCCGCGATATCGCGGCCCTGCACGTCCAGGGGCGCCTGCGCCGGGTTCGCGGCGGGGCGGAGGCTCTCCATCCGGCCCAGATCGGCAGCCTCGCGGCCAAGCCGTTCCGGGTGTCCGAGGGCGAGAACCTCGCCAAGAAGCGCGCCATCGCCCGCGAGGCCGTCGCTCTTTGCACGGAAGGGGACGCCATCATCATCAATGGCGGCACCACGACGTTCCAGATGGTGCACTACCTGACGGCCCGCCGACTGCAGGTGTTCACGAACTCCTTCGCCATCGCCGAGCATCTGGTCAAGCATTCGAAGAACCAGGTGATGCTGCCGGGCGGGGCGATCTACCGTGACCAGAGCATTATTCTCTCGCCTTTCGAGAACGACGTGACTCGCAATTTCTATGCGCGCCGGATGTTCATGGGTGCCCAGGGCGTCGGTGCGCTCGGCGTTATGGAGCAGGATGCCCTGATCATCCAGGCCGAGCAGAAGCTGATCAATCAGGCCGACGAGCTGGTCCTGATGGTGGATTCCACCAAGTTCCAGCGCCGCTCCAGCCTCATTCTCTGCCCGCTCGAACGGGTCTCGACGCTGATTACCGACGACGCCATCCCGGATTCGGCCAGGACCATGATCGAGAACGCCGGAATCAAGCTGATCGTCGCCGGAACGACGGCGGCGGATCGGGCTGAAGAATCCTCATCGGCGGCCTGAGAGCCGGCGAGGGGTGTTTAACAAGGGAGGAAGAACATGAAGGCATTAGCAAAGCTTGCTCTCGGCACGGCGTTGGGTCTGGCGCTCTTTGCCGGGTCGGCAAGCGCTCAGAACATCAAGATCGGCCTCGTGGCGAAGTCGCTCGGCAACGGCTTCTTCGAGGCGGCCAACAAGGGCGCCCAGGAAGCCGCGAAGGAGCTCGGCGGCGTCGAGGTGATCTATACCGGGCCGACCAGCACGACCGCCGAAGGGCAGATCGAGGTCATCAATGCGCTCATCGCCCAGCGCGTGGATGCGATTGCCATCTCGGCGAACGATCCCGACGCGGTCGTGCCTGCGCTGAAGCGGGCCGCGCAGCGCGGCATCAAGGTGATCTCCTGGGACTCCGCCGTCGGCAAGGACGGGCGGATCGTGCATCTCAACCCGTCTTCGAACGAGCTGATCGGCAACATGTGCCTCAAGCTCGCGGCGGACCACCTGCCGGACGGCAAGGGCGATTTCGCGATCCTGTCCGCGACCTCCACCTCGACCAACCAGAACACCTGGATCGCCGAGATGAAGAAGCAGCTGCCGAAATATCCCGGGCTGAACCTCGTCACGACCGTCTATGGCGATGACCTGGCCGACAAGAGCTACCGCGAAGCCCAGGGCCTGCTGAAATCGCACCCGAACGTAAAGGTGATCGTCGCTCCGACGACTGTCGGCGTGCTCGCCGCCTCGCAGGTGGTGAAGGATGCCGGCAAGATCGGGCAGGTCTATGTGACGGGCCTCGGGCTTCCCTCCGAGATGGCGGGCGCCGTCCATTCCGGCGCGACGAAGGAATTCGCCATCTGGAACCCGATCGATCTCGGTTATTCCGCCACCCAGATCGCCTATCGTCTGGTGAAGGGTGAAACGGACGGCAAGCCCGGCGCCGAGATCAATGCCGGTCGCATGGGGAAGATCAGGATCGGCGACAACGGCGAGGCCGCCATGGCCGATCCCTTCGTCTACGACAAGAACAACGTGGACGAATTCGCCAAGATCTTCTGATCGCGGGAGACCATTCGGAGAGAGGGCGCGGAGAACCGCGCTCTCCTTGCCCTTATCGGTACTTGGCAGGATTCCCATGTCCGTGGTTCAAGCGATCACAGAGGCCCCGACTCCGCTTCTGGAGATGCGCGGCATTTCCAAATCGTTCCCCGGTGTCATGGCGCTCGATCAGGTGGATGTCGCGCTCCATCCCGGCGCCGTGACAGCGCTGATCGGCGAGAACGGCGCGGGCAAGTCGACGCTCGTCAAGATTCTGACCGGCATCTATCGGCCGGACGAGGGCGAGATCATCATCGATGGCGTCGCCGTGCAATTCGCGAACGCCGAGGCTGCGATCCGCAGCGGCATCACGGCGATCCACCAGGAGACCGTGCTGTTCGATGAACTCTCGGTCGCCGAGAACATCTTTCTCGGCCACGCGCCGAGAACCCGCCTGGGGCTCGTCAACTGGAGCGCCATGAACGCGCGCGCGGCGGCCCTGCTCACCTCCATCGATGCGCCGATCAGTCCTTACACGCGCCTGAAGGACCTCTCGATCGCGCACCGGCATCTCGTCGCCATCGCGCGCGCGCTCTCCGTCGAGGCCCGCGTGGTCATCATGGACGAGCCGACCGCCGCGCTCTCCTACAAGGAGGTGGAGGACCTGTTCCGGATCATCGAGCGGTTGAAGCGGCAGGGCAAGGCGATCCTCTTCATCAGCCATAAGTTCGAGGAGGTCTACCAGATCGCCGAACATTTCGTGGTGTTCCGCGACGGCCGTTCCATCGGGATGGGCCTGCTGTCGCAGACCGGACAGGACGAGATCGTCCGGATGATGGTCGGCCGCTCGGTCGATCACGTCTTCCCGAAAGTGGACGTGGCCATCGGGAATACAGTTCTCAAAGTCTCGGGTTACGCGCATCCGACGGAGTTCGACGGCATCTCCTTCGAGCTGCGGCGCGGCGAGATCCTGGGCCTCTACGGGCTGGTCGGCGCCGGGCGCTCGGAATTCTGCCAGGCCCTCTTCGGCATCACCTGCCCCAGCGCCGGAACCATCGAACTGGAAGGACGGCGGATCGACATTCGCTCTCCGGCGGACGCCATCGCGGCGGGCATCGTCTACGTGCCAGAGGAGCGCGGCCGCCACGGCGCCGTGCTCCAGATGCCGATCTTCCAGAACATCTCCCTGGCCACGCTGGATCGGACCACGAGAGCAGGCTTCCTGCGGCAGGCGGAGGAATTCGCCCTGGCGCGGACTTATGCCGAGCGGCTGGACCTGCGCGCGGCGGCGCTCTCGGTTCCCGTCGCTACCCTGTCGGGCGGGAATCAGCAGAAGGTGGTGATCGGTAAGTGGCTCGCCACGCGGCCGAAGGTCATCATCCTGGACGAGCCCACGAAGGGCATCGACATCGGCTCGAAGGCGGCCGTGCACGCCTTCATGAGCGAACTCGCGGGCGAGGGGCTCAGCGTGATCATGGTCTCGTCCGAGCTGCCCGAGATCCTCGGCATGTCCGACCGCGTCATGGTGATGCGCGAGGGGCGGATAGCGGGATTGTGGGCACGCGACGGTCTCGATGCCGAGGTGCTCGTGCGGGCCGCGACGGGCAATGCATGACAGGAAACAGGGATCCCCGATGAGCCAAATCCTGAAATACCGTGAAATCCTGCTGGCGGCGATCATCGTCGTGCTGATCGCGGTCTTCTCGTCGCGCGCGCCGGGCTTCGCCTCGCCCGAGAACCTTGCCAATATCTTCAACGATACATCGATCCTGATGATCCTGGCGCTCGGCCAGATGGCGGTGATCCTCACCAAGTCCATCGACCTGTCGGTGGCCGCGAACCTGTCCTTCACCGGCATGGCCATTGCCATGATGAACGCGGCCTATCCGCAGATCCCGCTGCCTGTCCTGATCGTCATGGCCATGGGCATCGGCGCGGTCCTCGGCGCCATCAACGGCCTCATGGTCTGGAAGATCGGCATTCCGTCCATCGTCGCGACGCTCGGCACGCTCACGATCTATCGCGGCATGGCCTTCGTGCTCTCGGGCGGAGCCTGGGTCAACCAGACCCAGATGACCGCGACCTTCCTCAACACGCCGCGCATCGTCGTGCTCGGCCTGCCGCTGCTCGGCTGGACGGCGATCCTGGCGATCGCGCTCGTCGCTCTCGTCTTCACGCGCACTGTCTTCGGCCGCGCCCTCTACGCGTCCGGCGGCAATCCGACGGCGGCGCTCTATGCGGGAATCGATGTGGGGCGCACGCGCTTCTTCGCCTTCGTGATGTCGGGCGCGCTCGCGGGCCTCTGCGGCTATCTCTGGGTATCCCGCTATGCGGTCGCCTATGTGGATATCGCAGCCGGCTTCGAGCTCGACACGGTCGCGGCCTGCGTGATCGGCGGGATCTCGACTCTCGGCGGCATCGGGTCCGTGGGCGGCGCGATCCTCGGAGCCCTGTTCCTCGGCGTGATCAAGAACGCGTTGCCGGTGATCAACGTCTCGCCGTTCTGGCAGATGGCGATTTCCGGCCTCGTCATCATCGTGGCGGTTCTCTTCAATGCGCGGCAGGAGAAGCGGAAGGGGCGTCTCATCCTCCGCGACGCCGCGAAGAGCAGGCCGCTCCTGGCCGAGGTTCCGGCCGAAGGAGCCGCCGCATGAGCACGCTGGCTTTCGAGAAGCAGCCGCCGCGCCATATCCCCGACAGGCTCTCGACGCCGGCGGGCCGGATCCTCGGCAGCTGGGAGACCCTGCTCGCGGCTGTCGCCATCGCGATCTTCATCGCGAACTCGTTCGCGTCGCCGCACTTCCTCGATCCGTGGAACCTGTCGGACGCGACCTACAACTTCACCGAGAAGGCGATGATCGCCTTCGCGATGACGCTCCTGATCATCTCCGGAGAGATCGATCTTTCCGTCGCGGCCATCATCGCCCTGGCCTCGACCGCCATGGGAGCGGCCGCGCAGGCCGGCTTCCAGACGCCGGCTCTCGTGGGAGTCGGCCTCGGTGTCGGGCTGCTCTGCGGAGCCTTCAATGGCCTCCTGGTGGCGCGCATCGGGCTTCCGTCCATCGTCGTGACCATCGGCACCATGAGCCTGTTTCGCGGCATCGCCCAGAGCGTGCTCGGCGACCAGGCCTATGGCGGCTATCCTGCGAGCTTCGCCTGGTTCGGCCAAGGCTACATGTCCGACTTTGCCTGGTGGCCGACTCTGCCCGGTTTCGAGGTCGTCACATTCGAGATGGTCGCCTTTGTGGTGCTCGCGCTCATCTTCGGTGTCCTGCTCCACCGGACCGCTTTCGGACGGCGGATCTACGCTATCGGCAACAACGCCTTTGCCGCGCAATTCTCCGGCGTCCCGGTTCGGCGCACGAAGTTCATGCTCTTCCTGCTGACTGGTCTCATGAGCGGCTTCGCGGCCGTGTGCCTCACATCGAGGCTGGGCTCGACCCGTCACACCATCGCGGCGGGATGGGAACTCGAGGTGGTTACCATGGCGGTGCTCGGCGGCGTGAGCATCCTCGGAGGCTCGGGCACCATCCCGGGCGTGGTGCTGGCCGCCATCGTCATGGGCCTCGTCACCTTCGGCCTCGGTCTCCTCAACATCCCGGGCATCGTCATGTCGATCTTCATCGGCCTGCTGCTGATCCTCGTGATCGCGCTGCCGATCCTCATCCGCCGAATCCGCCTAAAGGCCGCCGCATGACTGGAAAAGAGAAACACGCCTTCAAGATGCAGCTCAACCCAGGCATGGAGGATGAGTACCGCCGCCGCCATGACGAGATCTGGCCCGAACTCGTGGAGCTTCTGAAGGAGGCCGGAATCGAGGATTACTCGATCCATCTCGACCGGGAAACCGGCATTCTCTTCGGGGTTCTATGGCGGCGCTCGGATCACCGCATGGCGGATCTGCCGAACCATCCGGTCATGGAGCGCTGGTGGGCTCACATGGCCGACATCATGGCGACGAATCCCGACAATTCGCCGGTCGACACGCCTCTCGTCACCGTCTTCCATATGGCGTGAGCCCATGAAAGTCGCAGTGCTCGATGTCGGCAAGACCAATGTGAAGGCCGTCATCGTCGATGCCGAGGGGCGGCGCGAGATCGCCGCCCGCACGCGTCCCAACCGGGTGCTGACCAGCGAGCCCTATCCGCATTTCGACGTGGATGGGATCTTCGCGTTCTTCCTGCAGTCTTTGAAGGAACTCCACGCCGAACATGGGTTCGACGCCATTTCGATCACGGCCCACGGCGCGAGCGGGGCGCTCCTGGGAGACGGCGGTCTCGCTCTTCCGGTGATCGATTACGAGTTCCGCTATCCGGCGGAGATCGATGCGGCCTATGACGCCATCAGGCCGGATTTCTCGGAGACCTTCTCGCCGCGTCTGCCCGGCGGGCTCAATCTCGGGGCGCAACTGCACTATCAGAAAACGGCGTTCTCCGAAGCCTTCAGCAGAGTGCGGACCATCGTGACCTATCCCCAGTATTGGGGCTGGCGACTGACGGGAGTGGCGGCGACCGACGTCACGTCCCTCGGCTGTCACACCGATCTCTGGAGGCCGAAGGAGGGGCGCTTTTCCTCCCTCGTCGACAGGCTCGACATCGCTGGCAGGCTCGCCCCCGTCGGAAGGCCTTCGGACCTCCTGGGCCATGTAACCGGTGAGATCGGCGCGAGGATCGGGCTTGCACGGCCCGTGCCCGTCTATTGCGGCATTCACGACTCGAACGCTTCGCTCCTGCCTCATCTAGGCCAGCATGAGGCGCCGTTCGCGGTCGTCTCCACGGGAACATGGGTCGTGATCTTCGCGGTCGGCGGCGACCTCGACCACCTCGATCCGACGCGGGACACTCTCGCCAACGTGGACGCTCTCGGGCGCGCGGTGCCGTCCGCGCGTTTCATGGGCGGTCGCGAGTTCGAAATATTGACGAAAGGGAGGGGCGAGGCGACGCCCGAGGCGACCCTCCATGTGGTCGAACGGCGCATTCTCATGACACCGAGCGTCGTGCCCGGATGCGGGCCGTTCCCCGACGCCGTGCATCGTCTCGTCAATGCGTCCGGCAATCTCGATGAAGATGAAATCTATGTTGCGGCTTCGCTCTACACGGCCCTGATGACGCAGGCCTGTCTCGATCTCACCCGCGCGGCGGGGCCGATCATCGTGGAGGGACCTTTCGCACGCAATGCCCTCTATGCAGAGGCCTTGGGAAGCGCGACCGGGCGTCAGGTCATTGCCGTTTCCAGTTCCACCGGAACCAGCGTCGGCGCGGCGCTCCTCGCGCTGATATCGCCCAATCGAGGATCGCATCGGGAAGGACAGAGAACGTCCTCAACTCGGCTGCCGAGCGACTTTCAGCTTTATCGCGCAGAGTGGAATGCTCATTTGAAGATGAGTTGATCGGAGCGACCCGATCTTGCGAAGTATTAAATCGCTATATCGTTTATGGAATGGCAGGTGGTAATACGTTTTTCCATGGATCAATGATCCTCTATTGCTCTCAGCCTGCCACATTGCAGCCGCACTGCGACGCTTAGCTGGGTTACATTCAGTTGTAGTGTTGTAGAGCAAACAGGTTGCCGATGAAGTTGGAACGAAAGAACCTATCACTCCCTGTCGAAACGAATACCATCCTGTCGGAGCTTGAGCGGACAATGGTTGCATCGATCGCTCTGATGAAGCGTCTGAGACGCGAGAGAAGGCGCTCGGTGCGCGTGCAGCGCACGGCGGAAGAGCAGAGAGCCTGATTGAGGATCATCCGGGTAATCTGCCTTCGATCCCCTCTCGAGGCTTATGATTGCCGATAGCGTTGAATCATCGGGCTCAAGCGCAGAACGCACGCTTGGCTCGATCCTCTCGTTTCACCGGCGCTGAGCGACGAAGAAGAGCCGCGGGAAGCGCAGCAGGACCTTTCCATCGGATTGGACCGGATAGGCTTCCGCGACGACCGCTTCGTAGCGGCGCAGAAAATCGGAGCGCTCCTCCGGCGATAGCGGGTCGATATAGGGTTTCAGGCCGGTGCTCTTGAACCATTCGACGATGGAAGCTGCTCCGTCGAGGGGATGAACATAGGTCGTTTGCCAGAGATCGACCGAGCATCCTGCCTGCCGCAGCCAGTTGTAGTAATCCTCGAAGGATCCGATCCTCTCCCTTGCCGTGGCCGCGGCGGACAGCGTTTCCGCCCATGGGCCGTCCTGCGCGACCTGGGCCATGAGGCGGTGCGAAGGCTCGTTCAGGTTGTTCGGCATCTGAACGGCGAGGCATCCGCCATCCGCCAACAAGGAAACGAGACGCTTGAGAAGGGCGGAATGGCCTGGAAGCCATTGCAGCACGGCATTGGCGAAGATCAGATCGAAGCGCTCGCTGGTCTGCCACTGCGCGATGTCCGCTTCCTCGAAGCGCAGACCCGGCAGTCGCGCTTTCGCCTTAGCGAGCATGTCCGGTGACGTGTCGAGGCCGATGATGCGCGCTGCGGGGTAGCGCCGGGCGATCAGCTCCGTGCTGTTCCCGGGGCCGCATCCGAGATCGACACAGCTCGCTGGCGTGTCCAGGGGCACCCGCTTGAGCAGGTCGAGGGAAGGCCGCGTGCGCTCATCCTCGAACTTCAGATATTGTCCCGCATCCCAATCGACCAACGGATCATCTCCCTCGTCTTCGTTGCGCCATGTCGGCATCGGCCATCCTGGAGGATTTCCGGCGCCCCGCGAGGAGCGCTGCGACCGCGTGAAAGTGCTTCGGCGGATCGTATGAACCGACAAATCCTTATCGGCGAAAACCGACGCGACAGCCATATTGTTTCGGCGTATACTTGCATAGACAGGTTGCGGCTATGCGTGACCCCGGACGATGTGCGCAAGGCCGAGAGCCCGACTGCCAAGGTTCAGCCCTGGAGGAGCGATTATGGCCAATTTTCATATTGTCGCCGGCGCAAGCGAAGCTCCGGCGCATCCGGTTGTCAGAAAGATCACGCCTGCCGATTTAAAGGAGGCCCTGGCAAAGGGCTTCGACGATTTCTGGGCCATGCCGTCGCATCTGGTATTCCTGGGATTGATCTATCCCGTCGTCGGCGTCTGTCTGGCCGCGCTCACCTTCAGCAACAATGCGCTGCCGCTTCTCTATCCCTTGGCTTCGGGCTTCGCGCTGATCGGGCCGATTGCAGGCATCGGTCTCTATGAGATCAGCCGGAGGCGCGAACTCGGCTTGTCGACTTCCTGGCAGGATGCGTTCACTGTTCTGAAGTCGCCTTCGATCCCGTCGATTCTCGCGCTCGGCGTCCTGCTGCTGGTGATCTTCCTGACATGGCTGACGACCGCCCGGATGCTTTACCAATCGATTTTCGGCTATGCGGTGCCCGATTCCTATGCGGGGCTGATCAATCAGGTTCTCACGACGTCGGAGGGCATGCGGCTGATCGTCTGGGGCAACATCCTCGGCTTCGTCTTCGCCGTGGCGGTGCTGAGCATCAGCGTGATCTCGTTCCCGCTTCTTCTGGACCGGGATGTGGGGGCGGCCGTTGCCGTCTACACTTCCGTCAAGGCCGTGGCCATGAACCCGCTCACCATGGCCCTGTGGGGCCTTATCGTCGCCGCTGCCCTCCTCATCGGCTCCATTCCGCTCTTCGTGGGGCTCGCCATCGTGATGCCGGTTCTCGGACACGCGACGTGGCATCTCTATCGCCGGGTCGTGGAGCCACCTCATCCCGATGATGTGCACCCGGTGAGATAGGCGCATCTTCAGCAGAATATCGAAGGCGGTCCGGCGATCGGGCCGCCTTCTGAGTGCTCAGGGTCCGGGTCCGAAGAAGATCATCCGTGACAGCAATGTGTAATCCGCCTCGAGCGTCATGATCGCGACGAACACGAGCACGGCGCTGATCGGCACCAGAATGGCATAGACCAGGGACAGGCGCTCCCAGGCCATATGCATGAAGATCGCCACGATGAGGCCGGCCTTCAGTAGCATGAAGAGGACGATCAGGGCGTATCGGAGGAGGCCCTGGACCTGGAAGTAATCGACGAAGTAGGAGCAGGCGCTCAGGACGAACAGCCAGGCCCACACAACCAGATAGAGCTTGATCGGGTGTTGTTGCCCCTGCGCGTGTGCGGTTGCCTGTGCCATGGCGCATCCCTTACCAGAGATAGAAGAAGGCGAAGATGAAGACCCAGACCAGATCGACGAAGTGCCAGTAGAGGCCCATGATCTCGACGGATTCGTAACGCCCCTTCCGGCTCGTGAAGAAGCCCCGCCGCTCATGGTCGAAATCGCCGCGCCACACCTTCCGGGCGATGACGAGAAGAAAGATCACGCCGAAGGTCACATGGGTGCCGTGAAAGCCGGTGATCATGAAGAAGGACGAGCCGAACTGGGCCGCGCCCCACGGGTTGGCCCAGGGGCGGACGCCTTCGTGGATCAGCTTGGTCCACTCGAAGGCCTGCATGCCGACGAAGGTGGCGCCGAGGAGCGCCGTCACCAGCATCAGGATGGCCGTCTTCTTCCGGTCCCGCCGGTAGCCGAAGTTCACCGCCATCGCCATCGTCCCGCTGCTGCTGATCAGGACGAAGGTCATGATGGCGATGAGGATGAGGGGGAGAGACGTGCCTCCGATGGTCAGCGCGAAGACCTCGCTCGTGTTGGGCCACGGCACGGTCGTGGACATGCGCGCCGTCATGTAGGAGATCAGGAAGCAGCTGAAGACGAAGGTGTCGCTGAGGAGGAAGATCCACATCATGGCCTTGCCCCAGGACACGTTCCTGAAGGCCTGCCGGTCCGAGGAGAAGTCGCTCGCGATGCTGCGCAGGCCGGAGGCCTCCGTATAGGTCGCTCGCAAGTCCGTTGCCGCCTGTTCCGCCATGAGCAGAACTCCTATCACGTCAGCAATTGCCGGCAGATGTCCACGAAACCGCCCGCCCAGCCTGTCAGAACGCTTAAGAAAACCAGCCATACAAGAAGAAGGAAGTGCCAGTACGTGGCGCAGAGCTCCACGGACAGGCGCAGCCGTTTCGTTGCATGTTCGCGCCATGCCTTCTCGATGGTCCTGCCCAATGCGGCCAGGCCGCCGAGCAGGTGGAGGCCGTGCAGGCCGGTGAGGATATAGAAAAAGGCATTGGCCGGATTGGCGGCCAGCACATAGCCCTCGTTGCTCAGTTGGCGCCAGGCGAGAAGCTGGCCCGACAGGAAGGCGAGGGCCGATATGCCGCCCGCGAGGAGGCTCGCTCTCAGCTCCGGCATTTCTCCGCGTTCGGCCGCGCGCTTCGCGCCGTGCAGGGCAAGACTGCTCAGGGCGAGCATGGTCGTGTTGAGCCAGAGAATGCGCGGCAGCGGCAAGGTGCGCCAGTCGGGCAGTTGCATCCGCATCGCATAGGCGCTGATGAACAGCGCGAACAGGGAGCCGATCACGGCGAGAAGGATGAGGAGGCCGACCCGGTAGGGAGGCGCGGGCGTTTCTTCCGGCAAGACGCCAGCCGTTCCCTGCTCCAGCCAGGGCTTCGATGCCAGCCCCTGCCGCGAGAGCCACCAGGCGCCGATGACGGTGAGACCGCTCAGGAACAGGAGGATGCTACCCATGGGATGCCCCCGGGACGATGCGGGTGATCCCGGGCTGGTTCTGCGGCAGGAAATCCTGGTCGGCTCCCGGCACGCTGTAATCGTAGGCCCAGCGATAGACCGTCGGAAGGGTCTTGCCCCAATTGCCGTGCGGCGGCGGCGTTTCCGGCGTCTGCCATTCCAGCGTCGTCGCGCGCCAGGGATTGCCGCCGGACAGCCTGCCGTGGCGCAGGCTCCAGAACAGATTGAACACGAAGACCAGCTGCGTCGCGCCGACGATCAGGGCCATGATGGTGATGAAGGCGTTCAGCGTGTGGGCCGATGGCGGGACGAAGGACATGTCGCCGATGTCGTGGTACCGGCGCGGGATGCCCATCAATCCGAGATAGTGCATCGGGAAGAAGATCGCATAGGCGCCAAGGAACGTGACCCAGAAATGGATCCTTCCGAGCGTCTCGTTCAGCATGCGCCCGGTCACCTTCGGATACCAATGATAGATCGCCCCGAAGATCACGAGGATCGGGGCCACGCCCATGACCATGTGGAAATGGGCCACGACGAACATCGTATCGGACAGGGGAACGTCCACCACCACATTGCCGAGGAACAGGCCCGTGAGGCCGCCGTTCACGAAGGTGACGATGAACGCGAGGGCAAACAGCATCGGTAGGGTCAGGTGGATGTTGCCGCGCCAGAGCGTCAGGATCCAGTTGTAGACCTTGATCGCCGTGGGTACGGCGATGATCAGCGTCGTGGTGGCGAAGAAGAATCCGAAATAGGGATTCATGCCGCTCACATACATGTGGTGCGCCCAGACGACGAAGCTTAAGGCGCCGATGGCGAGCAGGGCCCAGACCATCATGCGATAGCCGAAGATGTTGCGCCGCGCATGAGTGCTGATCAGGTCCGACACGATGCCGAAGGCGGGCAGGGCGACGATGTAGACCTCCGGGTGCCCGAAGAACCAGAACAGGTGCTGGAAGAGCAAGGGAGAGCCGCCGCTGCGGTCCAGCGGCTGCCCCATCTCGACGATGGCGGGAACGAAGAAGCTCGTTCCGAAGACGCGGTCGAAAAGCATCATCACGGCACCGACGAACAGGGCCGGGAAGGCGAGCAATGCCATGAAGCTTGCCGTGAAGATCCCCCAGACGGTGAGCGGCATGCGCATCAGCGTCATGCCGCGCGCGCGCGCCTGAAGCACCGTCACCACATAATTCAAGCCGCCCATGGTGAAGCCGATGATGAAGATCATCAGGGAGGAGAGCATCAGGATGATGCCCCAATCCTGCCCGCCGGGCGTGCCGGACAGGATGGCCTGGGGTGGATAGAGGGTCCAGCCGGCGCCCGTGGGGCCGCCCGGCGCGAAGAAGCTCGCGAGGAGAACCAGCACGGCGAGGAAATAAACCCAGAAGCTCAGCATGTTGACATAGGGAAAGACCATGTCGCGCGCGCCGACCATCAGGGGAATGAGGTAATTGCCGAAGCCGCCGAGAAAGAGGGCGGTCAGGACATAGACCACCATCATCATGCCGTGCATGGTGATGAACTGGTAATAGGCATTGGCGTCGATGAAGGCGAAGACGCCCGGAAAACCGAGCTGGAGCCGCATCAGCCACGAAAGAACGAGGGCGATCAGCCCGACCGAGAGGGCGACGAACGCGTACTGGATCGCGATGACCTTTGCATCCTGGCTGAAGACGTATTTCGTCACCCAGCTGTGAGGATGGTAGAGCTCGACATCTTCGACGTCGGACGGTCCGACCGCGCCGGCTGGACCAAGTGGGACATCAACCATCAGGATTCTCTCCCCGGCTGCTTCCTCTATCTCCGTTTAATCGGGCACGTCGCTCGCAGGCGAAAGGTGCGCGAAGCTGCGCGCAGCCTGATGCTGCAACCATGCCTGATAATCGCTCTGCTCCTGGATCACGAGCGTTCCGCGCATCTGCGGGTGGCCGACGCCGCAGAGTTCCGCGCAGAGAATGTCGAAGCTTCCAGTTCTCGTGGGGGTGAACCAGATATAGGAGACCTGTCCCGGCACGAGATCCATCTTGGCGCGCAGCTCCGGCACATAGAAATCGTGGATCACATCGACGGAACGTAGGAGCGCCTTGACGGGCTTGCCGACCGGAAGGTGCAGTTCGCCGCCTTCGATGACGACGTCATCCTGCGATTTCGGATCGTCCTTGTTGATCCCGAGCGGATTGTCGGGGCTGATCAAGCGGGCGTCGGACGTCGCCAGTTTCCCGTCAGGTCCCGGCAGCCGGAAGCTCCATTGCCATTGCTGGCCCACAACTTCGATATCGGTCGCATCGTCCGGAACGGTGATGAACTGTCGCCAGACGAATAGTCCCGGCGTCAGCATGGCGGCGACTCCGACGGCGGTGACGAGGGTCAGCCACCATTCGAGCCTTTTGTTCTCCGGCTCATAATGCGCCTGTCGCCCGGCCTGATGACGGAAGCGGTAGACGCAATAGGCCATGAAGAGCACGACCGCGACGAAGACCGCTCCGGTGATCCAGAAGGTGATGATGATCGTGTTGTCGATATAGCGCCAGTTCGAAGCGATCGGAGTCCACCACCAGGGGCTGACGAGGTGGAAGAGAACCGAGCCGACAGCGACCAGAACCAAGACGAGCGCTACAGCCATTCCTGACCCATCCTTGCCGTGAGAGGCCTCGGATTTGAAGCAGAAGGCAATGACTCTTGTACGCCATTACATCGTTTTTGGCTGGTTCACTTGAAGGGAAGCTTCAACCAAAACACAAAATGCAGGCAATGCCGGCTTGCCACCGGTCGCTCTACATAGGAGCAACTTGGACTGCACCAGTATATGAAGTGAAAAACTACACCCGGTGGCCCGTCAGGTCAATGAGCCTTGGCCATCGGGTCGCCGTTATGCATAGATTAACCCTGCTCCGGTGGAAAGATGGAAAGGTTCTCATTTTCGCCACATTTGGCGCAGGCGAGAAATCGCCAGTCGAGTTAGGCCCGGATGTTCTCGAAAGTAGCAGGCTTGCTGTCGCGATACGCACAAGATGGCCGTTCCGCTCACAACCCGATTCCTTCTATTGGCAGTATATTTTCCTCTCCGCATCCTGTGATCTTCGGTCAACTGTCCGTCAAAATCACATGGTCAGGGTTTTGCCGCTAGGGAAACTGTGGTTAGGTGCCTCTCGACAAACTGAGCCGATCGGGATCCCGGCCGCTGCCGGGCGAGATCGGTGCCATCAGGAACGATGAATCTGTTTCGGCCAGGGAGACCATGCTTCACGTGCGACGGCTGCGTAACAACCGACGGATCGTGTTTCCCGTCGTGGTCGGTGTTCTGTTGAGTGGAATGCCGCTCGCGCCTGCCGTTGCACTCGATCTCTTCGGATGGCTTCGCGGCGATGGCAATGCGCCGCCGCCTCCGAGCCCGCAGGCCCTGCCGTACTCCCTCGATATCGTGCTGAGCGGGGACAACAGCGATCTGAAGCAGGTGCTGAAGGACGCTTCGACCCTTCAAAGCCTTCAATCGGACCCGCCGCCCGACGCGGCGGCGCTCGCCAGCCGCGCCGAGGCCGACTTGCCCCGCCTGATCGATGCCCTCTGGGGCGCTGGCTATTACAATGCCCGGGTCACGATCAACGTGGCCGGCGTCCCGATGGTCCTGCAGGCGTCCCGCAGGGATGCCGCAACCCGCGCAGCTGCGGGCTATCTCGCGCGCGCGCTCGTGCCCGTTCAGATCGTCGCGGATCCGGGCCCACAATTCGCCTTGCGGGATGTTGCGGTCCTCGACGCCAGGACGGGGCGCCCCTTTCCGCCGGGGGAGCTTCCGCCGCGTGTCGTGCAGATCAAGCCCGGAGACCCGGCGCGCTCCGCCGACATCGTCGCCGCCGAGGCGCGGATCGTCGATCATTTCCGGTCCCGGTCGCATCCCTTCGCCAAGATCCGGCGGCAGAATCCCGTGGTCATCCACCCGGCGCAGGCGATGGATGTGAGCCTGAGCGTCGATCCCGGACCTCAGGCGGGCATCGGGGCGATTTCGATTCATGGCGCGGAGAATGTCGACCCGGCCGTCGTGCGCTCCTTCATCTACACGGAGCCGGGCGATCCCTACTCGCCCGCGGAGCTCGCCTCCATGCGCAAGTCGATCTCCCAGATCGAGGCGCTGTCTTCCGTTCGCATCCGCGAGGGCGAAGCCCTGGATGCTTACGGCAACCTTCCTCTCTTCGTGGAACTGACCGAGCGCCCGCCGCGCGTCATCGGAGCCTCGGTGCAATATTCGACGACCGACGGACCGGCGGTGCGGGCCTACTGGGCCCATCGGAACCTGTTCGGCGGTGCCGAGCGGCTGCGGCTCGAGGGCAGCGTCTTCTATCTCACCGAGGATGGCGGGCAGCCCGATCGGAGCCAGGATTTCTCCTGGGACAATCTCGGCGGGCGATTCCGTGCGAGCTTCCTGAAACCCGCTCTCTGGGGAACGCGCAATGACTGGCTGGTCGACGGCCTCGTCGAGCGCGACAGGACGGAAGGCTATACGAGCCGTCTCGCCAATGCGAGCACCGGCATCCGTCATCGTTTCAGCGAGACCTTCTCGATCCAGGGCGGCATCGAGTACGAGAAGGGGCAGGCGACCGACATTCTCGGACAAATCGACTATACCCTCGTGGGCCTGCCTGTTTCCCTCAGCTACGACTCGACCGACAATCCTCTCAATCCCACCAAGGGCATGAGGGTGATCGCCTCCGTGGCGCCTTATCCGGAATTCCTCGGCTCGTCCGTGCCCATGACGGTCGCGAAGGGAACCGCCTCGGCCTATTTCTCCCTCGACGAGGAGGCCCGCTACATTCTCGCCGGGCGCATCGGACTCGGCTCCATCGTCGGCGCGGATCTCGATGAAATTCCCGCCAATCGCCGCTTCTACGCGGGCGGCGGCGGTTCGGTGCGCGGCTACCGCTACCGCTCGCTGAGCCCGACTGTCCTGGGAGACCCGATCGGCGGCCGAAGCCTGCTCGAAGCCTCGCTCGAGGCGCGCATCAAGATCACCAACACCATCGGCATCGTGCCATTCGTGGATGCGGGAACGGCCTTCGATTCGAGCTTCCCGAACTTCGACGAGACCATCCGCGTCGGTGCGGGCCTGGGCCTGCGCTATTACACCTCCATCGGGCCCATCCGCCTGGACGTCGCGATCCCGGTCAATCCGGGACCCGGCGATCCGTCCTACGCTATTTACGTCGGAATTGGGCAGGCCTTCTGATGTTAAAGCCAATCCGCTCCCTCGTCCTCATGTCGATCGTCGTCCTGGCCGTCGCGGCCTTCTGGCTGGCGAGCGACCGCCCGAGCCAGGCCCAGAGCGACCAAGGCATCCTGGCGAGCCTGATCTCGCGTCTTCTCTCGACTCCGACCACCCGCGTCACCATCGGCAGCATCGAGGGGGCGCTGACATCGGACGCCGTGATCCGGGACATCCGCATCGCCGACCGGGACGGCGTGTGGCTCAACCTCGATCGCGCCCGGCTGGTCTGGAGCCGTACGGCGCTGCTGCGCGGGCGCCTGCAGGTCGATGAGCTCACCATCGACAAACTTCGGATTGCGCGCAGGCCGCTGCCTGCCGAGGAAGGTGCTCCGGTCTCCGACGAGCCGATCCTTCCCGAACTGCCGGTCAAGGTGGTTGTGGACCGGTTCGCCCTGCAGGAACTCGCCCTCGGTCAGCCGGTGCTCGGCACGGAGGCACGCCTTTCCGCGGCGGGCTCCGCTCAATTGGGCGACCCGTCCGAAGGGCTCGATGTGAACTTCCAGGCGCAGCGCCTCGATGCCCCGGGCAAGCTTTCGATCGATCTCACCTATGTGCCGCAGACGAAACGGCTCGCCCTCGACCTCACGCACCAGGAGCCCGCGGGCGGCATCGCGGCCCGGCTGATGGACTTGCCCGGCCTCCCGCCTGTCGACCTGAAGGTCACCGGCCAGGGACCCATGAGCGACTTCGCCGCGAGGCTCGATTTCACCGCCGGTCCGACCATCGGCGCAGCCGGGACGGCGACTGTCAGGCGCGCCACGGCCGCCTATGACGTGAACCTGGATCTCGCGGCTCGCATCGAAGGATTGCTGCCTGCGCCGGCCGCACCCGTCTTCAGCGGAACCACCCAGCTCGTCGGGAACGTGACCGTCGGCGACGACAGCAGCCTGCGGTTCCAGCCGGTGCGCATCACGTCGAATGTCGCGCGTTTCGACATGACCGGAACCGTCAGCTCCGGCCAGGTGCTCGATCTCGCCCTCAACGCCCGAGCGCTGCCGACCGACGGAGCGAAAACACGTGCCGGGGCGGCGGAGATCGCCCGGCTCAATTTCGACGGCACGGTGCAGGGACCGTTGACGGCGCCGCGCATCAATGGCTCGCTCGATGCCGCCGAGATCAGGCTGCCGGAGGGCTCCCTGGACACGTTGACGGCGCGCTTGGCCATGAACCCGGCAGACGGCGCGACCCCGCCCAGCCAGTTCTCCTTCTCGATCGACGCCAATGCGGCCGGGATCCGGCCCTCCGACCGGGCGCTCGCCCGGGCGATCGGACCGACGCTTTCCATCGCCTCGCGAGGTTCCTTCGGTCTCGACGGCATCGCCAATGTGGAGACGGCGCGCATCGAGACGTCCACCGCGCAGGCGAGCTTCACCGGACGCCTGGGAGGCACCGTTCTCGACGGCACGCTCGATGCCCGCATTCCAGCGCTGGCCTCCTTCTCCGGCCTCGCAGGCCGGCCGCTGCAGGGGGCAGCGACCCTGACGGCGCAACTGTCGGGCAATCCGCGCCGGTACGACATGGCGGCGGTCATCGATGCCCGCTTGCGGGAACTCTCGACGGGCGCACCGGCGGTCGACGGCCTGCTCGGGCGCAGCGTCACGGCGGCGGGCACCTTGCGGCGCATCCCCAACGGCTACGCGTTCGAGAATCTCCGCGTGGACGGCACCCATCTCGATGCCCGCATCGATGGACGCGCCACGCAGTTCGCGGCCGATCTCGGCCTCGACATCACCATCAACGAGTTGAGGCGCGTGGATCCGCGCATCACCGGAGGCAGGGCGAATGTCACGGCCCGTCTCGGCGGCTCCCTCGAGAAGCCGGACGTGAAGGGCGTGGCGACGCTCACCGATGTGCGCGCCCTCAACCGCTCCATCCCCCGGCTCGCGATCAATGTCGACGCCAAGGATGTCACAGGCGCGCTCGACGCGGCGCTCACCCTCGACGGACGGGTGGACGGGAAGCCCGCGACGGGCTCCCTCCATCTTGCAAGGCCCGCTGACGGCGGATGGCTCCTGGATCGGCTCGCCGTCGATATCGGGTCGGTGGCGTTAAAGGGGGCCCTTCGTCTCGACGCCAACCAGCTGGCGCAGGGCGATATTTCCCTGTCGGGCAGCAATTTCGACGATCTCTCGCCGCTCGTTCTTACCAAGCTCGATGGCGCCCTCGATGCCGTCGTCTCGCTGAGCGCCCGCGATGGCGGCCAGGATGCACGGATAACGGCCAAGGGCGCGCGCTTCGCCGCGGCGGATGTTTCCGTGCGCGACTTCGATGCGAGGCTGACCCTCCAGGATCTCTACCGTCGCCCAATGATCGACGGCACCATCTCCGCCGAGCCGCTGACCGCCGCAGGACAGACCTATCGAGCCGTGCGTTTCGTGGCCAACGGCACGCCTGCTGCGTCGCAATTCACCGCCTCGGCGGTGGGGCAGGGCTTCAACCTCGATGCGCAGGGACGTGTCGTTCCGGGCGATGCGACGCGGATCGAGCTTGCCACCTTCACGGCCCGTCGCGGCAATCGCCGCCTGGCCCTCGCGCAGCCCGCAGCCATCACGCTGCAGAATGGCGCCGTTACCCTGTCCAATCTCGTGATCGCGGCGGACCAGGGGCGCGTCACCGTCAACGGCACCGTCGCCGACAGGCTCGATCTCACCGTCGACGTCCGCAGCCTGCCGCTTCAGGCGGCCGACATCCTGGTGCCCAATCTCGGTCTCGCCGGCACGGTCAACGGAAACGCCACCATCGGCGGTACGGCGGCTAATCCGACCGGAAGCTACCGCGTCGCCGTCTCGGGCCTCGCCACAGCGGAAACTCGCCGGGCGGGGCTGCCCGCGCTCAGCATCGAAGCGCAGGGGCGACTGGCCGATCAGCGTGCCGGCCTCGACGCGAGGATCGCCATCGGACGCGGCGGCACCTTGCAGGTGGCGGGAAGCGTGCCCCTCAGCCCGGCGGAGGAGCTTGCGCTTCGCGTATCGGGCCGCACCGATCTCACCATCGCCAACTCGTTCCTGTCCGCATCCGGTCAACGTCTGACAGGTGCTGCCAATCTTGACCTGTCGATTGCCGGCACCTTTGCGAACCCGCGTGTCGAAGGCAACGTCACGCTCGCCAACGGCAGCTTCACCGATTCCCTGCAGGGCATCCGGCTCAACGGCATCGCCGGCCGGTTTGTCGCGCGCGGGCAGGTGCTCACCATCGAGAACCTGAGTGCACAGACCCCGAGCGGCGGCTCCCTTGCGGCTCGCGGACAGGTAACGATCGATCCCGCCGCCGGACTGCCCGGCGAGATTCGGATTACAGGTAATCGCGCGCAACTCGTCTCCAACGAGACCGTGGACGCGACCGCCGATCTGGACCTGACCCTCTCGGGCCCGCTCATGAGCAGGCCGCGGGCCGCGGGACGCATCAACATCGTGTCGATGAACGTCTCCGTGCCGGACCGCCTTCCGACCACCTTGAGGCCGCTCCCCGGGACGAAGCATGTGCGGCCGACCCCGACCGCCGCCGCGCGGCTCGCCCTCGCCCAAAGGCGACAATCCGCCTCCGCGCGGGGCACGCCGTTCCGGGCGGAGCTCGACCTGACCCTGACGGCGCAGAACCGGATCTTCGTGCGCGGGCGCGGCATCAACGCCGAACTCGGCGGCGACCTGCGGCTTCAGGGCACGACCCAGGATCCCGTCGCCATCGGCGCCTTCGAGCTCCGACGCGGGCGCTTCGACATCCTGGGCAAGAGGCTCGATTTCGTCCGCGGGCGGCTCGACTTTACCGGCGATCTCACCCCGTCGCTCGACTTCCTGGCAGAGACGCAGGCAGGAGACGTGACCGCCCGCATCGGCGTCACGGGCCCGGCTTCGAGCCCGGAATTCACGTTCAGCTCCAGCCCGGATCTGCCTCAGGACGAGGTTCTCTCGCGCATCCTGTTCCAGCGGCCGTCCGGCGGCCTCTCGGCCGGGCAGGCGCTTCAGCTGGCGCAGGCCGTAGCGCAGCTCTCCGGCGGCTCCGGCAACGACGCCTTCGAGCAGCTGCGCCGATCGCTCGGCGTCGACAGCCTCGACATCACGGTCGGCGCCGACGGCGGGCCAGGCGTGGGCGTTTCGCGCTACATCAGCGACAATGTGCGGGTGGGCGTGAAGGCCGGCGCCCAGCCGGAGGAGAGCGGCGTGACCGTCGATATCGACCTGACCCGGCGCCTTAAGGCTCAGGGCGAGATCAACGCCGAGGGCGGAAGCTCCGTGGGGTTGGGCTTCGAGCTGGAATACTGAGAGCCATAATGTTCTTTTTCTACAAGTAGCTGGTCAAGGCAATACCGCTCAAGAGCGTCACCTCCCGCTTCGCCATGGAGCGCATCAAGTCCACCACGGCCTTCGTGCTGCGGTCGTGAGGGTTCCCAGCCCAGCCATGACGGTGGAGAACGGCGTGGAGCACCATGCCGGCTAAATGCACGACTGCTGATCCGAGGTTTAGATCTGTTTCGACATGCAGCCCGATCCATGCGTGTTCCGCTTTCCAGCACGGCGTCAGAGAAGTAACAGAGTTCCGATATCAGGCGACTGTCAGAAAATTCCTTTCGGCCTGGAACTCTGGCGCCTGAAAAGCGTTAAGTAGGGTCGAATTCCATCTGAAGACGAACAAAGTAGCTTTTGGGATGTCGGCAAAAGGGGGCCAGGCGTTGGTTGAGCCTGGGACAGCGTAACGGGGGGCTTTATGTCACAAGTCGAAACCACCACTTCGCAGCTTGATCCCAAGCTGCTCCTCAAGACATTGCGTGCCTTTAGAAAAGGCGATTTCTCCGCCCGTCTTCCGTCGGACCTGACGGGCATCGACGGCGAGATCGCCGAGGCGTTCAACGACATTGCTGACCTGAACCACGGCCTCGCGCAGGAACTGGAACGCGTCGCAAAGGTCGTCGGCAAAGAGGGGCGGATCGAGGAGCGCGGGCGCCTTGCAGGGGCGACCGGCTGCTGGAGCGAGTGCGTCGACTCCGTGAATGCCATGATCGGCGACATCGTTCAGCCGACCATTGAGGTGGCGCGTGTCATCGGCGCGGTGGCGAAGGGCGATTTGAGCCAGACGATCGATCTCGCCACCGACGGGCGTCCCCTGCGTGGCGAATTCCTGCGCATCGGCAAAGTGGTCAACACCATGGTGGGCCAGCTCGGCAGCTTCGCCTCGGAAGTGACCCGCGTGGCGCGCGAGGTGGGCTCGGAAGGCAAGCTCGGCGGCCAGGCGAAGGTGAAGGGCGTGGCCGGCACCTGGAAGGACCTGACCGAGAACGTGAACCTGATGGCGGCGAACCTGACGGGTCAGGTGCGAAACATCGCGGAGGTCACGACGGCGGTCGCGAACGGCGACCTCTCGAAGAAGATCACCGTGGACGTGAAGGGTGAGATCCTCGAGCTGAAGGATACCATCAACACGATGGTGGACCAGCTCAACTCCTTCGCATCCGAAGTCACCCGCGTGGCGAAGGAAGTGGGTACGGAAGGCAAGCTCGGCGGCCAGGCGCAGGTGCGCGGCGTCGCCGGCGTGTGGAAGGACCTCACCGACAACGTCAACATGATGGCCGCGAACCTCACCGGTCAGGTGCGAAACATCGCCGAAGTCACCACCGCGGTGGCCCGGGGCGACCTGTCGAAGAAGATCACCGTCGACGTGAAGGGTGAGATCCTGGCCCTCAAGTCCACCATCAATACGATGGTGGATCAGCTCAACTCCTTCGCGTCCGAAGTCACCCGCGTGGCGAAGGAAGTGGGCTCGGAAGGCAAGCTCGGCGGACAGGCGCAAGTGGAGGGTGTCGGCGGCGTCTGGCGCGACCTCACAGAGAACGTCAACATGATGGGCTCGAACCTCACCGCGCAGGTTCGCAACATCGCCGAGGTGACGACGGCCGTCGCCAACGGCGACCTGTCGAAGAAGATCACCGTGGAGGTGAGGGGCGAGATCCTTGAGCTGAAGAACACCATCAACACCATGGTGGACCAGCTTAACTCCTTCGCATCCGAAGTCACCCGCGTGGCGAAGGAAGTGGGCTCGGAAGGCAAGCTCGGCGGACAGGCCCAGGTGCGCGGCGTCGCCGGCACTTGGAAGGACCTCACCGACAACGTCAACCTGATGGCGGCGAACCTCACCGGGCAGGTGCGAAACATCGCCGAGGTGACGACCGCGGTCGCGAACGGTGACTTGTCGAAGAAGATCACGGTGGAGGTCCGCGGTGAAATCCTCGAGCTGAAATCGACCATCAACACGATGGTGGACCAGTTGAACTCCTTCGCGGGCGAAGTGACCCGTGTGGCCAAGGAGGTGGGTTCCGAAGGCAAGCTCGGCGGACAGGCGCGGGTGGAAGGCGTCGCCGGTATCTGGAAGGACCTCACCGACAACGTGAACCTGATGGCGGCGAACCTCACCGGGCAGGTGCGAAACATCGCCGAGGTGACGACGGCGGTCGCGAACGGCGACCTCTCGAAGAAGATCACCGTGGATGTGCGCGGCGAGATTCTTGAGCTGAAGTCCACGATCAACACCATGGTGGACCAGCTCAATTCGTTTGCCGGCGAGGTCACCCGCGTGGCTCGCGAGGTAGGAACGGAAGGCAAGCTCGGCGGACAGGCCCAGGTGCGCGGCGTCGCCGGCGTGTGGAAGGACCTCACCGACAACGTCAACATGATGGCGGCCAACCTCACCGGCCAGGTGCGAAACATTGCGGAAGTGACGACGGCGGTCGCGAACGGCGACCTCTCGAAGAAAATCACCGTTGCGGTCGAAGGCGAAATTCTCGAGCTGAAATCGACCATCAACACGATGGTGGACCAGCTGAACTCCTTCGCGGGCGAAGTGACCCGCGTGGCGCGCGAGGTGGGCACCGAGGGCAAGCTCGGCGGCCAGGCGCAGGTGCGTGGTGTCGGCGGCGTCTGGAAGGACCTGACCGAGAACGTCAACATGATGGCGGCGAACCTGACCGGTCAGGTGCGAAACATCGCCGAGGTGACGACGGCGGTCGCGAATGGCGATCTCTCGAAGAAGATCACCGTCGACGTGCGCGGCGAGATCCTGGAGCTGAAATCGACCATCAACACGATGGTGGACCAGCTGAACTCCTTCGCGTCCGAAGTGACCCGCGTGGCGCGCGAGGTGGGTATCGAAGGCAAACTGGGCGGTCAGGCGCAGGTGCGCGGCGTCGCCGGCACCTGGAAGGACCTCACCGACAACGTCAATATGATGGCGGACAACCTGACAGGGCAGGTCCGCGGCATCGCCAGCGTGGTGACAGCGGTCGCCGAGGGCGATCTCAAGCGCAAGCTCATCGTGGATGCCAAGGGCGAGATCGCGGCGCTCGCCGAGACCATCAACGAGATGATCGACACGCTTGCGACCTTCGCCGATCAGGTGACGAACGTCGCCCGCGAAGTGGGTGTCGAAGGCAAACTGGGCGGTCAGGCGCGTGTGCCAGGCGCCGCGGGCCTGTGGCGGGACCTCACCGACAACGTGAACCAGCTGGCGGCCAACCTGACCACGCAGGTGCGCGCCATCGCGGACGTGGCCACCGCCGTGACCAAGGGCGACCTCACCCGGTCGATCTCGGTGGAAGCCTCGGGCGAGCTGGCCTCGCTCAAGGACAACGTGAACGAGATGATCCGCAACTTGCGCGATACGACGCTCAAGAACGCGGAGCAGGATTGGCTCAAGACAAACCTCGCCAAGTTCACCCGCATGCTGCAGGGCGAGCGCGATCTCACCACCGTGTCCAACATGATCCTGTCTGAGATCGCCCCGCTCGTGAATGCCCAGCAGGGCGTGTTCTACACGATGGAGAGCGACGGCAACGAGCCGATCCTCGATATGGTGGCGTCGTACGCCTTCACGGAGAGAAAGCATCTCAACAACCGCTTCCGTCTGCGTGAGGGGCTTGTCGGGCAGGTCGCCTACGAGAAAAAGCGGATTCTCCTCACCAACGTTCCGGGCGACTACATTACCATCAGCTCTGCTCTCGGCGAGGCGCCGCCGCTCAACATCATCGTGTTGCCCGTTCTGTTCGAACAGGAGGTGAAGGCGGTCATCGAGCTTGCTTCCTTCAGCCGCTTCTCGGAGACGCACCAGTCCTTCCTTGAGCAGCTCACGGAATCCATCGGCATCGTTCTGAATACCATCGCGGCGAACATGCGGACGGAAGGGCTGCTGAAGCAGTCCCAGCTTCTGACCACCGAGCTGCAGAGCCAGCAGGAAGAGCTGAGAAACACCAACGACCGGCTGGAGCAGCAGGCCGCCAGCCTGCGCCAGTCCGAGGAACTCCTGCGGCAGCAGCAGGAGGCGCTGCAGAAGACGAACGAAGAGCTGGAAGACAAGGCGCGGCTGCTCGAACTCCAGAAGAGGGAAGTCGAGACGAAGAACCAGGAGGTGTCCGTCGCGAAGACCGCCCTCGAGGAGAAAGCCGAGCAGCTCTCGCTCACGTCGCGCTACAAGTCGCAGTTCCTGGCCAATATGAGCCATGAGTTGCGGACGCCGCTGAACTCGCTCCTCATCCTCTCGAAGCTTCTGACCGAGAACTCGGACGGCAACCTGACCGACAAGCAGCGGGAGTTCGCCAAGACCATCCATGCGGCCGGTTCCGACCTGCTCTCGCTCATCAACGACATCCTGGACCTGTCGAAGATCGAGTCCGGCACCGTCAGCCTTGAGGTGTCGAGCGTCGCGTTCAAGGACCTCGTCGACAACATGGAGCGGACGTTCCGCCAAGTGGCGGAGGAGAGAAAGCTCGACTTCAACGTGGAGGTCGATCAGAAGCTGCCGGCGTCGATCAGAACGGATTCCAAGCGGCTACAGCAGGTGCTGCGCAACCTTTTGTCGAACGCCTTCAAGTTCACGGAGCGCGGAGGCGTGACGCTGCAGATCGGTTCGGCCGAGGGGACACCGCTGCGGGCCGGCAGCCAGTGGGTCGCCATATCGGTGACGGATACCGGTATCGGCATTCCGGAGGAGAAGCAGCGCATCATCTTCGAGGCTTTCCAGCAGGCGGACGGCACGACGAGCAGGAAATATGGCGGAACCGGTCTCGGCCTATCGATCAGCCGCGAGATCGCCCGTCTGCCCGGCGGCGAGATCGTGGTATCGAGCACGCCGGGAAGCGGCTCGACCTTCACGCTCTTCGTGCCGGTTGAGCCGCCCGCCAGCCACGGAACGGCCGGTGCGGCCTCCTCCGTTCGGCCGAACGGGGACGGAGCCGGTCAGTTCACTGCCACGACGGACGAGCCCGCGGGAACGATGATCCGCCAGCCATCGGCCGCGATGGCGCTTTCCGCCTCCCTCGATGACCGTCATGCGATCACGAGCGGAGACCGGGTCGTCCTCATCGTCGAGGATGACGCCATGTTCGCCTCGGTGCTGCTGGAGCTCGCCCGCGAGGAGGGCTTCAGGGGATTGATCGCCATGGACGGCGCTTCGGCGCTCGCCCTGGCACATCGCTACAAGCCCCATGCGATCACGCTCGATATAGGGTTGCCCGACATGGACGGCTGGGCGCTGCTCGATCTTCTCAAGCACGATCCGCGCACCCGGCATGTTCCGATCCATGTGATCTCCGTCGATGACCAGAAGAAGCGCGGTCTCAAAGCGGGCGCCTTCGGCTTCTTGGAGAAGCCTGTCGACCGGGATGCGCTCATGGGGGCGCTCAACCGAACCAAGGAGTTCATCGACCGTCCCGTGAAGAAGCTGCTTCTCGTCGAGGATGACGACATCCAGCGCATGAGCCTGTCCGAACTCATGAAGAGCGAGCAGGTCGACGTGACCGCCGTGGGAACGGCCGAGACGGCCCTGGAGGCCATCCAGGTGCGGCAGTTCGACTGCGCCGTCGTCGATTTGGGCCTGCCGGATCTGCCCGGGGCGGAACTCATCGAACGCATCCGCAGAACGAAAGGTGGTGAAGAGCTTCCGATCGTCATCTATACCGGTCAGGACCTGACCAAGGCCGAGGAGCGCCATCTGCAGGGCATGGCGGCCACACTCATCGTGAAGGGCGAGGGCTCGTCCGAGCGTCTTCTCAACGACACGGCTCTGTTCCTTCACCGGGCGATCAGCGCCATCCCCGAAGAGAAGCACATCGTCGTCAATCACCGCACCGATGAGGCGCTCGATGGCCGGAAGGTTCTGATCATCGACGACGACATGCGCAACATCTTCTCGCTGACGAGCGCGCTCGAGCAGCATGGGATCTCGGTGATCTTCGCCGAGAACGGCCTGGAGGGCATCGAGAAGCTCCAGGCGAACCCGGATGTCGACGTTGCCCTGGTCGATATCATGATGCCCGAGATGGACGGCTACGAGACCATGCGCGAGATCCGCAATATCCCGCGCTATCGCGACCTTCCGCTCGTGGCTGTGACGGCGAAGGCCATGAAGGGCGATCGCGAGAAGTGCCTTGAGGCCGGCGCGACCGACTACGTGTCGAAGCCAGTCGATGTGGATCAACTTCTCGCCGTCTTGCGCGTTCAACTCAGTCGGAGCACATATATCCCGGGCGGGACGATGGCTCCCAATGGTGCGGCAGAGACCGGGTTGAACTCATGACGGACGACCTACGGCGCGGGGAGCTGAACCAGAGTCCGGATGACTTTCATCTGGTCCCGGCCCGACCTCCGTCAGATCCGATTCCGGCCAAGATCCTGGTGGTCGACGACGATCCGCGAAACCTGATCGCCGTCGAAGAGGTGCTCCGGTCTCCAGGCGTGGAGATCGTGACCGCCGATTCAGGCGAGGGGGCCCTGCGCCACGTCCTGAAGGATGATTTCGCGGTCATCCTCCTCGACGTGCAGATGCCCCGGCTCGACGGTTACGAGGTTGCAAGCCTGATCAGGAACCGGCCGCGCTCCTCGCGCGTGCCGATCCTCTTCCTGACGGCTTTCAACAAGGACGACATGCATGTCTTCAAGGGATACTCGGCGGGCGCCGTCGACTACGTCTTCAAGCCCATAGAGCCGCTGATCCTCAGATCCAAGGTCGACATCTTCGTCGACCTTTATCGTAAGACGGAAGAGATCCGCCGGCAGGCCGAGCAGGAGCGACGCCTGCTGATGGACAACCTTCATGTCCGCAGCGAGAAGCTGAAGGCGGAGCAGGCCCTGCGCCGCCGCGAGGAACATCAATCGATCGTCTTGAAGTCGCTGCCCATCGCGCTCTATACGGCCTCCGTCGAGGAGGATCACCGGCGCCTACATTTCACCAATGAAAGCATCGAGCGCATCACGGGCTTCCGGCCCGAGGCTTTCCTCGAGCGGCCGGATTTCTGGTCATCCCGCATCAATCCAGATGACCGGGAGCATGTTCTGGCCCAACTGAGGAGGCTGGAGGAGGAAGGCTCCGTCAATCTCGAATACCGCTGGCGCTGCGCCGACGATGTGGAGAGGCACTTTCTCGACCAGACCGTCCTCATGCGCGACGAGAACGGGCGTCCGCGCGAGTTCTTCGGTATGTGGTTCGATATCACGGAGAGCAAGCAGATGGAGCAGAACCTGCTCCATGCCAGCAAGCTGGAAGCGGTCGGCCGTCTGACGGGCGGGATTGCGCACGATTTCAACAACATGCTGAGCGTCGTGATCGGTAACCTCGATCTCCTGAAGAAATCCATTCAGGGAAACGAGAAAGCCGAACGCCGGGTGCGCATGGCGCTGGAAAGCGCCCAGCATTGCGCCGATCTCACCTACAGGCTCCTGACCTTCTCCCGGCGTCAGGCCCTGCAGGTTTCAACCATCGACGTCGCGGGCCTCATGCCGAGCCTTCTGGAGCTGATGCGCAGAACGCTGGGCGAGCACGTCAATGCGAGCCTGCACCTCGAAGACGGCATCTGGCCGATCCAGGTCGACCGCGCCCAATTCGAGGCGGCGCTTCTGAACCTTGCCGTCAATGCCCGCGATGCCATGCCCCATGGGGGCGATCTCACGATCTGCGTCAAGAACCAGGTGGTGGAGGAGGGGAAACCCGTTCCCGGCGGCGAGTTCGTCGTGATCTCCGTGAGCGATACGGGGATCGGCATGCCGCCCGATGTGCTGGAGAAGGTGTTCGAGCCGTTCTTCACCACGAAGGAAAGCGGGAAAGGCACGGGCCTGGGCCTGAGCATGGTCTATGGCTTCGTGCAGCAATGCCATGGCCACGTGGAAGTCGAGAGCGAGCCGAATGTGGGCACGACGATCCGCATCTTCCTGCCTCGCTCGCATGATGCGGCGGAAAGACAGGAGGACGACGATCAATCGGCCATGGCACACCCTTTCGGGGATGGTCGCATGGTGCTCGTCGTCGAGGACAATCCCGCCGTACGACAGGTGGCGCTGTCCACCCTGCATTCCCTCGGATTCAAGGTGATGGAGGCCGAAACCGGCGATGAGGCCGCCCGACTCCTGAAATCGAAGAAGGACATCAAGCTCGTTCTCTCCGACGTGAGGATGCCGGGAGCCCTCAGCGGCATAGATCTGGCCCGCCTCATTCAGAAGGAGCAGCCGGACGTGCAGGTTCTCCTGACCACCGGATATTTCGACGGTGAGGACAAGCTCGAAGATCTCAATCTTCTCTACAAGCCCTACCGGGCGAGCGACCTGGCGGACAGGATCCAATCGCTGATGAGTTCTCCGCAGAATGTCCAGATGGACAAGACGGCTCCACGTCAGGCCGCCGCCGTCGCATAGATCCGCCGTGACATCGGGCCGGGAGGGAATGAGTTTGCCGGAACTTTCCTTCCCGGGCTCCTCTCTGAGGTAAATGCTCAGATTTTGGCCGAGAGACTGTCCCGGTCACCGCGCCAGGCGGTATAGAAATCGCCTGTCCGGTCGAGAACGAAAACCGTCGGATGGTTCGATACGGCCGACCAGCAGGCGGCTTCGACGGCGAATTTCAATGCCTTTGCGCGGAAATAAAACGATCCGAGATCCCGGCCGAATTGAGAAACCGTCCAACGATCGTGCTTAAATGCAACGCAATACGCTCCGTGGGGCATGAAGCACCTCCCAAGTCGCTCTTCCGGCACATCGTGCGGCCCTCCGGGTGTGCCCCGAACGATGCGCTGTTCCAATAGATGAACATCGGATCAATCCCGAAAACGGGTCCCGATGCTTCGCAAAACACAGGTGCCGTTGCTAACCATCCTGAACGGATATGGCAACCGGGAATGACGGTCTACGATCCAAACATTAAGGATGGGTTTCGAAATGCCTCAAAGCGAGGCCGTCACGCCTCCGTCGACGTAGATGATCTGGCCGTTGACGAAGTTTGATGCGTTCGAGGCGAGGAAGATCGCTGCGCCGATCAGGTCCTCCAGTTCGCCCCAGCGGCGAGAGGGCGTGCGGCCGATGAGCCACTCGGAAAAGGCCTCGTCATCGACCAGGGCCTGATTCAGCTCCGTCTTGAAGTAGCCGGGCCCGATGCCGTTCACCTGGAGACCATGCTTGCCCCAATCGATGGCCATGCCCTTCGTGAGCATCTTCACGGCTCCTTTCGTGGCCGTGTAGGGCGCGATCGAGGGACGACCGAGTTCGCTCTGAACCGAGCAGATGTTGATGATCTTCCCCCGTCCGCGCGGGATCATTTTCCTTGCAACGGCCTGGCTCACATAGAAGACGCTGTCCACATTCGTGGTCATCAGCTCGTGCCAGGTTTCTTCCGGATATTCCTCCAGAGGGCCCCGGCGCTGCATGCCCGCATTGTTGATCAGGATGTCGATGGGGCCGATGTCGGCCTCGATCCGGTCGGTGGCCATCCGGACGGCATTGCTGTCCGTCACATCGAAGGGCATCTCGAACACGGATGAGCCTTCATCTCGCAGGATCCGGGCCGCTCCCGCGACCCGGTCCGGCTGGCGTCCGTTGAGGACGACGCGTGAGCCGGCCCGCCCGAGACCTCGGGCGAGCGCAAAGCCGATTCCCGCGCTCGATCCCGTCACGAGGGCGACGCGGCCCGACAGATCGAACAGGTTCGCAATGTTCGTGTTCATGAAACCGCTTCTAGAGAATACGACCGGGATTGAGGATCCCGGCAGGATCGAGCGTCTGCTTCATCTGCCTCATCAAGGCGAGTTCGGGCTCCGTCCGGCTCAGGGGAAGATAGGGACGCTTGATGCGCCCGATTCCGTGTTCCGCCGAGATCGAGCCGCCGAGACGAGAGACAAGATCGTAGACGAGGCCCTGGACGCCTTTCTTGACCGCATCGTCCATGTCGCGGATGGCGACATTGATATGGATGTTGCTGTCGGCCACGTGTCCGAACACGACGTAGACGGCATCGGGCCATCGCTTCGGCATTTCATGTCGAAGATGGGCGACGGCCTCCGTCATGCGGTTGAGCGGTACGCTGACGTCGAAGCGGATTTCCTCCGGCAGGAAGCGGCCGTATTCGTAGGGTGTTTCCCGGTAGGCCCAGAAGCGGTTCCGGTCGGCGCGCGACTGGGCCACCACGGCGTCCTTGAGGAGATCCTGCTCGTAGAACTCTTCAAGGAGGAGGGAAAAGGCCTCCGTTCCTGCCGGATCCGCTCCCATGTCGGCTTCGATCAGGAGCGTCACGTCGTGCTCGGCCTCGAATGCGGGCGCAAGGCCGCAGATCTCGGTCGCGACGGTCATGAATTCCCGCCACATCGCTTCGAAGACCAGCAGGCGTCCCGGATGAGCCTGCTGGAACCGGCGCAGGACCACGAGGGCGTCCTCGAAGCTGGCTACTGCGCAGAGAGCCGTCTGCAACCCTTGAGGCTTGGGATGCAGGCCGATCACGCCCCGGGTCACGACGCCGAGCGTTCCCTCGCTGCCGATGAAGAGCTGCGTCCAGTCGTACCCGGCATTGTTCTTCAGCATCTTGTTGAGCGATCGAACCACCGTGCCGTCCGCCAGGACCACTTCCAGGCCGAGAACGTTGCGCCGGGTCATGCCATAGCGCAGCACTTGGTTGCCTCCCGCATTGGTCGCGATATTGCCGCCGATCGTGCAGGTTCCGCGTGCGCCGAGATCGATCCCGCATAGGAACCCTGCCTCGTCCGCCGCCTGTTGAATGACCGCGAGGGGCGTGCCGGCCAGGGCCGTCAGCGTCGCGCTTGCCGGGTCGATCTCTTCGATCCCGGTCATCCGCTCCAGGGACAGGGCAATCTCTCCCACCTGCGGGTGCGCGCCGCCCGCAAGGCCGGTCAACCCGCCCTGCGTGACGACGGGTTGGCGGTGCTCGTGGCAAATCCGTAGGGCGGTCGAAACATCCTCCGCAGTCTGCGGTAGGATCAACGCCTGGGGTGCAAGGGGTTGCAGGCCGCTGGCATCGGCGTGATTCCGGGAGGGAATGTCACTTCCGACGCGGATCCGGGATCCCAGGGCTGCAACCAGGGCATCGATCACATGGCTCATCGTGTTCTCACTCAAAATCCGCTGCTCTAATCCCCGAGATCCGTCCGCCGTACAATGGCATCAGGACGCTGCCAGAGATCCGGCAGCAGTTCGAGGCCAAGCCCCGGCTTCATGTTCACCGTGACCTCGCCTTTCGTGACGGTTGGCAGTTCCGTCACAAGCTCCGTGTACCAGCCCGTATAGAAGGCCCGGACGCTCTCCTGGATCAGCGCGTTGCGTGCATGGAGGGAGAAGTGGCAGGACGCGGCGTAGACGACCGGGCCCGTGCAGTCATGCGGCGCGACCGGCACATGCCAAGCTTCCGCGAGGGCTGCTATCTTGCGCGCTTCGGTCAGGCCTCCGCACCAGGACAGGTCGAGCATGGCGACACCCGCGACGCCGGTTTCGAGATATTCGCGGAAGGCGTGGGTGTAGGAGAGGGTCTCCGACGCGCAGACCCAGGCTTTCGAGTGCTGCGCGTATTCCTTGAGGTCGCCGATATTGTCGAGGCGGAAGGGGTCCTCGTGCCAGTAGGTATCGAACTCGGCCAGGGCCGCGGCGAGCTTCTTGGCCATCGGCAGGCTCCAAAGGGAGTGGAACTCGACCATGATGTCCATCTTGTCGCCCACCGCCTTGCGGATCTTGGCAAAGGGTTCGAGCGCCGTCCTGAGTTCGTCCGGCGAGATGTCGTAGCCCTGGCTGCGCTCGGCAGCGACATCGAAGGGCCAGATCTTCATGCCCGTGATACCCTGTTCGAGCAGGGAATGGGCGAGATCGTCCGCACGGTGCAGGAACGCGTCCAGGTCCTCGTAGGCGCCCTCCGTTTCGCCGACCCCCCAATTGGCGACTTTCTGCGCGCGGCTGTCGCGAATGTAGCGGTAGCCCGCACAGGTGTTGTAGACTCGGATCCTGTCGCGGGAGCGGCCGCCCAGCATGTCGCAGACGGGCTTGCCGTGCGCCTTGCCGAAGAGATCCCACAAGGCGATGTCGACGGCCGAATTGCCGCGCGTCTCGACTCCGGCCGAGCGCCAGCCCAGATAGTTCTGGAGGTCGCGGTTGATCCCTTCGATCTGCAGGGGATCGCGTCCGATCAGCTTGGCCGCGACGGTCTCGTGGATATACGCTTCGACGGCCGCCGCTCCCATAAAGGTTTCGCCGAGGCCGATGAGTCCTTCGTCCGTGTGCAGGCGGATCCAAACGATATTCGCGAATTCCTGGAGACGGATTGTTTCGACGCCTGTGATCTTCATGGGATCCTCGTTGGGGCTGCACTCTTGCGGCAATCGGAAGAGGTGGATGGTTTGATGCCTCTTGCGGACGGGATGGAAGCTGCCGCTCCTATGATATCCACCGAAATGCTCCACGCGAGCAGGTATTCATAAGTCTAATCTGCAACAAAGATGCAAATCGCAAAGGTTCTCGCTTGTGCGTTGAAGGCGAGTGCCAAGTTTCTGCATGGCACGCTTGGATGCTGCCGCAGGTGAAAGTACGGAGGGAACGCGACGCAACGGAGATTAAGCCGTCGCCCAGTATCGTCGTTTGCCTGCGGGATCGCCCCATCGGCTGAATTGACACCCCAGGCAACTGCGCCTTAGATCGACTGACATGTTTGTCGTTCCCGAGGCTTGAAGGATGCTTCGGGCAGCACAGAATAATGAGCGCTGAAACGGGTGCGCAAGGCAGGGAGAACGTGTGAGCAGGCTAATATCCATCTTTTTCAAAGGCTTGGAAGGGCTGCTGGTTCTTCTGCTGGCCGCCATGGTCGTCATGGTATTCGGCAATGTCGTGTTGCGTTATCTCTTCGATACCGGCATCGACGTTTCGGAAGAGTTGTCTCGTTTCTTCTTCGTCTGGCTGACCTTCATCGGCGCCGTCGTGGTCGGGCGCGAGAATGCGCATCTGGGTGTCGAGACCCTGGTGGCGCGTCTTGGCGACATGGGACGCAAGGTCTGCATGGTCTTGTCCGACCTGTTCATCATCGGCTGCTGCGCAGTCTTCTTTTGGGGAACATGGCGGCAGGCCGAGATCAATGCCACGAATTACGCGCCCATCACCGAGATCTCGATGCTCTGGGTCTACGGCATCGGGTATTTCACGAGCATCGGTCTGGGATTGATGGCGCTCCTTCGGATCATGCGTGTCGCGACCGGACGGATCAGCGAGCATGAACTCAAGACCTTCGCCGGCGACTATAGTGGCGACGAAGCCCATGCCTTGAGGGAGCGTCTCGAGTGACCATTCTCGTCTTCCTCGTCTCGCTTCTGGGGTCCATGGCGCTCGGGATGCCGATCGCCTTCTCCCTGATCGTCTGCGCTCTCGCGCTCATGCTCTGGCTCGGTAACTTCGACAGCCAGATCGTGGCTCAGAACATGATCATCGGGGCCGACAACTTTCAGCTTCTGGCCGTTCCGTTCTTCCTGCTGGCCGGAGAGTTGATGAATGTCGGCGGCCTGTCGAAGCGCATCGTCAATTTCGCCCTGGCCTGCCTCGGGCACATTCATGGCGGCCTCGGTTACGTGGCCATCGTGGCGGCGCTCATCCTCGCCGCCTTGTCCGGTTCGGCGGCTGCGGATACGGCGGCTCTGGCGGCCATTCTGATTCCGATGATGCGGAATGCCGGCTATGACATTCCGCGAGCGGCCGGCCTCATCGCGGCCGGCGGCATCATCGCGCCGGTGATCCCGCCGTCGATCGGCTTCATCGTCTTCGGCGTCGCGGCCAACGTTTCTATCTCGCAGCTCTTTCTCGCGGGTGTCGTCCCCGGTTTGATGATGGGCGTGGCGCTCGTCGTCGCTTGGGCTATCGTCAGCCGAAGAGACAAGATGAAGACAGCGCCGCGGGCCTCCATGCGTGAACGCGGCAAGGCCTTCGTCGATGGATTCTACGCGCTTCTCATGCCCGTGATGATCCTGGGCGGCATCAAGTGGGGGATCGTCACGCCGACCGAGGCGGCGGTCCTCGCTGCCGTCTATGCGCTGATCATCGGGATGTTCGTCTATCGCGAGCTGAAGCCCTCGATGCTCTACGGCGTCTTCCTCACGGCAGCGAAAACGACCGCCGTTGTGATGTTCCTTGTCGCGGCGGCGCTCGTCTCCGCATGGCTCATCACCCAGGCCAACATTCCGGGAGAGATCAGCGGGCTCATCCAGCCGCTCATGGGCAACAAGACGCTGCTCATGTTCGCCCTTATGTTCCTGGTCGTCATCGTCGGAACCGCGTTGGATTTCTCCCCCACGGTTCTGATCCTGACGCCGGTTCTCATGCCGATCGTGAAGCAGGCCGGCATCGACCCGGTCTATTTCGGCGTGCTGTTCATCATCAACAACGCCATCGGGTTGATCACGCCCCCGGTCGGTATCGTGCTGAATGTGGTGAGCGGCGTCGCCCGCGTGCCCATGGGTGCGGTCATCCGCGGCGTGAACCCGTTCCTGATCGCCCAGCTCATCGTGCTTTTCCTGCTCATCATCTTCCCCGACTTGGTCATGGTACCCCTGGCCTGGCTGCGGGGACGCTGAGACGGCAGGTCTGTTGAAAACCAAAAGAGAGAGGAAACGACCATGAAAGCATTCAAATACGCACTTGCCGCCGGTGTCGCCGCGACCGTCATGGCGGCCGTTCCGGCCAGCGCCCAATTCACGGAGCGCAACATCCGCTTGTCCAACGGCGTGAACGAGGATCATCCGAACGGGAAGGGTGTCGAGAAGTTTCGGGCTTGCCTTACCGACAAGTCAGGCGGCAAGATGAAGGTGCAGGGCTTCTGGGGCAACGCCCTCGGGGGCGATCTGCAGGCCACGCAGGCGCTTCGTTCGGGAACGCAGGAGATGGTTGTCACGTCGAGCTCGCCGCTCATCGGCATCCTGCCCGATCTCGGGGTGTTCGATCTGCCGTTCCTGTTCGCCAACAACAAGGAGGCCGATTCCGTCCTCGATGGCGAGTTCGGCAAGTATATCGACGGCAAGCTCGAAACGGTCGGCCTCGTCAATCTGGCCTATTGGGAGAACGGCTTCCGGAACCTCACCAACTCGCGCCGCCCGGTCGAGAAGTGGGAGGACTTCAAAGGTTTGAAGGTTCGCGTCATGCAGAACAACGTGTTCCTCGACACGTTCAAGAACATGGGCGCCAACGCGGTGCCGATGGCGTTCGGCGAAGTCTTCACGGCTCTGGAGACAAAGGCCATCGACGGGCAGGAGAACCCGTTCGTGACCATCGACACGTCGAAGTTCTATGAGGTTCAGAAGTATTTGTCCGTGACGCGTCACGCCTACACGCCGTTCCTCGTTCTCTACTCCAAGAAGCTGTGGGACGGCCTGTCGAAGGACGAGCAGGCCGCCCTGCGGGAATGCGCGGCCGTATCGCGCGACGAGCAGCGCAAGGTTTCCCGCGAGCTGTCGGAAGCCTCGCTGACCAAGATCAAGGGCGCGGGCATCGTGGTCAACGAGCTGAACGAACAGGAGGCCAACCGCATGCGCGAGCAGGCGAAGCCTGTCTGGGAGAAGCACGCCGCGACCATTGGGCCCGAGACGGTGAAGATGATGCAGGCAGAACTGGACAAGGTCCGCAAGAAGTAAACACCGTCGTAAAGTCCGGATCGCCGCCGTTCGGAGCCTTCATGCGCCGGACGGCAGCGGCCATCCCTTTCCTTCCGCCTGGACGACCGCTCCGGTCTTCCGGCACGATTTGAAAAGATTGCCGATCGATGCAGATCCTCATTCTCGGGGCGGCCGGAATGGTCGGCCGCAAGCTCACGGAACGCCTTGTCAAGGAGGGCCGGCTTGGGGGAGAGGCGATCACGCGGCTCGTTCTGCACGATGTGGTCGAGCCCGCGCGCCCTCAGGCGTCCTTTGCCGTCGATACGCTGACGTCCGATTTTTCAATGCCCGGAGAGGCGGGGAAGCTTGTTGCGAGCCGTCCCGACGTGATCTTCCATCTCGCCGCCATCGTGTCCGGCGAGGCCGAGGCCGATTTCGACAAGGGCTATCGGATCAATCTCGACGGCACCCGGTTCCTGTTCGATGCCATTCGCACCATCGGGGACGGCTACAAGCCGCGCCTCGTCTTCACGTCGTCCATCGCGGTGTTCGGTGCTCCGTTCCCGGACGCGATCGGCGATGAGTTCTTCCTGACGCCGCTCACGAGCTATGGGGCGCAGAAGGCGATGGGCGAGCTGCTGCTGGCCGACTACACCCGGCGTGGGTTCTTCGACGGCGTCGGGATTCGCCTTCCTACGATCTGCGTCCGCCCGGGAAAGCCCAACAAGGCGGCGTCGGGCTTTTTCTCGAGCATCATCCGCGAGCCCTTGAACGGTCAGGAAACCGTCCTGCCGGTTTCGCTGGATGTCCGCCACGCCCATGCCTCGCCGCGATCAGCCGTCAATTTTCTCGTCCATGCGGCGAGCATGGATACGTCCAAGATCGGCCCACGGCGCAATCTGACCATGCCGAGTGTATCGGTGACCGTCGGCGATCAGATCGACGCGCTACGGCGCATCGCCGGAGAGCAGGCCGTTGCCCGGATCCGTCACGACCTCGATCCGACCATCATCCGCTTCGTGGAAGGATGGCCCCGCCGCTTCGATGCAAGTCGTGCCGAAAGCCTTGGTTTTCGCGCGGAGTCCAGTTTCGACGAGATCATCTCCATCTATATCGAGGACGAACTCGGCGGCATCGTTCCGACCTGATCGCCGTCCGGGAAGGCAATCAGTTTCGGGGCCGTTCGGGGAAAAATCTCTGCCTGAGCGATGCCCATTTCTGGATCGACCAGAGGGTGAACCGCCCTACGGGCCTCTGCAGGATCGGGACGTCCCGGGCGATCAGCAGAAGGCCCAGGGGCAGCATCCAGATCCCGAGGAACGGCAGGATCGAGAAGATGCCGCCCAGGATGAGGAGCAGGCCTGCGGGAATCCTGACCCACCGCGAGTTCGGGTGGCGAAGGCTGCGAAGCACGCGAGCGACCTTGCCCGGCACCTCATGCTCCAGGCGCCTGAACGCCTGCCTCAGGACGGCTCTTCCGCTTTGGTGTCCCATGCTCTTCGAAATGTCCGCCCAGAGGGAGCTCTCGTGATGCGCCTTTGTGAATCCGGGACTGTGAACGTGGGCTGAAGGCCGAGCCTTCACTGACGGGCCTAGCAGGTGAAGCCCGCGAGGGCTTCGGCCACGGCCTGCGTGCCCTGCTCCCGAACCCGCATGATCCGGAGTGCCCGCTCTTTCTGCTCGAGGCGATAGAGATAGGGATCGAACTCGAGCGGGAGCGCGGGATCGCCGAGATAACGCGGCTTGTCGGCCCGCTCATAATAGTCCGCCCTCAGCAACCGTCCGAGATGCTCCTGGACCGAGTGTGGCAGCGGCGGCACGTTATGGCCGGCAGGCCGCGCCATGGAAGCAGGGAGGGATGAAATGGGATCATTAGCAATGTTATCAAGCATCGTTGAGCCCCGTAAAACTGCCTAGATTAACGCGCGGCGACCCGTCCGGTTTCAGGCGCAGGTGGTGCAAACTGCCGCAGGCTTGGCCGGGAGAGCAAGCTTCGGCCAAGCCTGCCACCTTAGATCTCCGCAGAAGACGAGATTTGGGAAAGAATTGTGCAAAACGACCTGTTTCTTGCCGAGCGGCTCGAATTTTTGGGAATCGACGACGGCATCTGCCGGGAGCTTCGCGGAATCTGGCAGGACATCTCCCCCGAGCTGCCGAAGATCCTCGAAGGCTTTTACGCGCATATGCATCGGCAGCCGCAGCTGTCCCGGCTGATCGGAACGCAGCAATCCCGGCTCGTATCCGCTCAGATGCAGCATTGGGGCCGGCTCTTCAGCGGCAGTTTCGACGGCGCCTACGTGGAAGGCATCCGCCGCATCGGGCTCATCCATAATAAGATCGGCCTCGAGCCGCGCTGGTACATCGGAGGCTATGCCTTCATCCTCAGCGAACTGATCCATGTGCTGTCCAGGAAGCATCGCTTCAGTGGCGGGACTCTCGCCCGCAAGCTGGCGGCGGTGAACCAGGCGGTGATGCTCGACATGGATTTCGCCATTTCCGTCTATCAGGAAGCCTTCGTTCAGGATCGCCAGAAGAAGGGTGAGGACCTGTCGCAGGCCGTCGCGTCCTTCTCCGATGCCGTGCAGGAGAGCCTGGAGATTTCGGGGCAGGCGAGCAGCGCCCTCTCCGAAAGCGCAACGGTTCTCGACGAGGCGACCGGAAGCGCCAGGAGCCTCGCGGTTCAGGTTACGACGGCGGCCGAGCAGACCGCGTCCCACATGCAGTCAGGAGCAGCCGCGACGGAGCAGCTCGCATCGTCCGTTCGCGAGATCGGTGAGCAGGCCAGCCGCTCGGCGGATGTGGCGCGCCATGCCCTGGAGAGCTCCCAGCGGACGAAGGAAACCGTCAACGGTTTGGCCGAACAGGCGAAGGAAATCGGAGACGTTGTCGATCTGATCGAGCGCATCGCGGCTCAGACCAACCTGCTCGCCCTGAACGCCACCATCGAGGCGGCCCGCGCCGGGGAGATGGGCAAGGGCTTTGCCGTCGTGGCGCAGGAGGTCAAGACCCTGGCCAACCAGACCGCCCGGGCGACGACGGAAATCGGCTCGCGCATCGGGGCGATTCAGGAAGCGACGCAGCGGAGCGTGTCTGAGATCGACAATATCGGGCGCATCATGGAAGAGCTGAGCGGTATCGCCACGGCCATCGCGGCCGCCGTCGAGGAGCAGGCTGCGGTCACGTCGGAAATATCCGTCAACGTCAACCAGACGACCGACCATACTCATGCGGTCGTGCGAAGCATCGAGGCGCTGACCGGGTCGACTTCCTCCGCGGCCGCTGCTGCGCAGGAAGTTTCGAGCGCCAAGCACACCCTCGACCAGCAGCTTCAACGCCTGAGACAGGACATCGACCGGTTCCTTGCAACGGCCAGGGCCGCCTGACGAGTGTAAAGCCTGCAACGGCGGTTTGTGGCCGAATCGTGTCTTTTTGGATACAGACATGAATCCGCAAATCAGACACCTTGCCGACAGTTGACGCCGGATTTGTATTCGGCGCATCTGGCGGAGCCGCGAGGGCTCCTGTGTGGGGGCACAGGTGGATCAGACGGACCAGGAAATCGAGCAGATCGCTCGTGCATTCTTTATCGCACGGCATGAAGACGGAATTTGGGAGACCGCGTCACGGCTTCTAAAGCACGAATTTCGTCTTTATGCCCGGCAGGCTTTGAGCATGCTTGAAAAGAAGCAGGAGCAGATTTGGAGCGAGGCTCCTATCTTGGCCCCGGCGGGCATTCTTGAAGCGGCATAACGAAACGTTGCCTTCGGCGGTTCTCCTTGGGGCGCCGGCCACTTGCTTTCCGCCAAACGCGATATCGTATCGCGGCTTTTTGTGCGTCAAATAGGGAAGGGCCGTTGAAGGCGCCGCATGCCCTGCCATTTTTACAGGGTGCAGACTCTCTGCCGAGGGTCTAGGAGCTGTGCATGCAATCACCCGACGAATGGGAAATTCCTCCTGAGTATCAGCCCGATCCGAGAGCGCTCGGCTATGACCTCAAAGATGCTCTGGCTGCCGTTGTTTCGCTAAGGGCGCGGGTTCCCGACGATGCCTTCACGGCGGAAACCCTCGGGACCGAACGGGCCGGGCAGGGCGTCGTGATCAGGGATGACGGGCTTGTCGTCACTATCGGCTATCTGATTGCCGAGGCCGAGGAGGTCTGGCTCACCACCAACAAGGGTCGGGTCGTTCAGGCAGATGTGCTCGCTTACGACTACGAGAGCGGTTTCGGTTTGGTGCAGGCGCTGGAGCCCCTCGGGGTGCCGGTGCTGGCCCTGGGAGATTCCCGCCATCTGAAGCCGGGCGATCAGGTGGTCGTCGGCGGGAGCGGAGGGCCGAGCCATTCCCTTGCGGCGCAAGTGGTCGCCTGCCAAGAATTCGCAGGTTATTGGGAATATCTCATCGACCCCGCCATCTTTACCGCGCCGGCTCATCCCAATTGGGGCGGCACGGCCCTGATCGGGCCTCGTGGCGATTTAGTCGGGATTGGTTCGCTCCAGCTCCAGCATCAGGCCTCCGGCGGGGCTGTGGTACCGCTCAACATGAGCGTGCCGATCGATCTTCTGAAGCCGATCCTGGACGATCTCCTGACCCTCGGGCGGACCAAGAGCAAGCCGCGGCCATGGCTCGGATTCTATGTCGCGGAGGCCGAGGACGATCAGATCACGGTCATCGGTCTCGCCGGTGACACGCCGGCGCAGCGGGCGGGCTTGCGGGCCGGGGACCAGATCCACGCGGTGGCCGGCCAAGCGGTGACGTCGCTGGCGGAATTCTATCGCGCCGTCTGGGCGCTCGGCGCGGCGGGCGTCGATGTCCCGCTCACGCTTGAGCGGGAGGGGGATACGTTCGACGTGACGATCCGGTCCGCCGATCGGGGCCGCTTCATGAAGGGACCGCGCCTGCAGTGATCGCCCGGGCGCCATGGCACCTGCCTGGCGCTGAGTTGTTCCCGCGAGCAGTCGTACAATGTCCAAGCGGAGGACGCTCCGGGCGGAGGTGGAACATGAGCCTTGAAGTGATGCTGCCGGGCGGTGAAGCCGTTCCGGCCCTTGGGCAGGGAACCTGGCAGATGGCCGAGACGGCAAGCCGCCGTGAGCGGGAGATCGATGCGCTCCGCCTCGGCGTCGAGCTCGGCATGACACTCATCGACACGGCTGAGATGTACGGCGAGGGCACGGCAGAGCAACTCGTCGCGGAGGCGCTCGCAGGGCAGCGGGACCGGCTCTTCCTCGTAAGCAAGGTCTATCCCCACAACGCGAGCCGCCAGGGGGTGATGCAGGCCTGTGAACGCAGCCTTAGGCGGTTGAAGACGGAACGGCTCGACCTTTATCTTCTGCACTGGCGCGGCGGCGTGCCCTTGGAGGAAACCGTTGCCGGCTTCGAGGAGCTTCGCCGTGCCGGCAAGATACGCCACTGGGGCGTCAGCAACTTTGATACCGATGACATGGAAGAGCTGTTCGCGATTCCGGAAGGAGCGAACTGCGTCACCAATCAGGTGCTCTACAACGTGAGCCGGAGAGGGCCGGAATTCGATCTCATTCCCTGGATGCAGAACCATCGCATGCCGCTCATGGCCTACAGCCCGATCGAGCAGGGCAGGCTCCCGGACAGCAGCGTCCTGGAGAGGATCGCGAAGAAACATGGGGCGAGCCCGTTCCAGATCGCCTTGGCCTGGGTTCTTCATCAGCCTAACGTGATCGCAATCCCGAAGGCTTCGAGCGCGCATCATGTGCGGGACAATCATCGAGCGCTTGAGATCCGGCTGGAGAGCGATGACCTTGAGGCCATTGATTCAGAGTTTCCGCCGCCGCGCCGCAAGCGCCCGCTCGAAATGATCTGACCCGTTGCCGAGACAGCAGGACACGACAAGGCCATGACCTTCACCCGATCCGATGCCCTCGCCGTTGCGGAGATCCTCAGGACGACGGCCCAAGCCGAGATCCTGCCACGGTTCCGGAACCTGTCGGCCGGCGCGATCCGGACGAAGACCTCGCAGCTCGACCTCGTGACGGATGCGGACGAGGCCGCCGAGCGCGTCATCGAGGCCGAGCTGCTGCGCCGGTTTCCGGGAGCGCTCGTCGTCGGAGAAGAGGGCGTCAGCAGGGATGCGAGCCTGCTCGACGGCATCGGTGATGCCGAACTCGTCTTCATCCTTGATCCCGTCGACGGCACGTTGAACTTCGCTTCGGGCCTTCCGCTCTTCGGTGTGATGGCGGCCGTTCTGGTCAAAGGCGAGATCGTCGGCGGCGTGATCCTGGATCCGATCTCGGACGACTGGGCCATCGCCGTGCGTGGTGAAGGCGCATGGATTCAGCGCACCGACGGCAGCACCAGCCCGCTGCAGGTTGCCGCGAAGGCGCCCCTGTCGCAGATGGCGGGCAATGTCTCATGGCGCTACCTGCCGGAGGAGCTACGCCCCGTGGTGACGGGTAACCTGCCGAAGGTCGCCATGGCGGCCGATCTGCGCTGCGCGGCACATACCTATCGCCAGACGGCCGCCGGCCACCTGCACTTCTCGTTCTCATCGAGCGTGATGCCCTGGGACCATGCGGCCGGCTGGCTGATCCATCGCGAGGCCGGTGGATACACGGCGCATTTCGACGGCTCGCCTTATCGTCCCGTCAATCGGGGCGGCGGTCTCATCAGTGCGCCGGACAAGGAGAGCTGGCAGGCTGTGCGCGATGCGCTGCTGCCTCAGGTCTGATCCTTCTTGAGATAGTTGTAGACCGTGGCGCGCCCAAGGCCCAGCACGCGCGAGATATAGGCTGCCGCGTTGCGCCCGCCGAAAGCGCCGTCGCCGGCGAGATCCGTGACGAGCTGCTGCTTCTGCGCACGGCTCATCTCGGCGATGGTCAGGCCGCGTTCGCGGGTCCACGACTGGATATATTCGTTGATGCGTTCGTGCCAGTCTTCCTTGAACAGCGAAGCCGGCTTCTCGGGCGTTTGCGGAACGGTGACGAGCGCCGTCAACGTCTGCATGACGGCATGGAAATGCGACACGTCCACGTTGATGCAGAGGATGCCGATGGCCCTTTCCTGCACACGCAGGACGGCGCTGACCGATTTGATGCGCCGCCCGTCCCAGTTCACCTTCTCATAGGGGCCGATGATGATGTCGGACGGCTTGAAGTCGATCTCGTGCAGAAGGGACGGCTCGCCGAGTTCGCGCTTGGAGAAGGGGTTGGACAGGTGCACCACGGTCTCGGTCGAAAGATCGTGGAGCACCACTTCCGCATAAGGCTGGAAGAGCAGCGCGATGGCGTCGCAGACGGGCGCATAGCTCGCCAGCTCCGGCGAGAGCGCCGTCTTCGCGCCGGTTTTTCGCGTGCGGCTCATGCCGCCTGCGCGCGCACGAAGGCAGCGAGACGCTCCAGGCCCGCTTCCAGATGGTGAGCGGGGGCGCCGATGCCGATCCGGATGTAACGGTCCATGCCGTAGACGTCGCCCGGCAGCAGCATGACGCCGCGCTCCTCGCGCAGGCGGTGCACCAGCTCGGTCGAGTTCATCGGCATGGCGTAGCGGATGAAGGCCATCCCGCCGGCCTTGGGCGGCACGAAGGAGAAGAGATCGCTGTTGGCGTCGACCCAACCCTGCAGCAGCGCGAGGTTCTCGCGCAGGATGCGCTTGCTGCGGGACAGGATCTCCTGCCGTTTGGCCGGCTGCACGGCGATTTCCGCCACGAACTCGCTGACAGCGCCCGTCGTGATCGAGGTGTAGTCCTTGCGCTGCCAGGACGTGTAGATCTCCTCGACGGGGCCGACGAGCCAGCCGATGCGCAGGCCGGGCAGCGCCATGGCCTTCGACAGCCCGTTCGTGACGATAGCCTTCTCGTAGAGATCCGCGAAGCTCGGAGGCTCGTCCTGGTCGAGTTCCGCGCCCTTGTAGACCTCATCCGCATGAAGGTAGATGCCATGCTCTCGCGCGATCGCCACGAGACCGTCCATCGTCTCGCGCGGCAAGACGGCGCCGGTCGGGTTGTTGGGATTGCAGATCGTCATCATCTTTGTGCGGCTCGTGACCGTCTTGCGCACGTCGTCGAGATCGGGCGTCCACCCGAGTTCCTCTTGGAGCAGGACTTCCTTGACGGTCACGCCGATGGCCCGGGCCCAGCCCCAGATCTGCAGGTAGTTCGGCACGAAGACCATGAGTTCGTCGCCGGGTTCGAGCAGCGACATCACGAGCAGGAAATTCGCCTCGGCCGAGCCGTTGGTGACCATCACGTGGTCAGAGTCGCGGTTGGGATGCAGGTTGGCGATGGCTTGCCGCAATGTCACGCCACCGTTGGTCCAGCCGTAGCCGAGTTCGACGTCGAGAACTTGGCTCTGCTGTTCGGGCGTCAAAAGCTCACGCAGGGAGTAGGGATGCACGCCGCTGTCGGACAGGTTGTACTCGACCGTGTTCTCGTAGAGCGATTGAATGCGTTCGAGCGTGAACTCTTCGATCTTCATGGCAACCCCCGCGATGCAAAATGATTCATCGGCTCTTAGCATCGTGAAAATAGACTTCATAGTCCAAATTGGACTTGACGGTTCAATCTTGGGCCTGCCATGGTCCACCCCAGCCGCGTGCCCGGGTCATTCGTTGGTGCGGCCATTCTCTCCATTTTTCGCGACCCCATTCCAGATCGGAGCCTTTGGTGCAGTTCGATACTTTCCTGATGGAGCGGAACCAGACGCTGTTCGAGAACGGTGTCGAGATCAACCTGACCGAGAGCGGGGTGCATCCCTGCACCATCGAAGAGATCCTGTCCGCCGACGACGCTCAGGCGCTGCTGCGCCAGCCGCTCGGCTACGGCTGGACGGACGGGCGTCCCGATCTCAGGAACGCCATCGCCGGCTGGTATCCGGAGGCGTCCGCTTCCAACGTGCTGGTGACGAACGGCTCCTCCGAGGCGACGATGATCACCCTGATGGCGATGATCGATCCCGGCGATAAGGTTCTCTTCGCGGTTCCCAACTTCATGCAGGTGGACGGTCTCGGGCGCGCACTCGGCATGGACATCCAGCGCCTTCCCCTGCTGGCGGACCAGGGCTGGCAGGTGGATCCGGAAGCCCTCGCGAAGACGATGGACGGCGTGAAGCTGATCGCGGTCACCAATCCCGGCAATCCGACCGGCGCCGTTCTGTCGCGCAGGAGCCGCGAGGCGCTGCTCGATGCCGCGCAAAAGGCCGGTGCCTGGCTTCTGGTCGACGAGATCTATCGCGGCGGCGAGATCGACGGTGCCGAGACGGAGACGTTCTATGGTGAGTATCCACGCGTCATCGTCACGAGCAGCCTGTCGAAATCCTTCGCCTGTCCAGGCCTGCGTCTCGGCTGGATCGTCGGACCGGAAGTGGTGGTCGAAGAGGCGGCCAAGCGGCAGGATTACACGACGATCGGCAGCGGAATCCTGAGCCAGATCCTCGGCGCGGCCGTCATGGAGCCGAAGAACCGCGAGCGCATCCTGGCGCGCGGACGCGCCCTTCTGCGTGAGAACGCCGACATCGTCGAAAGATGGGTCGAGAAGCGGAACCGCTGGTCCTGGCAGCGTCCGGCAGCGGGCGGCATGGCGTTCCTGCATTATGATTTCGACATGTCTTCCGAGGATCTGTCGAACCGGCTGCGGGAAGAGGAGAGCGTGTTCGTCGTTGCCGGAAGCTGGTTCGGAATCGAGAACCACATCCGCATCGGCATCGGCGTGCAGACCGAGCATCTGGTGGAGGGGCTGGCCCGTCTCGATGCCTTCCTGTCCCGTCACGGCCTCGCCTAGAAGGCGCGAGCGATGCTGCCGAAAGAAAACCTTCAGCGGGCGCGAGAGGATCTGAGGCGCCTCGTCGGCATTCCATCCGTGAGTGCGCGCGGAGAGGGGCTTTCCGAGTGCGCCGAGGCAGTGCGCGATCTGCTTGCTGGGGCCGGTTTCGAAACGGAGATCTGTGACGGAGCAATCGGTCCGTTCGTCGTGGGCGAGATCGGTGACGGCCCTCTGACCGTCATCGTATACAACCATTACGACGTGCAGCCCGAGGATCCGGTTTCCTTGTGGCAAAGCTCACCATTCGACCTGAGCGAGCGCGACGGGCGCTGGTATGGACGTGGCGTCGCCGACGACAAGGGCGAGTTCGTCAGCCGACTCGAAGGTTGGCGCCTATTTCGGGAGCAGCATTCGGGTCCCTTGCCCTTCCGGCTTATCTGGCTTGTCGACGGCGAAGAGGAGATCGGCAGCCCGTCGCTCAAGGCGTTCCTGAAGACGCGCTTCTCCGGGGTGAAGGCCGACATCTGCTGGTGGGAATACGGCGAGATCGACTCGAGCGGACGTCCCATCATCCTTTGTGGGTTCAAGGGCGTAATGGCCGTCGAACTGCGCTGCCGGACGGCGAGTGCCGATCTGCATTCGAGCCTGGGTGCAGTGTTCGATAATCCGCTGTGGCGGCTCGCGGCGGCGACCGCCTCCCTGCGCGACGGTTCCGGCCGTGTGCTGATCGACGGGTTCTACGACACGGTCCGGCAGCCCACGCAGCAGGAACGGGATCTTGCCGCCGAGCCGCCGTTCTCGTTCGACAGCCTGGTTCGGGCCACGGGTGGACGGCGGGTTCTGGACTGCATCGACGACACCCGTTTCTACGAGGCGATGAACTTCGCGCCGTGCATGAACGTCAACGGCTTCTCCGGCGGATATGCAGGAGAGGGCGCCAAGACCGTGCTGCCTGCAGAGGGGGCGGTCAAGATCGACTTCCGCCTCGTTCCCGACCAGGATCCGCAGCACATCGTGAGCCTACTTCGCGCCCATCTCAACCGCCACGGTTTCGCCGATATAGACCTCCTTGTTCACGATGCCAACGTGAAGCCTGTCCGGTCATCGACGGACCACTGGTTCATTCAGGATGCGAAGGAACTTCTGGAGCGGCATCTCGGCCAGACTGTCATCGTGCAGCCGAGTTCGCCCGCGTCCGGAACCTCTCACCCCTTCGTCGAACAGCTCGGCGCGAATGTCGTCGGCATCGGCCTCACGCATCATGGAGCCATGCTCCACTCGCCGAACGAGAACATCATCGTTGCGCAATTCGAGGCGATGATCGCCTGTTCGGCGGCCATCTTCCGGAGGCTTTCGGAACGCGCAGGAGAAATCAGATCCCTTAAGACTGCTCCAATGGATGGAGGGACGCCATGAACAGCATCGTTCTCGAGTCTGCAGCGCGGTCGATCCAGGCCCGCCGGCGCATTCGCCCGCATATCTACGAGACGCCTTTGCTGCCATCCCGACGGATCGGCCATGAGATGGGATCATCCGTTTTGTTCAAGGCCGAGAACTTTCAGCTCACCGGCTCCTTCAAGATCCGGGGGGCGGCGAGCAAGATGACGGCGCTCGGGCTCGGCCGTGCGGTCATCACCGCTTCCTCCGGCAACCACGGAATCGCATCGGCGCAGGCGGCGAGCTCGATCGGCCAGGCCTTGACCGTCGTGCTGCCCGAAAGCGTCGCCCAGGCGAAGCTCGACCGGATCCGCTCGTTCAATGTCGATGTAATCCTGCACGGAGCCGAGAGCGGGCTCGCGGAACTCCACGCCCAGCAGGAAGCCGCTTCGCGCGGGCTCGTCTATGTCTCTCCCTACAACGACCCTGAGATCGTAGCCGGGCAGGGGACCATCGGGCTCGAACTGCTGGAGCAGGCCGAGAGCATCGACAATGTCTTCGTCGCCATGGGCGGCGGCGGCCTGATCGGCGGCATAGGTTCAGTACTCAAGAGCTTCAGTCCGCGAACGCGGATCTTCGGTGTGGCGGCTCGAAATTCGGCCGCCCTCGCCGCCGCAATGGCGGCTCGGCGCGTGGTCGAGACGGACCATCTCGATACGCTCGCCGACGGCGTCGCCGGCGGCATGGACGAGGACAGCATGACCCTGCCGCTGGCCCTGTTCGTCATCGACGAGGTCATCACCTGCACGGAAGACGAAATTGCGGCCGCCCTCAAGGATCTCGCTTTCAAAGAAAACCAGATCGTCGAGGGCGCGGCGGCCCTCGCCCTTGCCGGGTTCCTCAAGGTTGCCGCAAGCTGCAAGGGGCAGACGAATGTCGTCGTCCTGTGCGGGGCCAATTACGACCGCGACAAGATCTTCTCCCTTCTGAACGGTTAGGTCGCAAGAGTCATGCTGTTGTCCTCGTCCATCACCTTTCTCGATCTTCCGCAAATCGAAGAACGTCTGAAAGGCGTTGATCCGGTGGCCCTCATGGAGAGCGCTTTCGCGGCTTTCTCCTGCGGCGAGGCCGTGGTGCCGGCGCCGGGCGAACTGCTCCTCGAGGATCCGCCGGGAGAGGTGCACATCAAGTATGGATATCTGACCGGCGGCGACACCTATGTGATCAAGATCGCCTCGGGTTTCTGGAATAATCCGGCGCGAGGCCTCAGCAGCAGCGACGGATTGCTTCTTGTTTTCAGGAAGGACACGGGAGAGCTGGCGGCGGTGCTGAACGATCGCGGACGGTTGACGGATCTCCGCACCGCCGCCGCCGGTGCGGTCGCCGCAAAGCACTTGGCGCCCGAGAAGGTCGATTCCATCGGCGTGCTCGGGTGCGGCATCCAGGCGGAGCTTCAGGCGCAACTGCTGCAATCGGTCAGGTCTTGCCGCACCATCGTCGTCTGGGGGCGCAACGCGGAGCGGGCATCGGCCTATGCGCGACGAATGCAGGAGAAGGATTTTTCCGTCGAGATCGCATCGTCGCCGGCTGAGGTTGCGTCCCGCTGCCGTCTGATCGTCACGGCGACCGCCAGTCCGTCGCCATTGCTGCGATGGAGCGATCTCTACCCGGGAACCCACATCACCGCCATCGGAGCCGACAGCGCCGACAAGCAGGAACTGGAGGCAGCCATCATCCGCAACGCCGATATTGTCGTGACGGACAGCAGGGTCCAGGCCCGGTCGCGCGGCGAGCTGGGGAACGCCTATGGCTCCGATGATTCCGCCATGAATGCGGTGGTCGAAATCGGCGAGATCGTCATGGGAGCGGCAAAGGGCCGTTCGACGGAGGACCAGATCACCGTTTCGACATTCTCGGGACTGGCCGTCCAGGATATCGTGATGGCATCGGCCATCCTGAAACAGCCTTGACTCCGATCAGCACACCCGCTCGATGCGATCGATCAGGACATCGATGTCAGAGATTTTCTTGCGACGGCGCTTGCATGCCCGGTCGAGATACCAGGCTCTGCCGATGCTGAAGCCGAGAAAGGGCAGGGCCCAGAGAAGGCTGACGGCATTCAGGAGAACGAGGCCGAGAAACGACAGGGAGAGAATCCAGGACTCGATGCGCCCGAAGCCTTCGGTGAGTTGGTTCTTCACCAGCAATTGTTGCCGTTCGATCAGCAGCTGGAACCGGGCATGATCCATCCGCGACTTCTGCGAAACGGTCGAGAGTCTGCCGCGCAGGTTTTCGAGAGAGCCTTTGACGTCGCTGAGGTGCGATGAGCGTTCCGGCGAATGGGGCTCCATCGCCACCGGGGTGAACGCGGTGGAGATCCTACGGTAGAACGCCACGAGCGCAGGTGGCCGGTTGTCCTGGTCGGTCTGGATTTCGCCGAGCTGAAAATTATCCGTAATGTGGTTGCGGCTGCGGGCCGCGAGGGTGACATCCGTGCTTCGGCGGCTGCGTTGAAAGGAAATCGCGACATGTCTGGCGATAGCAATCTCAAGCGCCGCTTCGGCCCGTTCCGTCGACATAACTTGGTTCCCTGGCCTCTGGAATAACAGACGCGGCAGCTCCACGCTGGCGGTTTCCTCAACGTGAAGGAACGTGGTTAACGGATCCTTACTCGGCTGGCGGATTCACCTGCCTGTTAAGAAGATCCTCTGAAGCCTCTCTGCTTGTTTTCATAACTTCTCAGCGCTGATCGTCCGGAAGCATCCCGGCGAGATCCTGCAGGAATTTGATGGACGCGGGCGGGCGGCCTTCCTGTTCCGCGATCTTGATGATGTTGTTCAAGATATGGGCGATTTCGCTCAGCTTGGCGACGCGCCCCGCCGACAGGACGTGGAAGAAGGTCGAGAAGGCGACCGCGATAGCCTGATCGTGTTCTTCGAGCCTGCGGCATTGCTCCTTGAGCGCCTTGATGTCCCTTTCCTGGGCCGAGACGATGTCCACGAGGGTCAGCATCTGTTCGGCCAGGGTATCCACGGAAGCATTCATGTCGATTGAGCGTCCCAAGTCTTCGATGCCTGAGCGGGGTGGAGGAGTGAAGTCGTCGGCAACGTGGTGCCGAAGCGACGCGCCGACGGAGTGGAGCGCGGATGATACGCGATCCACCTCGTCCGGGCGAGCATAGACCTTCGTGGAAGCCGGTTGGCCACGAGCGGCGACGGATGCATCACCTCCAGTTCCGGGCCGGTCCTCCATACGAAGGAAGCCGGGCGAAATCCGCCGCAGGAAACCGCGTAACTTTACTCGAACTTCGGAAATCACGGTCTCACGCCTGCTCCGCCAACCTGCACTCTCGCCTTCTGGTGAGGAGGGCCTCCCTGACCGTAGCATGACTTCCGCATGAATGCTTCAGGAAGCTTCCTTCGGATCCGCGCCGTTTATCCTCTGGCGTAGAGCAACCGCGCCCGGATGGTCCCGTCGAGAGCGCGGATCTCGTTGAGGGTCTCGCGGCTTTGACCGGGCAGCCCTTCCGCTTCGATCACGACGTAGCCGATCTCGCCGTCCGTCTGCAGATGCTGGCCCGTGATGTTGAGGCCCCGCTGCGAGAAGACGTTGTTGAGCCGACCGAGAATGCCGGGCACATTCCGGTGCACATGGATATAGCGTGTCCCCGTTGCCCGCGAGGGGAGCTGAACCTGTGGAAAGTTGACCGCTCCGACCGTCGTACCGACATCGGAATATTCGACGAGCTTCTTCGCAACCTCGGCGCCGATGCGTTCCTGCGCCTCTTCCGTCGATCCGCCGATATGCGGTGTCAGAATAACGTTGGGAATACCCTGCAGCGGCGTGACGAACGGCTCATTGTTCGAGGCGGGCTCGACGGGGAACACGTCCACGGCGGCGCCGCGCAGGTGGCCGCTCCGCAGCGCCTCGGCCAGCGCATCGAGGTCCACGACCGTGCCGCGGCTGTTGTTGATGAGATAGGCGCCCTTCTTCATCGCGGCGATCTCAGCCTTGCCGATCATGCCATGCGTCGCCGGCGTCTCGGGAACGTGCAGGCTGACCACGTCGCTCTGGCTCAACAGGGCATGCAGGCTGTCGGCCGGCTCCGTGTTGCCGTGGCGGAGCTTGTCGGTCTGGTCGAAGAAGATCACCCGCATGCCCATGGCTTCGGCCAGGTAGGAAAGCTGCGAGCCGATATTGCCATAGCCGACGATGCCCAGCGTCTTGCCGCGGACCTCGTGGCTGTCGGCGGCGGATTTGTCCCATTGCCCGGCATGGGCGGCGACGGATTTGGGGAACGTCCGCCGCAACAGCATGACGATCTCGCCGATGACGAGTTCGGCGACGCTTCGGGTGTTGGAGAAGGGGGCATTGAAGACCGGAATGCCCGCGTGCCGTGCAGCTTCCAGATCCACCTGATTGGTGCCGACGCTGAAGCAGCCGACGGCGATCAGCCTGTTGGCTGCTTGCAGGACCTTACCCGTCAGCTGCGTCCGGGAGCGAATGCCCAGCAGATGGACACCCTGCAAAGCTTCAATCAACTCGGCTTCGTCAAGGGCTGTCTTGAGATGGGTCAGGTTCGTGTAGCCGGCGCCTCTGATCAGTTCGACAGCACTGTCGTTCACGCCTTCGAGCAGGAGAACGCGGATCTTGTCTTTCTGAAGAGAGAACATCTCGGACATGTCAGCTCCAATTCGCCGTGTGAAGGGCATGGCATACCGCGCGGGAGCAGGGGCGCAAGCCCCTTTCGGCGCATCGCGCCCATGTTCCGGAGGGCAGGGTGCGATGCGCCGAAAAGTGCCCGTACCCCCAATGCACCGTCCCCACCGGGCCGGGCTGGGCTATGATGAGTCAATCCGGGTGCAGCGGCAGCCGGTCGAGGAGACGGGAGCTGATGCCGGATGTACGCATGGCTCCCGTTTCTTTTTACAATGTCACCCGACAGCCTCTAGAACTGATCCTACTCAGCCGGGGAGGCGCCGACGATGACAAGCCCAGAGGCGGGTCCACTTCTGAGCTTGATGTTCTTGGTTTTCACCAGGGGCAATCTCCCGTTGCATCGAACTTAACCGATCGGTTACGATGAAATGTCGCGGATAGAATCTGCCTGAGCCTGGTCGTCGGATCTACCGAGGCAGCGACATTCCGCCGTTCGAGTGGAATACCGATCTGTCTGGGCTATGAATGTTGTTTCGTATGACCTATTCATGCTGCTGTGCACCAGATCGGCGTTCGCGAAAGGTCCGGCTGCCGGATTCCAGGATGTTGAATAACGAGAAGGCGTATGGTCGCGACTGCTAAAGAGGATCATGAGCAAGAGCATGTCGGCGATCTGCAAAAGAATATAAAGTTGAAAGCAACTTCTCCTGGTTTGATTTCTGGCAGCCAGAATAAGCTTAGTATTCGTCTGAACAATATTGGTCATGGATTGATCGTTCTATTGCCTATAGCAATGGTGGCTGCCAATCGGTCCTCCCCTTTGTTTATGGCCTGTGCTGCCTGCTTCGTGCTTGCTTCACGTCTTGCCTCTAGAGCTATCGGCCTCGATAGCTCGCATCTCAAGAATGTACGGGTGGGCGTCCTGATCCTCGTCCTCTGCGGGATTGCCTATCCTCTGGTCTCCCTCGCCTGGGCGATGGATCCTATCATAGGTCTCTTTTCCTGGGGCGAGGCCGTGCTTCCCGCCGTGTCGAGCGCTGTCTTGATCGTGAGCTGGCGCGCCGCCCCTCCACCGCGATGGATGGTCGGGGCGCTCGCATGGACGATGCTGATCGCCGCAGGAATGATAGCGGCCGAGCTTTTGCTCGGTTTTCCATTGAGGCGACTTCTGTCCGATCGCGTCGACGGCTTCATTTACAATCGGCCGGTGGTAACGCTCCTGCTCCTGCTGGCACCGGTTCTCGTCTTGGTCGGGTTTCGCCGACAGCGCGCGCTCTGCTTCGCGCTAGCGTTCTTGGGCGTCGCCACCATCCTTGGATCTGCCAGTGAGGCCGCCAAGCTCGGCCTCCTGGCTGCCATCGGGACTTTCGTGCTGAGCTACGCTCCCTTCCTTTGGGTAAGGCGCCTGCTGACGGTCGTCCTTCTTGGACTGATCTGGATGCAGCCCTTTTTCGGGAGTGTCATGAGGAATATGCCCGAAACTGTGGTCGAAGCCACCAAGGCAGGTCACTCGCGGGAACGCATCGCCCTCTGGCAGGCCTTCAGTGATGTCACGCACCACTTCCCGGTCTTCGGAACGGGCTTCTCATCCTCGCCGCTTCTGGGCGGCCATCCGGTCGCGGCGAACATCGACCCTGCCTACCGCAAGATGCTCAGGATCGGCCATCCTCATAATGCCTTCCTGCAGGTTTGGGTCGAGCTGGGAGCCGTCGGCGCCTTGCTTTTGTCTGCGCTTATCCTTTGGGTTCTGAAATGCCTTTCAGAGGCGCCGGCCGATATCCGCCGCGTGGGCCTGATGACCCTCATGACGGCCAGCGCCATTGCCCTTGTCAGCCATGGCGCCTGGCAAGGATGGTGGATTGCCGCCGTTTCCCTGGCGGCCGCGCTCCTGACTCTCCGTCCTGTCCAGCAGAAACCCATGGACTGACGGCTGGCCGTTGGTCGGGTCTCGCCTGAATTGTCAGGCTTGCCGGGATCCAACGCGCCCGATCCGAGTTTGGCTTGAAACCGGATCGGATGAGCCCTCCCGGATCGGACCCGGTCGCGCAGGGAGGGACGAGACAGGGGGGCAAGTGCCGCGAATCCTGACCTACAACGTGCACCGCTGTCTCGGGACGGACGGGCAGCTTTCCCCTTCGCGGATCGCCGATGTGATCGCCGCCTATGAGCCGGATGTGGTTGCCCTTCAGGAGCTCGATGTGGGGCGCCTCCGCACGGGCGGGATCGACCAGGCTCATGCGATCGCCCAGGCGCTGGGGATGCATGTGCATTTCCATGCCAGCTTGAAGGTCCTCGAGGAGGAGTACGGCAACGCCATCCTGACTCACAGGCCATCGCAGCTCATGAAAGCGGAGGCGCTTCCGGGATGGGCACGAAAGCCCGGGCTGGAGCCGAGAGGGGCTCTCTGGGCCTGCGTCCAGATCGGCGGCACCGACGTTCAGGTGATCAACACCCATCTGGGCCTGCGCCGGCATGAGCGGCTCGCCCAGATCGATGCCCTGCTGGGCCCGCAATGGCTCGGGCATCCGGCCTGCCGGGAGCCGGTGATCCTCGTCGGCGACCTCAATGCCACGCCCCGGTCCAGGGCCTATCGGTGGCTGACCTCGCACCTATGGGACGCGCAGGCGCAGGTGCCGCTTCCCCGGCCCAAGGCGACCTTTCCCTCTCGCCTGCCGATGCTGCGCATCGACCATGCCTTCGTCAGCCGCTCGGTGCGCGTCCTGCGGGTCGAGACCGTGCGGACGCCGCTCGCCCGCGTCGCCTCGGATCACTTGCCGCTCCTGGTCGAATTCCAGGTCGGCCAGGTCAAGGGGCACAGGCCGGCCTTTGCTCATGCACAGGAATAACAGAGTCCTGAGGCGCGCGGAGCGGATCGCACGGCGATCCGCTGCGTTTAGCTCCACGGAGCGGAGCCGTTTCGGAGGCCCGCCGAATAACGTCGAGGAGTGCGGATGCGGAACTGGAAATACGTGATTGCTGCGGCGGCCGTCGGCCTTGCGGCTTTCCTCCTCTACCGCACCCTCAGCCGCTACAGCCTGGACCAGTTGGTCGCCGCCGTAGCGGCCGTGCCGGTGCCACGGCTCCTGGGCGCGATGGGTTTCGCTGCCGCAAGCTACCTGTCCCTGACCTTCTTCGACTATCTCGCTCTGCATTACGTGAAACGGCCGCTGCCTTATCGGAAGGCGGCCCTGGCCTCGTTCACGGCCCTGTCCCTCGGGCACAATATCGGGCTGGCTGCCTTGAGCAGCGGCGCGGTCCGCTATCGCTTCTACAACCGCTGGGGCCTGAAGACCGGCGAGGTCGCCAAGGTCATCGTCTTCTGCGGGATCACGGTCGGGCTGGGTCTTCTCGTGCTCGGAGGAGCTGCCCTCCTGCTGCGCTCCGGGCTGGCCGTGGAGATCACGGGGCTGACCCGGCCCGTCGTCCTTGCTCTTGGAGCCGGCTGCCTGGCGCTTCCCGCCCTGTACCTGATCCTGTCGGCTTTCCTTCGGACACCCCTGACGATCAGGCGCTGGTCGCTTGAAATGCCACCCCTGAAGCTCGCGATCGGGCAGGTGGTGGTCGGCTCCGTCAACTTCGCCTTCGTGGCGGCCTGCTTGCATCAGGCGCTCGCGGCGGTGGCCGATGTGGCCTATCCAGGCGTCGCGTCCGTCTATGTGATCGCCAACGCGACGGCCCTCGTCAGCCATGTCCCCGGCGGCCTCGGGGTCATCGAGAGCGTCGTCATGTATCTGCTGCCGCAGAAAGACCTGATCGGGCCGCTGCTGGTGTTCCGGTTCGTCTATTTCCTCGTGCCGCTGGTTCTCGGCAGCATCCTGTTCGCGGTCACGGAGCTGGTCTACCGCCGCAAGGGCGGCGCCTATGTGGCCGATGGGATCGGCGCAAAGGCATGATGCTTATTCCTTGCGGCGCTTGAACAGGGACAGGGGCTCGAAGGGCTCGAGCGGATCGAGCAGCCCCGTACCTGCCGCCGGGACGGCCGGGCCGTCATCCGTCATGGCTTTGAAAGCGCGAAGGCCGCGAATGTTCGTGTTGAGCTTCTCGACGGCCGCGATAACGGACCCGCCATTCGCATCGAGGGCCACGCCGAACGTTTCCGGGGCCACATCCAGATGTTCCGCGAGGAGGCGGTTGCGAAGCGCCACGATGGTCCGGCGCATTTCCTCCGTCGTGGCCTCGATGGCGGCGTCGCATTCGCTGTCGAGGCCAATGGAGCGGTTGTTCAGGTTCGAGGAGCCGATGCGGAGAAAGACGTCATCCACGATGATGAGCTTGGAATGAATCAGAACCTGGCATTCCCCGCCTTTTCCGTTGGGAATGACCGGATAATAAACCCGAAGGCGGCCATGCCGGTCGCATTGGCGCAGGCGGCGGATCAGCCGGTCCCGGTTGGTGCCCATGACGAGCTCCTCGGCCCAACCATGGGATTCGTGAGTCTGGACGACGACGATCTCGGGTCCGTCGGGATCGGCGAGACGCCGCTCCAATACGTCGCCAATATAGGGCGCCGTCATGTACTGCGCTTCGATGTAGATTGTGTCCTTCGCCGCCGAGAGCGCATCCAGGGTCAGCGCCGCCGCCTCGTTGGCGGCCGGCTGTTCGCCCCAGGCGGGATAGGTGCGCGCGATGGCGACCGGCGCATGACGGAAATCGGGCGCGAGACCATCAGGCCAGGGAGCAGGTCCCGCCTGGGCAGGAGGAGTAAGTTCTTCGCCAGTGGCGAATTTCCAGCGCTCGCGGCCGACCTCGGCAATCGCGCGCGCGGCTTCGCCGTCCACCGCCATCTGGAGATCGTGAACGGGTTCGTAGATGGTTCCGTCATCCTTCAGCCGGATTGGGTCGTCGCAGGCATGGCGGCAGGTGTCCCAGCGCTCGACGGTGAGGTCCATGCCGCCGATGAAGGCCAGGCTGTCGTCGATGCAGACGATCTTCTGGTGATGGGCGGCGTAGAGCGGATGATGCGTGTCGAGCTTGAGCTGCAGGCGCGGGTGGTTCTGCCAATCGGCGCCGAAGATCAGAGGACCCGGCGCGCCCGGCGCATGAACGACCGCGACGCTCCACACGAGAATTCTGACCTCGAGGTCAGGGCGCTCCTCGACGAGCGATCGGAGCAGGGGGCCGAGCGGTGGCGACTCCTCGACGCCGAGATCGGGCCGCAGGCGGATGCTGCCGTCGAAATCCCACCCGACGATGAAGATCGAGCGGCGGGCCTTTCGCAGGGCGGCTTCGAGATTTGCGAAATAGGCGGCGCCGTCGATGAGCACGCTCGCCCGGTCGGCCTTGGCCACGCGCCAACAATTCTGCCCCGGACGCAGGATCGGACCCGGGGGCGGTGTCGTTGCCGCCGGGACCCTGTCGAGCACCTGCCTGCTTGTCGTCTCGTTTAAAACTTGCACGTCAGCCATGACCATGAATGGTGTGAGTCGCCAACTCGGGACTGAAGCCAAGGTTCCGGGTGGAAACCGGCATGGGTTCGTGCGTTGCCCTCCGGCCCGGCAATGGTCGGCCCCACAGGGCGGACCTCGTTTAATCCTCCAATCACGGAAAGACGCGTGTTCGACTGGATCGTCAGCCTCATCGACAGGACCGGGTATCTCGGCATCGCCCTTCTCATGCTGCTGGAAAATCTCTTCCCGCCGATTCCGTCCGAGGTGATCATGCCGCTGGCGGGCTTCTCCGCCGCGAAGGGGACGCTCAGCTTCGCAGGCGTGGTCGCGTCCGGGACGATCGGTTCCCTCGCTGGAGCCTATTTCTGGTTCCTGATCGGCCGCTGGCTCGGCTTGGTGCGCCTGAAGCGTTTCGCCGGCCGGCATGGGTGCTGGCTCACGCTTCATCCTGACGAAATCGATCAGGCCGGAGCCTTCTTCGCGCGCCATAGGGTGCTGGCGCTGTTCCTGGGACGGCTGGTTCCCGCCATCCGTTCCATCATTTCCGTCCCGGCCGGCGTCTACGACATTCCAATCCGCACTTTCTTCTTGTGGAGTTCGCTTGGAACCGCCCTCTGGACGCTCCTGCTGGCGAGCGCCGGATATCTGCTGCAGAGTCAATACGAGCGCGTCTCGGAATGGCTCAATCCAGTCTCGAATGTCGTCTTCGCCGGATTGGCGCTCTGGTACCTGTACCGGGTTGTCCGGTTCAAGACGCCGAAATCCTCCTGATCCCCGGCGCTGAAAACTTCATCCGAATGCGCATCAAGTTCAGGCAAACATTTGCCGCTGATTCAGCGGGCAGCCGTTGCCATTCGCGGAAACTGCCTAATAACTTACACAGTTCAGTTTCCGATGGACGCGCAACCTTGTGACTGGTGGATGATCCCAGTCCGCTTGGCGCGGCATCCGGGTGGGCACGGCATCAGGACGAAGGGCAGTCATGGACAAGCAGATCGAAGAAAGAATCCGCGAAAGAGCATACGAGCTCTGGATGCGGCACGGCAGCATTCACGGGCGCGCCGATGAGTACTGGTATCAGGCCGAGCGCGAGGTTCTCGGCGGTGGCAGCGGGACGGAAGGCATGAAGGCGCCGATCATCGATCCGGCGCCGCTGGGCATGACGAGCATGACGGCCGATGAGGAGCTTGTGAGCCCCGCCGCTCCGAAAACCCGCAAGAAGCGCAGTCCCGCGGCTGCTCCTGCGGCGGCCGCGCCTGTCGCGGACGAAAGCGAGGCGCCCGCAGCCGTGCCGAAGCGCAGGCGCTCGACGCGCGCAACATGAAGACGTGACGTGACACGAGCCTTCGACCGGTGCGGCCGGAGGCTCAAGGGGCAAGAGGAAAACTGAGGCCGGCATCGAAAGCCAAGAACTTGCGGGCGGTTTCAGCGTCTATAAAGCGGGGCAGGTGGCTGCCTTCGATGTGAGGAACCCGGTCTTGCCAATTTCCAGCGTTTCGAATGCCCCTCTCGCCCGCCATGCGATGGCGTACATTCTCGCCGGTGGACGCGGCAGCCGCCTGATGGAGTTGACCGATATCCGCGCCAAGCCCGCCGTCTATTTCGGCGGCAACACGCGGATCATCGACTTCGCCCTGTCCAACGCCCTGAACTCCGGCATCAGGCGCATCGGCGTGGCCACGCAGTACAAGGCGCACAGCCTCATCCGCCATCTCCAGCGCGGCTGGAACTTCTTCCGTGCCGAGCGGAACGAGAGCTTCGACATCCTGCCGGCCAGCCAGCGCGTCTCCGAAACGATGTGGTATGAGGGCACGGCCGACGCGGTGTACCAGAACATCGACATCATCTCGAGCATCGACCCGGAATACATCATCATCCTCGCGGGTGACCATGTCTACAAGATGGACTACGAGATCATGCTGCGGCAGCACGTGGATTCGGGAGCCGATGTCACCGTCGGCTGTCTCGAAGTGCCGCGCATGGAGGCGGTGGGCTTCGGCGTGATGGCCGTCGACGAGACGGACCGCATCATCTCGTTCCTGGAGAAGCCCGCCGATCCTCCCGGCATGCCGGACAAGCCCGACATGGCGCTGGCCAGCATGGGCATCTACGTCTTCAACACCCGGTTCCTCTTCGAGCAATTGCGGCGCGACGCGGAAACGCCCGGCTCGAACCGGGATTTCGGCAAGGACATCATCCCCTATCTGGTCCAGCACGGGAAAGCCGTGGCCCATCGCTTCACCAGTTCCTGCGTCCGTTCGGGCGCCGAGGCCGGCGGGAGCGACGCGGAATCCTATTGGCGCGATGTGGGAACGGTCGATGCCTACTGGGAAGCCAATATCGATCTCACGGCCATCGTCCCGTCCCTCGATCTCTACGACCGTGACTGGCCGATCTCAACCTTCTCGGAGACATGGCCGCCGGCCAAGTTCGTTCACGACGAGGACGGACGGCGCGGGCACGCGATCAACTCGCTCGTTTCCAGCGGCTGCATCGTGTCCGGTGCGGCCCTGCGCCGGTCTCTCGTCTTCACGGCCGTGCATCTGCATTCCCATGCCGACGTGGAGGGCGCGGTCATTCTTCCCTTCGTGGAAATCGGCCGCGGCGCGCGGTTGAAGAACGTGGTCATCGATCGCGGCGTCCGCATTCCCGACGGGCTGGTGGTCGGCGAGGATCCCGAGCTGGATGCCCGCCGCTTCCGCCGCACCGAGAAGGGCGTGTGCCTCATCACCAGGCCGATGATCGAGAGATTGACGGAATGAAGCCTCTGAACGTTCTGTCGGTCGCGTCGGAGGTCTATCCCATCATCAAGACAGGCGGATTGGCCGATGTGGCCGGCGCCCTTCCGTCCGCGCTTGCCGAGGAGGGGGTGACGGTCGTCACGCTCGTTCCGGGCTATCGGGCCGTTTTGAACGCCCTGGAGAACGCGGAAACCTTGCATCACTATTCCGCCTTCTTCGGTGGAGCGGCGCGGCTTCTGTCCGGCCGGGCGGGCGGCCTCGATCTCTTCGTCATCGATGCGCCCCATCTCTTCGAGCGCCCCGGCTCGCCTTATCTTGCGCCGAACGGCCGCGACTGGCCGGACAATGCCCGGCGCTTCGCGGCGCTCGGCCGGGCGGCCGCCGATATCGGACAGGGGCTTGCCCCCGGCTTCATGCCCGATATCGTTCACGCCCATGACTGGCAGGCGGGACTCGCGCCCGTTTATCTGAGTCTCACCGGCCAGCCGCGTCCCGGCACGGTCTTCACCATTCACAACATCGCCTTCCAGGGCATCTTTCCGGCCGACCTCCTGTTCGAACTCGGCCTGCCCGCGAGCGTCTTCACGGTGGATGGCGTCGAGTATTACGGGCAGATCGGATTCCTGAAGGGCGGCCTGCAGCTCGCGGACCGCATCACCACCGTGTCGCCGACCTACGCCAAGGAGATCCAGACGCCGGAGGGCGGGATGGGGCTCGACGGCTTGCTGCGCGCCCGGTCGGGCATCGTGTCGGGCATTCTCAACGGCATCGACGACACGGTGTGGGATCCGGCGACCGACCAGCACCTGGCGCTCACCTACGACCGCGACAGCCTCGAACGGCGTGCGATCAACAAGCGGGCGCTCCAGGAGCGGCTGGGTTTGAACCCCGATCCCGATGCTCTCCTGTTCGGTGTCGTCAGCCGCCTGTCGGAGCAGAAGGGCCTCGACCTCGTTCTCGCTGGTCTCGCGCGCCTGCTCGCAGGCGGCGCCCAGCTGGCTCTGCTGGGGGCAGGGGATCGCGCCTTGGAGGAGAGCTTCCAGACCGCGCGCATCGTCTATCCCGGACAGGTCGGATGCGTCATCGGCTACGACGAAAAGCTGGCTCATCAGATCCAGGGCGGAAGCGACGCGCTTCTCGTGCCGTCGCGTTTCGAGCCCTGCGGCCTGACTCAGCTCTGCGCCATGCGCTACGGGAGCATCCCGGTCGTGTCGCGCGTGGGCGGATTGGCCGACACGATCATCGACGCCAACGAGATGGCCATCGCCACCGGGGCCGCGACAGGCTTCCAGTTCGGCCCCACCACCTTCGGCGCGGCCTTGGATGCCATCGATCGTGTGAAGCATCTGTGGCGTGACAAGGACGCCTGGCATCGCCTGCAGGTGAACGGCATGGGAGCCGACCTGAGCTGGCGTCGCCCGGCGCGGCAATACGCCGATTTGTATCGTGGTCTTCGCGGGTAGCGAGGACGAATCCTGCCAATCGGAGCGTTCCGCCGGTGGCACCGGCCTTGTGCCGAGGATCCCGATACGGTGAGGCACGGCGATTCAGAGCGCCGGGATGGCCATGCCGCGGGTTGGGTGATCCGTTCGTGTCAAAGAGCCAGCACCTTGGGGCCCGCAGCGTGCGCTGCGAGCCTGAAGGTCAGTCGAGGGAGGGTGCGGTGCATCGCCCGGCTCGCTGTGAGAGTGAGAGTGGAAGAGCCGGACGGCGCCTCGCACGCGGTTCTTTTCAGGTGGACCAGCTGGGGAGCCCCCAAGGTCGACCTCCCGCGACCACAGGTGTGCGAGACCTGCGGCGGGACCGCCTCCCGCCCCGCACTGGCTGACGCCTCGCGAGCGCGCCCCTCGGCGGGCGGGAATACGAACGATATAGCCGAGCTTGTCCGCCCTGTCAAGAACAAAGTAAGAACATAACACTCGCCTCGCACCCGGAGCCCTCCTCCTGAGGAGCGAAGCGTCTCGAAGGATCGTCCAGTGCTCTCCAGCTCCTCCTTCGCGACGCCACGGCGGGGCGCCTCAGGATGAGGCCGGAGGAATGTAAGGAAGGCGTGCGCGGCCGCAACAAGTGCGGCCATGACGTCATCGGATCAGTGGGGGAAGAAGCTTTCTCTCATGGCCTGCTTCTCAGATCATGCGCTCTTCTTCCTCTCCGCCTTACGCTGCTTCTCCGGCTTCAGCTGGAAGAGCAGCAGGGAATGGGCGGTCACGGTGTATTCCTTGCCGAACCGGAATTCGGTCGGAGCTTCCAGATCGGGCTGGTTGGTGTCGATGTGGCACATCCAGGCTTCGCCGCCCACCACTTCGGGCAATGTGCATTTCACCACGTCGTGATGCGCGTTGAGGATCAGCAGCAGGGTCACGTCCGTGCCGCGTCGGCGGATACCGGTCGGCTGGGCGCGGCCGTCGAGCAGGATGCTGATGCAGCGGGCGTTCGGATCCTGCCAATGCTCCGGCGTCATCTCGTCCCCGGCGGGCGTGAGCCAGGTCACGTCCTTGACGTCGAGCTCCTCGTTGTAAACGCCCGACAGGAACCGGCCCCGGCGCAGGATCGGCAGGTCCTGGCGCAGCTGGATGAGCTTGCGGGTGAATTCGAGAAGCTCGATGCCGTCGTCGTCGATCCCCTCCCAGTCGATCCAGGAAATCTCGTTATCCTGACAATAGGCGTTGTTGTTGCCCCGCTGGGTGCGGGCGAATTCGTCGCCCGCGAGCAGCATCGGCGTTCCCTGCGAGAAGAGCAGGGTGGCGAGCATATTGCGCATCTGGCGCAGCCGGAGCGAGCGGATCTCCGGATCGTCCGTCGGCCCCTCGACACCGTAATTGAACGACAGGTTGTGATCGTGCCCGTCCTTGTTGTCCTCGCCGTTGGCCTCGTTGTGCTTGTCGTTGTAGGAGACGAGATCGTTCAGCGTGAAGCCGTCATGGGCGGTGATGAAATTGACCGACGCCCACGGCCGGCGCCCGCGCTTGTTGAAGATGTCTGCCGATGCGGTGATACGCGAGGCGAGTTCCGGAAGCTTCCCGTCCTCGCCTTTCCAGTAGGCGCGCACCGTGTCGCGATAGCGGTCGTTCCATTCCGCCCATCCGGGCGAGAAACGCCCGACCTGATAACCGCCAGGTCCGCAATCCCACGGTTCGGCGATGAGCTTGACCTGGCTGAGAGCCGGATCCTGCCGACAGGTGTCGAGGAAGCGGCCGTCCTCCTCGAAGCCGTGCGGCTCCCGGCCCAGGATCGTCGCGAGATCGAAGCGGAAGCCGTCGATCTGCACCTCCTGCGCCCAGTAGCGCAGCGAGTCGGTGACCATCTGCAGCACGCGCGAATGACTGAGATTGACCGTGTTTCCGGTGCCGGTGTCGTTGATGTAGTAGCGCTTGTCGGGCGCGAGCCGGTAATAGGATGCGTTGTCGATGCCCTTGAAGGACAGGGTCGGTCCGAGCTCGTTGCCCTCGGCCGTGTGGTTGTAGACCACGTCGAGGATGACCTCGATCCCGGCATCGTGGAGATGGCTCACCATCTCCTTCACCTCGTTCACGAAGGGCGTCGCGAGATAGCGCGGCTGCGGCGCGAAGAAGCCGATGGAGTTGTAGCCCCAGTAGTTCCGCAATCCCTTGTCGATGAGATAGCTGTCGTCCACGAAGGCATGGATGGGAAGCAGCTCGACGGCGGTGACGCCGAGGTTGCGGATGTACTCGATCACCTCATGCTGCATGAGGCCGGAGAAGGTCCCCCGCAGCTCGCGCGGGACGGCCGGGTGCTGCATGGTGAAGCCGCGCAGATGCGTCTCGTAGACGATCGTGCGCTCCCACGGAATCTGCGGACGGCGCACGCGCCCCCAGGTGAAGGCCGATTCCACGACGCGGCATTTGGGCATGAACCGCGCGCTGTCCCGCTTGTCGAAGGACAGGTCGGCATCCGGCGAGCCGATGGTGTAGCCGAACAGGGCCGGGTCCCAGGTCAGGTCGCCGATGAGCTGGCGGGCGTAGGGGTCGAGCAGGAGCTTGTTCGGGTTGAAACGGTGGCCTTCCTTGGGATCGTACGGACCGTGGACGCGATAGCCGTAGGTCGTGCCGGGCCGCGCATCCGGCAGGTAGCCGTGCCAGACCTCGTCGGTGTATTCGGGCAGTTCCACCCGCTCCAGCTCCGTGACCCCGTCGAGATCGAACAGGCACAGCTCGACCTTGGTGGCGTTGGCGGAGAAGATGGCGAAATTGACCCCCAGGCCATCCCAGGTCGCTCCGAGGGGATAGGGCAGTCCTTCACGCACACGGGACGTGCGCCTCACGTTCGGGGCGACGATCTGAGCTGCGGAGAGCTCACGGGTATCGACTTTGTCGTTCATCGAGGGTCTCGGAAAACAAGCGGAGCAAAAACGTTCATGCCATCAACGCGCGAGCCTGCACGAGGTCCCGCGCAAGCTGAACTATATCTTTGCCTCGGATCCCTCGTGGTCGAGGACGAGAATGACCGTCGCAAGCGGCGGAATCGTGAGGCTCAGGGAGCATGGACGGCCATGGCTCGGAACGGCCTCGGCCGTCACGCCGCCGAGGTTGCCCACGTTGCCGCCACCGTACCGACCGGCATCCGTATTGATGGCCTCGCGGTAGAAGCCCGGAACCGGAACGCCGATGCGATAGGCTTCCCGCACGACCGGCGTGAAGTTCGACACCACGACGGCGATCGAACCCTCGTCGTCGCCGCGCCGCATCCAGGCGATGACGCTGTTGTCGCGGTCGTCGGAGACCAGCCACTCGAAGCCCTTCGCCTCGCAATCGCGCTCGTGCAGGGCGGGAATGGAGCGATAGGCGTGGTTGAGGTCCCTGATCAGCGACTGCACACCCTTGTGGGCGGAGCTGTCGAGGAGATGCCAGTCGAGGCTCACGTCGTGGTTCCATTCCCGCTCCTGCGCGATCTCTCCGCCCATGAACAGGAGCTTCTTGCCGGGATGGCCCCACATGAAGCCGAAATAGGCACGCAGGTTGGCGAAGCGCTGCCACTGATCGCCGGGCATCTTGCCGAGGAGCGATCCCTTGCCGTGAACGACCTCGTCATGGCTCAGGGGCAGAATGAAATTCTCGGAAAAGGCGTAGAGCAGCCCGAAGGTGAGATCGTGATGATGGTATTGGCGGAAGACGGGATCCTTGCTGATGTAGCGCAAGGTGTCGTGCATCCAGCCCATGTTCCATTTGAACCCGAAGCCGAGACCTCCCGTGTAGGTCGGCTGGGACACGCCCGGCCATGCGGTCGATTCCTCCGCGATGGTGATCGCGCCCGGCGAGGTGGCATAGGCGACCTCGTTCATCTTGCGGATGAAGTCGATGGCGCCGAGATTCTCGTTGCCGCCGTAGCGGTTGGGAATCCACTCTCCGGCCTTGCGCGAATAATCGAGGTAGAGCATCGAGGCGACCGCGTCGACGCGCAATCCGTCGAGGTGATACCGCTCCAGCCAGAAGCGGGCATTCGCCACGAGGAAGCTCATCACCTCCCGGCGCTCGAAATTATAGATGTAGGTGCCCCAATCCTGATGGAATCCCAGGCGAGGATCGGCATGCTCGTAGAGATGCGTGCCGTCGAAATAGGACAGCCCGTGCGGGTCGTTCGGGAAATGCGCCGGGACCCAATCGAGGATGATGCCGATGCCGGCCGCGTGCGCCGCCTCGACGAAAGCGGCGAAATCCTCCGGCGTTCCGAAGCGGCTCGTCGGCGCATAAAGCGAGATCGGCTGATAGCCCCATGAGCCGTCGAACGGATATTCCGTGATCGGCAGTAGCTCGATATGCGTGAAGCCGAGATCCTTCACATAAGGAATAAGGCGCACGGCTAATTCGCGATAAGTCAGATAGCGGTTGCCCTCCTCGGGGACGCGCGCCCATGAGCCGAGATGGCACTCGTAGATCGACATCGGCGCCTTGCGGTGGTTCTGCGCCGACCGGGAGGTCATCCACTCCGCATCCTGCCAGTCGAAGCCCGGAGCACTTTTGAGGATGGAGGCCGTTTCCGGCGGATGCTCAGCCGCGAAGGCGATGGGATCGGCCTTCAGGGCGAGCAGATTGCCGTGCAGGCCGATGATCTCGAACTTGTAGCGCTGCTCCGGCGTCACGTCCGGAATGAACAGCTCCCAGATCCCGCCTTCATGGCGGCGGCGCATCAGGTGGCGACGCCCGTCCCAGGAGTTGAAGTCGCCGACCACGCTCACCCGACGCGCATTGGGCGCCCAGACCGTGAACAGGAACCCTTGAATGCCTCCGAGATCCAGAAAATGCGCCCCGAGCTTCGTGTAGACCGCATCGCTCGTCGGATCGCCGATCCGCACCAGATCGTCGTCGGACAGGAAGGTGCCGAAGCTGTAGGGGTCGTGCCGGATTTCCGTGCTGCCGTGCCGCTCGATCCGCAGCCTGTAATCGGGCCGCTCGGCGGCGCTGAACGAGGCGACGAGAAGCCCGTCCGGAGGCATCCGCTCCATCGGGGCGAGGACCGTCTGCCCATCGCGGTCGAGAACCGTCACGGCGTCGACATCCGGCACGATGGCGCGGATCTCCCATCGGCCGGGCGAGACCTCGTGAGGCCCGAGCACGGAGAAGGGATCGCCCGAATTGACGATGTCGGCAACCGATGGCGGTTCGGCCGGGCGCGGCGATGCGCTCTGCGATCCACGACGGTGCTGATCCATTCGGCTATCCCCCTTCATCCGCTGTTCCATAGGCGCTCCTGGACCGGCCTGCCCGGCCGATCCCTCGAGAGATTCCATTATGGAGCAGGTGCTGCCTTGGACCAGAAGCGGCACGGCTCCTAAAGGGTCCTGCGCGAATCTTTGTTAATGCGGGATGCCGTCGCCTCCATGGCGCTTGAGAACGGCAAAGGGCAAAGTGCCCATGAGCGACGCGATCCTCTCCTGATCCGAGCCGATGAGAATATCCTCTCCCGTGAGCACGTCCTGCCAGCGCCCATGAGGCAGGGAGATGGTCGTGTCTCTCCAGGCTGCCTGAAGGGGGGTATGGCCTTCGCTGTCCGTCAAACCGTTCCAGAGGCGCGGCACGACGACGGCAAGAGCCTCCTCGCCGTGTTGCCTGAGATAGCCTAGCAGATGAGCCGAAAGCGCGCCCTCGATCGGCAGAGGCCGATAATCGCCCTCCGCATAAAGATCCGGGGATGCCGCGCGGTCGTGAAGCAGCCGCATGAGGATATGCTGCTTGATCCGGCCGTCTGACCAGTCTTTCACCAGGGCCGCAACCGGCTCGTTCGTGTCGAGCGCCGTGATCCGGGCGCTGTAATCCACCGGCCGCCGGTTGTCCGGATCGACAAGGGAGAAGTCCCAGAACTCGGTGCCCTGGTAGATGTCGGGGACACCCGGAAGAGTCATCTTCAGGACGGTCCGCGAGAGCCCGTTCAACATGCCGAGGCGCGAGAGGCGCCGGGCCAAAGGCTGCAGGCGATCGAGGATGCGGTTCTTCGGATCGAGCACCGCATGCAGGAGCCTGCCGGCGGCTTGCTCATAAGCCTCGTTGGGGGCGACCCAGCTCGTATGCCGCTTGGCTTCCCTGAGAGCCTTGATGAGATATCCGTCCATCCGCTCCTGGAACGCAGGGAGCAGCGTGGCGTCGTCGCCTTCCAGAAGCTCCATCGGCCATGCGCCGAGGAGCGCCTGAAGCAGGATCGCCTGGTCGTTGGCATCCGGCGACGGCGCGCCGTCGACATCGGACAGGTGAGGAGTAACGACGTCCCGCCAAAGATCCAGCGCTTGTGCCCATTCTTCCGGCATCTCCGAGAGCGCGAGAAGGCGCGCTCGCGCATCCTCGCCGCGCTTTGTGTCATGCGTCGCGGTGGCGATCATCGCGTGTGGCCAGGTGCGGGCCCGATCCGCATTCGCCTGGTGGAATGCCTGCGAAGAAAGCCCGAAATGGCCCGGATCGCCGCCGACCTCGTTGAGCGCGATCAGGCGGCCATAGCGATAGAACAGGGTGTCCTCCAGGCTCTTGGCCATGACCGGGCCCGTCAGCTGCTGGAAGCGCCGCCGGAAGCGGCGGATATCTGCCGAATCGGCCTTGGCCTTGCCGAGGAGCGCCGCGGCGATGAAATCGTGCACGCTGCGGTCGGGCAGGGTGCTCTCTTGCTGCGCCTTGTGGATCGTGTCCCCGATCAAACGCACATCCTCCGGCGCCGGCTCACCCTCGCCGAGATAACTGCGATAGACCGGGAAGGCCGCAATGATCTCGACAAGGGCCTGGCGTAACGAGAAAGCCGTGTAATCCCGCGTGCGCCGGTCGGCATCCGCGACGGCCTTGATGTCGGAGACCAGAACCTCCAGCTCGCTGGCGAAATTCTTCTCCGTGATCTCGACCTTGGCCTCTCTCAGAAGATCCTCATAGGAACCCTGAAGGCCCGAAGCGTCCCGGTAGATGCGCTCGAAGGTCTCGCCCGCCTCATCGTTCACGAGAACGCCGTCGATCACGTTGAGCACGTCATAGCCCGACGTTCCCGCAACCGGCCACGGACGCAGCTCCTCGCCGGGCTCCAGGATCTTCTCGACCGCGACGAAGAAGCCCGGCCCCACCTTCCGCTGAAGGGCGCGGGTATATCCCTCAGGATCGGCGAGCCCGTCGATATGGTCGATCCGCAGGCCGTGGACGTGGCCCTCCTCGACCAGACGGACGATGAGTTCGTGCGTCTTCTCGAAGATCTCGGGGATCTCGACCCGGATGCCCGCCAGGGTGTTGATGTCGAAGAAGCGGCGGTAGTTGATGTCGCTCGATGCGACGCGCCAGTACGAGAGGCGGTAGGCCTGGTCCTCCAGGAGGCGGTGCAAGGTGTTGAAGCTCTCCGGCTGACCGGGAGTGCCGTTGACGATTGCAACCGCGCTGTCGATGGCCTTCCTCATGGCTGGCGAAGCCGCGGCGGCTTGGGCGAGCTCGCGCTTCATGGCCTCGGCTTTTTCCGGCGAGGATCCGGTTTCCTCCAGCGCCTTCAGCCGTTCGGTCAAGCCGCGCAATTCACCGGCCTTCGTGGGATCTGCAAGGGCGGCAAGCGCGAGATCGAGCACGACCGGATAGGTCGTCGGGCGGAGCGGGAACCGGTGCTCCCAGTGCCAGACGCTGAGGGAGCCCTCCGTGGGATCGAATTTCAGCTGGAGTTCGCCCTTCTCCAACACCTCTCCGTAGAGACCGCCAAGCGATGGAACGATCAGCTTGCCGCCGGTGCCGGTCCGCTTCCAGTCGATGTCGAAGGCATCGGCGACGGGCGAGAGCCGGCCCCATTCCAGCACCGACAGCCACCAGCCGTTATCCTTCCCCCCCACGCCCATATGGTTCGGAACGATGTCGAGGAGGAGCTTGAGGCCATGCTCCTTCAGCGCGTCCGAGAGGCGGCGGAATCCGTCCTCTCCGCCGAGTTCCGGATTGATCGTGGAATGGTCGACGATGTCATAGCCGTGGGTCGATCCGGGTGCTGCCGTCTGGATCGGCGAGGAATAGACATGGCTGATGCCGAGCTTCGCCAGATACGGCACGATCTTGACCGCGTCGTCGAAGGTGAAGTCCTTGTGGAACTGCAGGCGGTAGGTGGCCCGGGGCGGAGGAGAGGCGAGGGCGTTGCGGCGGGCGCGGACGTCTCGTCCTTCCTCCGCCAGGGCGACGGCGAGCCTGGGCATCAGGCTGCCCGGCGAGGCGATGGCCTCGATGGTGCTCGACAGGCGTCGGCGCCAGTTGGGATGACCCGCATCCATGCCCGGCATGTTGGGCTGGTTCAGCTCGCCCGAGGCGTCTTCGATCTGCAGGGCCGTGAGCACGGATGACGTACGTCCGAGATAGCGCACCGTTTCCTCGAGCGGCGGCTTCTCCGGCGGATGCGACGGCGGAAGGAGGCCCTGCTCGGCCAGGGCTTCCGTCAGGTGCTCCTTGTCGGCGGCCCTGGCGACGCGCTCGTCGGCAGCTTTTGCGGGATCGAAGATGCCGAGCGTCTGGCGCAGGTCGATGTCGAGGCCGCGCCACCAGCCGGTGAAGGTCGGCAGGTCGTGGGTGCTGATGACAGCCATGGCCGAGCGGGGATAGTCCTCCGGCCGCTTGAACGCGGATCCGTCCCGCTCGAAGGGCAGCACCCGGTAGCTGAGGACGCCGGATTTCATGATCGCGTCGGAGAAGCCCTCCGGGGCCGTGCCGAGATCCTCGGCGATCACGAGACATTGTGCGCGGTGGCTCTCCACGCGCAGCACCGCGAGCATCGCGTCGAACGGATAATCCACATAGGCGCCTTGCGACGCGGGAGCGCCGGACGGGATGAGGAAAAGGCGTTGGAGCTGGAACGCATGGTCGATCCGGATCGCCCCGGCATGGCGCATATTGGCCGCGACGAGGTCCCGGAACGCCGCTAGTCCCTGCTCATCGAGGGTGAGCGGGTTGAAGGGCGGCAGGCCCCAATCCTGTCCCTGGGGCCCGAGCGGATCAGGAGGCGCTCCGATGGAAAGCCGCGGGGCATAGCGCTCCGGCGTCGCCCAGATCTCGGAGCCGCCGCCATCGGCCCCGACGGCGAGGTCCCGGTAGAGGCCGATGGGAAGCCCTGCGACGCGCGCCCGTTCCGCCGCCTGCGCGAGCTGCGTATCGGCAAGCCATTGCAGCCAGACATGGAAGGTCACGCGTTCCGCGTGGTCCATGCGGAACCGCCTGACGGCGACCGAATGGACCGAACAATACTCCTCGGGCCAATCGCCGCTCCAGAACCGGCCCTGCTCCCGGAAATGCTCGGCAAGGGCCTCGAAAGCGGCGTGGGCCTCCAGGGCTTCACCGCCGGCCCGCCGGAATGCCTCGAAGATCCTATGGTCGGCCGATTGCCGGAAATGAATCCAGAGTGCATCGAGAAGCGGGCGCTTGAGAGCCCAGACCTCGGCATAATCGATGAGCTGGGCGTTCCGGAGCCGGGCGAGGCGCGCCTGTGCGTCCGCTTCATCGAGAAGCCTTTGGGCGCCGCTCTCGGCAAACCCCGCGACCGCCGTCGGGTCGATATAGATCGACTCGAGGAACAGCCGCGAGGAGGGCGAGTAGGGAGAGATCTTCGAACGATCCGAGGCGAAGAGGGCATGGACCGGGCTGAGGCCCAGGAAGGCTCCGCCGAGCCGGGCGACGCTCTCGGCCGCCAGCGCCACGTCGGAATAGTCGCCGATGCCGAAGTCGCGCTCCGACCGCAGGGAATAGATCTGTGCGACAGCGCCCCAGAGCCTTGCCTCGTTTTGGAACGCGTCCGGCTCCCAGCACCGGGGCGGGGCGGCGATGATGGTCGTCTCCCGGTCTCCAATACGGAGACGGTGATACCCGGTTGGCAGGACGGGAAGGTCCAGTCTGCTCTCGTTTCTGCCGAGGCGTCCCTCATGGACCGCGCCGTTCTCTTCGATCAGGATCCACGCATGCGGGCCGGGAGCCGCGCGAAATTCGATCGTCGAGGGCTTGTCCGCATCGACCGTCACGACGGCTGGGACCAGACCGTTCTTCAGGCGCTCCAGCCGGTCGAGGCTCTCGCGGGCGCCGGCCTCGGACGAGATATCGAGCCCAAGGGCGGTCAGCAGCGCCTGCCGGGTTGCCGGGCTGGTCTCGACGCTGTTCCCGAATGCATCGGTGTAGTCAGACGAAATACCGACAAGGGCGGCCATGCGCTCCAACAGAGCGTCCAGCTTGCTCATGCCGATTGTCCTTTCAAGATGATGCCCGACCAGGGCGTGAGTTGGAGATGTGTTCTGCTCACGTCGATGCCGGGGCTCGCCCAGAGCGCGCGGACACTGTCCTCGACGGGGATGGTCATGGGAGCGCTGCCGAAATTCGCAAAAAGGCGCAGCGTGTTCTCGGCGAAACGCCAGGTCACGTCGAGCGTGTTCTCCGGCGAAACCTTATAGTGGGAGCCGCGATAATCGCGCTTGAGCAGCGGGACGATCTCCGTTCGCCTGATATCGAGGAGATGACGGGTCCGTGACAGAACCTCGCGATGCGGGGAACGCTCCGCTTCCGACCAGTCGATCCGGGAATTGTCGAAAGTTGATCGATCCGTCGGGTCGGGGATCCTTTGCGACATTTCCGGATCCGTGAAGGCCTTGAAGCGCTTGAACTCGCCGCGTCGCCCGTCGCGGACTGCCTTGGCGAGATCCGGCTCGCTCTCGAAATCGACGAAGAACTGGAACGGACTCGACGCCGCCCATTCCTCGCCCATGAACAGCAGCGGGATCTGCGGCGAGAGCAGGAAGATGGCTTGTGCGAGTTCGAGGCGCTCCGACGGAATCAGATGGGCTAGCCGCTCGCCGAAGGCGCGGTTGCCGATCTGGTCGTGGTTCTGGAGGAAGGCCACGAAGGCGCTCGGCGGCAGATGCCCCGATGGCTCGCCGCGCATGAACCCGCCCTTGTGCGGTGACGGATCGCCCTGATAGGCGAAGCCTTCCGCCAGGGAGCGGCCGAGGTGCTGGAGCGGCTTGTTCGCGTAATCCTCGTAATAGCCCTCGTTCTCCCCGGTCAGGAGCGCGTGCCAGGCATTGTGAATGTCGTCCGCCCATTGCGCCGTGTGAAGCTTCGGCCGTCGTGCCTCGTCGCGATTGAGCCAGCGCGCCTGGTTGGCCTCGTTCTCAAGCACCAGGTGAACGTGGCGGTCGGGGATCGCCTGCCTGATGCGGTCCGCCAGCTCCCCGACAAAATGTGTTTCTCCATCGTCGACGATGGCATGGACCGCGTCGAAGCGCAGACCGTCGAAATGGAACTCCTCCAGCCAGTAGAGCGCATTATGGAAGAAGAAATCGCGCACGGTGCGACTGCCTTCGTCATCCACATTGATCCCCGCGCCCCAGGGCGTTGGGTGTCGTTCGGTGAAGAAGGTCTTGGCGTAGGCGTGGAGATAGTTTCCGGACGGCCCGAAATGATTGTAGACCACATCGAGGAACATCATGAGCCCAAGCTCGTGCGCGCGCTCCACGAGGCGCTTGAGATCCTCCGGGCTTCCATAGGCCGCGTCCGGCGCATAGGGCAGCACACCGTCATAGCCCCAGTTGCGGCGCCCTGGGAAGTCGCCGATCGGCATGAGTTCGATCGCCGTGACGCCGAGGTCTCTCAATTGTTCAAGCTTGCCCATCAGCCCCGCATAGGTGCCCTCCGGCGTCGCCGTTCCCACATGGATCTCGTAGAGGACAGTCTCCTCCCAGGGACGGCCCGTCCAGGAGGTGTCCGACCAATCGTAGGATTGCGGATCGATCACGAGGCTGCGCCCGTGGACATCGTCGGGTTGGAAGCGGGATGCCGGATCGGGCACGACGAGGTTGCCGTCGATCCTGTAGCCGTAGCGACTTCCGACCCGCGCTTGTCTGGAGACATGGCGATGCCATCCGTCGGCGTCGGCCTTCAGCGGATGTTCCGTGTCGTCGAGTAAAAGGCTCACCTCGCGTGCTGTCGGCGCCCACAAGGCAAAGCGAATGCCATCGGAGGTTATCTCTGCCCCAAAGGGCATGGAGTGAACGCGCCGCATCGGATCCCCGTAAACTCTTTATGGAAAGCACTTGCGAACGAGCATCTTAAGGCAATGTTCCAGGCGATATCAAAAAAACAGCCAAGCTCGGATTTCATGCAACGCTTCCGTCCGTTCAAGCTCGGCTGTTCTCGCGGTTCGGGGTACCCGAAAATTTTCCGAAATTTCTGCGGAACCCAATCCGGGGTCAGTGAGTTTATCAGCGCGACTGCCTATGGCGCGGGGGTCGCTGGGGATTGCGCCGCTGAGCGAACATGCTGGAATCATTTCAACTGGAAGCCGATGCGGCTTTCCCGACAACGGCGCATGCCGAATTGCAGGACAGCGTCCAGCCGTCCGTTTCCGTTAAACGACGCCAATCCATCCTCTTCGTCACGTCCGAGATCGCCGATTACATCAAGGCCGGGGGGCTCGGCGAGGTTTCCGCAGCGCTTCCGCGCGCTCTTCGGCGCCAATACGACGTGCGCATTCTCATTCCGGGCTATCGTCAGGTTCTGTCGCAGATCGGTCCGGTGGAAGAAATCGCCCGTCTGCCGGCTTCCTTCGGGATTCCCGCCTGCGGCCTGGGGCGCGGCACGACGCAGGACGGCCTGACGGTCTATGTCCTGCTCTGTCCCGAACTCTATGACCGCGACGGCTCGCCTTATGTCGATGGCTTCGGCATGGACTGGAGCGACAACGACATCCGTTTCGCGCGCCTCGGCCTTGCGGCGGCCGACATCGCCTGCGGCAGCGGCGATCCTCTATGGCGCGCCGATCTCATGCATCTCAACGACTGGCCGTCGGGTCTCGCATCGGCTTACCTGGCTTGGCGCGGACAGCACATCCCGACCATCCTGACAATTCACAACCTGGCCTACCAGGGCAACTTCGACAGAAGCCGGCTGTCGTATCTCGGCATTCCCGACGCGGCGTTTCAGATCAACGGCGTCGAGTTCTACGGAAAAGTCTCCTTCCTGAAGGCGGGCATTTACTACTCTTCCCATATCACGACGGTGAGCTCCACCTATGCCCAGGAGATCACGCGGCCGGAATTCGGATGCGGTCTCGACGGCCTGCTGCGGACCTGTGCCGAGCAGGGACGGCTGGACGGCATCATCAACGGCATCGACGAGAGCTGGGATCCGAGCCGGGATCCCTATCTCGTGAGCCCGTTCTCGGCGGAGAACTGGCGCGGCAAACGCATCAATGCCGACAACGTGCGCGAGAATTTCGGGCTCGCCCTGTCGAATGGGCCGCTCTTCGCTGTCGTGTCCCGCCTCGTTCACCAGAAAGGCGTCGATCTCGCCATCTCGGCGGCGGAAACCATCGTCTCGCAGGGCGGGCAGATCGCCGTCATCGGCCAGGGCGAACCGCGTTTCGAATCCGACCTGCAGGCCCTCGCAAACCGTCATCCCGGTTCCGTCGGCGTGAAGATCGGTTACGACGAGGGCGATGCGCGGCGCATGTATGCCGGCAGCGATTTCCTGCTCATGCCGTCCCGCTTCGAGCCCTGCGGCCTGAGCCAGATGTATGCGCAGCGTTTCGGCTCCCTGCCGATTGCGCATCGAACCGGCGGACTTGCGGATACCATCGAAGACGGCATCAACGGATTCCTGTTCGGGGAACCTTCGCTCAACCGCTTCATGGATGCCATCAAGAGAGGCCTGGAAACCTTCCGGTCGGGATCTCGCCTCACAGCCATGCGAAGGGCTGCGATGAGCCGACCGCACGGTTGGGACCGATCCGCGTCGCGCTATCAGGAAGTCTACGAGCGTGCCTGCCGGACGGCGCTTGCGTAACTCCTTCCCACACCGGGACACGGACACGATGGGCTGACCTATGTTCAGCCCATTTTTCGTTCATCCTGATCGACGAATAAATGGCGCCGACATGATGTTGCAGCCTTATTCTTAAGCCTCTGCCGTTTTTTCGGGCATGTGCCGTATGACCGGATTCCCGTCGTCGGCTGTAGAGAAATGCTTCGGACCTGAAGCATAAGGCGTTCTTCGAACTGGCATGGTTCTTGCGTAATCACCCGGCGTTGCACCTGAAACAGGGCGGCCGAGGGAGAGGACCTATGTCGATGTTGAAGATGACCCGTAGACACCTGATGGCGCTGGCCTCCGCCGCGCTGGTCTCCGGCGCTGTCATGGGAACGGCGCAGGCGCAGGAGACCATCAAGGTCGGCGTTCTGCATTCCCTGTCCGGCACGATGGCGATCAGCGAGACGACGCTGAAGGACGTCATGCTGATGCTCATCGAGGAGCAGAACAGGAAGGGCGGCCTGCTCGGCAAAAAGCTCGAGGCCGTGGTCGTCGATCCTGCTTCCAACTGGCCTCTCTTCGCCGAGAAAGCACGCGAGCTGATCAGCCAGAACAAGGTTGCGGCCGTGTTCGGATGCTGGACCTCCGTATCCCGCAAATCCGTTCTCCCGGTGTTCAAGGAACTCAACAGCATCCTCTTCTATCCCGTGCAATACGAGGGCGAGGAAAGCGAGCGGAACGTGTTCTACACGGGCGCCGCGCCGAACCAGCAGGCCATTCCGGCCGTCGATTATCTCGCCAAGGAAGAGAAGGTCGAGCGCTGGGTGCTTGCCGGCACCGACTACGTCTATCCGCGCACGACCAACAAGATCCTCGAAGCCTACCTGAAGTCCAAGGGCGTGAAGTCCGAGGACATCATGATCAACTATACGCCGTTCGGTCATTCCGATTGGCAGACCATCGTGGCCGATATCAAGAAGTTCGGATCGGCCGGCAAGAAGACCGCCGTCGTCTCCACCATCAACGGCGACGCCAACGTGCCGTTCTACAAGGAACTCGCCAACCAGGGCGTGAAGGCGACGGACATTCCGGTCGTGGCCTTCTCCGTCGGCGAGGAGGAACTTGCCGGGATCGACACGAAGCCTCTCGTCGGACACCTCGCCGCGTGGAACTATTTCCAGTCCGTCGACACGCCCGACAACAAGGCCTTCATCGAAAAATGGAAGGCCTTCACCAAGAACGACAAGCGCGTCACCAACGACCCCATGGAGGCTCACGTGATCGGCTTCAACATGTGGGTGAAGGCGGTCGAGAAGGCAGGGAGCACCGATCCCGACAAGGTCATCGACGCCATCGTGGGCGTCGAGGTTCCGAACCTGACCGGCGGCGTTTCCAAGATGCTCCCGAACCATCACATCACCAAGCCGGTTCTCATCGGCGAGATCAAGGAGGATGGGCAATTCGAAACGGTCTCGCAGACGGACGCGCTCGTCCCGGGCGATGCCTGGTCCAAGTACCTCGAAGGCTCGAAGGACATGATCGCCGACTGGAAGGATCTCAAGTGCGGCAACTACAACACCGTCACGAAGAAGTGCGGCGCCTGATCTAGGCGCGCGACGCAACGAGGGCGGCCCTCCAGCCGTCCTCGCCCGATCCTCCGTTCGAAGTGATTGCATGACCAGCTTGCGCAGCATTCTGCAGACCTTCGTTCTGCTCATCGGAACGATGTCGGCCGCCATGGCCGGGCCCTATGAGGACGCCCTGCCCAAATTCGCGACTGACAGCTATTCCGACACGGAGGTCGCCATCGGGGCCGTTGCGGGCAGTGGCCATGCCCAGGCCATGAGCCTCGTCGAAGCCCTGCGCGACGGGCGGCTGATGGCCGTTGCGGGTCAGGTCTATATCCGCGAGGCTGCAGGCGGGTTCGTCGACGCCGCGACAGGACAGGCGGTCGCGCCTCCCGCCGGTGCCAAGCCGGTGCGGGTCAACAATCGCGTCCGTCGCGCCATTGAGGCTGCGCTCGGCAGCATGACCTTGCTCAGCCCCGACGCAGGGATCCGCATGGATGCAGCCCGTGCCGTCTTTCGCTCACGCGATGCTGCGGCGCTTCCGACGCTCGATCGAGCCATCGCTCAGGAGCGCGACATCGGCGTGCGAGAGGCGCTTGCAAGTGCACGCGCTGCAATTCTCCTCGGCAAACCTGATGCCTCATCGGCCGAAAAGATTTCCGCCATCGAAACCCTGCGAGTTCGGGGCGACCAGGATGTGCTGGCGCTCCTGTCCTCTCTGCCGTCCGGAACGCCCGGGGAGGTCTCCGATGCTGCGAGTAAGGCCGCCGACGGCATTCGCTCGCGGCTGGCGCTCTGGAGCGGCGTGCAGAATGTCTGGTATGGGATCTCCCTCGGTTCCGTGCTGCTGCTGGCCGCCATCGGCCTCGCCATAACCTTCGGCACCATGGGCGTCATCAACATGGCCCATGGCGAGATGGTCATGATCGGCGCCTATACAACCTTCCTGGTGCAGGAGGTGATCCGAAACCACGCTCCCGGTCTCTTCGGAGGATCCTTGTTCATCGCGCTGCCGCTCGCCTTCCTGGTGGCAGGATCGATCGGCATCCTCATCGAGCGGACCATCATCCGCTTCCTGTACGGGCGGCCGCTCGAAACGCTTCTCGCCACATGGGGCCTGTCGCTCATCCTGCAGCAGGGCGTGCGCACGATCTTCGGCCCCACCAACCGTGAGGTCGGCACGCCCGCATGGATGAGCGGAGCGCTGGAGATCGGGGGCTTAAGCCTCACTTACAACCGTATCGCCATCGTGATCTTCGCCTTCGCGGTCTTTTCGGCGCTGCTCCTCGTGCTGCGCTACACGCCGCTCGGCCTCCATGTCCGTGCCGTCACGCAGAATCGACGGATGGCGGGCTCCATGGGCATCCGCACCAACCGCATCGACGCGCTGGCCTTCGGGCTCGGATCCAGCGTCGCCGGGATTGCCGGCGTGGCTCTCTCGCAGATCGACAACGTCAGTCCCAATCTCGGCCAGGGCTATATCATCGACAGCTTCATGGTGGTCGTGTTCGGCGGCGTCGGCAACCTCTGGGGCACGCTGGTCGGCGCCATGACGCTCGGCGTCGCCAACAAGCTGCTCGAACCCTATGCGGGCGCGGTGCTCGGCAAGATCGTGCTGCTCGTCGCGATCATTCTCTTCATCCAGAGGCGTCCGCGCGGTCTGTTCGCGCTCAAAGGCAGGGCGGTGGAAGCATGACAACGCAATCCGTGCTCGATCGCCAGAGCATCATCGTTCTTGTCCTGCTGGGAGCGGCCGCCATTCTGGTGCCGGTCCTGAACATGGCGGTCGCTCAAGGATCGCCGCTTCACCTGTCCGACCATCTCGTGCCGCTCATCGGGAAGTATGTCTGCTTCGCCCTGCTGGCGCTCTCGGTCGACCTGATCTGGGGCTTCTGCGGCATTCTCTCGCTCGGCCACGGGGCCTTCTTCGCCCTCGGCGGCTATGCGATGGGCATGCATCTCATGCGCCAGATCGGTCCGCGCGGAGTTTATGCCGATCCGATCCTGCCGGACTTCATGGTCTTCCTGAACTGGAAGGATCTGCCCTGGTTCTGGCATGGCTTCGACTGGTTCCCGTTCGCGGCCCTCATGGTGCCTGTCGTGCCGGGCCTTCTCGCCTTCGTGTTCGGCTGGTTCGCCTTCCGCTCGCGGGTGACCGGCGTCTACCTTTCCATCATCACGCAGGCCATGACCTTCGCGCTGATGCTCGCCTTCTTTCGCAATGACATGGGCTTCGGCGGCAATAACGGATTGACCGACTTCAAGGACATTCTCGGCTTCCCGGTCCAATCCGCGTCCACGCGCATCGTTCTCTTCGTCCTGTCCGTCGCGGCACTCGCCGGGGGCTATCTGCTGTGCCGCTGGGTCGTGAACTCCAAGTTCGGCAAGGTACTCGTGGCTTTACGCGACGCGGAGAGCCGGACACGCTTTCTCGGTTACCGTGTCGAGCACTACAAGCTCGCGGTCTTCACGCTCTCGGCCATGCTGGCTGGCGTGGCGGGCGCGCTCTACGTGCCGCAGGTCGGCATCATCAACCCGAGCGAGTTCGCGCCGGCCAATTCCATCGAGGTCGTGGTCTGGGTGGCAGTCGGCGGCCGCGGGACCCTGGCTGGTCCCATCCTCGGCGCGCTTCTGGTCAATGCGGGCAAGACCTGGTTCACCGGGGTTCTGCCGGAATTCTGGCTCTTCGCCCTCGGTGGCCTCTTCGTCTTCGTCACGCTCCTGATGCCGCGGGGCATCCTCTGCGCGGTCAAGGATTTCTGGACCAACGTCACCCAAAGAATGCAGTCCCGGCCTGTTCCTGAGACCGCCTCGCAGGCGGCGGAGTAGGCACATGACGGCACCCATCACTCCGACTCTGCTTTACCTCGACAATGTCTCCGTATCCTTCGATGGGTTCCGCGCCCTGAACGCCCTATCGCTCGCCGTCGACCATGCGGAGATGCGCGCCATCATCGGCCCCAACGGAGCGGGCAAGACCACGATGATGGACGTGATCACCGGCAAGACCCGCCCGAACGAAGGCACGGCGCTCTTCGAGGGAACGCACGACCTGACGGCACTCGACGAGGCCGCGATCGCGGAACTCGGGATCGGTCGCAAGTTCCAGACGCCGACCGTGTTCGAGATGCACAGCGTCGAGGACAATATCCTGCTCGCCCTCAAGGAGAACCGGTCGCCCATCGCCACGCTCCTGTCGCGGCGCAGCGCCCGGGAGCGCGAGCGGATCGATGTTCTGTTGGAGCGGGTGCGCCTGACGACGCATCGTCGCCGCAAGGCAGGGGAATTGTCGCATGGACAGAAGCAATGGCTGGAGATCGGCATGCTGCTGGCGCAGCAGCCCAAGCTTCTGCTGATCGACGAGCCGGCCGCCGGCATGACCGATCAGGAAACGGCCGAAACGGCCGAGCTTCTGCGCGACATTGCGAAGACGCAGGCCGTCGTCGTGGTGGAGCATGACATGACCTTCGTGCGCGATCTCGACGTGAAGGTCACCTGCCTTCACGAAGGCTCCGTGCTCGCCGAGGGGACGCTCGATGCGGTGAGTGCAAACGAGCGGGTCGTCGAGGTTTATCTGGGACGATGACCATGCTCTCTGTCGAAAACCTCTCCGTCTATTACGGTGCCGCACAGGCCCTGCGCGGCGTCTCCGTCAGCGCCTCCATCGGCGAGGTCACCTGCGTGCTCGGGCGGAACGGCGTCGGCAAGACATCGTTGCTGCGCGCCATCGCCGGGCATCGTCCGATTGTGGGCGGCAGCATCCATTTCGAAGGCCGTGACATCGCACGTCTGAAACCCTTCGAGCGGGCGGCGCTCGGCATCGCCTATGTGCCGCAGGGCCGCGAGATCTTTCCGCTCCTGACGGTCAAGGAGAACCTCGAGACGGGCTTTGCGCCATTGAAGCGCGGCGAGAAGACGATCCCAGAGGAGGTCTTCGAGCTGTTCCCGGTTCTGAAATCCATGCTGGGCCGGCGCGGGGGCGACCTGTCCGGCGGTCAGCAGCAGCAACTGGCCATCGGGCGAGCCCTCGTGACCCGTCCGCGCCTGCTCGTGCTCGACGAGCCCACGGAGGGCATCCAGCCGTCCATCATCAAGGATATCGGTCGGGCCATCGCTTATCTGCGCGGGCGGAAGGACATGGCGATCCTCCTGGTCGAGCAGTATTTCGACTTCGCTCGCGACCTGGCCGACCGGTTCGTGGTGATGGAGCGGGGCGAGGTCGTGCAGCATGGCGACCGCTCGGCACTTGAGGGAGACGATGTCCGTCAGCGCTTGGCCATTTGATGGCGTCTCCCAATCGGTATCTCAACAGCGTCAGAGGGCGGTCGGGCGGGTTGCGTTCGGCGCCGTCGGCTTGGACGGCCGCACCCGTCCCATGCGCATTGAGGAGAGCGGGTCCATGCGGATCAGGCTCCCGAAGGGGCAGGGGAGCGGTCTCGACGCGGTCCTCGTCAACACGGCGGGCGGGATCGCCTGTGGGGATCGCTTTTCCGTTCAGGTCGAAGTGCGTTCCGGTGCCACGGTGACGGTGGCGACACCGGCGGCCGAGAAGGTCTACCGGTCGGATGGTCCGGTTGCCGAGCTCGTGGTTGACCTCAAGGTCGCGGTGGAGGCGCGGCTCGACTGGCTGCCTCAGGAGACCATCCTGTTCGACCGGGCGCGCCTCCGCCGGAGCCTCTCTGTCGAAATGGCCGAGAATGCGAGCCTGACATTGTTCGAGGCCGTCGTGTTCGGGCGCGAAGCGCGGGCGGAGCGCATCGTCGACGGGCTTTTCGAGGATCGTTGGCGCGTCCGGCGGGGAGGGCGTCTCGTCTATGCCGATACGCTGCGGCTCGACGGCCCGATCGACGATCTTCTTCAGAAACCCGTCGTCGGCAGGGGAGCGCGCGTCTTCGCCACAATGATCCATGCCGCGCCCGATGCGGAGGCGCGCCTGGACGCCGCGCGCGAACATCTCTCGTCCGTCGCCGACGGCTGCGATGCCGCGGCCAGCGCGTGGAACGGCCTTCTCGCCGTGCGCTTCTGCGCGATGAAGGTCGAAGCGCTCCGTTCTGCCGCGATACCGTTCCTGCTCGCCTTTCGCGGCGAGCCCCTGCCTCGCGTCTGGCTCAGCTAGGGTCGAACCATGCAACTCACCCCCCGTGAAAAAGACAAGCTCCTCATCGCCATGGCGGCCATGGTCGCACGCCGCAGGCTGGAGCGCGGCGTGAAGCTCAATCATCCGGAGGCCATCGCCCTCATCACCGACACGGTCGTCGAAGGCGCGCGCGACGGGCGATCCGTCGCCGAGCTGATGGAAGCGGGCGCACATGTCATTACCGCCGATCAGGTGATGGAAGGCATCGCCGAGATGATCCACGACGTGCAGGTGGAAGCGACCTTTCCCGATGGCACCAAGCTCGTCACCGTGCATCACCCGATCCGTGGCGCGGCTTCCAGGGACGTTCCCGGGGAGGTGACCGCGCAGGAGGGCGAGATCGTCTTCAACGAAGGCGCCGAGCGCACCGTTCTCACGGTCGCCAATACGGGCGACCGGCCGATTCAGGTCGGCAGCCATTACCACTTCTTCGAAACCAATCCGGCCCTGTCCTTCGACCGCGAGAAGGCGCGCGGCATGCGGCTCGACATCGCGCCCGGCACGGCTGTGCGCTTCGAGCCCGGCGCCACGCGCGAGGTGGTGCTGGTTCCGCTGTCCGGAAAGCGTGAGGTCTATGGATTCCGCCAGGGTGTGATGGGGGCGCTGTGATGTCGAATGCAAGAAAGCCGGCCTCCCTGCCGCGTTCCGGCTATGCGGACATGTTCGGCCCGACCAAAGGCGACCGGGTTCGCCTCGCCGATACGGCTCTCGTGATCGAGGTTGAGAGAGACTTCACCACCTATGGCGAGGAGGTGAAATTCGGCGGCGGCAAGGTGATCCGCGACGGCATGGGACAGGCGCAGACGACCCGCGCCGAGGGCGCGGTCGACACGGTCATCACCAATGCGGTGATCCTCGACCATTGGGGCATCGTGAAGGCCGATATCGGCATCAGGGGAGGGCTGATCGCCGCCATCGGCAAGGCCGGCAACCCGGACGTGCAGCCCAACGTGGACATCATCATCGGACCGGGCACGGAGATCGTCGCCGGCGAAGGCAAGATCATCACGGCCGGCGGCTTCGACTCGCATATCCACTTCATCTGCCCGCAGCAGATCGAAGAGGCGCTCATGTCCGGCATCACCACGATGCTCGGCGGCGGAACCGGGCCTGCCACGGGCACCTTCGCCACCACCTGCACGCCGGGACCATGGCACATCGCCCGGATGGTCGAGGCGGCAGATGCCTTTCCGATGAACCTCGCCTTCACGGGCAAGGGCAATGCCTCGAAGCCTGGCGCCCTGGAGGAGATGATCCAGGCCGGGGCCTGCGCGCTGAAGCTGCACGAGGATTGGGGCACGACCCCGGCGGCCATCGATTGCTGCCTGTCCGTGGCCGATGCCTACGACGTGCAGGTGATGATCCATACAGACACGCTCAACGAATCCGGCTTCGTCGAGGACACCATCGCGGCCTTCAAGGGGCGAACGATCCACGCCTTCCATACGGAGGGCGCGGGCGGCGGCCATGCGCCCGACATCATCAAGGTGGCGGGTCTGCCCAACGTGCTGCCGTCCTCCACGAACCCGACGCGGCCCTATACGGTGAACACCATCGACGAGCATCTCGACATGCTCATGGTCTGCCATCACCTCTCGCCGTCAATCCCGGAGGATCTCGCCTTCGCCGAGAGCCGCATCCGCAAGGAGACCATCGCGGCGGAGGATATCCTGCACGATATCGGGGCGCTCTCGATGATGTCCTCCGACAGTCAGGCCATGGGCCGCGTCGGCGAGGTCATCATCCGCACGTGGCAGACGGCGCACAAGATGAAGGTGCAGCGCGGCGCATTGCCCGGCGAAACCGGAGACAACGATAATTTTCGCGTCCGTCGCTATGTGGCGAAGTACACGATCAATCCTGCCATCGCCCATGGGGTGTCCAGGCATATCGGCTCCGTCGAGGTCGGCAAGCTCGCCGATCTCGTGGTCTGGACGCCGGCCTTCTTCGGCGTGAAGCCCGATCTCGTCCTGAAAGGCGGCGCCATCGCGGCAGCCCTCATGGGCGATCCCAATGCCTCGATCCCGACGCCGCAGCCGGTGCATTACCGCCCGATGTTCGGCGCCTATGGCCGGGCGCTTTCCACGACATCGCTCACCTTCGTGTCGAAGGCAGCCGTGGAGAACGGCCTGGCGGCAACGCTCGGCGTCCAGAAGAAGCTCGTCGCCGTGGAGAACGTGCGTGGCGGGATCGGCAAGAAGGACATGGTTCTCAATGATGCGACGCCCCTGATCGAGGTCGATCCTGAAACCTACGACGTCCGTGCCGACGGCGAATTGCTCGTCTGCGAACCCGCGAAGGTTCTTCCCATGGCCCAACGCTATTTCCTGTTCTGACATGATCCGCGCCACATCCATCATCCGCCGCGATGCCGTCGACCATGATCGCATCGTCGATGTCATCACCCTCGATCACGGCGACAGGCACCGCCGCCGCATCAGGCTCAATGCCGATGGCGGAACCGCTTTCCTGCTCGATCTCGACAGAGCCGATGTGCTGGAAGACGGCGACGCCATTCGGCTGGACAGCGGCTGGCTCGTCGAGGTGAGGGCGGCACCGGAAAAGCTTGTGGAGATCACCACGGAGGATCCGCTCGATCTCCTGACCCTCGCGTGGCATATCGGCAACCGGCACGTGCCGGCGGAGATCAGCCGCGAGGCGATCTACATCGCCTATGACCATGTGCTGGTCGACATGCTGCTTGGACTGGGTGCCAAGGTCGAGATCGTCCATCGACCTTTCCGGCCCGTGCGCGGTGCCTATCACCATCATGAGCATGGCGGACATTCTCACCATCATGGGCACGGCCATGGATGACGGCTCCATGAAAGCGCAGGGGCGGACAGGAGAGGCGCCGATCCTGCCGCTCTTCGCCTGGCTCTCACCGTCCTATCCGGTCGGCTGCTACGCCTATTCGCATACGTTGGAATGGGCCGTGGAAGCGGGCGACGTCACCGATGAGGCCAGTCTCGTCTCATGGCTGACGGACCTGCTCACGTTCGGCCTCGGACGCAACGACGCCATTCTCCTGAGCCATGCCTACGGGGCTGGCGATCAGGGCGACCTTGAGGCTCTCGAGGCCGTCAACGAACTCGCGCTCGCGTTGTCGCCGTCCGCCGAGCTCTATCTCGAGACCAGCCAGCAGGGACGCAGCTTTCTCGATGCGACGCTCGCCGCGTGGCCTTCGCCGCGCCTGCTCCGGATCGACGGCGAGGTGGCCTTTCCGGTGGCGGTCGGCATGGCTGCGGCAGCCCATCGCATCCCGCTGCCGATCACCGCGCAGGGTTATCTGTTCGGTCTCGTTCAGACACTCGTTTCCGCCGCGATCCGTCTCGCACCCATCGGGCAGACGGCGGGCATACGGGTCTCCGCCGCGCTGGCCGGCATCGTGCAGAACATCGCCCGCCAGGCGATGGCGCTCACGCTCGACGATGTCGGCGGCTCGACCTTCCGGGCCGATCTCGGCTCGTTCCATCACGAAAACCAGTATACGAGGCTTTTCCGGTCATGACATCTCACACGGGACCCCTTCGCGTCGGCATCGGCGGGCCGGTCGGCTCGGGCAAGACGGCCTTGATGGAAGCGCTCTGCAAGACATTCCGCGAGCGCTACGACATCTGTGCGATCACCAACGACATCTACACCAAGGAGGACGCGCGCCTCCTGACCGTGGCCGGCGCGCTGCCGGTGGAGCGCATCATGGGCGTGGAAACGGGCGGATGCCCGCACACGGCCATTCGTGAGGATGCATCGATCAACCTCGCGGCCATTGCCACCATGCGCAGGCGCTTTCCGGACCTCGACCTCGTGCTGGTGGAATCCGGCGGCGACAACCTGGCGGCGACGTTCTCGCCCGAACTCGCCGACCTGACGATCTACGTTATCGACGTCGCGGGCGGCGAGAAGATCCCGCGCAAGGGCGGACCCGGAATCACACGCTCCGACCTCCTCGTCGTCAACAAGATCGACCTTGCGCCTCATGTCGGCGCCGATCTGGCGATCATGGAGGAGGACACGAAGCGCATGCGCGGCCAGAGGCCGTACGTGTTCAGCAACATTCGCGACGGCATCGGGATCGATGCCATTGCGTCGTTCATCGAACAGGCCGGCGGTCTGTCGGCAGCAGCCTGAAGGAGAAAATCGTCATGTTCAAACGCTCCATTGCGATCATGCTGTTGCTGGCGACAGCCACGCCTGCCATGGCTCATACGGGCCACGATCCCGCTTCCGGACTTCTCGCCGGAATCGCCCATCCCATGGGAGGCCTCGACCATGTGCTGGCCATGATGAGTGTCGGCCTCTTCGCGGCCATGCTCGGAGGGCGTGCCTTGTGGGCGCTCCCCGCGAGCTTCGTCGGGATGATGCTGGTCGGCGGCGCGCTGGGAATGACCGGCGTCGCGGTCCCCGCGGTCGAGTTCGCGATTGCTGCTTCGGTCGTGGTGCTGGGCGCAGTCGTGACGTTGGCACGCGCGTGGACCGTCGGGGCGGCCATGGCGCTCGTCGGCTTCTTCGCCGTCTTCCATGGATACGCTCATGGTGTGGAGATTCCAGTCGGTGTCGGTGCCGCCCTGTACAGCCTCGGTTTCGTTGTCGCGAGCATGGTGCTGCATGGGCTCGGTATCGTCTTGGGGGCTGTCACGGCCCGTCAGACGCAAGCCAGCCGCTTTACCGGGGCGGCGGTTGCCGTCGCCGGAATTGCTCTCCTGATCGGCTAGAGAGCGGTTTTTCTTTTCGGATCTATGTCTGAAGTGCCGATCATCGAAGACGGTTGGATCAAAGATCTCCCCGGCTACGCAATGCAGCCGGGGAGTTTCCTTATGGAGCTCAGGTTGGGTCAGCGTTTGCCGCCGCCGTTCCCGGCAGGGCCGTCCTGGTCGGTCCCGTCTCCATTGTTGGATCGACCGGGATTGGATGCATCGTTGCCGTCATCATCATTGCCGTGCCCGTTATTGCCATGGCCGCCGGCATTGCCGTTGCCATTCCCCTGACCGTTGTTGCCGCGACTGCCGCTATTATCCATCCCAGGGCTGACGCTTCCGCTTCCGGAACCGAGACTTGCACTTCCGGAGCCGACGGTTCCGCTTCCCGTTCCACCAATTCCGCTGGTGCTGTCGTCGTTCGAGCTGACTGCTCCCGCCCCATTTCCGCTGCTGCGTGCGCCACTCGCCCCCAAGGTGCCGCCACCTCCCAATGCGCCGCTACGTTCCGGACCCAGGTTGCCGCCTATAGCACCGGCGCTGCCTGTTCCAAGAGTGCCGCTGCCGGATGCGCTGGAGACATTGCGGGCTGGGTTTGCCGATCCGGGGGCGGCAGTGGGACCAGCGTTGATGGATCCAGTCACACTGCCATACCGGTCAGAATCCATGGGACGGTCCATGCGGCGCAAAGCTTGTTGAGGCCGAATGGCACAGCGGCAGGTCTCCTGACCTTGCACGATGCGAAGTCGACAATTGTGATACGTGGAGGCATCAGCGACTGCGGGCACACATTGTTGCCCCGTTCCGATAACCTGGGCGCTGGACGGAGTTCCAAGGGCGAGGAGAAGGGCCGCGCTGGACAAAGCGAGAGCGTATGAACGCTTCATTGTTCACCTACATAGAGCCATTTTTGATGATGAGCCGTAGCAAGACGGCTCGCTTGGCTTTAAGACGCGGAACCTCAATATGCGTTCCGTTATAAAGGAAAAAGTTCTTTTCCCAGGAGGCGGAACTTTTTCCAAGCTCGGGCTTAGAAGGCCCGGTGGAATCGGCTGAGCTCGGCTTTACTCAAACACCATCTCTTTCGCCTGGAGCTTCCACGCCGTAGGCATCGGCCATGCTGCGGATTTCAACAAGTTTGGTCTTAAAATCTGACCAGTCGTCTTCGACAGCAATCGGAGCCCAAAGCGCCTCGACCTCGTCGATCAGCATGGTGCAGGGCGCGGGGCGCGCAAAATAAGGGTGATCGAGCCGAGCCCGGGCCACGGGTTCGAAACCGGCAAGAGCCGCGCGGACCGGCTCGAAGGATGGCTGCGCATAAAAATGTGCCGATGGGCTCTTTTCCGCGCGATGTGCGCTCAGGCGACCGCCATGCCAATCGAAGAACGTTTGCTCGAATGGTGCCTTGCTCTCGTGCAGGAATGTCCACAGGGCTTTGGCGAGCATCCCATCCTGCTCGAAGCCTCTCGATTGCAGGCCGAGGCGACGCAGGATGGCGCTCGGGAATTCCCGATGAAGCGCGGGCTCGAAACTGGCGAGGGCCTGCTCGAGGTTGCTCTGCGGAGCCAAGGGCAGCAGGCATTCCGCGAGGCGATACAGATTCCACAAGAGCGTGTCGGGCTGCCGGCCGAAGGCGTAGAGGCCCGTCTCGTCGAAATAGGCGGCTGTAAAGCCGGGCTCGTAGACAGGTAGGAAACGCCATGGCCCATAGTCGAAGCTCTCGCCCGTGACGTTGATATTGTCGGTGTTGAGCACGCCATGCACGAAGCCCGCCGCCATCCATTGTGCGCCCATGCGGGCCACGCGTCGGCATACCTCTTCGAGAAAGGCGACGGCGCGGCCGGGCTCATCCTCGCGCCACATCTGCGGCATGTAGGTCCGGATCGTGTAGTCGAGGAGCTTGCGGAGGTTGTCGGTTTCGTTCAGGTAGAGCAGCCGCTGGAACGTTCCGATGCGAATGTGCGAGTGGCTGAGGCGTACCAGCACCGACGAGCGCGTGGGCGAGGGTTCGTCGCCGCGTTCGAGTTCCTCGCCGGTCTCGATCAGGCTGAAGGATTTGGAGGTTTCGACGCCGAGTGCTTCGAGCATCTCCGTTGCCAGGATTTCGCGCACGCCGCCCTTCAAGGTGAGGCGGCCATCCGCATGGCGCGACCAGGGCGTCTGCCCGCTGCCTTTCGTGGCGAGGTCGAGAAGCCTGCCGTCCTGCGCATCATGGATCTGCGCGAACAGGAAGCCGCGCCCGTCGCCCAGATGCGGATTGTAGGTCCGGAACTGGTGGCCATGGTAGCGCAGGGCGAGGGGTTGTTCGAAGCTGCCCGGAAGCGGCGCGAAGCGTCCGAAATGGTCGATCCATTCTTCATCGCTGAGAGACCCGAGTCCCGCCCGCTCGGCCCAGCGCTGGTTGCGATAGCGCAGGATGTGCTGCGGAAACTCCGCCGGCCGGACGAGGTCGTAAAAATCGGAGCCGAGTTCCCGATGACGTGTCGAGGCGCGATAGATGGCGGAGATGGGCATGTGCGAGATCCGATCAACTCGTGATCAATTCCAGGGTGTCCGAAATGTTCAGAATTGTCAGGATGGATCAAGCCGCAGCCGCTTTCGAGGCTCGGTCAAGGGAAGGCCTCTCGAGCAGTCATACGATTCATCTCAAATAGAACACTATACCACATTATGGTATGGCATGAAGAAGCAGATGCCCTCGAAGCCAGCTAAAATATTACACGGCTTCCTATTCAGAAAAAGCTTTGCTTTTCCTTACGTTCGCGATCGTTGTTCAAACGCCGTCGTGCTGTCGATGCCGCAATTTGTGCTTTGGTCTATTGGCTGCGGCGAAAAGCTCCCCTAGGATTCTTTCGTTAAGGAAGACGGGAGGAAGGTTTATGGCATTCAAGGATATGCTGAGCCTTTGCGGCCGGATCGGTCTGATCGTCGTGGCCTTTGCATTCGTAGCCGGGATCATTGCCGGTCCAGTCCTTGAGAGAATCTGGTCGTCGCGCCTGACGGTGACGCAGAACAACGAGACGCCTCCTCCGATTCCGCCCAGGGTTCCGGCCACGCCTAAGACGGCAGAGCCGGGCTAACACCTTTTTAGAACTCTCCAGTTCATACAACAGCACTGCCGGCGAGGCGGTGACATAAGTCCTATTGCAGGAAGGTGCGATGAGCAGCGAGGTGCTTTTGCGGCAAGAGATTCGCCATTCTCTTGGATATGTCCGCGGCATGATCGATCATTACTCCGGTCTCTATTCCGGCGAGAACCTTGCCCGGGACGTGCTCAGCTTCTGCGATGGAATGATCAAGCCCGAGGAGCCGAACTCCCGGCTTCGGGAGGCGCGGCGACTGGTCGAGGAGCGGTGCCGGCAGCTGGCCGACGCGACAGACCGCTTCGCCCAGCGCGACCCGGCTTCGATTGCGGCCATGCGGGCCCAGGCCGTCGCGGCGATCGATCTGTTCCAGGACGCCGCCTTCGAATGGCACAAATCGCGCGCAACCATTCCGTCGTCCGGACGCCTGTTGCGCAGGAAGAGCCTCTAGAGCATCGGACCCAAAAGTGGCCCCACTTTTGGGATCAATTCCGATGCTCCACTCCTGGAAGAGCGCATCGTTGATGCGGAAAACCGGATCCACTTTTCGCTGACGCGGCCCTCCGGGTCCGCACGATGCGCTAGCGCGTCGTCACCCTTGCGCCGTCGACCAGTGGCTTGGGCTTGATCGAGGCCGTCGCGGGAACATCCACGACCTGCGGATCCGGCAGGGGACTGCTCTTCGGCGTGTCGAGTCCGTAGACATCGTCGCGGAAATGCACCGCGCCATCGGCCGTCGCATAGCCGGTGAGATACACCCAGGCGACCGGGACGGGCTTGTCGAGACGGATATCCTGACGGGTCGAGCCGGCGATGGCCGTGTTGATCCCGTCTCGCGTCCATGCGCCTGCCTGACCGCCGGTCCCGCGCAGAAGCCATTCGGCGAAATCGGTCACATCGGCCACGCGTACGCAGCCCGAGGAATGGAAGCGGGCATCCTGCGCGAAGAGCTGCTTCTTGGGCGTGTCGTGCATGTAGACGGCATGCTTGTTCGGCATGTCGATGCGGATCTGCCCGAGCGAGTTGATCGCGCCGGGATCCTGGCGAAGGGTGTAGTTCACCGCCTTCTCCGTCGACCAGTCGAGGGTCTTGGGATCGACCTCCTGTCCCTTGGCGTCGAGAATGCGAATCTTCATCTTCTCAAGGTAAGCGGGATCCTTCCGCACATGCGGGATGATGTCTTTCTTGATCAGGGAAACCGGCACCGTCCATGTGGGATTGATGTTGACGGCGGTGACCCGCGTCTCAACCGTCGGCGAGGGACGATCCACCTTTCCGGCGATGGCGACGAAGCGGCGGGCCACCTGTCCACGCTCGACCGCTTCGACGGCGGCGGATGGAATATTCACCACCACATAGCGGTCGCCGAAGGCGAAGGTGGAGCCTGCCAGTCTCTGCGCGGAAGCCGTGAGCTGGCGATGGCGCGTGAGCGCCGGGACATTCAAAGCCTCCAGGGTTCGCGCCCGCACCGCGCCGGATTCCGGCAGGCCGTGGCGGGCCTGGAACCGCTTGACCGCGCTGGCCAGTTCCGCGTCGAAGCCCGTGCTTGTCGTGGAATTGTCCGGGAGGTCGCCCTCCAGGGCGAGTCGCTGCCGAAGGGTCGCGACGAGCGGGCCCTTGTCGCCGTTCTTCAGAACCGTGCCCGCGGGGAGGCTCGGCCACCCTCCCGCCTCGGCGATGCGCTTATAGGTCCATGCCGCCCGCATGGTGTTGATGAAAGTGCCGGCGTCCAAGGTCGGGCGGGGATCCTGCGAGATCGCCGCGACAGGCGTGGGCGCCACTTTCTCGGGCGGCTTGGCCGGTGCTGTAGCGGCGCCCTTGGGCGGCGGGGCGACGCTCCCGACCGGAGGCGTCGAGCCGTTCGGCGAAGTCTTTGACGAGGCGTCCGAAGACAGATTTTCGGCAGCCGCGAAGGCGCTCGGAGAACTCCAGATGGTGGAGCCCAAGAGCAGAGCGAGCCCGAAGCAGAGACAGCGTGTATTCCCATAGGTCATGTCCTGACTATGAAGGTTCCTGGTTTACAAAATGCTGTAACGGGAGGGTGACCGTGAGGGCCTGCAACTGGGACAAGGCAAGGACGTTGTCCTCGGTCCCCGTTCCGGCCAACGAGTGTTCCATGCGTGCCAAGCCTCTCCCCCCTCAGGATATCAGGCGGATCGACCTGCCTTTGCCGTCCTCCTTGGGGCTTCATGCCGTGCGGTTGCTCGACCGGGTGAAGGAGGCAGGGCCGGCAGGGGTCGTTTATGTCGCAGGAGGGGAACGCTGGGCCGAGCAGATGGCGCAGGCCATGCGAGGACTGGCGCCCGGTCTCGATATCGACCTTCTGCCGCCATGGGACTGTCTTCCCTACGACAGCGCTTCGCCGTCGCGGGACGCCATGGGGCGCCGCATGGCGGCTCTGCGGCGGATGAGCGAACCGGCGATGGCTCCGCGTGTCCTGATCACGAGCGCGGCTGCGATCGTCCAACGGGTGCCGCCGCGCGACGTGGTGAGGACGTCATTCTTCCCGCTTTGCGCAGGCGAAGAGTTTTCAACCGATGCCCTGAGCGACTATCTGCACCGCACCGGGTACATCCTGGATGAGCGGGTGGATGAACCGGGCGAGGCGGCGATCCGGGGGCAGGTGATCGATCTCTTTCCGGCCGACAGCCCGTTGCCTTACCGGGCCGAGCACGATGGGCGGACCATCGCGGCCATTCGCTCCTACGATCCGATCTCTCAATTGACGGAGGCGGAAGTCGACCATCTCGTGATCGGCCCGGCCTCGGAGGTGGTCCTGCAGGCGGCGGGCGGTGGAGAAGCCACCCTCGAGCGGTCCGACGGCATGGAGCATCGTCTGCCTGAATTCTACCCGCGCCTGGAAACGATCTTCGATTATTGGCCGGATGCGGCCATCGTCCTGGATGCGAAGTTCGAGGAGAGGCGGCAGCTCGTGATGGAGCAGGCTGCCGACGCCTACGACAATCGGATGAAGTTGCGCATGCAGGGCCAGCCGGCAGCATCGCCCGGTGCGCCTGAGCGGATTTTCATCCAGGACGACGAATGGGCGGACATCCTGTCGAGCCGCCGCACCGTCTACATTCATGCCGTAACGCCGGACGATTCCTCTCGGAATGCGGTGCCGAATTTCGCGATCTCGTCCAGGCCTTCGAAAGCGCTTGCGGATTTCCTGCGTGCGCAGACGGAGGCGGGGCGAAAGATCGTCCTGGCTGCGGCGGACCGCTCGGACCTGGCGAGGCTCAGGCGACGGGTCCAATCCGTCGGGCGACCGGACGATGTGGATGGATGGAACGATGTCGTGGAAGGACCTTCCCAGGGATGGTTCGGCTTGCAGGCCGATATCAAGAGGGGCTTCGTCGATGAGCGCGATGGCATCGCGCTCGTCACGGCCTTCGACGTGCTGGGGAGCCGTGCTCGCAGCGCTGCGGAGACAGAGATCGCTTCCGCCGCATTGAGCTTCACGGATACGAGGTTCCAGATCGGCGACGCCGTCGTTCACATCGACCATGGAATCGGCGTGCTCCAGGGCATCGAGACCGTCACGGCCGGCGATGCGGGCGAGGGCGAAGCGGTCAGGCTCGGTTATGCGGCCGACACGACGCTCCTGGTCCCCGCGACGGAGATGGACCGCGTCTGGCGCTACGGTGCGATGTCGGATGCCCTTTCGCTGGACAGGCTGAAAGGCGATGCATGGCAGGTGCGCCGCGAGAAGATCGAAACGGAGATCGCGGAAACCGCCAGGCACCTGATCGGCCTCGTCGATGCTCGCAGGGCAAGACAGCTGGAGCCGCTCGTGCCGCCAGGACGCGAGTATGAACGCTTCGTCGCCCGCTTCCCGTTCTCCGAAACAGCCGACCAGATCTCCGCCATCGAGGCCGTCCTCGGAGATCTTTCATCGGGCCGGGCGATGGACCGGCTGGTCTGCGGCGATGTCGGATTCGGCAAGACGGAGGTCGCCCTGCGCGCCGTCGCCGCCGTTGCGCTGTCGGGCAAGCAGGTGGCCGTCATCGCTCCGACGACCGTGCTGGCGCGCCAGCATGTGCGCAGCTTCGAAAGGCGTTTCGCGGGTTTGGGGATCGAGATCGCGCATCTTTCCCGTCTCGCGCCGCCGGCCCAAGCGCGGGCGGTGAAGAAGGGATTGGCCGACGGGTCGATCCGCGTCGTCATCGGTACGCATGCGCTCGCAGCAAAAGGCGTGACGTTCAAGGATCTCGGGCTCGTCGTGATAGACGAGGAACAGCGGTTCGGAACGGCGCACAAGAACAAGCTCAGGGAATTGTCGGCGCAAGCTCATGTGCTGACGCTGACCGCAACGCCGATTCCCCGGACGATGCAATCCGCGCTGGTCGGATTGCAGGAGCTGAGCATCATCGCGACGCCGCCCGCGCGCCGCCAGCCGATCCGCACGTTCCTGACGCCCTTCGATCCGGCCAGCGTGCGCGATGCGCTCATGCGCGAGCGGCGGCGCAGGGGCCAGAGCTTCGTCGTCTGCTCCCGGGTCGAGGATATCGAGCCCATGCGTGAGCGGCTGGCGAAGCTCGTTCCGGAACTGGACGTCATGGTGGCTCACGGACAGATGCCGCCCGCCGAGACGGACGACGTGATGGTGCGCTTCGCCGACGGGGAGGGGGATGTCCTTCTCTCCACCAATATCATCGAGAGCGGCCTCGATGTCCCCCGCGCCAACACCATGCTGGTGTGGCGCGCGGATCGCTTCGGCATGGCGCAGTTGCATCAGCTTCGGGGGCGCGTCGGAAGAGGGCGCGTCCGGGGAACGGCCTATCTGCTGACGGAGCCCGGCCAGGAGCTTCCGAAAGCGACGGAGAGGCGCCTGAGGACGCTGGCGGCCCTCGACAGGCTGGGAGCGGGTTTCGCCATCAGCGCGCAGGATCTCGATCAGCGCGGCGCAGGGGCGCTGCTCGGCGAGGAGCAGGCCGGCCACGTCAAGCTGATCGGTACAGATCTTTATCAACACATGCTTGCGCACGCTCTGCGCGGGGAGAGCCTGGACGACGACTGGACGCCTGAGCTCAATATCGGGCTGTCCGGCGCCATTCCGGAAACTTATGTCAGCGAGCCTGAGATGCGGATCAATCTCCATGCCCGGCTCGCACGGTTCGACCTATCCGAGAGCATCGACGAGCTCGAGGCCGAGATCGAGGACCGCTTCGGCTCCATCCCGGAACCCGTCCGGAACCTCCTGAGGCTCGCGCATCTGCGCCAAGCGTGCCGGAACCTGGGGATCGCCCGCATCGATGCGGGGCCGCAGGCCATTGCCTTGACCTTCCGGCCCGGATCGGCCGAGAAGCCCTCCCTGAAGGCAAGGATCGCCGCTTCCCGGGGAGGGCTCCGTTGGAGCAAGGAGCGCCTCGTCTGCTCGATCTCAAGCGAGCAGGCCGAGGAGCGCCATGAGAGGATCATCGACCTGCTGGATACGCTGTCGCGATGAGGCGAACTTGGAACAGCCACCATCTCCGTCGCGCCGATGCGGCGTGAACGGATCCGGCCTAAAAAACTTGATACTGATGACAATGTTGATCGTGAGGAGCCTATGACGTCCGAGGAAATCCAGGAGCTGAATGCCGCGCGCGAGAGCCTCGTGAAACGGCGCAGGGAGATGACGCGGCAGATTTCCGAGGCACCACTTCCCTCCGTCGATCTGGCTGAAGAGCTTACGAAGATCCTCATCGCCATCGAGGCCCTCGACCGGGCACTCAACGAAGCGGGCCATCCCTATATGAGCCAGGGCGTGGTCGAACAGTTGAAGCGGGACAGCTGAGATTCAAGCGTCCGCCGACAGTTCCACGAACATGTCCACGAGCGGGTCGTTGGGATTCGCCAGACCGGCGATAACGTCGAAGTGATGCGCTCCCGGCACCTCATGGTAGCGCGTCGCCACGCCTGCCTGTCCCCACCGCTCTACGATGGCGCGGGACTGGCGCAGGAATTCGCTGCTTTCCGCACCGCCGACGACGGCGATGAGATGTCCGCTCGTGGGAGGGGCCCACTCCAACGGACTTAAAGAGCGCGCCTCCTCCAGGGAGAGGCCGAGAGCCTTGTTGATCGAGGTCGGCACCAGCGGCGGCAGGTCGAAAAGTCCGGAGATCGGCATGGCGGCACGGACGGGCCTCCGCAGCGCATCGGGCCGCGCCATGAGGCATGCGGCCAGGTGTCCGCCGGCCGAATGGCCGCTCAGGACGAGGGGGCGGCCCAGACGCTCGATGACGAAATCGGCCGCAGTCTCGATCTCGGCCACGATGGCGGCCAGCGTGGCGGCGGGCGCGAGGGTATAGCTCGGGATCGCGACCGTCAGCCCGCGCTCGTTGGCGCCGCGTGCCAGATGGCTCGACGTGGATTTGTCGAGCGCCTGCCAATAGCCGCCATGGATGAACAGCACCACCGGGCCGCCGGCATCGCCGCCCTGCGGATGGAAGAGGTCCAGCCGGTTCCGTTCGCCCGGCCCGTAGGAAAGATCCAGCTCGCAGCGGGCACTCTCCCGGTAGGCGGCGGAATCCCGCTGCCAGCCTGCGATGTGAACCGGATGTTCGGGCACGCGCGCCCGGTTGTTGTACTCGGCCTCCAGGTCGAGGTCTTCGGCGGCCATCGCGGTTGTCCTTACACGTGGAGGTAACGGTCCTTGAGGCTCGTATCGGTCATGAGCTCCTCGCTCGTTCCCGTCCAGACTGAGCGGCCCTTCTCGATGATCACGTGCCGGTCGGCGAAGCTGGCCAGCGCGCCGATGTTCTTGTCGATCACGAGAATCGACTGGCGCTCGCCCTTGAGGCGCTTGAGGCAGGTCCAGATCTCCGCGCGGATCAGCGGTGCCAGGCCTTCGGTGGCCTCGTCGAGGATCAGCAGCTTCGGGTTGGTCATGAGCGCGCGTCCGACGGCCAGCATCTGCTGCTCGCCGCCGGAGAGCTGCGTGCCCAGGTTGCTGCGGCGCTCCTTGAGACGCGGGAACAGGTCGTAGACCGCATCCAGCGTCCAGCGGCCGGAGCCGGTTCGGTTCGAAGCCGTCGCGACGAGGTTCTCTTCCACGGTCAGGGTCGGAAAGATCTGCCGGCCTTCGGGCACGAGGCCGATGCCCGTCTTCGCGATGCGATAGGGCGCGAGCCCCGTCACGGCCGCTCCGTCGAAGCGCACCTCGCCGCCGCGCGGACGCAGCAGGCCCATGATCGAGCGAATGGTGGTCGTCTTGCCCATCCCGTTGCGGCCGATGAGCGTCACCACCTCGCCTGCCTTGACCTCGAGCGAGACGTCGAAGAGCACCTGCGCAGCGCCGTAGGACGCCTGGAGCTGTCGGACGGAGAGCATCAGACCATCTCCTCTTCGCCGAGATAGGCGGCGCGGACCTCGGGATTCTCCCGGATCCGCTCGGGCGTATCGGTGGCGATCACGCGACCGTAGACGAGCACGGAGACGCGGTCGGCGAGGGAGAAGACCGCATCCATGTCGTGCTCGATCAGTACGATGGTGAGGCGCTCCTTGAGGCGCCGCAGGGTCTCGACGACACGCTGGGATTCCTCGTGGCCGGTGCCGGCCAGCGGCTCGTCGAGGAGAAGCAGCTTCGGTGCGGTCGCAAGGCCGATGGCGAGTTCGAGCTGGCGCTTCTCGCCATGGGACAACAGGCCCGCCGGGACATGCGCGCGCCCCGCGAGGTTGACCTGTGCGAGGCACTCCATGGCAGGCTCGTTCAGGGCCTTCTCGTGCGCGGCCTGGCCGAAGAGGCGGAAGCTTGATCCCGACCGCGCCTGGACGGCCATGGCGACGTTCTCCAATGCGGAGAAACCCGGGAGGATCGACGTGATCTGGAACGACCGCGCAAGCCCGCGCCGGACGCGCTGCGGCATCGAGAGCTGCGTCACGTCCTCGCCGCCGAACAGGACGGATCCGGAATTCGACGCCAGGGTGCCGGAGATCTGGTGGATCAGCGTCGTCTTGCCCGCCCCGTTGGGGCCGATGATCGCGTGCAGCTCGCCGGGTCGAATGGACAGACTGACGTCGTCGGTGACGACGAGGGCGCCGTAGGCCTTGCGCAGGTTGCGGAGTTCGAGAAGCGGCTCAGTCATGGTGCGACCTCCGCAGTAGGCCCATGATCCCGCCCCTGGCGAACAGGACGATCAGGATGAGCAGGGGACCGAACACCATCTTCCAGTTCTCGGCGAGATGGGAGCGGGCTTCCTCGCTCAGGAAGAAGCTTAAGGAATGCAGGATTTCCGGCAGGAACTCCTCCAGGAGCAGGAAGGCGGCCGCGCCGATGATCGCGCCATGCAGGGAGCCGAGGCCGCCGAGCACGACCATGAAGATCAGCTCGCCGGAGCGCTGCCACGTCATGAAGGCCGGGCTGACGAACTCGGCCTGGTTCGCCAGCAGGCAACCGGCGAGCCCCGCGAGCATGCCGCTGATGACATAGGCGGCGAGCTGGAAGCGGAAGGGCTGGAAGCCGATGGCTTCCATGCGGATGGCGTTCTCCCGCGTGCCGCGCAGGACGCGCCCGAACCGGGACGCCACGACGGAGCGCGAGAACGCATAGGCTCCGAGAAGGCAGAGCAGGCAGACCCAGTAGAAGGTGAAGTCGTTCTTCAGGACGTTCGTTCCGGCCAGGAGGCTGCGCGAGGACAGGGTCATGCCGTCGTCGCCGCCATAGGCCGCGAGCGACGTGGCGAGGAAGTAGAGCATCTGCCCGAAAGCCAGGGTAATCATGATGAAATAGACACCCTTGGTCCGCAGCGAGATCGCCCCGGTGATCAAGGCAAAGACAGCCGAGGCGGCAAGTGCCACGGGAACCTGCACGAGGATATCCTCGATGCCGTGGCTCGCCAGGATGCCGACCGTATAGCCGCCGAGCCCCAGGAAGGCCGCGTGGCCGAAGCTCACGAGCGCGCCGTAGCCGAGGATGAGGTCGAGCGCCATGGCGGCGATGCCGAAGATCATCACCCGCGTCAGCAGGGACAGGACATAGCCCTCTGCGCCCGAATAGGTGGCGAGCAATGGCGCCGCCGCGAAGGCGGCGAAGAGAACGACGGGGACGATCTCGAACCGTGTGGAGAGCGATGGCATGGGGGCGGAGGGTGTTTCGGCGAGTTCGGTCATTGGCACCCTAGCGCTTCACGGGGAACAGGCCGGAGGGACGGAAGAACAGCACCGCGGCCATGAAGATGTAGATCAGCATCGGGGCGATGGCGCGGCCGGTCTGACTCGCGGCGGCGGGGTCGAGAAAGAGGCGCAACAGGTTCGGCGCGAAGCTGCGTCCGACCGTGTCCACGAGCCCGATCAGGAGGGCTGCGAGAAACGCCCCGCGGATCGACCCGATGCCGCCGATCACGATCACCACGAAGGCGAGGATCAGAATGTTGTCGCCCATGCCCGGCTCGACCGAGAGGATCGGCGCCACCATCGCGCCCGCGAAGCCCGCCAGCATGGCGCCGAAGCCGAACACGATCATGAACAGCCTCTGGATGTTGACGCCGAGCGCCGACACCATGGCGGCGTTGCTGGCGCCGGCCCGCACCAGCATGCCGACGCGCGTGTGGTTCACCAGGACATAGAGCAGGCCGGCGACCACGAGCCCCGCCGCGATGATCGCGAGGCGATAGACCGGATAGAGCAGCCCGCTCGCGATCTCCACCGAACCCGAGAGCAGGGCGGGAACGGGAACGCTCAGGGGAGCGGCGCCCCAGACGAACTTGACGCCTTGGTTCAAGAACAGGATCACGCCGAATGTGGCGAGGACCTGGTCCAGGTGATCCCGGTCGTAGAGATGCCTGAAGACCAGCATTTCGAGCAGAAGGCCGAAAGCCAGCGCGGAGGGCAGGGCGAGCAGCAGCGCCCACCCGAAACTTCCGGTCCAGGCGCTGAAAGCCGCCACCAGATAGGCGCCAACCATGTACTGCACGCCATGTGCGAGATTGATGAAGTCCATCACCCCGAACACCAGCGTGAGCCCGGCGGCGATGAGAAAAAGGATGAGGCCGAACTGAAGGCCGTTCAGAGCCTGGACGAAGAGGAGTGTTGCGTTCATCGGCACGTCACTGGCGGCAGGCCTGCTCGGGCGCCTTCGTGCGAAGGCACCATGATGATGGCGTCAAGAAAAAGGATCGATCTACCCGATCAGGCGGATCGATCCCACTGCGGAGCGCCTCAGTTCGTGGCGCTGCATTCCTTGGCATAGGCGTCGGTGTAGTCGTCGAACACCTTCTCGACGATCTCCGTCTCCAGCTTGCCGTCGGCGCGCTTGGCCGCCTTCACGAGGTAGAAGTCCTGGATCGGGAAGCCGTTGGCGCCGAACTTGAAGTCGCCGCGCAGCGACTTGAAGTCGGCCTTCTTGATGGCGGCGCGCAGGGCTTCCTTGTCGTCGGTCTTGCCGCCGGTCGCCTTCAGCGCCGAGTCGATCAGCAGGGCCGCGTCGTAGGAATGCATGGCATAGGAGGCGGGGATCGTGTTGTAGGCCGCCTCGTAGGCCGCGACGAACTTCTTGTTCGCCGGATTGTCCATGTTCGGAGCCCAGTTCGAGCCGCTGAGCATGCCGATGGCGGCGTCCTGCTGCGCGGGCAGGTTCGTCTCGTCGACCGTGAAGGCGGACAGGAACGGAATGCGGTCGGCAAGGCCGGCGGCGCGGTATTGCTTGACGAGGTTCACGCCCATGCCGCCCGGCATGAAGGTGAAGATCGCGTCGGGCTGCATGGAGGCGATTTTGGCGAGCTCGGACTGGAAATCGAGCGTGTTGAGCGGAATGTAGGATTCCTCGACGATCTCGCCCTTGTAGTGGCGTTTGAACCCGGCGAGCGCGTCCTTGCCGGCCTGGTAGTTCGGCGCCAGCAGATAGACCTTCTTGTAGCCGCGGTCCTGCGCGACCTTGCCGAGAACCTCGTGGTTCTGGTCGTTCTGGTAGGAGGTGGCGAAGAAGTACGGGCTGCAGCTCTTGCCCGCGAGGTTCGACGGGCCCGCATTCACGCTGATGTAGAAGGTCTTGGCGTCGACGATCGGCTTCTGGGTTGCGACTGCCACGTTTGAGAAGATCGGGCCGACGACGAAGTCGACCTTGTCGCGTTCCAGGAGGCCCTTCACCTTCGTCACCGCCACGTCGGGCTTCAGCTCGTCGTCGACGACGATGACGTCCACATCCCGTCCACCGAGCTTGCCGCCCAAATCCTTCACGGCGAGCTGGAAGCCGTCGCGGGCATGTTGGCCGAGCACGGCCGATGGGCCGGAGAGGGTCAGCAGCAGGCCGACCTTCAGCTTCTCCTGCGCCATGGCCGGAGCCGCGGCCAAGCCGACGGCCGCTGCAAGGCCAAGGGTTTTGATCGTCACCTTCATCATAGTCTCCCGAGTGGCTGTTCCCTGCGCACATTGGCTGTGCTGCGTGATTGTTTCCGGCGGGGCATGCGATGCCTCGACGGACAAGTCGGCGATACTCTGCCGTAAAACTTATGTGCCGAACACTCCCTTTGTCGGAGCTTTCGTCCCGGCATCCCCAGTCTTTGCCCAATCTTTGGGATTGCCAAGGATTATTTTAAGATTAAAATATTTTTCCGGTTCTTCAAGCGGATTGTTACGCAGAGGAAGGCAGGCGAAATGACGAGCGCGTGACTGGCGGTGGACGGGCAGCGATACGAGGTTCGCCATGGCGCGGATCTGCAATGACCTGCTTCCGACCCTGCCAAGCCGACGGCGCTCCGTCTCTCCTGACGCACAATAAAACAGAGGAGCGGACGATGGCGGATACGGCGCATGTGGATACCTTTGCGAGGGACAATCTTCCGCCTCGGGACCAATGGCCGACATTCCAGTTCACCCGTCCCGAGCTTCACTATCCCGAAAGGCTCAACTGCGCCGTGGCCTTCCTCGATCGCTGGGTCGACGAGGGCCGGGGCGATGAGCCCTGCATCATCAGCCCGGCGGAAACCCTGACCTATCGCGCCCTGCAGGAGCGGGTGAACCGCATCTGCAACGTGCTGGTCCACAAGCTCGGCTTCGTGCCGGGCAATCGCGTGCTGCTCCGCTCGGCCAACAACCCCATGATGGTGGCGGCCTATCTGGCGGTCCTCAAGGCCGGCGGCGTCGTCGTCGCGACCATGCCGTTGCTGCGCGCCAAGGAGATCGCCTATCCGCTGAACAAGGCGCAGATCACCATCGCGTTGTGCGACCACCGCCTCGCGGACGAGATGGAGCGCGCCAGGGCGATGGCGCCCGGCCTGCGGCATGTGGTCTATTGGGGCTCGGGCAAGCCCGACAGCCTCGAGACGCTGATGGCCGAGGCTTCGCCGGATTTCACGGCGGTCGACACGGCGGCGGACGATGTCTGCCTGATCGGCTTCACCTCCGGCACGACCGGCGAGCCGAAGGGGACCATGCATTTCCACCGGGACATGCTGGCGATCTGCGACGGCTATGGGCGGAACGTCCTGCGCCCCGAGGCGAGCGATCGCTTCATCGGCTCGCCGCCGCTCGCCTTCACCTTCGGTCTCGGCGGCATCGTGCTGTTCCCCATGCGCGTCGGCGCCTCGACCGTGCTGCTGGAGAAGGCCGGGCCCGACGATCTTCTGCCTGCCATCATGCAGTACAAGGCCACCATCTGCTTCACGGCGCCGACCGCTTACCGCGCCATGCTGTCGAAGCTCGAAGGCTACGACATCTCTTCCTTGCGCAAATGCGTGTCGGCCGGCGAACCGCTGCCCAAGGGCACGTTCGAGGCTTGGAAGGCTGCGACGAGGATCCGGCTCATGGACGGGATAGGCGCCACCGAGATGCTGCACATCTTCATCGCCGCGACGGAGGACGAGATCCGGCCCGGCGCGACCGGCAAGCCCGTTCCAGGCTACGAGGCGAAGGTCGTCGACGAGGAGGGGCGCGACCTCCCGCCCGGCAGCATCGGCCGCCTGGCCGTGCGCGGGCCGACGGGGTGCCGCTATCTCGCGGACGAGCGGCAGCGCAAATACGTGCAGGACGGCTGGAACATCACCGGCGACACCTACCTCATGGATGAGGACGGGTACTTCTGGTACCAGGCCCGCTCCGACGACATGATCATCTCGGCGGGCTACAACATCGCGGGGCCGGAAGTCGAGGCCGCGCTTCTCACCCATCCGGCCGTCGCCGAATGCGGCGTGGTCGGGGCTCCCGACGACGGACGCGGCACGGTGGTCAAGGCTTATGTGGTGCTTCGTTCCGGCCACGCACCGGGACCCGAATTGACGAAGGTGCTGCAGGATCACGTGAAGGCCGAGATCGCGCCCTACAAGTACCCGCGCCTCATCGAATTCGTGGAGGCCCTGCCGCGTACCCAGACCGGCAAGCTGCAGCGCTTCGAGCTGCGGCGGATCGCCCAGGACGTCGACAGCCACCAGGAGGCGATGAGCGCGTGACGCTCTTCCGGCTTGTGTGGAAATTATTTTAAGCTTAAAACAATCGGCGCAGTGCCTCGGGTAGGAATCTCATGAAGACGGCGATCATCGGCGGCGGCCCCGCGGGGCTCTATTTCGCGATCCTGCTGAAGAAGCTTCGGCCGGAATCCGACATCACGGTCTATGAGCGCAACCGGGCCGACGAGACGTTCGGCTTCGGCGTCGTATTCTCCGATGCGACGCTCGACAATTTCGAGAGATACGACCTGCCGAGCTACCAGCGGATCGTGCGGGAATTCGCCTATTGGGACGACATCGCCATCCACTTCCGCGGCACCGAGCATCGGATCGGCGGCAACGGCTTCTGCGGCTGCTCGCGCCGCACGCTGCTCCTGATCCTGCAGGACCGCGCGGAGGAGCTCGGCGTCAGCCTGCGCTACGAAGTCGACGTGGACGACGAGAGCCTTTTCGCCGATGCGGACCTCGTGGTCGTAGCCGACGGCATCAACAGCCGCTTCCGGGAGCGCTATGCGGACCACTTCCAGCCGGAGGTGGATCTGCGCCCCAACAAGTTCACCTGGATGGGCTCCACCAAGCCCCTCGACGCCTTCACCTTCATCTTCCAGGAAACCGAGTGGGGGCCGTTCATCGCCCATGCCTACCAATACGAGGCGAACCGCTCGACCTGGGTGTTCGAGACCGATCCCGAGACGTTCGAGCGGGCGGGGCTGAAGGACAAGAGCGAGGCCGAGTCGGCGGCGCTCATGGAGAAGATCTTCGGCTGGTTCCTCGGCGGCCATCGCATCCTCACCAACCGGTCGATCTGGCGCAACTTCCCGATGATCCGCAACAAGCGCTGGGTCATGGGCAATAAGGTGCTGCTCGGCGACGCCAAGGCGTCGGCGCATTTCTCCATCGGGTCGGGCACGAAGCTCGCGATGGAAGATGCCATCGCGCTCTATGAATCCCTCCGCCGCGATCCGAGCGTCGAGGGCGCGCTGTCGCTCTACGAGACCGGACGGCGCGAGGAGGTCGAGAAGACCCAGCACGCGGCCGACGTGTCCCTGGTCTGGTTCGAGCACGTGGCGCGCTTCTGGGATTTCGACCCGGTGCAGTTCGCCTTCGGGGTCATGACCCGCGCGAAGGCGATCACCTACGACAACCTGCGCCTGCGCGCGCCCGACTTCGTGGCCGATGTGGACAAGACGTTCGCCCGGCAGGTGCGCAAGTCCGGCTTCGACGTTTCGGTCGAGAACCCGAGCGCGCCGATGTTCCAGCCCTTCCGCCTGCGAGAGATGGTGGTTGAAAACCGCGTCGTGGTCTCGCCGATGGACATGTACTCGGCCAAGGACGGCGTGCCGGGCGACTTTCATCTCGTGCATTACGGCGCACGCGCCATGGGCGGCGCGGGGCTCGTCTTCACGGAGATGACCTGCGTGTCGCCGGAAGCGCGCATCACACTCGGCTGCACCGGCCTGTGGAACGACGAGCAGGAAGCCGCCTGGAAGCGGATCGTCGATTACATCCACGCTAATTCGGCCGCGAAGTTCTGCCTGCAGCTCGGACATTCCGGACGCAAGGGCGCGACCAAGCTCATGTGGGAGGGCATGGACCGGCCCCTGGAGGAGGGGGCCTGGGACATCTGCTCCGCGTCGCCCATCCCCTATTTCCCGGACAGCCCCGTGCCGCGCGAGGCGACGCGCGCCGACATGGATCTCATCAAGGCGCAATTCGCCGATGCCGCCCGGCGCGGCGAGCGGGCCGGGTTCGACATGCTCGAACTGCACTGCGCTCACGGCTACCTGATGGCGAGCTTCCTGTCGCCGCTCACCAACCGCCGCACGGACGAATACGGCGGATCCCTGGAGAGCCGCCTGCGCTTCCCGCTCGAAGTGTTCGACGCCATGCGCGAAGCCTGGCCCGCGCACAAGCCCATGTCGGTGCGAATCTCCGCGACCGATTGGGCGGAGGGCGGGATCACGGGCGACAACGCGGTCGAGATCGCCCGGGCGTTCTCCGAGCACGGCGTCGACCTCGTCGACGTCTCGACAGGCCAGACCGTGCGCGAGGCGCGGCCGATCTACGGTCGCATGTTCCAGACGCCCTTCTCCGATCAGGTGCGCAACGAGGCTCAGGTCGCCACCATGTGCGTCGGCAACATCACGGCGGCCGATCAGGTGAACACGATCCTGGCGGCGGGCCGCGCGGATCTCGTGGCGCTCGGCCGTCCGCATCTGGTCGATCCGTTCTTCACCATGAAGGCGGCGGCCTGGTACGGCGCGAAGGACATCCATTGCCCGCCGCAATATCTCATGGGCAAGGACCAGATCTTCCGCAATTCCGTGCGCGACCGGCAGGACCTGGAAGAGCTCAAGGTGAAGGCGAAGCCCAAGACCCGGGCGGAGCTGAAGATGGAGGCCGGAGAGAAGCCTCTCGCGGCGGAATGACATGACCCTGACAAGTCTCAAAGGGCGTCATGCCCTGGTGACCGGCGGCGGTCGCGGGATCGGCCGCGCCATCGCGGCATCGCTCGTAAAGGCCGGCGCCTCCGTCACTGTCGTCGGGCGCAATCCCGCCGCGCTCGAACAGGCGATCGTGCAGGGCGCCGCCCACGCGGCCGCCATCGCGGACGTCACCGATGCATCGGTCGTGCAGCGGGCCGTGCGCGAGGCGGTCGACCGCTATGGTCCCGTCGACCTGATGATCGCCAATGCAGGCGCGGCCGCCTCCGCGCCCTTCATGAAATCGGGGCCCGATGTATTCCGGCAGATGCTGGACGTAAACCTGCTCGGCGTCACCAACATGGCCCAGGCGGTGCTCGGCTCCATGACGGAGCGCGGCTTCGGGCGCATCGTCGCCGTGGCTTCCACGGCGGGGCTCAAGGGCTATCCCTATGTGAGCGCCTATTGCGCGGCCAAACACGCGGTCATCGGCCTCGTTCGCGCGCTCGCGCTCGAAACGGCGAAGACCGGCGTCACGGTCAATGCGGTCTGTCCTGGATTCACCGATACCGATCTCGTGGCCGAGAGCCTGGATCGCATCATGGCGAAAACCAACAGAAGCCGCGACGAGGCGCTCGGCGAACTCGTGAAGCACAACCCGCAGGGGCGCTTGATCGATCCTTCGGAGATTGCCGATGCGGTGCTATGGCTGTGCGGCGATGGCGCGCGCTCCGTGACGGGGCAGGCCATCGTGGTGGCCGGTGGAGAACTCTGACCATGGACGACCAAGCCATTCCCCTCGACGCGGAGACCAAGGCCGTCGAACAGCCCGAGGATCACCGCGAGGAGTTGCGCCTGTGGCTGCGGCTTCTCACCTGCTCGACGCTGATCGAGGGCGAAGTGCGCCGCCGCCTGCGCGAGCGCTTCGACGTGACGCTGCCCCGCTTCGACCTGATGGCGCAGCTCGACAAGGCGACGGACGGCATGATGCTGTCCGATCTCTCGCGGCGGATGATGGTGTCGAACGGCAATCTCACGGGCCTCGTCGACCGGCTCGTCGCCTCCGGCCATGTGGTGAGAACCGTATCGCCCACGGACCGGCGCGCCGTGGTGATCAGCCTGACCGAGGAAGGCCGCACCGAATTCAGGATCATGGCGGGCGAGCACGAGCATTGGATCGCCGATCTCTTCGGCGATCTTACGCCCAAGGACCGCAACGACCTCATGCGGCTTCTCGCCAAGACCAAGCTGTCCGCCCGCCGGGCCATCATGGGAGACGACCAGTGACGCAATTCGCCAATCCCGTCACCCTGCCGCTGTCGGGCTACGAACCGCGCCACTTTCTCCTCTCGGTCGACGGGCCCGTTGCGACGGTCACGCTCAACCGGCCGGAGAAGAAGAACCCGCTCACCTTCGAGAGCTACCGCGAGCTGACGGATTTCTTCCATGCCTGCGCCAAAGACGAAGGCGTCAAGGCCGTGGTCATCACGGGAGCGGGCGGCAATTTCTCGTCCGGCGGCGACGTGTTCGAGATCATCGGTCCGCTCGTCGAGATGGACACCAAGGGCCTCACCGCGTTCACGCGCATGACGGGCGAGCTGGTGAAGGCCATGCGCGCCGCGCCGCAGCCGATCATCGCGGCCGTCGAGGGAATCTGCGCGGGTGCCGGCGCCATCGTGGCCATGGCGTCCGATCTGCGTCTCGCCGCGCCGGGCGCCAAGGTGGCGTTCCTGTTCAACAAGGTCGGGCTCGCCGGTTGCGACATGGGCGCCTGTGCCATCCTCCCGCGCATCATCGGCCAGGGCCGCGCGTCGGAATTGCTCTATACGGGCCGCTTCATGAGCGCCGAGGAGGGCGAGCGCTGGGGCTTCTTCAGTCGCCTCGTCGAGGCCGCCGAACTTACGGCTGAGGCCGGCAAGCTCGCCCGCGCCATCGGCACCGGACCGACCTATGCCAACACCATGACGAAGCGCATGCTCGCCATGGAATGGGCCATGTCGGTGGAGGAGGCCATCGAGGCGGAAGCGGTCGCCCAGGCCCTGTGCATGACCACGGAAGATTTCGCCCGCGCCTATCGCGCCTTCGCGGCGAAAGAGAAGCCGGTCTTCAAAGGAGATTGACGTGATCGATGCGAGCTTTCTCTCCTGGCCGTTCTTCGAGGATCGTCACCGGCGCTTCGCCGAAGACCTGAACGCCTGGGCGAGCCGGGAAGTCGAACCTCTGGTCGATCACCACGACGTCGACGCCTCCTGCCGCCGTCTGGTGCGGCGGCTGGGCGAAGGCGGCTGGCTCAGGGCGGTGGTGCCGCAGGCCTATGGCGGCCTCACCCCGGCCTTCGATGTCCGCACCCTGTGCCTTGCGCGGGAAACCCTGGCCGCTCACGAGGGTCTGGCGGATTTCGCCTTTGCCATGCAGGGCCTCGGCACGGGACCGATCACCCTGTTCGGTTCCGATGCGCTCAAGGAGCAATACCTGCCCGCCGTGGCGCGCGGAGATGCCATTGCGGCCTTCGCGCTCTCTGAGCCGGAGGCGGGTTCCGACGTCGCCGCCATGAGCACCACCGTGACGCCGGACGGGCCCAGTCATGTGCGGATCGACGGCCTGAAGACATGGATCTCCAACGGCGGGATCGCGGACCATTACGTGGTCTTCGCGCGCTCGGGTGAAGCGCCCGGCGCGAAAGGCCTGTCGGCCTATGTGGTCGATGCGCAGACGCCCGGCTTGAGCATCGAGAACCGCATCGACGTCATTGCGCCGCATCCGCTCGCGACCCTGCGGTTCGACGCGTGTCGCGTGCCGCTGGCAAACCGCATCGGCGGACCGGGCGAAGGATTCAAGGTCGCCATGGCGACCCTCGACGTGTTCCGTTCCACGGTCGGCGCTGCGGCGCTCGGGCTGGCGCGCCGCGCCCTGGCCGAGGCGTTGCGGCATGCCTCGTCGCGCAAGCTCTTCGGGGCGCCGCTCGGCGACCTGCAGATGACGCAGGCGGCTCTCGCCGACATGGCGACGGGCGTGGACAGCGCCGCGCTTCTCGTCTATCGCGCCGCCTGGACCAAGGACCAGGGGGCGCCGCGCGTGACGCGTGAGGCCGCCATGGCGAAGATGCACGCGACGGAAACGGCGCAGAGCGTCATCGACAAGGCCGTGCAGATCTTCGGCGGGCTCGGCGTGACCAAGGGCGTAAAGGTCGAAGAGCTCTATCGGGAAATCCGTGCCTTGCGCATCTATGAAGGCGCCACCGAAGTCCAGAAAGTCGTGATCGCGCGCGAACTCCTGAAGATGCTGGAGGCGCAGCGCGCCCGGGATCTCGGCGCCGCGTCCGGTCGATAAGGGAGGAAGAACGATGACAGCCGCACTGGAAGGCACCCCCCTGCCTGACGCCGACGATGGTCCAGAGGTCCTGAACCCGAAGCATTGGAAGGCGCCGAAAGGCTATTCCAACGGCATGATGGGCGAGGGGAGGGTCCTGGTGACCGGTGGCGTCGTCGGCTGGGACGAGAAGGAAGTGTTCGCCGACGGCTTCGTCGCGCAGGCCCGCCAGATCTTCGTGAATATCCGGGCCATTCTGGCCGAGGGAGGCGCCGAGCCCCGGCACCTCGTGCGCCTGACCTGGTATGTGGTCGATATCGACGAATACCTCGCGCATCTGCGCGAGCTGGGCCGGGCCTATCGGGATGTGTTCGGCACCCATTATCCCGCCATGGCGCTCGTTCAGGTCGTACGGCTCGTGGAGAAGGCCGCCCGGATCGAGATCGAAGCGACGGCTATCGTTTAAAGCAAGCGTTAGCTCTTCCCGTCAAGGGACATGTAAGGTTTCATCAAAGTTCCGGAATTCCTGCAACATTTGCAAAAGTGTTGCAGGAAAACCTGCTTCTTTAATAACTTCACGAATGCCTACAAAAACGTCTGTTTTGATCTAGTATTACGTTGTTGCTTTGCGGTGAATGTCCCCTGGAATCAGGTTCACCCGCAGGTCTTCTATGCTGCACTCCAAAACCGACAGGTTCACCGTTCCTTCGTCGAGCGAACTCGCCGATGATGCCGAGATGTTCGAGCTGGCTCCCGTCTCTCTCTGGCTCGAGGATTACAGCGGTCTCAAGGAGCTTCTCTCGCAATGGCGCGAGGCCGGGGTGACGTCGCTGCGGGAATATCTCCTGGAGGACACGGCCCGCGTGGAGGCCTGTTCGAGCCAGATCCGCGTCATCAAGGTGAACCGCAAGACCCTCAGCCTGTTCGAAGCCGAGGACCTGCCGCAGCTCGTGAGCAATCTCGGCCGGATCTTTCGCAATGACATGCTGAAGACCCACATCGAGGAGCTCGTGCAGCTCTGGGAGGGGCGCACGGAATTCTTCGGCAACACGGTGAACTACACCCTGTCGGGCAAGCGGCTCGACATCCAGCTCAGGGGCAGCGTTCTGCCGGGCCATGAAGACCGGTGGGATCGCGTTCTGATCGCCATCGAGGACGTCACCGAGCGCGAGACGGCGCGGCGGCAGCTCGCCGCCAGCGAGATCTACGCCCGCGGCCTGTTCGAGCACTCGCCCGTGTCTCTCTGGGTGGAGGATTTCAGCAGCGTCAAGAACCTCCTCGATGACGTGCGGCGGCAGGGGATCACCGATTTTCGCGTGTTCACCGATGTGCATCCGGAATTCGTCACGCGCTGCATGAGCGAGATCCGCGTGATCGACGTCAACCGGCACACGCTCGAGCTCTTTTCGGCGCCCGACAAGCAGACCCTGCTGATGCGCCTCGGCGATGTGTTCCGCGACGAGATGCGGGAGCACTTCCGGGAGCAGCTGATCGATCTCTGGAACGGCAAGATTTTCCAGCAGCGCGAGGTGGTCAATTATTCCCTGGCTGGCGACGAGCTGCATCTTCACCTGCAGTTCTCCGTGCTGCCGGGCTACGAGACGGACTGGTCGCTGGTCCAAGTGGCGCTGACCGATATCACGGCCCGCAAGCGTGCCGAGGCCTATCTGGAATATCTCGGCAAGCACGACGTCCTGACCAAGCTCTACAACCGCTCTTTCTACGTTGACGAACTCAATCGCCTGGAGCGCAAGGGGCCGTTCCCGGTCTCCGTGGTCATCATCGATCTCAACGGCCTGAAGGCGGCGAACGACCAACTCGGCCACGCGGCCGGCGACGCGTTGCTGCGCCGCGCCGGCGAGGTCCTGAACAAGGCGGTCGACAAGCCCTCTTGTGCGGCGCGGATCGGCGGCGACGAGTTCGCTCTCCTGATGCCTGGAACCGACGAGCGGGATGCCAAGATCGTGACGGACAGCATCGAGAACCTGCTCGAAGTGAACAACCAGTTCTATACCGGCCTGCCCCTCCGCTTCGCCATGGGCGTCGCCACGAGCCAGCCGGGCGAGAGGCTGGAGGCGGTCGTGAAGCGCGCAGACCTGCTGATGTACGAGGCCAAGCGCGCCTATTACGCGGCTGTCGCGGGGTAGAGCTGCGTTGTCATCCCCGTCGAGCCGAAGGCGAGGGAGGGGAGCCACGATCACCCTCTGTCGTCATCACCGGCCTCGTGCCGGTGATCTCGATCATTTGAAGCGCCGAGTCTCGCCGTATCCGAATTGCCGGGACAGGTCTGGCCATCACGCCTCGATTGCCAATGCTCCACCCTCATCCTGAGGAGCAGCCGGATGGCTGCGTCTCGAAGGAGCATCCAGCGTGCACTGGAGGATCCTTCGAGACGGTCGCATGCGCGACCTCCTCAGGATGAGGCGAGAGGGTGCAGGAAGCGAGATCACCGGCACAGGGCCGGTGATGACAGGCGTGGGAAAGCAGACTGCTACAACCCGATCTCGACGATCTCGGCCGTCGTCTGCCCGACGGGGACCACGTCGCCGATTTCCTTGCCCATGAGAGCCTGCGCGAGAGGAGACACGTAGGACAGGCTTCCCTTGGCCGGGTCGGCCTCATCCTCGCCGACGATCCGATAGGTCTGGCGGCGGCCGTCCTCGCGCTCGAAGGTGACGCGGGCGCCGAAGCGGACGTGAGCGGTATCCGTGGGAGGCGGCACCATCTCGGAAGAGGCCCGGCGGGCGGACCAGTAGCGCAGGTCGCGGGTGATGCGCGCCACTTCCGCCTTGTCGCCGGCGGATTGAGCCTCGGCGAGACGTTTCTGCAGGGCCTCGATTTCCGTATCCATCTGGGCCAGCCCCGAGGGCGTCACGAGATGGTGCGGGCTGATCATCCGGTCGGGAAGATCCTCGAAGGCTTCTCCACCCTCGGTCTCACGAACAAAGGCACGGCTCATCACGTCTCCTCCGCTCTTTGGAGGAAAACGGTTCGAGGTTCCGAAGGTTTCCGGAACTCACCTTTATTGCTTGGCTTGTCGCAGACGCCCGACGATGCCGCCCGGGAAGGCATACACACTGACGATGAACAGCGCGCCGAGCCACAGGAGCCAGCGGTCCGGATGGACCAGGTTGGGCAGGAGCGGAATCCCCGCCAGCGCGGCGCTGCCTGCGCCCATCAGCACCTGCAGGTAGCTCTGGGCCAGGACGAAGAGCGCCGCGCCGATGACCGCCCCGTACATGGTGCCCATGCCGCCGATCACGACCATGAGCAGGATGTCGATCATGATCGAGAAGGACAGGGTGGTGTCGGAGCCGTTATAGCGCAGCCACAGGGCCATGAGCGCGCCGGCGATCGTGGCGGCAAGCGCCGAGATGACTGAGGCCGCCGTGCGATAGGCCACGACCCGGTAGCCGAGCGCCTCGGCGCGGAACTCGTTCTCGCGGATCGCCTGCAGCACGCGCCCGAAGGGCGAGTTCACGATGCGCAGGAGAACGAGGAAAACGACCAGTGACACGAAGAACACGAGGTAATAGGCGAGGAGCCGCCCGTTGACCGCCGTGCCGAAGAGAGGTTCCGACAGGAGCCGGAAGGCCGGGCGCAAGGCCGGCGGCAACTGGAACGACAGCCCGTCCTCGCCGCCCGTCACGTCGGAGAGCTGCGAGGCGAGAACGGCGGCCGCCGAGGCGACCGCCAGCGTGATCATCGAGAAGAAGATGGCACGCACCCGCAGCGACAGGAGGCCGATGGCGACGGCGAGCAGAGCGGAGAGCGCCAGCGCTGACACGAGCCCTATGGCGGCCGAGCCCCAGGTCGGACCGAGGCGTTCGAGCGCGATGGCGATGCCGTAGCCGCCGATGCCGAAGAACATGGTGTGGGCGAAGGACACGATGCCGGAATAGCCGAGGAGCAGGTCGTAGCTCGCGACCAGCACGATAAACACGCAGATCTTCGCCGCCGTGCCGACCGGCTGGCTGCCGGAGAACAGGAACGGTGTCGCGGCGAGCAGCACCAGAATGCCGATCAGGATGGCGCTCAGCACTTTCGAGCGCGGCCTGTCGGACGAGAGGAGCGCGTTCAGGAGGCCGCCGCGCCGGCGCGTCTCGTCGAAGGGAAGGGCGAGGGCAGAGGCGGGGGATGTGCTCATCGGCGGGCCACCGGAAACAGGCCCTGCGGACGCCAGATCAGCACCAGGGCCATGACGAGGATGTTGGAGATCAGGGCGAGCTTGGGCTCGATGAAGCCCACATAATTGGCGACGAGCGCCACCAGGATCGAGCCGACGAAGCAGCCGCCGACGGAGCCGAGGCCGCCGATGATGATGACGATGAAGACCAGCACCATCACCTCCATGCCCATGCCGGCGGTGAGCGTCTGGCGGTAGAACGCCCACATGACGCCGCCGAGGCCTGCGAGGGCGGATCCGGCGATGAAGACGCTCACGAAGAGGCGGCGGATGCGGTAGCCCAGCGCCTCGACCATCTCGGGGTTCTCGACCCCGGCCCGGATCAGCAGGCCGATGCGGGTGCGGTTGAGGATCAGCTGCATCCCGACGAATACCACGAGGCCGATGGCGACCGCGACGACCCGGTAGCGCTCCATGATGATGTCGCCGAGCACGAAGGCGCCGCGCAGGGATTGCGGCAGCGGGATCGGGATGGGCGAGGCGCCCCAGATGGCGTGGATGAGCTGCTCGGTCACGATCAGCCCGCCCATGGTGACGAGGATCTGCTTCAGGTGACTGCCATAGACCGGACGCACGATGACGCGCTCGAAGACCGCGCCGGCGATCCCCGTCATGGCCATGGCGGCGAGGATGCACAGGAGCAGCAGGGCGAGGTTGAGCCCGACGGAATCCGCCGTCGCCCAGCCGGCGAGCGGTCCGAGCACGAGGAGCGTCGCATAGGCTCCGAGCGAGATGAACACGCCGTGGCCGAAATTGATGATGTCCATCAGGCCGAAGACCAGGGTCAGCCCCGAGGCCATGAGGAAGATCATCATGCCCATGGCCAGCCCCGCCACGGTGAGCGTGATCCAGGTCGAGGGGCTGCCGACGAAAGGCAGGGCGAGCAGTGCGAGCGCCGGGATCAGGAGGAGCGGCAGCCAATCGGTCTTGGCGCGCGGCAGCTCGGTCGGGGCAGCGGCTTCGGTGATCAGGTCGCTCATTGATGCGCATCCAGGGAAAGGCCGAGCAGGCGCTGCTGCAGGGCCGTGTCGGCGACGAGGTCGCTCATGGCGCCGGAATGCACGATGCGCCCGTCGTCCATGACGACCACGTTGTCGCCGAGCGCCGAGGCGGCATAGAAATTCTGCTCCACAAGCAGGATCGTCTCGCCGGAAGCCTTGAGGGCTTTGAAGGCCTCGATCATGGATCGCACCATCACGGGCGCGAGGCCCTTGGTCGGCTCGTCGATGAGGAGCAGGCGGCGCGGCTCCGCGATGGCGCGGGCGATGGCGAGCATCTGCTTCTGCCCGCCGGAGAGGTTGCCCGCCGGCAGGTTCCAGAACCGCTTGAGGGCGGGGAACAGGCCGAGGATCCAGTCGAGCCGGGTCTTGTCGACCGGCCCGGAGCGGGCGGCGAGCACGATGTTCTCGCGCACGGTCAGGTCGGTGAAGATGCCCATGGATTCCGGCACGTAGGCGATGCCAGAGCGGGCGATGTCGGGCGTGGCGCTCGCCGTGATGTCGCGGCCGTCGAAAAGGATGCGGCCGGACGAGGCCTGCCACAGGCCCATGATCGTGCGCAGGGTCGTGGTCTTGCCCGCGCCGTTGCGGCCGAGCAGCATGGTCAGCTCGCCGGCCGGAACGGCGAAGTCCACCCCGTGCAGGATGTGATAGGGGCCGATATGCGTATGCACGCCCGACAATTGGAGCAGGGGCTCAGGCACGGGTGACCTCCACGCCGAGATAGGCTTCCTGCACCACCGGCGAAGCGATGACCTCGGCGGGCTCGCCGTCGGCGACGAGCGTTCCGTTGTGCAGCACGATGATCCGGTCGGAGAGCGAGCGCACCACGTCCATCTTGTGCTCCACGAGAAGCACCGTCGCGTCGCCGCGCTGCTTGATGTCGTGGATGAGCTCGAGCACGGTCGGCACCTCGTCGACGCTCATGCCGGCGGTCGGCTCGTCGAACATGAAGACTTTCGGCTCCATGGCGATCAGAAGCGCCACTTCGAGCTTGCGCTGGTCGCCGTGCGACAGCGCCTTCGGGGCGATGTGGCGCTTGTCCGCCAAACGCACGCGCTCCAGGATTTCCTCCGCCTTCTCGATCAGGTCGCGGCGCGAGTTCCACACCTTGAACAGGGACCAGCCCGCCTCGGCGCGGCTCTGCACGGCGAGCCGCACGTTCTCCAGCGCGGTCAGTTGCGGAAATAGATTGGTGAGCTGGAAGGCTCGGCCCAGGCCGCGCTTCGCCCGCGCGGACGCGGGAAGCGAGGTGATGTCCTCGCCCTCGACGAGCACTTGGCCCGACGTAGCGCGCAGCTGGCCGGAGATGAGATTGAAATAGGTCGTCTTGCCGGCACCGTTCGGGCCGACGATGGCCGTGAGCGTGCCGGGCGTGAACCGGCACGACACGTCGTTGACGGCCACATGGCCGCCGAAGCGAATGGTAAGCCCGCGCGTTTCGAGCGCGGGCGTGGTTGTCATCGGTCGGGTCACGTGGGCTCAGCGCTTGTTGCGGACCGGGATCGGCATCTTGTCGGCCGGGATGGTGGCGACGAGATCGAGCAGGTCGTTCGCGTCCTTGCCGTTGGCCTTGACCTTGAAGTGATACATGTCCTGCAGAGCCTGATGGTCTTCCTTGCGGAAGGTCATGGGGCCCTTCGGCGTCTCGAAGGTCATGCCTTCCATGGCCGTGATCAGCTTCTCGGTGTCGGTGCCGCCCGCCTTCTGAATGGCCGTGACGGCGGCGGATGCCGCAGCGAAGCCACCCGCGGTGAAGAAGTCCGGCGGCGCGTTGTAGCGCTTCTGGTGCTCGGCCACGAGCCAGTCGTTCATCGCGTTCTTCGGGAAGGCATAATAGTAATACACCGCGCCTTCCATGCCGGGATAGTTCTTGTAGATCTGCATGGCCGGCAGGATGTTGCCGCCGGGCGCGATCTCGATGCCGAAGCGCTCGGGCTTCAGGTCGGCGATCTTCGGCAGCGGGTGCTGGCCGGCCCAGATGATGTTGATGATCTTCTTGCCCGGCTTGTCCTTGAGCGCATCGAAGATGCGCTGGGCCGAGGCCGTGAAGTCCGTGGCGTTCTGCGGCGCATATTCCTCGAACACCACCTTGGCGTTCGGGCGGATCTCGGCGAGCGCATTCTTGAGCGCCGCGACGCCGTCTTTGCCGAAGGCGTAGTCCTGCGCGAGCGTCGCGATGGACACCTCGCCGCTGGCCGGAACGGCGGCCGCGGCCCCATAGGCGTCCTGCGTCGAGTTGCGCGCGGTGCGGAAGATGAAGCGGTTCCACTTCTCGCCCGTGATCGCATCGGCCACGGCGGGCTCCACGATCAGCACCTTGCCGTTCTCTTCCGCCACCGGCAGCATGGCGAGGGCCGCCGCGGACGATGTGGTGCCGACGGCGAGATCGACCTTGTCGTCGTTGTAGGACTGCTCCAGCAGCGTCTTGGCGAGATCGGCCTTGAGCTGGTCGTCCTTCACGATCACGGTGATCTTGCGGCCGTTGACGGCCATCGTGCCCTTGGTGAGATATTCCAGGCCCATCATGAAGCCGGCCTCGGTCTGCTTGGCGTAGGCTTCGAGCGGCCCGGTCTTGCCGGCGATCAGCGCGATCTTAATGTCTTGGGCGAATGCCGTGGAGGCAAAGAGAATGCCTGCCGTGGCGGCAGCAATGGTAAACTTCAGGCGCATCGAACTCCCCGTCGTGTTATATGGGATCATTGACGGCCTTGCCCTCTGCCCTGTCAAGTTCGACTCTCGGACCATCCGCAGGGAAAGCGCCGTAGGAGCTCCCTGCCGGTTCAGGCCTCGGGCAGCACGGGCGTTTCGATGTCCTTCGCCTCGCGTCCGCGCCGGGCAGCTTCGCGCTCCAGGAGGATCAGCGCCACCCCGGCGGCGCAGATGACGGCCGCGCCGACGAGCGTCCAGAACCCGACCACGTCGCCGAAGAACAGGTAGCCCAGGATGATGGCCCACACGATCAGCGTGTATTGATACGGCGCGACGACGGAGGCCGGGGCGATTTTCAGCGAGCGGTTGACGCAGACATGAGCCGCCATGGAGACGATGCCGAGCAGGAACAGGCCCGCCAGGTCGAGCGGCCCCGGCGTCACCCAGGCGAGCGGGGCCGCCACGAGACCGAAGATCAGCGCGCCTAGAATCTGGCCGAACACGAGGGTCGCGTCGTCGGTATCCCGCAGCTTGCGGGTGGTGATCATCAGGAGCGAGTAGAACAGGCTGCCCGCGAGCGCGATGAGGGCCGGCAGGGACAGGGTGGCCGGGGACGGCCGCAGGGCGATGAGAACGCCCACGAAGCCGATTGCAATCGCAAGGATGCGCGGCTTGTCGATCCTCTCGCCGAGCCAGAATGCCGCGAAGGCCGCCACATAGATGGGACCTGCGAGGTAGTAAGTCATCACGTCGGCGAGCGGCAGGTAGGTGACGGCCCAGTAGAAGCAGGCGACCTCGAGCGTCGACAGCGTGATGCGGACCGCATGCAGGCCCGGTTGCAGCGGGATGGCGAAGGGCACCTTGCGCTGCCGCATCAGCGGCAGGAGAACCATGAGAGCCGCGATGCTGCGCAGAAGCAGGACCTGGCCGACCGAATAGGTGGCGACGAGCCATTTCCCCATCACGTCGTTCATGGCGAACATGAACACGCCGAGCAGCATCAGACCGATGCCGACGAGGGTGCCTGAACGAACGATTCGAACGGAGGACGGACCGGAGTGACTCATGGGATGCATACATGAGCGAAGCGAAGATGATGCACAAGCATTGTCGAACACGACCTTAGTCCGACGCTCGCCTCATCGTGATTGACCATAGCCCTCATCCTGAGAAGGTCGCGCAGCGACCGTCTCGAAGGACGAGGGCGTCTCCACGGCTATCTGGTGGATCCTTCGAGACGCCGCTTGCAGCGGCTCCTCAGGATGAGGACTGAGGGTTGGAGTTGAAGATGTTGATGGCCGGCACAAGCCTGGCCATGACGTGGGGTGTCATCCCCGGCGAGCCGCAGGCGAGGGAAAGGAATCCATGATCGCGCTCGGCGCTATGGATCCCATTCCCGGTCCTTAAGGACCGCCGGGGATGACACGAGTTGCGACGTGCTAAAACGTCTTCGCCCCGTTCACGGGCAGCAAGATCGCGTAGAGCGATGTGGTGGCGCAGATGTAGAGACGGTTCCGCTTCGGGCCGCCGAACACCACGTTGGCGACCCCCTCCGGCACCAGGATCTTGCCGATCAGCGTGCCGTCGGGGTCGTAGCAATGGACGCCGTCTCCCGCGCTGGTCCAGATCCGTCCCGCGTCGTCCAGGCGGAAGCCGTCGAACAGGCCCGCCGTGCAGGTGGCGAAGACCTTGCCGTTGGCGAGGCCGCCGTCGGGGCTAACCTCGAAGACGCGGATATGGCGCGGGCCGTCCTTCACATGAGTCGCGCCGGTATCGGCTACGTAGAGAAGCGTCTCGTCGGGTGAAAAGGCGATCCCGTTCGGGCGGACGAAATCGTCGCCGACAATGCGGACATCGTCCGTCTCCGGATCGACGCGATAGACATGGCAGGCGCCGATTTCGCTCTCCGCCTTGTGGCCCTCGTAGTCGGAATCGATGCCGTAGGCCGGGTCCGTGAACCAGATCGAGCCGTCGGACTTCACCACCACGTCGTTGGGGCTGTTGAGGCGCTTGCCCTGGTAATGGCTCGCCAGCACGGTGATGGAGCCGTCATGCTCGGTGCGCGTCACGCGCCGGTTGCCGTGCTCGCAGGTGACGAGGCGTCCCTGGCGGTCGACGGTGTTGCCGTTGGAATAACCGGCCGGATGGCGAAAGACGCTGACAGCCCCGGAGGTTTCGTCGAACCGCATCATGCGGTCATTGGGGATGTCGCTCCAGACGACGTAGCGGCCCGCCGGGAAATAGGCCGGGCCTTCCGACCAGCGGCAGCCCTCCGCCAGTTTCTCCAGACGCGCCGATCCCTTGAACAGGTGCTGGAAGCGTTCGTCGAGAACAACCGCGACATCTCTGAACATGGAGCCCGACACCCTGTCAGTGAGCCATCAGAACGGGAATGGTCGTGTTGCCGAGGATATGGCTGGTCGCGCCGCCGAAGAACATCTGCCTCAAGCGGCTCTGGGTATAGGCTCCCTTCACGAGAAGATCGCATCCGAGAGCGGCGGATTCGGACAGGATCACCTCACCGGGCTTGTTCGAGGGATCGGGTGCCGTAATCGCCTCGGCCGGCATGTCGTGCATGCGCAGATGCCTTGCGAGTTCCGCTCCGGAAGGACCGGGAACGCCCCAATCCTCGAGTTCGAGCACGACGATGCGCCGGGCCTTCTTGAGCAGGGGCATCGCGCCCAGCACCGCGCGGGCGGTCTCGGTGCTGCGGTTCCAGGCGATCACAACCGTCTCGGCGAAGGTTTTGGGGGCCTGGGGCGGCGCGATGAGGACGGGACGGCCCGTCTCGAACAGGGCCGCCTCCACGGTGGAGAGGCGGGTCTGGCCGTTCGACCCGTCCGGCCGTCCGACCACGATGACATCGAACACCCGGCCGTAGGCGCCGAGGAATGCGTCCTCCGTCAGTCCGTCCTGCCGCCAGCCGAAGCCCAGGCCGGGCAGGCCCGCCGACGCGCGCTCGATCTGCTGCACGGTCATGAACGCCTCGAACCGCTCGCGGCAGGCGCGGGCCATTTCGAGCCGGTTCTCCGGGGTGATGGGGGAGGGAACGCCGATGGCGATGTCCACCGGCAGGACGACCGGATAATCGGGGGTGATGGCGATCCCCTCGATATAGCTGTCGAAGATGCGGCCGACCTGCAGGGCGGTCCGCAGTTGGGGCTCGACGATTCCGTGGTCTTCGATCGGGACGAGGATGCTCTTCATAAGGATTATTGTCGCGCTTAAACCACCGCTCGGCAAGACCATCCGAAAGTTCAGCCTGGGCTGTGGATGGCTTAGGGTTTGACATCCGATTGTCGTCGGCTCCAGCTTGAATGCCCCGCCACATCAAGGAGTCCTACGAGATGCGTAAGTTCGCGACCATCGGCGCAGCCACTCTCCTCGCGCTGTCCATCCCCGTGACCGCCCATGCGTTCGATCAGGGCAATACGAGCCGGATCAAGACCTTGGTCGATACGGGCATGCAGTATTATTGGTCCGGCGGGGACGTGAAGAAGGCCGAGGCCGAAATCTTCAAGGGCATCACCCTGCACGGACGCTACGACGTGGTGGAGAAGGCGTTCGCCGAGGCTTCGACCCTGGCGCCCGAGCGCCTCGATTTCCGCTTCGCGGTGGCCTCGTCCCAAATCCTGCAGAAGAACCTTTCCGGCGCGCGCGCAACCTATCAGGACATTCTTGCCAAGAGCCCGGCCTCGTTCGATGCGCAGGCCTGGCTCGCGGCGCTCGCGCGGATCGAGGGACAGGCCGACGAGGTGGCCTTGACCGATCAGGCTCTCGCGGCTCTCGACCGCGATCGGGCGGAGGCCTATCGCCAGCGTTTCGCCCGCGCCGAGTCCATCATGGCCGAGCGCCCGAACGTGGACGTGCCGACCGTCTCCGGCCGGGTGATGATCGTCGCCCTCGGCTATGCGCTGGCAAAGGACGGCACGGCGGAGAAGCCGCTCCTCGACCGCCTCGACGTGGCCTTGAAGGCCGCTAACGCCAACCCGTCGGCCCGGGTCATGGTGACCGGAGGCCAGCCCCAGGCCGGCGTCACCGAGGGCGACGTCATGACCAAATGGCTGGTGGAAAAGGGCGTCGACCGGGACCGCATCCTGATCGAGGACAAGTCGAAGGATACGGTCGGCAACGTGCTCAACGTCGCCAACCTGCTGAAGCGGCACACGGCCGATGCGGTCATCCTGGTGACGAGCTCCAGTCACATGCGCCGCGCCCGCACCCTGCTGGAGGACGCCTTCCGGCAATACGGCCTTACCGCGCCTATCCTGCCGGTCGTGGCCCTCGACGCACCCTCGGTCGAGGAGGCGGCGAAGGTCTCCAAGGACGAACGGATGGTGATCTATCGCGATCTCATGCGCGTCTCGGGGCTGTGGGCCTATCCTGGCATCCAGCAGTAGCCGGCGTCACTCGATCTTGAAGTCTCCCGGGTTCCAGGAGACTTTCGGGTATTGCGGATCCATCTCCTCCAGGGTCGCCTTGACGATGGAGGCGATGGCCGCGTTGCGGACCCATTTCCGGTCGGCGGGGATGATGTGCCAGGGCGCCCAGGGCGTCGAGCAGCGATTGAGCATGATCTCGTAGGCCTCCTGGTACTCGTCCCAGTGCTGCCGGTCCTCCAGGTCGCTCGGGTTGAACTTCCAGTGCTTCGCAGGATCGTCCAGGCGCTCCTGCAGCCTCTCCTTCTGCTCATCCTTCGAGATGTGCAGCATGAACTTGAGAATGGTCGTGCCGTTCTCCGCGAGTATCTTCTCGAACGCGTTGATCTGCTCGTAGCGCTGCTCGATGGCCTTTTCCGGCGCGAGCTTCCTGACCTTGCCGATCAGCACGTCCTCGTAATGCGAGCGGTTGAAGATGCCGATGGTGCCGCGCCTGGGGCAGGCCTCATGAACGCGCCAGAGATAGTCGTGCTGCAGCTCGATCCGCGAAGGCGGGCCGAACGCATGGACCGAGACTCCCAGCGGCCCGGTCGCGTTGAAGACGCCGCGAATCGTGCCGTCCTTGCCCGACGTATCGGTGCCTTGCAGGATCACGAGCAGGGCGCGAGACCCCTCCGCGTAGAGCCGGTCCTGCAGGATGTCGATGTCCTTGGCGAGAGCCGCCGTTGCGGCCTTCGTCTCCTCCTCGTCCTTGAAGAGCGATTTGTCCCGAGGGTTCAGGTCCTTCAGCCGAACCTTCCCGCCGGGTTCGACCCGAAGCTTGTTCATCAAGGTCCGTTCCTGTTCCGCCATGCCCGTTCCTCCATATCCCAGGACGATAGGGCAGGATGGCCGGAAAGGAAGGTTGGGATCGCGGCCGGGCTGCTCTTTACGGGCGTTCCGGCACGACCTACCAAGGATCTGCCAACCACGATGGAAGAAGCTGCCACGATGCTGTCACTCTACTATTATCCCGGCAATGCCAGCCTCCTGCCGCACATGATGCTGCGGGAAATCGGGGCGGAGTTCGAGCTGCGCCTCGTCGATCGCGGCCATAACGCCCAGAAAAGCGCCGAGTATCTCAAGCTCAATCCAAGCGGGCGCATTCCGGTCCTCGTCGACGATGATCTGGTCCTGTTCGAGACGGCCGCCATCGCCCTCCACCTCGCCGACAAGTTCCCGGAAGCGGGCCTTGCGCCGGCGGTCGGAACCGCCGAGCGGGCCACGTTCTACAAGTGGATGATGCACCTCTCGAATACGCCCCAGGCGGAATATCGTGCGTGGTTCTACCCGCACGAGCACGTCATCGACGAGGCCGCCGCGCCGAGTGTCAAGCAGGCCGCAGGTGAGCGCCTCGACCGGATGTTCGACGTAATTTCCGGGCAGCTCGGCGACAAGACCTGGCTCCTCGGCGAGCGCTTCTCCGCCGCCGATCTTTTCCTCTTCATGCTGATCCGCTGGGGCCGCGGCATGCCGCGTCCGCCACGCAGCATCCCGAACCTCAACGCCCTCGCCGAGCGCGTGCTCGCACGGCCAGCCGTTCAGAAGGCGCTCGAGGTGGAGGGGATCAAGGCTCCGTTCTTCTGAGCCTTAGGTCTTGCGCGACGTTCGCTTCGAGGGGCGTCGCGCAGGCAGGACTTGGTCGACCTTGCTGAGATCCGCCCAGGGATCGCGCTTCAGCGAGGCGAGGCGCTCGCTCAGGTTCTTGACGGTGAACCCGTTGGGCTTGAGATCATGAGTCAGCTCCTCCCAGGCAACCGGCGTGGCCACGGGAGCGCCGGCTCGCGAGCGCGTCGAGTAGGGGGCAATCGCCGATGCCTCGCGATTGTTGCGCAGGTAGTCGATGAAGATTCTGCCCTCGCGCTCCTGCTTGACCGAAGTGGTCGTGTAGCGATCCGGCTCGTCGGCCGCCATGGCTTCGGCGAGGTCCCGTGTGAATACGAGAGCATCCTTCCAGGGAGCCTTCGGCTTGAGCGGCACGACCACGTGCAGGCCTTTGCCGCCGGTCGTCTTCACGAAGCTTTCCAACCCGACGGTTTTCAAACGTTCGCGGACGGCCAAAGCCCCTTCGATCACCTCCGGCCACTCCACCCCGTCGCCCGGATCGAAATCGAACACGAGCCGGTCGGGATGTTCGAGGTCGGCCAGAGTCGCGCCCCACACGTGCATTTCCAGCGCGCCCGACTGGACGAGGGCAACGACGCCCTGGATGTCGCGAACCGTCAGGACTTCCGACGTGCTCTTTCCGTCCGGCACCATGTCCTGGTGAATGAAGGAACTCATGCCCGCCCAGGAATGGCGCTGCACGAAGCATTTCTTCTCCGTCCCGCCGGGACAGCGGATGAGCGTGAGAGGGCGGTTGATCAGATGCGGCAGGAGCCAATCCTGGATGCCGAAATAGAACTCCGCCAATTCCAGTTTGGTCAGCCCCTGATCCTCCCACAGCACGCGGTCAGGATGGGTGAGGGAAACGCCTGCGACTTCCGCTGAAACGCTGTCGGATTCCTTGGACTTCGACGATGCCCGCTTCGCAGGCTTGTTCGATTTTGCAGGCGGCGCCTTTTTCTCCGCAGAATTCTTCGCCTTCCGTCCCGGGGCGATTTCCTCCAGCGAGCGGCCCGTCTTCACCGAGAGAGGCGCTTCGTCGAGAATGTCCGGATCGCCCTCGCTGCGAGCATAGCCGTCCTCTGCCTTGATCAGAAGCCAGGATTCCTGCTTCTCGCGCGGACGCTTCGCCATGCGGACCAGATGCCATGTTCCGTGCAGCTTCTCGCCGTCGAGGCGGAAGGTGAGGCGGCCCTTCTCGTAGCCTTCGCGAGGATCGCCTTCCGGTTCCCAGGTCCCCCGATCCCACAGCAGAACGGTGCCGCCGCCATATTGGCCTTCCGGGATCGTGCCTTCGAAGTCGCCGTAATCGAGCGGATGATCCTCCACATGGACCGCGAGGCGCTTCTCGCCCTTGACGAGGCTCGGCCCCTTGGCCACCGCCCAGCTCTTGAGGACCCCGTCGAGTTCGAGGCGGAAATCGTAATGCAGGCGGGAGGCATCGTGCTTCTGCACGACGAAGGAGGCGCCTCGGCGGCGGGAGGTCTTTCCCGCCGGCTCGGAGGTTTTCGCGAAGTCGCGCTTGGCGCGATAGGCTGCGAGCTTTGCCATGACGCGGAGTCAAATCCGCGCCATGGGGTCTGGTTCCAGGATTGGATGTCTGCCCATCGACCTCTGGCCTCATCCTGAGGAGCCGCTGCAAGCGGCGTCTCGAAGGAGCGTCCAGAGTGCGCGGGAGACGCCCTCTTCCTTCGAGACGGTCACTGACGTGACCTCCTCAGGATGAGGGCTCAGGGATGCGCCTGTTGGGGGCGGACCTCAAGAGGCCAGCGGCTGGGTTGCCGCCTCTGCCCTGCCGTGCTCGGTCAGGAACGCCGCCGCGATCAGGTCGCGGGTATAGTCTTCCTGCGGCCTGTCGAAGATCTCCTCGGCCGTGCCGCGTTCCACCACCTTGCCGCTCTTCATGACCATGATCTCGTCCGAGAGGGCGCGCACGACGGCGAGGTCGTGGCTGATGAACACGTAGGCGAGGCCGTGCGCCTTCTGCAGGCCGCGCAGCAGCTCGACGATCTCCTTCTGGACGGAGCGGTCGAGCGCCGAGGTCGGCTCGTCGAGCACCACGAGCTTCGGATGCAGGATCATGGCTCGGGCGATGGCGATGCGCTGGCGCTGGCCGCCCGAGAACTCATGCGGGAAGCGGTTGCGCCAAGCCGGGTCGAGCTGCACCTCCTCGAACGCCTGGGCGGCGCGCCGGTCGCGCTCCTTGCGTGAGATGCTGGGTTCGTGGACGAGCAGGCCCTCGGTCACGATCTCGCCCGCCGTCATGCGCGGAGAGAGGGAGCCGAAGGGATCCTGGAACACCAGCTGAAGATGGCGCCGCAGCGGCCTCATGCCGCCCCGGTCGAGTGGCATCAGGTTGCGGTCCTCGAAGCGGACGAGCCCGGAGGCGGGAAGCAGGCGCAGGATGGCCCGGCCGAGGGTCGATTTGCCCGAACCGGATTCCCCCACCACGCCCACCGTCTCGCCGGCGCGAACCCTCAGGCTCACGTCGTCGACGGCCTTGAGCACATGCGTCGCCTTGCCGAAGAAGCTCTTCTCCAGCGTGAACTGGACCGCCATGTTCCTCGCATCGAGCACGACGGGAGCCGTGGACGCGACCGGCTCCTTGCGGCCGGTCGGCTCGGCATCGATGAGCATCTGCGTGTAAGGGTGCTTCGGGGCCGCGAAGATGGCGTCGGTGTCGCCGCTTTCGACCACCTCGCCGCGCTTCATCACATAGGTGCGGTCGGCGAAGCGGCGCACCACGCCGAGATCGTGGGTGATGAATACGATCGACATGCCGAGCCGCTTCTGCAGGTCCGCGAGAAGCTCCAGGATGCGGGCCTGGACGGTCACGTCGAGAGCCGTCGTCGGCTCGTCGGCGATCAGCACGTCCGGATTGTTGGCGAGCGCCATGGCGATCATCACGCGCTGGCGCTGTCCGCCCGACATCTCGTGCGGATAGGCATCGATGCGTCGTGCCGGGTCCGGGATGCGGACGAGCTCCAGAAGCTCGATGGCGCGCTTGCGGGCCTCGGCCTTGCTCAGGCCGCCATGGGTGGTGAGCGGGAGGGCCAGCTGGTCGCCGATCCGGTAGAGCGGATCGAGGGAGGTCATCGGCTCCTGGAAGATCATGGTGAGCTTGGAGCCGCGGTAGTTGTTGAGCCTGCCGGGGGAAAGTCCCACCAGCTCCTCGCCGCGATACTTGACCGAGCCTTCGGCCCAGCCGTTCGAGGCGAGAAGCCCCATGACGGACATCATGGTCTGGCTCTTGCCCGATCCGGACTCGCCCACGATGGCGACGGTTTCGCCCGGATTGATGTCGAGGTCGATGCCCTTCACCGCGTGGAGGATGCCGTCGCCGGTGCGGAAACGGACGTGAAGGTTGCGGACGGAAAGAACGGGGTCAGCCATCTCAGCGATCCTTCGGGTCGAGAGCATCGCGCAGGCCGTCGCCGATGAAGTTCAGGCAGAACAGGATCGCGACGAGCGTGATGGAGGGATAGATCAGCATCCAGGTGGCGCCCTGGATGTTCTTGGCGCCTTCCGAGATCAGAACGCCCAGGCTGGTATTGGGCTCCTGGACGCCGAGGCCGAGGAAGGAGAGGAAGCTCTCGAGCAGGATCACCTTCGGCACGAGCAGCGTCATGTAGACCACCACCGGACCCAGCGTGTTCGGGATCACGTGGCGGCGGATGATGCCCTTGGTTTCGACACCCAATGCCTCGGCCGCCTGGACGTATTCCTGGCGCTTGATGGACAGGGTCTGGCCCCGGACGATGCGGGCCATGTCGAGCCATTCGACGGCGCCTACCGCGATGAACATCAGCACGAAGTTGCGGCCGAAGAACACCACCAGCATGATCACGAAGAAGATGAAGGGCAGCGAGTAGAGAACGTCGACGATGCGCATCATCACGAGATCGACCCGTCCGCCGAGATAGCCTGACGTCGCGCCGTAGATCACCCCGATGAGGATCGCCACGAAGGTGGCGAGCAGGCCGATGGCGAGCGAGACCTGGCCCGCCTTCATGGTGCGGGTGAGAAGGTCGCGTCCGTTGGTGTCGGTGCCGAAGAAGAAGTACTGCCGCTTCAAGGGAACATCGATAACGAGCCTTTGGCCGTCCAGCTGCTTCTCCACCACGCGGGCGGGGCCGAACAGGTCCGAGCGCTCGAAATAGGCGAGCAGCCGCTCGTCGATCGGCCGGCTGCTCGAACTCACGAGCGTCATGCGGGCGACGTCGTTGTCGATGGCGATGTTCTCCGCCTTCGCGCGGACGCGGGCGCCGATGCGCTCGATGTTCGGCTCGATCTGGTCGGCCTTGGGATAGGCCTCCAGGCTCGCCGGCACCTTCACGTAATCGGGATAGACCCTGTCGAAGGGGTGGCCCGTGAAGAGCGGCCCGAAGATGCAGGCGATCGCGATCAGGCCCAGCACGATGATGCTGGTCAGCGCGGCGCGGTTGCGGATGAGACGTCCGCGGGCCTCGGCCCAGAGGGATCGTCCGGCGATGGGGCCCGTCATGGTCTCGACGGGAAGAACGGCGCCTTCAGCCATGGGAGGTCTCACTCGTAGCGAATGCGCGGATCGATAAGGGCGTAGAGAATATCGACCACGAGGTTGAAGAGCAGAACGAAGATGGCGACCACCACGACCGTGCCCATGACGAGGGTGTAATCGCGGTTGAGCGCTCCTTCGACGAAGTAGCGTCCGATGCCCGGCAGGCCGAAGATGGTCTCCACCACCACGGAACCGGTGAGCAGGGCCGCCGCCGCCGGGCCGAGATAGGATACCACGGGCAGGGCGGCGCCGCGCAGGGCATGGGCCACGATCACCCGCGTGGGCAGGCCCAGCGAGCGCAGGGTGCGGATGTGGTTGGAGCGCAGGTTCTCGATCATGGCGGCGCGGGTCATGCGCGCCACGACGGCGATCTGCGGCAGGGACAGGACCAGCACGGGCATGATCAGGTTTCGGACGTTCCCGTTCGCCCAGCCGGCGACCGGGAGCCACGCGAGGGCCAGGCCGAAGACGATCTGGAAGATCGGCGCCACCACGAAGTTCGGGATGGTGAGGCCGAGCGCGCCCATGCCGGTGACCAGGTAATCGACGGTGCTGTTCTGGCGCAGGGCCGCGATGGAGCCCAGGGTCCCGCCGACGAGGATGGCGAAGGACAGGGCCAGGGCGCCGAGCGTCATCGAGATGGGCAGACCGCGGGCGAAGAGTTCTCCCACGGAGAAGTCACGCAGGATGAAGGAGGGCCCGAAATCGCCCCGCACGACGGCGCCGAGATACAGCAGGTATTGCTGAAAGAGCGGCTTATCGAGCTGATAGATCCGGTTGAGGTTTTCCATCACCTTGGCCTCGAGAGGCCGCTCCAGATCGAATGGCCCGCCTGGCGCGAGCCGGATCAGGAAGAACGAGATGGTGATGATGATGAAGAGGGTGGGGATGGCCGACAGGAAACGGCGAAAGATGAAGGAGAGCACGGGAAGCTCCTCCGGCTGATACAGCGTAACAATAAAAGATTAGGGCGGCCTGACGCGCAGACCGCCCCCCTTAACAGATTTATTTTTACTGCGTCTTCGACAGGAAGCGCGACGGATAGACGCCGCGGGTGTTCTGAACGAAGCCCTTGATCTTCGGCGAGATCAGGTTGCTCTTGCCGTAGTACATGATCGGGATCCAGGGCATGTCCTTCATGAGGATCGCCTCGGCCTTCTTCATCATGTCGGCGCGCTTCTTCAGATCGAGCTCCTTGGCAGCGTCGTCGAGCAGCTTATCGAACTCCGGATTGTTGTACTTGCCGTAGTTGAAGCCCTTGTTGTCGCTCTTGAGCAGGAACAGGAAGTTGTTCGGATCCGAATAGTCGGCGATCCAGCCGTAGCGGGCCACGTCGAAGTCGCCGCCGTCACGCAGGTGGGCGAAGTGGGTCTTGCCGTCCGTGTTGATGAAGGAGGTCTCGATGCCGGCCTGCTTCCACTGCTCGGAAATGGCGATGACCGTGTTCCGGTTGTTGTCCGTGGTGTTGTAGCGGATCTCGACCTTCAGCGGCTTGCCGGGACCGAAGCCCGCTTCCGTGAGGAGCTTCTTGGCGGCTTCCTCGCGGTCGATCGGAGACTGGTCCTTGTAGCTCATGTAGGCCGGCTCGCCGTAATTGCCCACGCCCGGAGGCATGAACGAGTAGCCCGGCTGCATGGTCTGGCCCCAGATCTGCTCGGCGATGAACTCGCGGTCGATCAGCATGGAGAGGGCCTGGCGCACCTTCACGTCGTTGAAGGGAGCCTTGGAGGAGTTCACGACCATGTACCAGGTGCCGAGATACGGACCGAGCTTGACCTGGTCCTTGAAGCGCTCCTTGAGCGACTTCATCTGGTCGGCCGGAACGTCGTCCGTGGTGTCGAGCTCGCCGGCCTCATAGCGGCGGACCATGGCGGCGAAGTCGGGGGTCGGGAAGTAGTTGACCGTATCGATCTGGACGTTCTTGGCGTCGTAGTAGTTCTCGTTCTTGGCGAGCTTGATGTGGGAGTTCGGCACGAACTCGACCAGCTTGTAGGCGCCGTTCGTCACCATGTTGCCCGGCTTCACGAAGTCCTTGCCGAACTTCTCGACCGAGGCCTTGTGCACGGGCTGGCTGGTTTGGTGGGTCAGCAGCTCGATGAAGTAGGGGGTCGCGGACTCGAGGGTGATCTCGACCGTCTTGGGGTCGACCGCCTTCACGCCCAGCTCTTCGGGCTTGCCCTGGCCCTTGTTGATCTTCTCGGCATTCTTGATGGGATAAAGGATGTTGGCGTATTTCGCGCCGGTCGCCGGATCCATGATGCGGCGGTAGGAATAGACGAAGTCCTCGGCCGTGACCGGGTCGCCGTTCGACCACTTCAGGCCATCACGGAGCGTAAAGCGGTAGGTCTTGCCGTCGTCGCTGACTTCCCACTTTGCGGCCTGGCCCGGCACGGCCTCGCCCTTGGCATTGTAGGTCACGAGACCTTCGAGCATGTCGCGCAGGATGTGCGATTCCTGGACGGTCGAGGTCTTGTGGGTGTCGAGCGTCTCCGGCTCGCCCGAATTGGCGCGGTTGTAGACGACTTCAGCCGAAGCGGCGCCCGTGAGGGCGGCCGTGGCGACGGCGGCAAGGGCCGTGCGTTTGATCCATGATGACATCGGTTGGGGTTCCCTTTCTGGTTTATTGCAGAGTTCTTGAATGTCTCGGTCAGAGCCGGTTAGGGCAGTAACCTTGCCCTATTTGTTGATCAATCAACTGTTTATGTCCAGTACTATCCCTCAAGATGCAAAAAGATGAGGGATAGTAAAGGTTTAAAATTGTGAGGCGGCCTCAGGCCCCGGTGTCGAACACCAGTCCGGCGGCTTCGATGCCCCCGGCGGCGGCGATCTCGTCGTTGTCCGACGTGTCGCCCGAGACGCCCACGGCGCCGAGAACCCGGCCTTGGGCATCCTTGATCAGGACACCGCCCGGGACCGGGACGAGCTGTCCGCCGACCGCATGGGTGGCCGAGGCGACGAAGTAGGGCCGGTCGGTCGCCATCTTGTGCAGGGCGCGGGAGCCGACGCCGAGGGCGAGGGCGCCATAGGCCTTGCCCATGGCGATCTCGGCCCGCTTCAGGCTGGTCCCATCCTCCGACAAGAGTACCTTGAGAGCGCCGCGGGCGTCGTAGATGACGACGGACAGCGGCTTGAAGGCCTTCTCACGCGCGGTCTTGAGGGTTGCCGCGGCAATCTTCTGGGCGGTGTCCAGGGTGAGTTCGGTCACTTGGTTTCTCCGATGGATCTCAGGGTTGGGGACAGACGTACAGGGGCCGGATCAGCGGACGTGAATTCGACCTCACGTCCGCTGCTCGCAGGTGTGGTCTTGCCGCACCGTTGCAAGCAAAACCGGTTCCGACTTGCAGTTCGATGCGTCAGCGCGTGGCCGTGTCCTTGGCCGCCAGCCAGGTCGCCACGGCCCTGCGCTCGTCCAGGGTCATCTCGGTGATGTTGTTGGGCGGCATGGCGTGGGTCAGCACGCTCTGGACGCGGATGATCTCCGCATGGCGGGCGATCTCCTCCGGCGTGTCGAGGCGGACGCCCTTCGGGGCCGTCGTAATGCCGTCCCACACGGGCTCGGCCGCATGGCACATGGAGCAACGGGACTGGATGGTGAGCACGGCCTCGTCGAAGGAGGCGGTGACGGCGGCGGGCGTCGCCTTCGCGGGAGCCACCGCCAGATTGGCGTTCCCCGGCTTACCGAGGATCGAGAGCCAGATCGCCGCCCAGATGCAAAGCGCCGCCAGTGCCCAGGTCCACCAGGGCGATCCCTTGCCGGCGTGCTGCGAGTTAAAGAAGTGCCGGATCACGGCGCCCGCGATCACGATCAGACCGATGATGGCCACCGAGTAGCGCGACGACCATGCGAGCGGATAGTGGTTCGACAGCATCAGGAAGATGACCGGAAGCGTCAGGTAGTTGTTGTGCGTCGAGCGCAGCTTGGCTTCCTTGCCCAGTTTGGGGTCCGGCGATCCGCCCGCCAGCAGGGTCGCCACCACCTTGGTCTGGTTCGGGATGATGATGAAGAACACGCTCGCCGACATCCAGGTGGCGATCATAGCGCCCGTATGGAGGAAGGCCGCGCGGCCGTTGAACACCTGGGTGAAGGCGAAGGCGGCCAGCAGGATGTAGACGAAAAGAGCAACCCCGAGGACGATCCCGTTCTTGCCCAGGGGAGAGCGGCACAGGCCCTCATAGACGAACCAGCTCACCACGAGGCCGCCGATGCCGATGACGGGCGCCTGCCAGGGCGCCAGGGCCCGGACGCTGGGATCGATGGTGTAGAGATCGGCGTGGAGATAATAAACCCAGACGATGAGGAAGAAGCCGCTGATCCAGGTGGAGTAGCTCTCCCATTTGAACCAGGTCAGCTCCTTCGGCAGCTCGGGGGGCGCAACGAGATACTTGCGCATGTTGTAGAACCCGCCGCCGTGCACCTGCCAGGCCTCGCCGCCGACGCCTTCCGGCAGCCCCTCGCGCTTCTTGAGGCTGAGATCCAGATGGATGAAATAGAAGGACGAGCCGATCCAGGCTATCGCCGTGATCACGTGGATCCAGCGAATGATCTGGCTGATCCATTCGGAAATCTGCGGGTCGATCATGCAATCACTTGTGCGATAAGGGTACGTTTACCCTATGGCGGCGCCTCCGTTTGCGGAAGGCCCGGCCACGGGCTTTTTCAACAGGAACCCTGTCCCGGAAACCCGCCATTTCCGCAATGAGACTTATGGATGCGGCTTGACGCCGGGGCATAGGGCCGAAAGATGATCCAGGATCAACGGAAGCTGTTCGTCACCCGAGAGGTCACATGGGACGCCTGTCCACCCACGTACTGGATACCGCCAACGGCCGGCCCGCGCGCGGCGTCGCCATCGAGCTTTTCTCCCTCGAGGGTGAGCAACGGCGCTCAATCGCGCGTACGGTTACCAATGCCGACGGACGCACGGACGCGCCCCTGATGACGGGCGAGGCGTTCCGAACGGGAACCTACGAGCTCGTCTTCTCGGTCGGGGCCTATTTCAAGGCGCTCGGCACGGCGACCGCCGATCCGCCGTTCCTGGACACGGTCCCGATCCGATTCAGCCTCGCGGAGCCCGACGGGCATTACCATGTTCCGCTCCTCGTTTCGCCCTGGAGCTATTCCACCTATCGAGGAAGCTGACCTTGCCCGAGACAACCTATCCCCGCGACCTCGTCGGCTACGGCCGCAACCCGCCGCATCCGCGCTGGCCGAACGGAGCGCGGATCTGCGTTCAGTTCGTGATCAATTACGAAGAAGGCGGCGAGAACAGCATCCTCCACGGGGACCGCGCCTCCGAGGCGTTCCTGTCCGAGATCGTGGGCGCACAAGCATGGCTCGGCCAGCGCCACATGAGCATGGAGTCGATCTACGAATACGGCTCCCGCGCGGGCTTCTGGCGCCTGTGGCGGATGTTCACCGAGCGCGACATGCCCGTGACCGTCTATGGCGTCGCCACGGCCCTCATGCGCAACCCGGACGCGGTCGCGGCCATGAAGGAGGCCGATTGGGAGATCGCCAGCCACGGCCTGAAATGGATCGACTACCGCGACTTCTCGGCGGAGGAGGAGCGGGCGCACATGAAGGAGGCGATCCGCATCCACACGGAGGTGACCGGGGAGCGGCCCCTCGGATGGTATACGGGCCGCACCTCGGAGCACACCAACCGCCTCGTGGCGGAGGAGGGCGGGTTCCTCTACAGCGCCGATTCCTACGCCGACGAGCTGCCCTACTGGGAACAGCACGGCGACCGGCGGCAGCTGATCGTGCCCTATACGCTCGACGCCAACGACATGCGCTTCGCCACCCCGCAGGGGTTCAATGCGGGCGACCAGTTCTTCGCCTACCTGAAGGATAGTTTCGACACGCTCTATGCGGAGGGCGAGACGGCGCCGAAGATGCTGTCGGTCGGTCTCCATTGCCGCCTCGTCGGCCGCCCCGGCCGCGCCGCGGCGCTCGCCCGCTTCCTCGACTACGTCGCGTCCCATGAGCATGTCTGGGTGGCCCGGCGCATCGACATCGCCCGCCACTGGATCCGGCATCACCGCCCGGCCGATCTCAAGCCCAGCCGCATGAGCCGGATCCTGTTCGTCGATGTCTTCGGCGACATCTTCGAGCACTCGCCCTGGGTCGCGGAGCGCACCTACGACGCCGGGCTGACCACCGGGCAGGATACGGCCGAAGGGCTCCACGCCGCCATGGTCCAGGCGCTCTCGGAGGGAGCGCGCGAGCAGAAACTGGCCCTGATCAACGCCCACCCGGATCTCGCCGGGCGGCTGAAGCTCGCCGACCTCACGGCCGATTCCCGCAACGAGCAATCCTCCGCCGGCCTCGACAGTCTGACGGAGGAGGAGCGCAGCCGCTTCCTGAAGCTGAACGACGCCTACCGGCAGAAATTCGGCTTCCCCTTCATCATGGCCGTGAAGGGCCGCTCGAAGGACGAGATCCTCGCCGCCTTCGAGGAGCGCCTGGAGCACGACCCCGACCAGGAGTTCGACACGGCCATCGTGCAGATCGAGCTGATCGCCCTGCTCAGGCTGAAGGATCGCCTGCCGTCGCTGGCCGATGTCTTCTCGAACCTGGCCTGATCGGAACCCTGAGGGCAAATGTGCGTCTTCCTCCCAGCTTGGCCATGGTGAGCCGGGCGTCAGGAGGAGGACGACATGGGTCTGTTCAAGTTCATCAAAGAGGCAGGCGCCAAGATCTTCGGTGGAAGCGCCGCCGCGGCGACTCCCGAGAAGCTGCAGCAGGAGGTCCAGGGGCACGGGTTCGACGCCTCCAAGCTCGGGATCCAGGTCGAAGGCGACAAGGTGAAGCTGTCGGGCCAGGCCACCACCCAGGAAGAGGCCGAGAAGATCATCCTGTCCCTCGGCAATACCTATGGGGTGGCTGAGGTCGATACGAGCGAGCTTCAGGTCCAGCAGCCGGCGCAGGTCTCGACCATGTATACGGTCCAGAAGGGCGACACCCTCTGGGAGATCGCCGAGAAGCATTACGGCAAGGGCAAGGGCGCGAAATACACCGAGATCGTCAAGGCCAACTCCCCGCCGGTCAAGGACCCCGACATGATCCAGCCCGGCTGGGTGCTGCGGATTCCGCCATTGGCGTGAGCCGGGATCGGATTGGCTCCTCCCTGAGAAGCCGGTATGAGTGGCCCATCGCAGGGAGGAATGTCCATGAGTGAAGCGCCGAAAATCATCGATCTGGACCGGGAGGCCGTGAAGCAGGGGCTTCGGGACGGCTCTCTCGTTCTGGTCGATGTCCGCGAGCCGCAGGAATTCGCCGCCGGGCATATTCCCGGTGCCGTGTCCCATCCGCTCTCGACCTTCGACCCGTCCTCCCTGCCTGAAGGGAAGCGGATCGTGTTTTCCTGCGCGGCCGGCGTCCGCTCGGTCCGGGCCCTCGAATTCTCCCAGGCTTCCGGCCGCGATATCCGCGAGCACTACAAGGGCGGATTCAAGGACTGGATCGCATCGGGCGAACCCGTGGAGTGAAGAGGCAGGCTGGGCCATTCACAGAGATTTGTTCCAAGGTGGAGTGCTCAAGCTTCACGAGATATGCGCTAATGCCGGCCCGCTGACGGTGGTTCGTAGGGACGCCATCGGTCGCGCCCAACAGGGAAAGACAATATGAAGCGTACGATTTTTGCCGCCGGCCTCGTGGCCCTCGGGGTGAGCGCCGCCATCGCGCAGAGCGATGTCGTCGCGCAGCGCCAGGCGCTCATGAAGGAGATGGGGGCCCAGACCAGGCCCATCGGCGCCATGATGCGCGGCCAGGAGCCATTCGACCTCGCCAAGGTCCAGGCCGGCCTGAAGGTGCTGGCGGAAAACCCCGTGAAGTTCGTGGCCCTGTTCCCCGAGAACTCGAAGGATGCGCCCAAGACCGAGGCCCTCCCGGCCGTTTGGGAGAACAAGGCAAAGTTCGAGTCCTATGGAAAGAAGATGAGCCAGGATGCCCAGACGGCGATGGCTTCGATCAAGGACGAGGCCTCGTTCAAGACGGAGATGCCGAAGGTCCTCCAGAACTGCGGCACCTGCCACAACGAGTTCCGGAAGAAGAGCTCCTAAATCAGAGAGCGTGAAGATGGGCGGCCCTCGGGCCGCCCGTTTCATTCGGAGGTGGTTCGATGCGCAAAGCGCTCGCGAGCCCTTCGGTCAAGCGTCACGGCGACCGTTCCGATCCCTTGCCGAGATAAGTCGACAGGCGTGCGATCCGCTGCTGGAGATCCGACACGATGACCTTGGCGCCTATCGTCAAACAGTGATCGTGCCCGCCGGGAACCTCGACCACTTCGACGTTCGGGCTCATCCGAGACCACGAGCGGCCGTGATGGGTCGCCGCATAGAATACGACCGGTACATCGAGAGGCGCCGGCAGATAGCGTGACATCGCAATCGAATAGGCTTCCCACGTCGTCGAAGGACCAAGCGTGAAGTCCTCCCTGAACAGGCGGACATACGCCCTTTCGAGGATCTTCATGGGCGCCAGACGCCGCATCTTGGCAAGAGCCTGCATGGGCGTGAGAGAGAAGAACCGCTCCAATCTCGCCATCTGGTCATAGGCCCAGCCGACCCTGAGCGGCGACGCCTTAAGCCTCATGATCCTGAGGATCGTGCGCATGACAGGACGGGCGCAGACGGTCGGCGGGTCGACCATCGCAACCATGTCGACCTTGTGGCCCGCGGCCACCAGCAGGCGAGCCGTTTCGAAAGCCACCATCGCGCCGTTGCACTTCCCTCCCAGCAGGAACGGGCCGTTGGCCTGCCGCTCCAGGATCTGCGGCAGGCACGCGGCGGCCATTTCCTCGAAGGATGCCGGAATGGCTTCCCCGTGCAGTCCATGAGGGTTGATGGGGATGATGGGCTGACCGGATCCGAGAAGCCGTACCATTTTCCGGATCTGCAGGGCGCCGTTGTTGAAGTCGCCATGGAAGAAGAAAAGCGGTCGCGGGTCGTCAGCTCGGTGCGACCGAGCGCGGGAGACGGCCGTTTGCTCAGGCTCCGCGGTCAGCGTCGCGACGATCTGGCGGATGGTCGCGGCCTCGAACATGATTGTCTCGGGAATGCGGCGGCCGACGAGTCTTTCGGCCTCGATGAGCATCCCTGTCGCGAGAAGAGAGTCGCCGCCGCTCTCGAAGAAGTCGTCGTCGATCGTCAGCGTCTCGGAGCCGAGCAGCCTCCGCCACAGCTGCAACAGGTCGGCCTCCAGGTTTCGCGGATGCGAGCTCACCGATGTCTTCCCATCGGCCGAGGCAGCCTCCGCGAGCCGTCGCCGCTGAATCTTGCCCGTGACGCCCTTCGGCAACTGATCGCGGATTTCTATGCGGCGCGGGATCTTGAAGGACGTCAGCTTGTCCTGGAGAAACCGGCGCAGGTCCGAGGGTGTTGCGGAGGCCTCGGGACGAAGGACGACGGCAGCCGCGACGTCCTCGCCGAGCCGTGGGTGGGGCACGGCGAAGCTGGCTGCTTCGGCCACGGCCGGGTGGGACAGGAGCGCGGCGTCGATCTCGGCAGGGGCGATCTTTTCGCCGCCGCGGTTGATGACCTCGGCGAGGCGCCCGTGCAGGAGCAGAAAGCCGTCCTTGTCGAGGCTGCCGAGGTCGCCGGTGCGAAACCAACCATCCACGAAAGCGTCCCGATTGATGCCTGGAGCACCGAGATAGCCGGAGGTCAGCGTGGGACCGCGAACCCAGACCTCGCCCTGTTCCCCGGGGGGAAGCTTGTTCCCGTCTTCGCCTGCGATCATGACGGTGCCCGGCCATGGCCGCCCGCATGTACCGGGCCGGTTCAGGCCGGGCGGCGGCAGGTTGGCTGCGATCTGGGCGGCTTCGCTCAAGCCGTAATGTTCGAGGACGGGGATGCCGAGAGCGTTCTGCAACGCCTCCCGCACGCCACCCGGGAGCGGCGCGCCGCCGGAAACGACGAAGCGCAATGTATGCATCGACTGGATGTTGTCCGTACCCTTCGCCTGGTCGAGCACGGCGCGGTGCAGCGCAGGACCGGCCGAGTACCAGGTCGGGCGCAGGCCGTCGAACCATTCGGGCAGATCCACCGCTGTGGGATCGGCCGGGATCGCGATGCTGCCGCCCGAGAGCAAAGGCGTGAAGACGGTCACCTTCAGGCCATGGGAGTAGAAAGGCGGCGATACGCTCAGGCATCGATCGCGGCATGTAAGCCCGAACCAGATTTTCAGGCGCGCCGCCGCTGCCAGCATGTTGGCATGGGTGAAGGGGATCAGCTTCGGCTGCGCGGTCGTGCCGGAGGTCTGCAGGATGAAGGCGGGTGTGTCGGGAGTCGGATCGCCTTCGGGCGCTGGAGACGTCGAGGTCGGGAGCACCAGCGTCAGCCCGAGCCTGCCATCCTCGACGGGGGCGGCCTCGATGATCGTCAGATTCCGTTGCGCGGCGATGGACGACGCTTCGGGGAAGCCGTCGCGCAGCACCAGAAGGGCATCCAGGTGAAGGGCCTCGAGCTTGCCGTTCAGTTCTTCGGGCGTTTGCCGGGGATCGAAGGGGACGGCTGTCGCCGAGCAGGCGACGCCCAGGATGGCAAGAACAGCCTCCGGGCCATTGGGCATGAGCACGCCGATGCGGTCGCCGCAGGTGAAGCCGCCTCGGCGCAACTGACTGCGAAATTCGTCCAGTTGCAGGTGCAGGTCGCCGTATCCGAGAGGCGGAAACCGCGAGGAGATGATGGCCGGCTGCTCAGGATGCAGAGCCGCAACCGTTCGGATCGCGTGTCCTATGGTGAGATGAGTCTCCAGAGGAGTAACGTCGCCGGGTGCGGCTGAGGCAGGGGATTTTCCCAATGCCTGGAGGTTCTGGCTGATGGTTGTCACAGGTGCCCCCACCGTGTTGCTGTGGCACTTGATTGTATTCGCGAACGTTTGAAAAACGTCCTGCCTTAACGATCTAGTCCATCCGGTACCACCAAAGTGCCCGTGAATACCCGGAGGTATGAGTAACAGCATAGGGGACGCGTGGCCGTGGGGGCAGCGGCGGCGGGCATGGCAGCCGGCGGCTGACGGGCCGTTCCGACGCGGCCGCACCGACCAGGGCCGGGAGAGCAAGGATGGGGCCCCTCCGGTTTCACTTCTTCGTGGGCGGAAGAATTCCCATGTGGCTTGAAGCTTGAGCAGCATCTAACCTCTCGGGAGGAGACCTCCCCGCATGAAGCGTATCTTTGTTGCCCTTATCGTGATCGTCGCATTAGCCGGGGCCATCCTCTGGTATCTGACGGACCCCGCCCGGCAGATGGCGAACCTCGGATCGATGCCGACAGGGCAGCCGGATTTGGAGAATGGCCGCAATCTGTTCTTCGTCGGCGGGTGCACGTCCTGCCATGCAAGGCCGAACGACCCTGACAAGCTGAAGCTCGGAGGAGGCTATGCGCTGAAATCGCCCTTCGGCACCTTCCACGTCCCGAATATCTCGCCCCATAAGACCGACGGCATCGGGGCTTGGTCCCTCGAGCAGTTCGTGGCGGCAATGCGATTCGGAATCATCCCCAAGGTTCAGGCTGCAAGCGCCTCCGCGAGCGAGCCGAGGCACACGACCTGTTGCGACAATGCCTACCCGGCCTTTCCCTATACGAGCTATCAGCGGATGAGCCGGGAGGACCTGCGGGACCTCTTCGCCTTCATCATGACGCTTGCGCCTGTCGAAGGTCGTGCTCCCGATCACGAGCTGCCTTTTCCCTATAACATCCGCCGCGGTGTCGGCCTGTGGAAGCTCGCTTTCCTGGACGGGAAGGTCTTCGAGCCGGATCCGTCCAAGCCGGCAATCTGGAACCGGGGCGCCTTTCTGGTGAACGGGCCGGGGCACTGCGCCGAATGCCACAGCGAGCGCAACGCCGCGGGCGCCATCATCGAAGACCGGCGCTTCGCTGGCGGACCCGACCCGGAGGGCAGGGGTATCGTTCCCAACATCACTCCGCATCCGACCGGCATCGGAGGCTGGACGCAAGATGACCTCGCGACCCTGTTGAAGACGGGCGAGACGCCGAATTTCGACACGGTCGGCGGGCCGATGGGCGCCGTGGTGGCCAACACGGCCCATCTGTCCGAGGCGGATCGTCAGGCCATGGCGGAATACCTCCTGTCCCTGCCTCCGAGGCCAGGCTTCAAGAAGCCGGAATAGGGCTTTCCGAGAATCATGCGCGACCACTCCCGCCTTTCTGGAGGTGGACGCTTCAGGTTCTGACACCTTCATCGTCATGGCCGGCCTCGTCCCGGCCTCGCACGTTTTGCTTGCCATCCCTCCGGCCTCATCCTGAGGAGGTCGCAGAGCGACCGTCGCGAAGGAGGGGCTGGAGAGCCCTGGAGGCGCCCTGGACGATCCTTCGAGACGCCGCTGCGCTGCTCCTCAGGATGAGGCCGGAGAATGTCATCGGGGCGATGTTATGTTCTCACTTTGTTCTTGACAGGGCGGATAACCTTGGCTATATCGTTGCCCTAGATCTGCTCTGACGAGGGGCGCGCTCGCGAGGCGTCGCAAGAGTGAGAGCAGGCACGGTCCCGCCGCAGGCCTCGCAATCCTGTGGTCGCGGGAGGTCGACCTTGGGGGCTCCCCAGCTGGTCCACCTGAAAAGAACCGTGCGTGACGAGCAGTTCGGCTCTTCCATCAACACACACGAGCGAGCCGGGCTGCCCGACGCGCCACCCTCGAACCCGAAAGGCTCGCAGCGCAAGCTGCGGGCCCCAAGGGGCTGGCTCTTTGACACGAAATGAATAACGCCGTTTGCAGGGACCGGACCGTATCCGGGTCTTAATCCATCACGGCAGCCTTGAGGATGCACACCATGGTGGCGCGTCCGGGCGCGTTGCCGACGCAGCGTACCGAATGGGGGCGGTCGCAGCGGTAGCGCAGGCTCTCGCCGGCCTTCGCCTGCTGGGTCACGCCGCCGACTTCCACTTCGAATTCTCCCTCCAGGACCGAGAGGCATTCCACCGAGCCGCGCTGGTGGCTGTCGGAATCGAGCACGCCGCCGGGCTCGGACTGCACGTCGTACCATTGCAGCCACTCGATGGTCTTGAGCCAGCCGATGATGGCGAGCCGCATCTTGCCGTCCTCCGACACGAGGATCGGGGTGTCGGCCTTGGAGGACTTCTCGATGAAAGGCTCCTCGTCGCCAGAGGCGAGAACACGCTCGATCGACACGTCCAGGGCCTGGCTCAGACGCCAGATGGTGGCGAGCGTCGGGTTGGTCTCGTTGCGCTCGATCTGGCTGATGATCGACTTCGCGACGCCGGATTGCTCGGCGAGTTCCGACAGGGACAGGTTGTAGGCCTTGCGCAACCGCTGGATGGTCTTTCCCATGTTGCCGGACAGAACCTGTGCGCCTGTTTCCAGCTCCCGGTTCCGCTCTTTGCCCTCGACGCCCATGACTGCCTCTGTTCCGTAAAAGAGAACATTCGTTCCTCAAAACGGTTGTGGGGTAATCGCCGGGATGGGTCAAGCGCCTGCGGCGCCGTAGCGTTTCGTTTTCGGTTCAGACACCCGGCCTTTGGGGCGTGGCCTGCAGCTCTTTCGTTCGCAGGGGCCCGAGCCGGTGTTCGCGCCAGACGATGAACAGGCCGGTCGCGGCCACGATGGTGGCCCCGGTCAGGACGGTGAAGGTCGGCAGGTCGCCGAACATGAACCAGCCGAACAGGAGCGCCCAGATCATCGTCGTATATTCGAACGGCGCGATCACGGACGTATCCGCGTAGCGATAGGATTGCGTCACCAGGATCTGCCCGACGCCGCCCAGGATGCCGATGAGAATGAACAGCGCGAGGTCCGGACCATCGGGCATGCGCCAGCCCAGGGCGATGGTGCAGAGCGAAAGGCCCGACGCCATGATGAAGAAATAGAACACGATGGCGCCGGTCTTCTCCGTCTCGGTCAGACGACGGACCTGGATCATGGCGCCGGCCGAGCAGAAGGCGCCGGCGAAGGCCAGCATCGCGCCGAGGGTCGGCCCCGCATTCAGGTCTCCGCCGAAAGTGCCGACATTCAGATAGGGCGACAGCATGATCAGCACGCCGACGAATCCGATGCCGACGGCGGTCCACCGGTAGGCGCGCACGGTTTCCTTGAGCAGAAGCGCCGCCAGGATGACGGCCATGAGTGGCGAGGCGTAGCCGATGGCAATGGCGTCGTGCAGGGGCAGGTAGGAGAGAGCGGCGAAGCCGAGATACATCGCGCCCGTGCCGATGAAGCCGCGCTTGAAATGGCCGACCACGTTCTTCGTCCGCACCGCATTGATGAGATCCCCCTGCCACTTCAGCCACAGCAGCAGCGGCAGCAGCGCGAAGGCCGAGCGGAAGAAGACGATCTCGCCGACAGGATAGCGGGAGGAGAGGGTCTTGAGGGTCGCCGACATCATCGTGAAGACGACGGCGGAGATGACTTTGAGGGAGATCCCCAGAAGAGGTTTCACAGGAGGAGGATTTTCACGGATGGCGTCGCTTGAAGCTTGCAACCAACCACGGACAAGCTCCTTCGTGAACCCCTAATCGACGCGAAACCCCTGCGCCGGACGCATGGGACATGTCCGCCGTCACAAATTTGCAGGAAATCCGTCATGGGGACGAGATGCGAATCCGGTTTGGCTGCTTGAACAGCAAGCCCGCCGGAGAAGCCCATGGCTCAGGATGTGAATGCTCTGCGCGTACGGACCCTGTTCCTGTCCGATCTCCACCTGGGCACGAAGGGGTGCCAGGCCGGGGCGCTGCTCGAATTTCTCAAGGCCTACGATGCCGATACGATTTATCTCGTCGGCGACATCGTGGACGGCTGGCGCCTGAAATCAGGCTGGTATTGGCCGCAGGCCCATAACGACGTCCTGCAGAAACTGATGCGCAAGGTCCGAAAGGGGGCTCGCCTCGTCTACCTTCCCGGCAACCACGACGAATTCCTGCGCGACTATATCGGGGTCAATCTCGGAGGCATCGAGCTGGCGGATTATGCCTTGCATGAAACGGCGGACGGCAAGCGCTACCTCGTGATCCACGGCGATCAGTTCGACCTGGTGGTCCGGCACGCCCGCTGGATCGCCCTGCTCGGAGACGGAGCCTATGCGGCCGCTCTCTTCGTCAACACCCACCTCAACATCGTGCGGCGACGCCTCGGCCTGACCTATTGGTCGCTGTCGTCCTGGGCCAAGCTGAAGGTGAAGAACGCGGTGAACTACATCAGCCGCTTCGAGGAGCTTCTGGCCGCGGAAGCCCGGCGCCAGGAAGCCGACGGCGTGATCTGCGGCCATATCCACCATGCGATCATGCACGACCAGTTCGGCGTGGCCTACGTGAATACCGGCGACTGGGTCGAGTCCTGCACGGCGGTGGTCGAGCATTACGACGGCTCCTTCGAACTGATCCGGTGGAGCGATGTCCAGCGCGAGGCGGCCAGGGACCAAGGTCTCGTCGAGGTGACGATCAGAGGGAAGGCCGCCTGATGCGCCTGCTGATCGCAACCGATGCTTGGCATCCCCAGATCAACGGGGTGGTGCGTTCGCTGGAATACATGGCGGCCGAGGCGCCGCGCTTCGGCGCCGAGGCCGTGTTCGTCACGCCCGAGCGGTTCCGATCCATTCCCATGCCGACCTATCCGGAAATCCGCCTTTCCCTGGCCGGGCCCGGCTCCCTGGCGGATCTCCTCGATGAGATCCGGCCGACCCATGTCCACATCGCCACGGAAGGGCCCATCGGCCTGGCGACGCGGCTCGCCTGCATCCGCCAGGGACGCGCCTTCACCACGAGCTACCACACGCGGTTTCCGGAATACGTGGCGGCGCGGACCGGAATCCCCGAGGCATGGTCCTACGGAGCCCTGCGGCGCTTCCACCGGGCAGCCCGCGCCATGATGGTGAGCACCCCCTCCCTGGAACGGGAGCTGACGGGGCGCGGCTTCCGGAACATCCTGCGCTGGACCCGGGGTGTCGACACGGTCCTGTTCCGGCCCAGAGGCGAGCGGATCCTGGACGCTTCCGCGCCCGTCTTCCTTTATGTCGGACGGGTCGCGGTCGAGAAGAACCTGGACGCCTTCCTGAGCCTCGATCTGCCCGGCACGAAGGTGGTCGTTGGGGACGGGCCTTCCCGCCTGGAGCTCGAGCGGCGATATTCTGATGTCCGCTTTCTCGGTTCTCTCACGGGCGAAGACTTGGCGCGGGTCTATGCCTCCTCGGACGTCTTCGTCTTTCCGAGCCTCACCGACACCTTCGGCATCGTGCTGATCGAGGCTTTGGCCTCGGGGCTGCCGATCGCCGCCTTTCCGGTCACGGGACCGCTCGACGTGATCGGGTCTTCGGGCTGCGGGGTCCTCAAGGCCGATCTGCGGGAGGCCGCTCTGGCGGCTCTCGCCATTCCGAAGGATCGCTGCCGGGCTTATGGCGAGACCTTTACCTGGCACGAAAGCGCCCGGCAGTTCTTCGCCAATATCGAGAAGGCCCATTCCAGGGCATAGCCTGCCTACATCAGGAAGGCGGGGCGCGGGTGGGAATGCGGGGCCTTCTCAGCCTCGAAAGGGCCGGTTTTTATCGAGACTCCGGTCCGTTCGATTTCGACCCGGGTGAGATCGATCATGCCCTGGATCTCGCGTTCCAGGTCCTGGAGCGTCGACACCATGAGCCGGATGCGCCGTTCGGCCGCTTCCTGAAAGGCGGCCTCCGGGAGAGAGGTCATGGGATCGCCGGTCTCCAGGGCCGGAAAGGAGCGGACCTCCTCCTTGGTCTGCCGGATCGAGGCGGCCATTGTCTCCAGGCAAGCCCTGAACGGCTCGACCGTCCTGGCCTCCAGGGGCAAGGCCTTCAGGCGCTCCACGGCCTCGAGCACGGCCTGCGTATCCGCATTGCGGTTGCGCCGGGCATATTCCTTCAGGAACCACCGGCCACGCGCCGTCTCCATGACGGCCGCTTCAATGGTGTTGAAATCCAGATCGCCGAACGTGACGTGCATGTCTTCATCGGGCATGGTAACACAATCCATGTTTGCCGGGTTTGATTCCTGTCTCCAACAGATGTGTGCAAACTGCCTGCAAGCTCAACCCCTGTAAGGCTTTCAGTGGGAGTCTTGCACCGCGTTCTTTGTTCGGCCCCATTTTTCCATTTCAGAAGATCAGAGCCCTGATGCATCCGTTCAAAGCACTGGAAGTTCGCCTGGGTGCGTTGCAGGCCGCCAGTTTCACCAGTCACGGGATGTACCTCCCGTTCTTCCCGCTCTGGCTTCAGAGCAAGGCTCTGTCGCCGACCGTGATCGGTTTCGTGGTCGCTATCCCCATCGTCATGCGGATCCTGGCGACGGCGCCGCTCATGAGCCTCGCAGACCGGTCTTTCGGGGCACGACGGTTGCTTCTGGCCAGCCATTTCGGTCAGCTGATCGGTTTTCCGCTCTTTCTTCTCGTCGATGCTACCTGGGCCATCATTGCCCTGGTGGCTCTCGTCGCGGTCGCGCAGTCCTGCATCATTCCGGGCAACGATCTCGTCTCCACCAACGCGGTGCAGAAGCATCCCGGCTTGAACTACGGCCGGATCAGGGGCTCAGGCTCCGTGGCGTTCTTCATTACCAACATCGTGGGCGGGTATCTGGTCGGCGCCTTCGGGCCGGATGTCGTGATCATCGCCCTGACCGTCATTCCGATCCTGGGGATCACGGCCACCCTGGTGGCCGTTCCGAACGAGGCTCCCGAGCATTCAAGCCACGGCGACGTGCAGAAAGCGGATGAGCCTGCCAGGCTGTCCAGGATCCTCTGGCTGGTCCTGATCGCCGGGGCGGTGACGCAGGCGAGCCATGGGGCGCTCAATGCCTTCGCCAGCATCTATTGGCGTTCCGTCGGCTTCTCCGATGCCGTCATCGGCTATTTCTGGGCGGCCGGGGTTGTCGCCGAGATCCTGGTCTTCATTTATCTCGGCCGTCATGTGGGCCGGAACTCGGGCATCGGCCTGATCATGCTTGGATCGGCTGCGGCGGCCATCCGCTTCACCATCATGTCCCTGCAGCCGGGAACGGAGGTCATGTTCGTGCTGCAGACCATGCACAGCCTGTCCTTCGCCGCCACCCATATCGGCACCATGGCGGCACTGGCGGCATTCGCGCCCATGACGGCAAAGGGACGGGCGCAGGGGATCTATGGCTCCTTGGCAGCCCTGACGACCGCGGCATCGACGGTCGTCAGCGGCCTCATCTACAGCGAAGCGGGTTCCGGCGTCTTCGCCGCGATGGCTCCCTTGGGAGCCGTAGGGTTCGTCCTGATGCTGATGGCCACCCGCCTTCAGAAGAATCAACCCCAGAGCGCAGGCTCCGGCGGGTAGACGATGCTGCCTTCATAACGCAGGCCCGGCTCCCGGTCCCTGGCGAGGAGGAGAGGGCCGTCGAGGTCCACGAAACGGGCGCGGGGGGCGAGCACGAGGGCCGGCGCCATGGCGAGCGAGGTGCCGACCATGCAGCCGATCATGAGCGAGAAGCCCTTGGCTTCCGCCGCATCGGCCAGGGCCAGCGCTTCCGTCAGGCCGCCGGTCTTGTCGAGCTTGATGTTGATGACCTCGTAGAGTCCGGTCAGCCGGTCGAGGCTTGCCCGGTCGTGCACGCTCTCGTCGGCCAGGATCGGGACAGGGCGCGAGATACGTCTCAGATATTCGTCGGCCTTGGCGGGCAGGGGCTGTTCCACCAGGGCATAGCCCTCGTCCGCGCAGGCGGCGAGGTGCGCTTCCAGGTTATCCTCGGTCCAGCCCTCGTTGGCATCGGCGATCAGGGTTGCCTGGGGGGCGGCGCGGCGGACGGCTCTGATCCGCTCGATGTCGCCGTCGGGAGCACCGAACTTCACCTTGAGGATCGGCCGCTGCGCCGCCCTGGCGGCCGCTTCCGCCATTTCTTCGGGCGTGCCGAGGCTGATCGTGTAGGCCGTGGTTGCCGGCGGCCAGCGGGTCAGCCCCGCGGTCAGATGGGCGCGGATACCGGAACGTTTGGCATCGAGATCCCAGAGGGCGCAGTCGACCGCGTTCCGCGCCGCTCCCGCAGGCATCAGGTTCTGAAGAGCTTCTCGCGTCAGCCCCGCCTCGATCTGGGGGGCAATGGCCTCGATGGCCGCGGCCACGCCCTCGACCGTCTCGCCGTAGCGGGGGTAGGGCACGCACTCGCCATGCCCGACGGTGCCGCCCTCGGAGATCGTTGCCGTCACGACGACCGCCTCGGTCCGGGAGCCGCGGGCGATCGTGAACTTCCCGGCGATGGGGAAACGGTCGATGGAAACGGTGAGCTTACGCATTCTCTTCGGTCTCTGCTTAACTTCGTCTCGACTTGTGGCGCAACGACACGCTATCACCAAGCGGAATCAACGCCGAAGGGATGATCGTGGCGCAGGGCACCTTGGCTCGAGAGCCGGAAGTCACAATCGACCGTGCCGGGAGGCCGATGACGGTCCGGCTCGCCGGTCCATGGACGGCACCGCATGCCCAGAAGGTCGAGGCCCTGGCGGACGAGATCGGTGCCGAGGCCGAGAGCTTTCCCCTCGTCCTCGATCTGAGTGGGGTCGAGCGTCTCGACACTCTCGGCGCCTGGACGCTCAATCGGGCCCGGCACGAGCTGTCCGCCAAGGGGCAGGTGGATTTTGCCAATGCCTCGCCCGAGCAGAAGATCCTCCTCGACGAGGCCTCCTACCGGGACTTTCAGGGCGAGCCGAAGCCAAAGCACTCCCGTTTCGTGGATTTCCTCGTCGATGTGGGCCAGAGCGTCGCCGGAGCCGGCAAGGATATGGTCGGCGGCGTCGGCTTCCTGGGCGAGCTCGTCTCGGCGATGATCCGCGTGATCCTTCATCCCAGCCGTTTCCGGGGCACGGCCGTGATCAATCAGCTGGAGCAGATCGCCTATCGCGGCGTGCCGATCATCGTCCTGATCTCGTTCCTCGTCGGCTGCATCGTGTCGCAGCAGGGCATCTTCCAGCTGGTGAAATTCGGCGCGACGCCCTTCGTCATCGACCTGATCGGCATCCTGGTCCTGCGCGAGCTCGGCGTGCTGCTGACCTCCATCATGGTGGCGGGCCGCTCGGGGTCGGCCTTCACGGCCGAGATCGGCTCCATGAAGATGCGGGAAGAGATCGATGCCCTGCGGGTCATGGGGCTCGATCCCATCGAGGTTCTCATCGTCCCGCGCATCATGGCGCTGGTGATCGGCCTGCCGCTCCTGAGCTTCATCGCGTCCATCGCGGCGCTCGTCGGAGGCGGGCTCACGACCTGGGTCTATGGCGATATCAGTCCGGACATCTTCCTGAACCGCCTCCGTGCTGCCGTGGGGATGAACACCTTCCTGGTGGGCATGATCAAGGCACCGTTCATGGCCCTGGTGATCGGCATCATCGCGACCCTGGAAGGCCTGGCAGTAGCCGGTTCCGCCGAATCCCTGGGCCGCCACGTCACATCCTCGGTGGTGAAGGCCATCTTTATGGTCATCGTGCTCGATGGCCTCTTTGCCATGTTCTTTGCAGCGATAAATTATTGAGATGATGCTCGAACGCCGCCACCCCGATTCCCTGGAGAACCGCGACGTGATCATCCGCGTCCGCGGGGTCGAGGTCGGCTTCGGAGACAGGACGATCCTGAAGGGCCTCGATCTCGACGTCTATCGCGGAGAGATCCTGGGCTTCGTAGGCGGCTCTGGCCAGGGCAAGTCGGTCCTGACCCGGGCCATCCTCGGGCTCGTCCCCAAGCGGGCAGGCACCATCGAGGTGCTGGGCCAGAACCTCGATGAACTCTCCGCCGAGGGGCGCCGCCAGCTGGAGCGGCACTGGGGCGTGTTGTTCCAACAGGGCGCCCTGTTCTCGGCCCTCACCGTGAAGCAGAACATACAGGTTCCGATGCGGGAATACCTGCACCTGTCGGACCGGCTCCTCGACGAACTGGCGATGCTCAAGATCGAGATGGTGGGTCTCAATCCCGACGCGGCCGACAAGCTGCCCTCGGAACTGTCCGGAGGCATGATCAAGCGCGCGGCCCTCGCGCGGGCTCTGGCCCTCGACCCTGAGATCGTTTTCCTCGACGAGCCGACCTCGGGCCTCGATCCTATCGGCGCCGGCGAGTTCGACGACCTTATTGCGACGTTACAGCGGACTTTAGGCCTGACCGTATTCATGGTAACCCATGACTTGGACAGCCTCTATTCGGTTTGCGACCGCATAGCAGCTCTGGGCGAGGGAAAAATTCTCGCGGAGGGTCCCATCGAGGTGATGCTGGAATCGAATCACCCGTGGCTCCGCTCTTACTTTCATGGAAAACGGGCACGCGCGGTCATGGCCGGCGGCGCGTAAGGGCAAAGATGGAAACGCGTGCAAACTACGCCTTGATCGGCCTCTTCACCCTGGCGGTGATCGCAGCCGCCTTCGGCTTCGTCTACTGGTTCTCCGGAGGGGAGCGGGGACAGGCGCGCCAGAACATCCGCATCGTGTTCTCCGGCTCGGTGTCCGGGTTGTCCCAGGGATCGAGCGTGTCCTTCAACGGCCTGCGGGTCGGCGAAGTGACGAGCCTCGACCTCCTGCCGGAAGATCCCCGCCGCGTGGTCGCCATCGCCACGGTCAACAGCAACACGCCGATCCGTTCCGACACGCGGGCCCGCCTGGAGTACCAGGGGCTGACCGGCGTAGCCAATGTCGGCCTGTCGGGCGGCGAGGCGGGCGCTCCGCCCCTGGTGGCCGGCCCGGGCCAGCCCATGCCGACGATCTTCGCCGACCGTTCCGATTTTCAGGACCTCATCGAGACCGCGCGCAACATTGCCCGCCGGGCCGACGACGTGCTCGAGCGCGTGGGGCGGGTTATTGCGGACAACGAGGGATCCATCAACCGCACGGTTCAGAACGTGGAGCGCTTCTCCCAGGCCCTGGGCGAGAATGCCGAGGGCATCGACCGCTTCCTGGCCCAGGTCGGGCAGGCGGCCGAGAAGGTGGGGCCGCTCGCAGAGAAGCTTGAGACCCTGGCGACGAATGTCGATGAGGTGGTCCGCTCCGTCGATCGCCAGCGGGTCGCCCGCATCGTCGAGAATGTCGACAACTTTACCACGGCGCTTGGAGAGAACCGGCAGGTCGTGAGCGACGCCCTCAAGGATGCGGCGAGCCTGATCGGACGGTTGAACGAGACTGCGCCGAAGCTCGATTCGGCCGTGGCCGAGATCGCAGCAGTCACCAAGGCTATCGATCCGGCCAAGATCGGCCGCACGGTCGACAACGTGGATACCTTCACTCAAACTCTGAGCCGTCGCAGCCCGGATATCGATAAGGCCATCCAGGAAGCGCGCTCCATCACCGAGAAGCTCAACAAATCGGCCGACAAGATCGACAGCGTGCTGGCGGGGGCCGAGAAGTTCCTCGGCTCTGCCTCTGGTGAATCCGGCAAGGGAGCCTTCGACGAAATCCGCGCGGCGGCCGTGGCCGTGCGCGAACTCGCCACCGACCTCAACACCCGAACCGAGGGCATTCAAGGCATCCTCGGCGGCGTCAACCGGTTCACGGAGTCGGGTTTGCGGGAGTACGAGGCTCTGGCCGTGGAAGGGCGCAAGACGCTGGGCGACATCAGCCGCGCGGTCCGCAGCATCGAGCGTAATCCACAGCAGTTTATTTTCGGTGGCAGTCCCAATCTCCCCCAATACAATGGACGCCGTTAAGTAACCTTCATGCGTGGATCCCCAGTGTCACCTTCCCAGACTGAACGAGCCGGCCTGCTCCGGGGCCTTGCCCCAGTGCTGGTTCTGGCTGCCTTGACCGGCGCCTGCTCGTCAGGTCCCGCACCGGCGACCTTCGACCTCTCGGCCCCGACCTCCCGGATCCGGGGAGCGGCCGGCGTTCAGGTTCTGGTCAACGAACCCGCAGCCCTCCAGGCGCTCTCGACCCAGCAGATCCTGGTAAAGGATGCGAGCGGCTCCGTATCCTTCATTGGGGGAGGGCAGTGGGCCGATAACCTGCCGCGCCTGATCCAGACACGCCTGATCAATACGTTCGAGAACGCCTCACAGCTCAGGGGCGTGTCCCGCCCGAGCAGCGGCGCCGTGGCCGATGTTCAGCTCATCTCGGAGCTGCGCCGGTTCGAGATCGCGACTCCCGAGAATGAGGCCGTGGCCGAGATCTCCGTGAAGATCGTCGCCGATCAGAATGGCCGCATCGTCAACGGCCGCATCTTCCGCGCCCGGGTCCCCGCCAGCGCCGTGGACGCCCCGAACGCCGCCCGCGCCCTCGACGAGGCTCTGTCGGCCGTCATGCTCGACATCGTGCGCTGGGTGAGCGGAAGCCATCTGCCCCGGCGCGAGGAACCCGGCGATGTCAGCAGCCAATCGCAGATGCCGGCCAGAGAGCAGGCGCCGACCTGACGGGGGTTGGCCAACATTCCAGACCATCTTTCACGCTCCGAGCATGGCGAGACCCGATTGTTTGTGTCTGTTCATCGGCCGCTCCTATATAGACGGCAAGAGTGAGATGGTCCGGTCGAATTGGCTTTTTGAGAACGGCAAGGTTCGGGCGTTCATGAACGCGGTGCTAATTGGGCCAATCCAACCCATCAAATGCAGATTGTGTGCGTGGAGTTCGGCAAAGCGGGGCGTTCGGTCAGGTTGGCTAAGCGGCTTCGCGGAGTAGATTCTCCTTGTGCTCCTTCAGGTCCTCCATATTGAGGCCGCTGTGCGCCTCAAGCCAGTTCTTGTGGGTTGCCACCGCTAGGTGGTGTGGACATTTATCGTAGCCATAAGACAATAGCTGCGAGAGTGACGACGGCTAGGTAGTTCCTGGCCGTTTTCTCGAAGCGTGTGGCGACGCGACGGAACTGCTTGAGCTTTGAGAAGCAACACTCGATGAGGTGGCGCTGAGCATAAAGATGCTTGTCGAGCGGGTGCTTGTGGGCGCGCGACGGATTGTTCGGGAACACGGCGACAGCGCGCTTTGCGGCAAATTTCTGACGCCGGCGATCGAAGTCATAGGCGGCATCGGCCATCACCACTTGGGCGGGCAGTCCCCCCACCAGTAGATCGGCATGGGGCGCGTCACCGGAATGGCCAGCGGGTGAGGCGGAAGCGAACGGGACAGCCCGGCCCCTCACCGCCATGTGGATCTTGGTGCTCAGGCCACCGCGTGAGCACCAAGGGCCTGATCTTCAGGCCCCCTTTTGGTCCCGTCCGCATGCGGGTGAGCGCGCACGGTGGTCAATCGACGATCAAGTATTCGAAGTCCGGATCGTCCGATAGGGCTATGAACATGCGCTACCAGACCCCTTTGGCGCTCCAGCGACTGAACCGATGAAAGGCACTGTTCCACTCGCCGAACACCGCGGGCAGATCGCGCCAAGGCGAGCCGGTACGCACGATCCATAGAACGCCCTGGTCAAACATCCGGTTGTCGCGGCCCGTCAAGCCCTTCTGGTCGGGACGACCGATGATCAGCGGCGCGAGCTGCGCCCAGTGATCATTGTTGAGCCCCAAGCGGTCCATCACACCCAAGAGAGCCTCCAAAAGGCAATCTTGAATTACAGTTAGACTCTCCAGGATAACCTAAGAGCCCACACCGCCCAGCGGAACCGATGCCTCAAAACGAAACGTGCGCGATTTTATGTCTCGCGCACGCTTGATACGTCTGAGTCGTTCTGGCCCTTATCCCTGCTCTGAAACAGGGGGGCATTGACCTGCCACCGAAGCTTCATCCAATGGCGTTTAGAGCCTCGACCGGTGATAGGCCGCATGGCGCGACAGGAGCAAGGGGCCAGCGCGCGGAGCCTGTCCGTTGCGCAGCGCGATGGTCCCTTGCGGTTCGTAGGGCTTTGGAGAACGCCTGCGGCGTCTGATAACCCAAGGAAGAGTGGGGTCTCTCGGTGTTGTAATCCTCGACCCAGGCGGCGATCAGCTCGCGGGCATGATCCAGTCCGAAGAACAGGCTCTCGTTCAACAGTTCATCGCGCATGCGGCCGTTGAACGACTCGATGTAGCCGTTCTGCATCGGCTTGCCTGGGGCAATGTAATGCCACTCGATCCGGTGCTCGGTGCACCAGGCGAGGATGGCATTCGAGGTCAGTTCGGTGCCGTTATCGGACACAATCATCCCCGGCGTGCCGCGTCGCTCAATCAGGGTCGTCAGCTCCCGGGCGACCCGCTTGCCTGAGATCGAGGTGTCGGGGATCGCCGCCAGGCACTCCCGTGTCACGTCATCGACGACGTTCAGAATGCGAAAGCGCCGGCCGTTCGCGAACTGGTCATGGACAAAGTCCAGCGACCAGCGCGCATTGGCCTTCGCCTCCACCAGAATGGGCGCTCGCGTGCCGACCGCCCGCCGACGTGCCTGACGTTTGCGAACGCCCAGACCCTCCTCACGGTAGAGGCGGTAGATCCGGTTGAGACCCGCCGTCTCGCCCTCACGCCGAAGCAGCACGAACAGCCGCCGATAACCAAACCGACGCCGTTCCCGCGCCAGGTCACGCAGGCGGCCGCGCAAGACGGCATCGTCCGGCCGGCATGAGCGGTATCGGATCGTGCTTCGGTCAGCCCCGATCAGGGTACAGGCCCGCCGCTCCGACAGGCCGAAGCCGGCCTGCAGGTGCGCGACGGCTTCGCGCTTCGCGGCGGGCCCTACCACTTTTTTGAGAGGAGATCGCGCAGGGCCGAGGCATCCAGCATGGATTCGGCTAACAGCTTCTTCAGTCTGGCGTTCTCGTCTTCCAGCGCCTTGAGGCGCTTGGCGTCCGAGACGTCCATGCCGCCGTACTTGGCCTTCCAGTTATACAGGGTGGCTTCCGACATGCCGTGCTTGCGGCACAGATCGGCCGCCTTTGCCCCAGCCTCCTGCTCGCGCAGGATCCCGATGATCTGTTCTTCCGTAAACCGTGAACGCTTCATGGTCCGTCCTTATGATGGGCCGGACTCTAACTCCAGTTGGAGGGAAATCTCAGGGGCAGGTCAGAGGAAACCGCCCCCTACTTCATGGGCGTACTCTGTCTCGCCGCGACTCATGACTAGATTAAGATCTAACAGGACGTAGTTCGCAGAGATTATCCTATCCGCATAAGGACAGCCCTAACTTCATTCGCGGCTTGGCATGCGCTTTTGAGGGGACCCGATAGCCTCACGCCGTTGTTGCAGGCTTGCTCGAGTTCGGTGCATTTCCTCGCAAGGTCTGAGAAACCCAGAAGAGCAGCTTGCGAGATAAGTGAGTGAGCCTGTTTGGCGAGCTGCTCGCGGTCCAGAGATTTGCTTTCCTTCGCAATCAGGACCTGCAACTGCTCGTCCAATCGGGCTAGCCACAATCCGACCCGCTCAGGACCCATCATGCTCCGGAATTCCAAGAAGCTTTTCTCGTCGAAGCCGGAACTGGCGATGCTTGCTGTGGTAGTAGCAAGTGGCTTGTCTTGAATGGTTTCAGGTTGCTCGCTGACAGGCAACCACTCGCCAAGTTTTCGGAGCAAGTCCTCTCGCTTCATGGGCTTGCCGATATGATCGTCCATGCCAGCTCGCTTGAACTGCCTGACTTGCTGAGGCAATACGTTCGCTGTCATTGCGATGATCGGAACACTGCTCAGGGGAGGGGGCAATGCACGGATTGCCTGCGTGGCCGCAAGTCCATCCATGCCAGGCATCTGTACGTCCATCAATACAAGGTCATAGGTCTTGCGTCGAACGGCCTCTATGGCTTCGCTCCCGTTCCAGGCGATATCGACCTCGTGGCCCTCGGCTTCGATCAGAAATTTCGCGAGCTCCTGGTTGACTTCTATATCCTCGGCCAAAAGAATTCGAGATGGTTTCGCTTTTGGAGTATTCGCGATGAGGTTCTGTGGGGCGAGAGTATACTCACCACGCGGCAGCGATAGCTCTATCCAGAATATTGATCCGCGACCCTCTTCACTTTCGACGCCGATCTCGCCGCCCATCAGTTCGACCAAACGTTTCGAGATGGCGAGCCCGAGGCCAGTTCCCCCGAACTCGCGACTGATGGAATGGTCGATTTGAGAAAAGCGCTTGAACAGGCGATCGCGCTTCTCAGATGGGATCCCGATCCCGGTATCGATAACGGAGATCTGAAGGGATTCGCCCTGGGGCGATGAACCCTTATACTGCGCGCGAACCGTAATTTGGCCCTCACGGGTGAATTTGACCGCATTGTTTAGAAGATTGAGCAGGATCTGGCGAAGGCGCGTTTCATCGCCGACAAGGATGCTGGGGATGTCGGAATCCCATTCGGTCCGAAGCTCGACTTCTTTTTTCTCAATGATGCTGCTGACGATCGAGACAGTATTGTCGATAAGAGCAATGAGTGAAAATGGCTCTTGTTGAAGGACGATTTGATCGGCCTCGATGCTTGATAAATCCAGGACATCATTGGCGACGGTCAAAAGGGCTGAGGCTGAGATCTGGATCAACTCTGCATATCGACGCTGCTGTACATCGAGATCCCCATCAAGAAGGCGCTCCGTATAGCCAATGATGCCGTTCAGGGGTGTGCGAAACTCATGACTCATGGTCGCCAGGAAGTCGGTCTTCGCATTGTTGGCGAGTCTTGCTTCGTCTAAAGCTCTTTCTGCAATGTTCTTTGCCGCCATGAGCTCATGCTCACGGTCGGATACCACCTTCCCCATGCGGTTGAGGACCCGTCCAAGAAGTCGAACCTCGCCAGCGCCGCCCTCCGGATACACTACGGTGAAATCTCCGTGTTCGAGAGCCCTGGCGGTATAAATCAGGTCGCGCAATGGACGGAGGATAAGCAGTTCCGCTCCAAGGATGCCCAGAATGATGGATCCGCCGATAATAAGCGTGATCAGGCTCAAGCGGAAACGAAGGACGCCATTGATCTCCCCGATAACCGAGTTGTGATTGATGCCGAGTGCAAGGACGGCATTCGTATATGGAAGCGGTCGAAAGACGAACAGGCGAAGTTTTCCACTCAGATCTGGAACTTCGTTCACTCCCTGAGGCTGGGCGATGGCTCTCTGCGCCGCAGGACGATTGCCTATACTTGTTCCAATGAGATCGCCCATGGGCGGATAATGCATGAGAAGCATTCCATCTTGGTCGATCAGGAACATGCTGATGTCCGCAGGGAAGCCATCCTGCGCCGAGGCACCGAGAAAGAGATTTGATGCAATCTCCAAAGAAAGAATGCCGGTTACCTGCCCATCATGGATGATCGGAAATGCGGCCGTCATCGTCAGGGTGCCGGTCTTCTGGTCGGTTCCGAGATCGCCAAGGGCAAAGGCACGCTCCTGAATGGCCCTTTTGTAGGACTCACGGCCGCTCAGGTCGGCGTTCTTGATGGCAGGCGTGTCTGCGCAAATCACATTGCCTGTGAGATCGGAGAGCTGAAGTGAGGTCGCCCATTGATGGATCGTGACGTGACGTGACAGGATCGCGTCACATGCAGAACCGCCAGCTCGAACCTCCGGCATGTCGGCAATGACGCTCAACACGACTTGAGCGTCATCAACGATTTTGCGCTGGTTGGTTACGGCGTAGGAGGCAAAGAACTCAGCACGTTCATGAGTAACACGAATAGCCCAGTCACGTTCGTTGCCGGCAAACTGAACGAGAGCAGCCACCAGGGGGGCAAGAGCAGCAACGCCGATGAGGAGAAACCGCCAAACGAGACTTCTATGATGCAGCCATCCTATCGCGGCTTTCCTGGGCATGTGATTCCTGTCCGTCAGCTCGCGCCCTTATGGATGTTCTCGATCTATTCAATGAGCGTGAGCTGAATGAGAATCGCCCAGGTATGCGCGTGTGGCCGCAACGGCCGCTGCCGCCCGGTTGTTGACGCCGAAATGCCGAAAGATCGCTGCGAGATGGACTTTCACAGTTCCTTCGCCGAGCTTGAGAGCCAATGCGATTTCCTTGTTTGATTTGCCCTTTATGAGCAGTTCAAGAACCTCTTGCTGGCGTCTTGTAAGCATGTAGACGGGATCGGCCTCGTCCGTCTCCACGAGACCACGTTTTTCATGGACCTCTTCCTCCGAGATGGCATCAACGTCCGCTAGCAAGGAGGGGACATACAGATTCCCTTCGAGGACGGCTCGGAGCGCTCCCGTCAATTCCGCAACGCTGAGGCTTTTGGGAACGTATCCGTGAACGCCGGCTTCGAGTGACGAAAGAATATCGCGGCGAGATTGGGAGCCAGAGACGACCGCAACCCTTGCGTTCGGAAAATTCTCACGAACCATGCGCAGGTTCGTCAGCGTGGTCATTCCAGGCATTGAAAGATCGAGCAACGCCACGGAAACGTCAGAGTTGCGATCGAGAAGTTCGAGAGCTTCGTTGAGGGATCCTGCCTCAATAATCTGCGAGAATCCGAGCTGCGTCGTCAGGATCGCACTGACTGCCATTCTAAAGTAACTATCGTCGTCGGCGATAAGACCTATACGCATGGCCTTCTCCAATGCTTGCGCCAAATCACAATCACAGTTGAACCCAAAGTGCGGATTGGGTCATGGGATGCGGGTCCCTTCATCCTTTTAACAGGTCCTATTTCAATAATGATATAATGTTAATTGTCGAGCCCATTTAGGCCGTTTTCTGCCCCTAGCGAGTGAAGGGCAGGTGACGAGAGGTCACTTTATGAAGCTGTGAACCCTGTAACGGGTGTTCCAAGCGCGGCTTGCGAATGAAATTTATCAAGCATATTACACCGAGCTTTTCAATAAAATATAGGAATATCAAATCATTAGTCTGTTTAAGATGCGCATGTCTTTTCTCAACTCGGTGTGATGGTAGTTTTGTTCCGATGAGGTGGGGTGACGATATATAGGGCGCATTAATGCATTATATATTTGCATAATTGCATAATGTTCCAGGTTTCTATTACCCGGTCTCCTTATTTTCAGGAGGAATTTATTTTCAAGTAGTCCTGTGGGGCTGCATGATCTAATATTAGATCTATTAGATCATGATAGTGGTCGAACATATACGATGTTGAAGGAAAGCCTCTCATCGAGGCGATTGCTGGATCAATGAAATTTGTAGATGCCAGTTCAGAACAATAATCCCCTCTCAAATTATTAGATTGTGCTTATTGGCAAGCCTCGACAGGGAGCGAATACCTGTTGCCCGTATATCGACGCGCTCGCCGACGGCTTATTTCGCGACTCGATGGGACCCTTACTGAACGGCCTGATCGGATTAAGTTTTAAGCTTAACGCATTCTTCATCGATCCGGAATATCATTTCAATACTGCCGAGATAACGTGGCAGTGCGTGTTCCGGTGAGTAGAGAAGTGCTTCGATGAAAACGATCAATATTGCGGCCCTGACGTGCCTTTTCGCGGTGACAAGTTCCGCCGCCGTGGCGGCTGATCTTTCGCGTGTATTCGTATCTTCGTCTTCTATGGGGCGTGACTACAGAGAAAGCTCTCGCGGTCTGTATCTACGAGGGACAGTGGGCTACGTCGACTACAAGCACCCCGAGGCGGACTTCGCCAATCAGCCTGCTATCAGCAATATCAGTCACGAGAGCCTGAACAACACTGCTGTCGTTGGGGCCGGCGTCGGGTACCGCTTCAATGCCAATGTCCGCGCGGACGTGACGCTGGATCATGCTTTCGACGCGCGCTTCAAAGGTGTCGTAGCTCCAGCCTCTCTCAATGCGGTATCCATAACGGATCAGGCCCAGTTCCAGTCCTCGACATTCATGGTGAACGGCTATCTCGATTTCAGGCCAGTTATGGGCTTCACCCCGTATGTTGGTGCGGGTGTCGGCATAGCGCACAACATTTTCTCTCGTCAGGTGCTGGCGACCTATGATCCGGCAACAGGGATAGAAACCGCCGTACGCATCGCAGGAGGCGACGATTTCAGTCTCGCCTGGGCGCTGATGGCTGGCGTCGGTTATCAGCTATCGTCGAATTTCTCACTCGATCTTGGATACCGCTACGCCAGTCTGGGCGCCGTGAAAACACGCTCTTATGACACAGGGATCGGAGTTGATATGGAATCGATCGGTGCCCACGAGATGCGATTGGGCGTTCGGTACAGCTTCAATTGAGAGAAGCCTGTATTAGCAATTTCAACGGAGACTTAGAGCATTTTTCGGTGAAGTGGATCCGGTTCACCGCCGAAAAGTGCGGTCAAACAAGAGAGGTGATTCCACGTCAGTGGAAACAGCTCTAGTCTTCTTTCGTTATCCAAGCCTCACGAAGTCACGCGATAGCTCCAGGTCTTCTTGGCATAGCGACTGCAGGCGGAACTTCGCGGAAGGGGTTTCGCAGCCTGAAGGAATTGATGATTTACGCAACCCGGCCCGCGCGCCTCAGAAGGCGCTCGGCACGCAGGAGGTGCGGCCGGTCTAGCATTTCGCCGTTGACCCCCACGACGCCCGCTCCCGGATGGGCCTTGAAGGCCTCTATCACGGACTGCGCTCGCTCGATGGCTTCGGCGGATGGTGTAAAAGCCTCGTTGATCACCGGCACCTGAGCCGGATGGATCGCCATCTTGGCGACGAAGCCATCCCGCCGGGCCGTCAGGCATTCGGCTTCAAGGCCGTCCATGTCGCGGAAATTGGTGAACACGGAATCGATCGCGTCGATGCCTGCCGCCGCAGCCCCGAAAAGGGTGAGCGAGCGGGCGAGTCGGTATGGGTCCGTATAGACGCCGTCATGCGTGCGATTGGCCTCGGCGCCGAGATCGGCCGACAGGTCCTCGCCGCCCCAGGTCAGGCCCATGAGCCGGTGACTCGCGCCTGCGAAGGTGCCGAGCGCAAACACGCCGGCGGCATTCTCCGTGGCGATGGCGAGGATGCGCGTGCCCCCGTCATCCAGGCCGAATTCCGCTTCGCGCACCGCCAGCTTCGCACCGAGATGCGCGACGTCCGGGCCTCCGACCGTCTTGGGTAGAACGATCCCATCGGGCGCGGACTTCATGACGTCGTCGAGATCCTCGTCGATGAGGCCCGTGGTCAGTCCGTTGACGCGCACGAAGAGGCGGGGACGTCGTGCTTCCTGCCGCTGCTCGGCAAGAAAGGCGGCCGTGATGCGCCGGGCCTCCTCCTTGGCATCGAGTGCAACCGAGTCCTCCAGGTCGATGAGGAGCACGTCGGCTCCCGAACCCAAGCCCTTCTCGAGCTTCCTTAGGCTGTCACCCGGCACGAAAAGCAATGAGCGCATCACGCATTCCTCTTGCGCATGAAAGCCTGCCGGCGGCATTCGGCCACGAGCGTCCCGTCCTGCTTGTAGGCACGGTGAATGAAGTCGACGATGCCTGCATCGGCGCGCGATTTCGACTCGCGCTTGGCGACGATCTCCGTCGTCGCATTGATGGTATCGCCTTCGAACAGGGGCGCGGGGAACTTCACGTCCGTCATGCCGAGATTGGCGATGGTCGTGCCCACCGTTGTGTCGTTGACGGAGATCCCGATCAGGAGGCCGAGCGTGAACAGGGAGTTCATGAGCGGCTTACCCCATTCCGTCTCGGTGGCGCAGAAATGCGCGTCGATGTGGAGCGGCTGCGGGTTCAGGGTCATGTTGGAGAACAGCATGTTGTCCATCTGCGTCACCGTTCTCGTGAGACGGTGCCTGATGGTCGTTCCGACGACGAAGTCCTCGAAATAAAGGCCACCCCTCGGGTGTCTGCTCTCATCGCTCATGACGTAACCTCATCGTTTCGAGCGGCATGTTGGTTACCATGCCTTTGCGGCATCAATAGCCGAATTGCTCCCGCAGGATCCGTTCGTCCAGGCTGTGGCCGGGATCGTGGAGCATCACCAGGTCGACGCTGCGGTCCATGGATACATGCACATGGGAAACATTGCGGAATTCCGTGTGGTCGGCCACCGCACTGACGGGGCGGTTCTCGGCTTCCAGAACTTCGATCTGAATCTTGGCGTAGTCCGGCAGGAGCGCACCGCGCCAGCGCCGAGGGCGAAAGGCAGAGATCGGCGTCAGGGCCAAGAGGGGCGCATTGAGCGGCAGGATTGTTCCGCCGACCGAGAGATTATAGGCCGTCGAACCGGCCGGAGTCGCAACCAGGATGCCGTCGGCGATCAGTTCGGCGATGCGGACGTGGGAATCGACGCTGATGCGAAGCTTGCCGGCCTGATAGGTCTGCCGGAACATGGCGACCTCGTTGATGGCCCGCGCCGTGTGAGCGACCCCATGCACGTCCCAGGCTACCATCAGCAGGGGGTGAACAACGCTGCGCTCTGCCTCTTCGAGCCGCTCGAACAGGTCTTCTTCCCGATAATCGTTCATCAGGAAGCCGACTGTGCCTTTGTTCATGCCGTAGATGGGCTTGGAGGTGCCCATGAACCTATGGAGGCTCTGCAGCATCAGCCCGTCGCCGCCGAGGGCCACGATAACATCGGCCTCCTCGGGAACGACGTTGGTATACAGGGCCTGCAGGGTCTTCAGCGCGCTTTGAGCGTCGGGCGCCTCGCTGGCGACGAATGCGATATTGTTGAAACGGCGGGCCATGCCCAGTTACCCTCGTGGCGTCCCATCGGATGCGGAGGACAGGCATAGCATGGATCGCCCACTTCTCGTCTATACGACCTTTCCCGATGTGGACATCGCCCTGTCGACAGGCGAAGGACTCGTCCGGGATCAACTGATCGCCTGCATCAATGTTCTGCCGGGGATGCGATCCGTCTATGCATGGAAGGGCGGCATCGAACGGGGGCAGGAGGCGGTCGCCATCCTGAAGACCGTCAGGGGCCTTCAGGATCAGGTCCATCGCGCGCTCAAGGAGCGACATCCATACGAGACGCCGGTCATCCTCTTCATCGAGCCGACCGGCGCGGATGCCGCCACCTTGGAGTGGCTGATCGGGGAAACGTCCGTGGATCGCCGTTAAACGGCAGGGCTCCACTGCACAGGCACGAAGCGGAAGCCGTTGCCTTCCTTCGCGATGTGGCCCGTGGCCGGGAAAGGTGCGTGATAGAACGCGACCTGCGCCCGCTCGGAAGCGGCCCTGTCGAGCATCTTGCGGCGGGTGGCGCGCGCTTGGTCCGCATCCATGTCGAAAATGGCTGACCAGTCCGGGTTGCGGACGAAGAGCGCGGGGTGGTTCGCCGTGTCCGACAGGATCAGCAGCCGGCCCGAGCCTGAGGAGAGCATGTAGGCCGTATGGCCCGGGGTGTGACCGGGAGCGGCGATGCTCGTCAGTCCAGGCACGACCTCCTTGTCCGTCTCGTATTGCTTCACGTCCCTGGCAATGGGGCCGAAGACGCGCCGGGCGCCCTGGAAGCCGCCCCTTGCGCCTTCCGGAGCCTGGTTCATGCGGGCATCATCCATCCAGAAGGCCCATTCGGCTGCCGGCACCATGACCTCGGCGTTCGGGAACACTGCCGTGCCGTCTTTCAGGCGCAGCCCGTTGATGTGATCGCCATGGAAGTGGCTGATGACGACAGTGTTCACCTGGGCGGGATCGAACCCGGCCGCGCGGAAGTTCGCCATCCAGCGGCCTGTGGTCGGGGCCCCTGAATCCCCGTTGCCCGTATCGATCAAGGTCAGGCGGCCGCCATTGTTCAGGACAAGGGTCGTGAACGTGTTCTGGATCGTGTCCTGCGGCAGGAATGCCTCGCGGGCCGCCTGCTGAACGGCCGGGAGGTCCGCGTTGCGGATGAAACCTTCGAGAGGGCGCGGCGCGACACCGTCATTGATGGCCGTCACCTCGATGTCACCGACCTTGTAGCGATAGAAGCCGGGGGCCTGACGGGGCCCGGCCCCCGGGGTCGAGGCGGGGGAGGTGGACTGAGCCAGGGCTGGTCCTGAGAAGGGAGCGGCCGCGAGGGCGGTGCCGGCGAGAATGGTACGGCGTGTGAGTGTCATGAGAGCATCATCTCCAGGCGTGGGAACGGAAGCCTAGAACGGCCAGGCTTGGAGACAAGGGACAGGATTTTCACAAGTCAGAGAGCAGGACGGGCCGCGGCGCTTGCCAGGTGGTGCAGGGCAATCCCGCTGGTTGTCGCCACGTTCAGCGAATCGAACCCGCCGCTCATGGGGATGGAGACGGTGCGGGTTTGGGCGAGAAGCGCCGGTGGGAGGCCGGGGCCTTCCGCCCCGAGGAGCAGGGCCGTCCGCCGCGAAGGCCGGACCTGCGAGAGGATCTCTTTGCCCGATGGGGACAGGGCCATCACGTCGAAGGAGGCCGCCTGAAGGGCCTTCACCATGGCATCGGCGGACGCTGCTCGCGTGTAGGGCACCACCAGCGCTCCCCCGACCGAAACGCGGATAGCCTTGCGATAAAGCGGATCGCAGGTCTCCCGGTCGAGCAGAACCGCTTCGGCTCCGAAAGCTGCCGCATTGCGGAAAATGCCTCCGACATTGTCATGGTTCGCCAGGCTGACCAGTCCGACGACCAGCGCATTTTCGGGCATCCGCGCGAGCAATTCCTCGACCGGCGGCAGGGGAGCCCTGTGAGCGACGGCCAGGATGCCCCTGTGGATCGGAAAACCCACGATGGCATCCATCACGGTTCTGTTCGCAGTATAGACCGGGATTTCAGGCGAAAGCCCGTCCAGGATATCTCTCAGAGATTCGAGCCGGCTTTCCGCCAGCAGAAGCGATTCGATCCTGAAGCGGAACTGCTTCGAGAGAACCCTGAGGACGACTTCTCCTTCCGCAACGAAACGGTGCTCCCGCCCGGCGAGGTCACGCTCTCGAACGGCCCGATAGGCTTCGATCCGCGGGTCGTCAGGGTCTGAAACAGGAATCGGCATGGGTCTCTATGGGGCTGGCTCGGCCTATGGTCTGGCGACTGTCTAATCCGCGCGGACGCATTTGCCTATGCGCAACCGAGCTGGGAACAACGACTCAGCATTCCTGTTAGCCCGTGAGACGCTGGGACTGTCGCATACAGTCCTCCGCAGGGAGACGATATATGGATTGGGATATCGCGGACGGCTGGGTCTGGGGCCTGGTGATCATCGGCGGACCTTTGCTGATCGGCATCTTCATGGCCGTGTTCGGGAGCCGGCGCCGCAGGCTGAATCGTGTCGAACAGGAAGTATCCGACCGGGCGGCTCACGAGAACTGGGGCAAGGAGCGGATTCGGTGACACCTCGCCGCCCTTGCATCGGCTCGCGATCGGCGGGATCCAGACCGCCCGTCCATAGGATCCCTGGCGCTCGGGCTTAGCCAGAATGCCGATCCATGGGCTACGAACCGGCGAGTTCTCTCGATAGCCGGTTCGCCATGACGGCGGCGACGACTGCAGAGGCTACGGCCGCCGAGCCCATCACGTTCAGCAACAGCACATCCATCTGCGCCTCCGTCACGACATGGAGCGCGTAGCCTAAGCCGCATTCATGTAGGCGCTGCCTGGGCAGGTGGGCTACCCCGGCGGGCAAGCCGGGAGGCGCCGACTGGGTAGAGTGTTGGCGCAGGAGCCACCGCGCCAGCTGAGGTCCGCGGCTTGGCTCTCGGCGACTGACGCGCTATGCCGGGCCTATGCTCAAGCTTGAAGAAGGTTTACCCGGCCAATCCCTCAGGACGAATGGCTCTTCAATCGAACTTCCGGACGAGCTGGGAAGGCTCACGAAGGACATCAACGACCTCAAACGGCGGATCTCCGATCAGATCACACTCATTCAGGAGCTGACTTGGGAGGCTGAGGCTGCAGATGCCGCCAAGGCGGCACTGCAAGAGATGCGGGAGACGCTGGGAGATTGGTATGCCCACAGGAATCTGCTCATGAAACTTCAGGCCGCAGAGATTTAGTCCATACACGCCGGGAATAAGCCGGGGCCATCCATCGTTTACCGAGAAAGTTGTGATGGGGGCGCGTAATGGATGCCGACGACACGAGATCACTTTGGCTGGCCTTGATGGTTGCCCTCGGACTGAGCTTCCTGGCCCTGCTTGTCGCCGTCTATCTGAGCTTCGCCCTCTACTGAGGCGTTCCGCCCATTTCAGAACTGCGACGGTCGAGCCCGCCGACAACGCCGCATAGGCATCCGTCGGGGAGGGCGTATTCACGTTTCATATTATGTTAGAAGAGTTTCGCCACTCGACAGGGGGAGTGGTGCCGGTGGAGAGGATCGAACTCCCGACCTTCGGTTTACAAAACCGCTGCACTACCGCTGTGCTACACCGGCTGACGTCACGGTGCTCAGGTAGCAGTCCGTGGCGTAGGACGCAAGTTCCACACAAACGTAAATATTTAGTGTTCCAGCACACCGAAACCATGAACCGATTCTGGGATTGTCAGGAAAACATGGTCATGGAGTTGGTGTTATGAAGGTCTCAGAGGCTTCTTCTGGGAATAGGATCTTGCCGTCTGCAGCCGTCAGGGCTCTCGCCGTGCTGGCGGTTGCTCTTGGTTTCGGCATCGCTGCGGATCAGGCGCAGGCCACTCACGCGGGTCACGGCGTGGCGGCCAAGCCTGAGAAGCAGGTAACGGCGATGGCCGCAAAGGATGTGGAGACAACGTCGTCCATCGAGACGAATTCCCCGAGCGACAACGCCTGCAGCATTTCCCGCAAGCGCCTTTTCGTGGAGGGCGAAGGTTGGATCGTCCGTCGCGTGACCACCTGCTACTGAAGGGTTCTCCTTCCAGAAAGCCGAAATGAAAAGCCCCGCCGTGAGGCGGGGCTTTCCCTTTTGGTCCGGTCTGTCGAAGGTCAGCGCTTCGCGCCGACGCCTTCGAAGGTCATGATGTCCCGGTCCTTGGTTTCCGGCACGAAGAGCAGGCCGACCACGAAGGTCACCAGGGCAATCACGATCGGGTACCAGAGGCCGTAGTAGATGTCGCCCGTGGCTGCCACCATGGCGAAGGCGGTCGGGGGCAGAAGGCCGCCGAACCAGCCGTTGGCGATGTGGTAAGGCAGGGACATCGCGGTGTAGCGGATGCGGGTGGGGAAGAATTCCACCAGGGCCGCCGCGATGGGGCCGTACACCATCGTGACGTAGATCACGAAGAGCGTCAGGATTCCGATCGCCTTGAGAGCCTGAGCGTTGCCCAGAGCCCCGAAGAAGCCGCTGACCTTCACGATGCTCGGATCGCCCGCCTTCGGGTAACCTGCCCCAACGGCAGCTTCGGTGAAGGCCGTGATGTTGGCCGGAACCGCGGCCGCGAGAGGAGCTTCCGTGCCGTTGAACGTCACCTTGACGGGCGTTCCTGCGGCAGCCGGCACAAGCTCGTACTTGATGGCCGCGCGGGCGAGGGCCACGCGTGCCACGTCGCAGGGAGCCGTGAAGGTGCGGATGCCCACCGGATCGAACACCGAGCCGCATGCGGCGGGGTCGGCTACGACCTGCACCTTGGCGGTCTCGAGCGCCTGAGCCAGCCGCGGGCTGGCTACGTTCGTGAGAGCGCCGAAGAGCGGGAAGTAGGTGATCGCCGCGATCAGGCAGCCGCCGAGAATCACCGGCTTACGGCCGATCTTGTCCGACAGCGCGCCGAAGAACACGAAGCCGCCGGTGCCGAGGATCAGAGACCAGGCGATCAGCACGTTCGAGGTCAGCAGGTCGACCTTCAGGATGCTCTGGATGAAGAACAGGGCGTAGAACTGCCCCGTGTACCACACCACGGCCTGGCCGATGGCGAGGCCGATCAGGGCGATGAGCACCATCTTGAGGTTGCTCCACTGGCCGAACGCCTCCTTCAGGGGAGCCTTCGACTGCGTGCCCTCTTCCTTCATCTTCTTGAAGGCCGGCGATTCCTGCATCTGGAGGCGAATCCAGACTGAAATGGCCAGGAGGACCACGGAGAGCAGGAACGGGATGCGCCAGCCTGCGATCGGCCAGCCTTCACCGGTCTGGAAACCCTGTTCGCCCATCCAGGTGCGGAGCACGAGGATGACGACCAGGGAGAGGAGCAGACCGACCGTCGCCGTGATCTGGATGAAGCTCGTGTAGAAGCCGCGACGGCCCACCGGAGCGTGCTCGGCCACGTAGACCGCCGCGCCGCCATACTCGCCGCCGAGCGCCAGGCCCTGGAGCATGCGCAGGGCGATCAGCACCACGGGGGCGACCCAGCCGATCTGGTTGTAGCTGGGAAGCAGGCCGACCAGGAAGGTCGAGCAGCCCATGATCAGGATGGTAACCAGGAAGGTATATTTCCGGCCGACCAGGTCGCCGATCCGGCCGAACACGATGGCGCCGAACGGGCGCACAAGGAAGCCGGCCGCGAAGGCCAGAAGAGCGAAGACGTTACGGGTCGTCACGTCGAAGGCGGAGAAGAACTGCGCGCCGATGATCGTGGCGAGAGAGCCATAAAGGTAGAAATCGTACCATTCGAAGACGGTACCGAGGGAGGAGGCCAGAATGACCTTCTTTTCCTCCCGCGTCATCGGCCGCGTCGCGGCGGCCGCATGAGGCGTAGTAGCTGCTGTTGCCATAGGGTTCCCTTCCATTCATTCCCGGTTTTCCGGGTTCTGAGCCGCAAGCCATGCGGTGCAGGCCTGGGCCGCGGCATCGTGGCTGCGCTCGGCAACCAAGAATCCAACGAATGGAAGGCTACCTCCGGGCCACCTTTCCACAATTCACAATTGGTATTTGCGACTTCCGTCTAAGAGCCTGTTGAAGAAGAACGATTTCTTAGTCTCGACAGATATTTGGCGACTGGCTCGGCCTTCACTTGAGGGTGTTTTTGGAAGCCCCTTTGACCACAGCGTAAAGGCTGATCGCGGCGGCATTGGACACATTCAGGCTCTTGATGGCTCCGGGCATGTCCAGCCGGCCGATGACGTCGCAGCACTCGCGCGTCCTCTGCCGCAATCCCTTGCCCTCCGAGCCGAGCACCAGGACGACGGGAAGCCTGATCTCGACCTCGTCGAGATCAGCGTCGCCGGAGGAATCGAGTCCGATTCGCTGAAAACCCCGTTCTCCGAGGGCGTTGAGCGTGTCGCCGAGGTTGCGCACGATCATGAAGGGGACATGCTCGAGGCCTCCCGAGGCCGATTTGGCGAGAACGCCGGTCGCGGCGGGGCTGTGCCGGGCCGTGGTGATGATGGCCTCGACATCGAAGGCGGCGGCCGTGCGGACGATGGCGCCCACGTTGTGGGGATCGGTAATCTGGTCGAGGGCGAGCACGACGCGGCTGCCGCTCAAGGTGTCCACCGACGGGGAGGGCAGGGGATCGGCCTCGGCATAGAGGCCCTGATGCACCGCGTCGGGTTCCAGGAGGCGGTTGATCTCGTCCGGGCGGACGATCTCAGGTTCGATGGGCAGGGGAGATCCTAGCTCCTCGCTGAGGCGGCGGGCGGAGTTTTCCGTTGCCAGGAGGCGGCGAATCGTCCGTCGGCCGTTGCGCAGCGCCTCGACGACGGGGTGCCAGCCATAGAGGATCGTCGTGTCGATCTCGAAATTCGGACGTCTGGCGTGGGCATCGCGACGACCGGGTTTCCCGTGGGGGCGTTGGAATCTCGGCTTGCGGGACTGGAGGGGACGGTCGCTCATGCTGTCTGAATCTCGTTTGGTGAAGGTAGCGCCATAGCACAGGGAGTGCCCGTTCACGACCCGTCAGATTCGATGCGCTTTGAGGTTGACACCGGCCATGCAGGTCACCATAAGAGCGCCACGGAGCGCTTGGCCACGTCGGGCGCTTCGCAGAACAGCCTCGGCGTTTTGCGTTCGGGTTGGGTCTAAAGGGGGAATGTCCCGAGCGGCAAAGGGGGCGGACTGTAAATCCGCTGGCTATGCCTTCGTAGGTTCGAGTCCTACTTCCCCCACCACCCAATCAGAAGGGCACGCGGGTGTAGCTCAATGGTAGAGCAGCAGCCTTCCAAGCTGAATACGAGGGTTCGATTCCCTTCACCCGCTCCACCTTCCGCGATCCCAACCGCTCAGCTTGTAATTTGGGTCCCCAGGGCCTTTATACAGGCCGAACCTGCCCGGCGGAGAGGTGTCTGGTGATCCGGCTCCCGCGGGTTCGAGGGGCGGGTTATCCGGCATTACGTTCTGCAATATCGAAATTCGCTCTTGCGCAAAGAGCATAACCGCAATATCGGACGCCCCTGGGTTTTTTGTTCCTGGCCTATGCAAGGTAGAGATCAATGGCGAAGGAAAAGTTTGAGCGGACTAAGCCGCACTGCAACATTGGGACGATTGGTCACGTGGACCATGGCAAGACGTCTCTGACGGCGGCGATCACGAAGGTTCTGGCGGAGTCGGGCGGCGCGACGTTCACGGCATACGACCAGATCGACAAGGCGCCGGAAGAGAAGGCGCGCGGCATCACGATCTCGACGGCGCACGTGGAGTACGAGACCACGAACCGGCACTATGCCCACGTGGACTGCCCCGGCCACGCCGACTACGTGAAGAACATGATCACGGGCGCGGCGCAGATGGACGGCGCGATCCTGGTGGTGTCGTCGGCCGACGGCCCGATGCCGCAGACGCGCGAGCACATCCTGCTGGCCCGCCAGGTGGGCGTGCCGGCCCTGGTGGTGTTCATGAACAAGGTCGACATGGTCGACGATCCGGAGCTTCTGGATCTGGTCGAGCTGGAGGTGCGCGAGCTTCTGTCGAAGTACGACTTCCCCGGCGACGACATTCCGATCGTGAAGGGCTCGGCCCTGTGCGCCCTGGAAGACCGCCAGCCTGAGATCGGCCGCGACCGGGTGCTCGAGCTGATGGCCGAGGTCGACCGCTACATCCCGCAGCCGGAGCGTCCGGTGGACCAGCCGTTCCTGATGCCGATCGAGGACGTGTTCTCGATCTCGGGCCGCGGCACGGTGGTGACGGGCCGCGTCGAGCGCGGCATCATCAAGGTCGGCGAGGAAGTGGAGATCGTGGGTCTGCGCGACACGCAGAAGACGACGGTCACCGGGGTCGAGATGTTCCGCAAGCTGCTCGACCAGGGCCAGGCGGGCGACAACGTGGGCGTTCTCTTGCGCGGCACGAAGCGCGAGGACGTGGAGCGCGGCCAGGTGCTGTGCAAGCCCGGCTCGATCAAGCCGCACACGAAGTTCAAGGCCGAGGCCTACATCCTGACGAAGGAAGAGGGTGGGCGTCACACGCCGTTCTTCGGCAACTACCGTCCGCAGTTCTACTTCCGCACGACGGACGTGACCGGCGTGGTGAAGCTGCCCGAGGGCACCGAGATGGTGATGCCGGGCGACAACATCACGATGGAAGTCGAGCTGATCGCGCCGATCGCCATGGAAGAGAAGCTGCGCTTCGCTATCCGTGAAGGCGGCCGCACCGTCGGTGCCGGCGTCGTCGCTTCCGTGATGGATTAATACCGATCCAGGTGGCGGGTTTCCGCCACCTGTTGACCGCCGGAGGAGTGTAGCTCAATCGGCTAGAGCACCGGTCTCCAAAACCGGGGGTTGGGGGTTCGAGTCCCTCCACTCCTGCCAGCGGTCGACAAAGCGGGCGTTATGCGTTAGAGAAGCGCCCCGTAGATGGTTTGAACAGGTGGCGCGAGGCTCGGAAAGCGGCCTCGCGCCCCTTCAATTTGGGCTCAAGCGTGCCCTTAGAGGACGTTCGCAGCCGCTCTCGCGGTGATGTGGACGCAAGCGACATGGCGAAGACGAACCCGTTCGATTTCATACAGCAGGTCCGCTCGGAAGCTGCGAAGGTCACCTGGCCGACGCGCAAGGAGACGATGATCACGACCGCGATGGTTTTCGTGATGGTAGTGGTCGCCAGCATCTTCTTCCTGGTCGTCGATCAGGCCCTCGGCTGGGGTGTTCGCTCGGTGATCCTCGGGCTTGGCGGTTAAGGGGTGGATGCAATGACGAAGCGTTGGTACATCGTCCACGCCTATTCGAATTTCGAGAACAAGGTCGCGCAGTCGATCAAGGATCAGGCGGCGCAGCGCGGCCTGGAAGACAAGTTCGACGAGGTCATGGTCCCGACCGAGAAGGTCGTCGAGGTGCGCCGTGGCCGTAAGGTCGATACCGAGCGCAAGTTCTTCCCGGGCTACGTCCTGGTGAAATGCGATCTGACCGACGAGGTTTACCACCTCATCAAGAATACGCCGAAGGTGACGGGCTTCCTGGGAGCCGACAAGTCCAAGCCGGTTCCGATCCCGGATCGGGAAGCCGAGCGGATCAAGGGCCAGGTAGCGGAGGGGGTCGATCACCCCAAGCCTTCCGTCAGCTTCGAGATCGGCGAGCAGGTTCGCGTCTCCGACGGACCGTTCGCCTCGTTCAACGGCGTGGTCGAGGAAGTCGACGACGCCCGCGCCCGCCTCAAGGTGGCGGTGTCCATCTTCGGCCGCGCAACGCCGGTCGAGCTCGAATACGGTCAGGTCGAAAAGATCTGACCGGAGGGAAGTGGTGCCTTTCCGGTGGCGCTTTCCAAGTCCCTTGAGAGGGGCTTTCATCCGCGGGAGGTCTGCCCGGTCGCCAGCCGGGACGCACAGGCTGCACCGCGATCTGCAACTGCCATTCCGCTCGGTTGGCGCCGGGCGGTTGGTCCATTGGGAGCAGTCCTATGGCAAAGAAAATCTCGGGCTACGTTAAGCTTCAAGTGCCCGCAGGCGCAGCCAACCCGTCGCCGCCGATCGGTCCGGCGCTCGGTCAGCGCGGCCTGAACATCATGGAATTCTGCAAGGCCTTCAACGCGAAGACCTCGCAGATGGAGAAGGGCACCCCGATCCCGGTGATCATCACCGCCTATCAGGATCGTTCCTTCACCTTCGAGATGAAGCAGCCCCCGGTCTCGTACTGGCTCAAGAAGGCCGCGAAGATCGACAAGGGTTCGCAGACCCCCGGCAAGGGCGGCACCGTCGGTCGCGTCACCCGCGACCAGATCCGCGAGATCGCCGAGAAGAAAATGGTCGATCTCAACTGCGACACCGTTGAATCCGCCATGGCCATGATCGAGGGCTCCGCGCGCTCGATGGGCATGGAAGTGGCGTAAGGAGGGCATGATGGCTGTTAAGGAAGGTAAGCGCATCCGCGCGGCCCGCGAGGGCATCGAGGTCACCAAGCTCTACCCGATCCAGGACGCGGTGAAACTGATCAAGGAACGCGCCAAGGCGAAGTTCGACGAGACGATCGAGATCTCCATGAACCTCGGCGTCGATCCCCGTCACGCCGACCAGATGGTCCGCGGCGTCTGCAACCTGCCGAACGGCTCCGGCCGTACGGTTCGCGTTGCCGTCTTCGCCCGCGGCGCCAAGGCCGACGAGGCCAAGGCCGCCGGTGCCGACATCGTGGGCGCCGAGGAGCTGTTCGAGGCCGTCAACGGCGGCACGATCGACTTCGACCGCTGCATCGCCACCCCGGACATGATGCCGCTCGTCGGCCGTCTCGGTAAGGTTCTCGGCCCGCGCGGCCTGATGCCGAACCCGAAGGTCGGAACGGTCACCATGGACGTGAAGGGTGCCGTCGAGGCCGCCAAGGGCGGCGCCGTCGAGTTCCGCGTCGAGAAGGCCGGTATCGTCCATGCCGGTATCGGCAAGGCCTCCTTCGACGAGGGCAAGCTGGTGGAGAACATCAAGGCGTTCGCCGATGCGGTCTCCAAGGCGAAGCCCTCGGGCGCCAAGGGCACCTACATCCAGCGCGTCGCGATCTCCTCGACGATGGGCCCGGGCGTGAAGGTCGATCCCTCCTCGGTGATCGGCGCCTAAGCGGCTCATTGCCAAGCAATCGGAATAGCCCGGCCCTAGCGCCGGGCTTTTTCTTTTGGCCAATGCCATTTTCATTACTTCTGGTGCAAAAAAACTCCGACGGCCTGTCGATCCGGCCGATACCCGTTCGTCGTAGGAACAGGAGAGCCCATATGGCCTCCCGAAGCACAAGGAGATGAGACGATGCGCGTGATGGTACTGGTGAAGGCGACAGAAGACAGCGAAGCGGGCCTCAAGCCCTCGGCCGAGCTCACCGAGATGTTCGAGGCCATGGGCCGCTACAATGAAGAGCTGGTCAATGCCGGGATCCTCCTGGCCGGCGACGGGCTCAAGCCTTCGTCCCAGGGCAAGAGGGTGGCCTTCGACGGCCCGGGCCGCACCGTCATCGACGGCCCCTTCGCCGAGACCCGGGAACTGGTTGCCGGGTTCTGGCTCTGGGAGGTCAAGGATATGGCCGAGGCGGTCGAATGGGTGAAACGCTGCCCTAATCCCATGCCCGGCCCGAGCGAGATCGAGATCCGCCCGATCTACGAGCTGGCCGATTTCGGCGATATCGTCACGCCGGAACTCGCCGAGCGCGAGAACCGGCTCCGCGCCAAAGTGTCGGGTCAATAAGGCGCTCGGCGCGCATTTCCCGGCAGGACCGTGACGACCGACCTTCACCGTACCATCGAGACGATCTTCAGGATCGAGCGGGCCAGGCTTATCGCCGGGCTGGCCCGGATGGTGCGCGACGTGGGGCTTGCCGAGGAGCTGGCTCAGGATGCGTTCGTCACGGCCCTGTCCGAATGGCCGAGGATCGGGATCCCGGTCAATCCCGGCGCCTGGCTGAATGCCGCCGCCAGGCGCCGGGCCATCGACCTCCTGAGACGCAACAGGATGCTCGCACGCAAGCACGCCGAGATCGGCCGGGATCTCATGGAGGAGGACGAGGCCGGATACGAGGCCATGGAGGCCGCTATGGACGACGATGTCGGGGATGAGCTGCTGGGCCTGATCTTCATCGCCTGCCACTCGATCCTCTCGCCCGAGGCGAGGGTGGCCCTGACCCTGCGCCTGATCGGCGGGCTGACGACCGAGGAGATCGCCAGGGCCTATCTCGCCAGCGAGGCGACCATCGCCCAGCGCATCGTGCGGGCGAAGAGGGCCCTCGGCAAGGCCGGCCTGTCCTTCGAACTGCCGCGGGGCAGGGAGCGGCAGGAGCGTCTCTCCTCCGTGCTCGCGGTCATCTACCTGATCTTCAACGAGGGCTATTCGGCCACATCCGGCGCGGATCTCACCCGCCCGATCCTGTGCGCCGAGGCCCAGCGGCTGGCGCGCATTCTGGTCGGACTTGCCCCCGACGAGCCGGAGGTTCTCGGCCTCCTGGCCCTGGTGGAGATCCAGGCCTCGCGCCTGGCGGCCCGCATCGGCCCGGACGGCATGCCGATCCCCCTGACCGAGCAGAACAGGGCCCGCTGGGATCGGCTCTTGATCCGCCGGGGCCTCGCCGCCCTGGATCGCGCACAGGCCTTGGGTGGCGCGCTCGGGCCCTATGCCCTGCAGGCTGCGCTTGCCGCCTGCCATGCCCGTGCGAACCGGGCGGAAGACACGGATTGGGCGAGGATCGCCGGCCTGTATGACGAGCTCCGTCGCGTCATGCCGTCGCCCGTGGTCGGCCTCAACCGGGCGGTGGCGTACAGCATGGCATTCGGGCCCGAAGCCGGACTGAAGCTTCTGGACGAGATCGATCCGTCGGCCCTGGCCCATTATGCCCCTCTGCCGGCGGCGAGGGGCGACTTCCTGTTCCGGGCCGGCCGTCTTCCCGAGGCCGCGATCCAGTTCGAGCGCGCGGCTTCCCTGAGCCGCAACGAGCGGGAGAAGGTCTATCTCCTCGGCAGGGCAGGGCTCTGCTCGCAGACGACAGGCCGCAGTGCCCCTTAGGGAAGCGCCTCTCGGGGAAGTGACCCTTGGGAATGAGCGGCGCTTTTAGGGCTTGAATATTGCGCTTGCTGCCATCACATTGTTGCAGGTGAGAGCAGGGATATGCATGCCATGATCGAGTTTATCGGCGCCGTCGGGCTGATTTTGACCGGATATCTGGCGCTGCGCGGCTTCACCGGGCCGGCGCTGCCGGCGCCTCAGGCCATTCCCGTCCGGGTGAAGTCCAGGCGCTCCACCCAGGCAAGGTCATAAAAACCTTAAACATATCCTACCCTGCCCCTTGGCAAGAGGGCGAAAAGGGATTATAGGGATTCTTTGAGTTTCCAACATATGCCGAGGCTCCGCTTCTGCGCGTGCCTTAGGCTGCTAATCCGTCCCGGAGACGGGGCGGTGACAAGCCGGCGAGCTAAAGGGTAACCTTTGGCGCGTTCCGGCTATGTCCTGTCCGAGACTGCAGGTGCCGGCTTGCCGGTTTAATTCGTAAGGGCCTGCATAGACGGGGAAGCCGAGTTTTTCACACCTGCATCAACGCAGGTGAAGAGGATCGGTTCGAACCATCTCACCCGGTGCGCCGCCAGGCGTCATTTGGGGGACAGGGCTTGCGAGAGCGTCGTTCAGGGATGCCTCGGATGCAAGTCCGGGCCTTGAACGGCAAATGCAACCGGCGGATATTTCCGCCAACCGGAGAGAGCCCAGTGGAAAGAGCAGCAAAGCGCGAGCTCGTCTCGACTCTCAACGACGTGTTTAACACCACGAGCGTTGTCGTCGTCGCCCACTATGCTGGTCTCACGGTCGCCGACATGCAGAAGCTGCGTTCGCAGATGAAGCAGGCCGGCGCCACCGTGAAGGTCGCAAAAAACAGCCTCGCCAAAATCGCTCTCGAAGGCAAGGACGTCGCGTCCATCTCGGGCCTTATGAAAGGCCCGACCCTGATCGCTTATTCGAGCGATCCGGTCGCGGCGCCCAAGGTCGCTGTCGATTTCGCCAAGGGTAACGACAAGCTCGTGATCCTCGGCGGCGCAATGGGCGCGACCGCCCTGAACGTGGACGGAGTGAAGGCGCTTGCCACTCTGCCGTCCCTCGATGAACTGCGCGGCAAGCTGGTCGGCCTCATCCAGGCCCCGGCTACGAAGATCGCTCAGCTCAGCACTGCGCCGGCGGCGAAGCTCGCCCGCGTGTTCGGGGCCTATGCCAAGACAGGCGAAGCGGCGTGAGGCCGTAACCTCAACCATCAAACCGTTCGAACTGAACTTAAGGAACTAAGAAATGGCTGATCTTGCCAAGCTCGTTGACGATCTTTCGTCGCTGACCGTTCTCGAGGCCGCCGAGCTCTCGAAGATGCTCGAAGAGAAGTGGGGCGTTTCCGCTGCTGCGGCTGTTGCCGTCGCTGCTGCTCCCGGCGCTGGCGCTGGCGCCGCTCCTGCTGAAGAGCAGACCGAGTTCACGGTCGTCCTGGCTTCGGCCGGCGACAAGAAGATCGAGGTCATCAAGGAAGTCCGTGGCATCACGGGCCTGGGCCTGAAGGAAGCTAAGGACCTCGTCGAAGGCGCGCCGAAGCCCGTTAAGGAAGGCGCTTCCAAGGACGAAGCCGAGAAGATCAAGGCGACCCTCGAGAAGGTCGGCGCCAAGGTCGAGCTCAAGTAATTTTGCGGCCCTCCAGGGTCGCAGGGTTACCCCCGAGAAATCGGGGCTCAAAACACACGGTCCCAGGCGTTTTTGCCTGGGGCCGTTGTGTCGTCAAAGAGGCCGGGCTTCTTGACGGCACGTCGACGGGTCTGAAAAACGACCTGAATTCTTGCGGTTAGCGGGCGGATTGAGCCGCCGGGCGGCTAATCGAGGAGCCTGACCTTTCGGGGTTCTCGATTAGCCGTGTATGAGGAACGAGGTCCAGATGGCCAACACACTGATCGGCCGGAAGCGCATTCGCAAGTTCTTCGGGAAAATCAAGGAAGTGGCGGAGATGCCGAACCTGATCGAGGTTCAGAAGGCATCCTACGACCAGTTCCTGATGGTCGAAGAGCCAAAGGGTGGCCGGCCGGAAGAGGGCTTGCAAGCCGTCTTCAAATCGGTTTTCCCGATTTCGGACTTTTCGAATACTGCCCTGCTCGAATTCGTGAAGTATACGTTCGAGCCCCCGAAATACGACGTGGACGAGTGCCGCCAGCGGGGCATGACCTTCGCCGCGCCGCTCAAGGTCACGCTGCGCCTCATCGTGTTCGATGTGGACCCGGATACCGGCGCCCGCTCCGTCAAGGACATCAAGGAGCAGGACGTCTACATGGGCGACATGCCGCTCATGACGGACAACGGCACCTTCATCGTGAATGGCACCGAGCGCGTCATCGTCTCCCAGATGCACCGTTCGCCCGGCGTGTTCTTCGACCACGACAAGGGCAAGACGCACTCCTCGGGCAAGCTGCTATTCGCTGCCCGCATCATCCCCTATCGCGGTTCCTGGCTCGACATCGAATTCGACGCCAAGGACATCGTGTACGCCCGTATCGACCGCAAGCGTAAGATCCCGGCCACGTCGCTGCTCTACGCCCTCGGCCTCGATGGCGAGGAGATCCTCAACACTTTCTACAACCACATCACCTATACCCGTGATGGGGATGCCTGGTCCGTGCCGTTCGACGCGGAGCGCATGAAGGGCTTCAAGGCCTCCGTGGACCTGATCGACGCCAAGTCCGGCGAGATCGTGCTCGAGGCAGGCAAGAAGCTGACGGCGCGCGCCGCACGCCAGCTCGCCGAGAAGGGCCTCAAGAACCTGCGCGCGACGGATGAGGACCTCTACGGCCAGTACATCGGCGAGGACCTCGTGAACCCCAAGACCGGCGAGATCTACGCCGAGGCGGGCGACGAGATCACCGAGAAGCTGCTGAAGGGTCTGGAAGAGGCCGGATTCACCGAGATCCCGGTGCTCGACATCGACCATGTCACGGTCGGCCCGTACATCCGCAACACGCTTGCCATCGACAAGGCTTCCTCCCGCGAGGATGCCCTGTTCGACATCTACCGCGTCATGCGTCCAGGCGAGCCGCCGATCCTCGATACGGCGGAAGCCATGTTCAACTCGCTGTTCTTCGATCCCGAGCGGTACGACCTCTCGGCGGTCGGCCGCGTGAAGATGAACATGCGCCTCGACCTCGACGCCGAGGACACCGTGCGCACCCTTCGCCGCGAGGACATCCTCGCGGTCACGAAGGCGCTCGTGGACCTGCGCGACGGCAAGGGCGAGATCGACGACATCGACCACCTCGGCAACCGCCGCGTGCGTTCGGTCGGCGAGCTCATGGAGAACCAGTACCGCCTCGGACTGCTGCGCATGGAGCGCGCGATCAAGGAGCGCATGTCGTCGGTCGATATCGACACCGTCATGCCGCAGGACCTGATCAACGCGAAGCCTGCCGCCGCCGCCGTGCGCGAGTTCTTCGGTTCCTCGCAGCTGTCGCAGTTCATGGACCAGACGAACCCGCTCTCGGAAGTCACGCACAAGCGTCGCCTCTCGGCCCTCGGCCCGGGCGGTCTGACCCGCGAGCGCGCCGGCTTCGAGGTGCGCGACGTGCACCCGACCCATTACGGCCGCATCTGCCCGATCGAGACGCCGGAAGGCCCGAACATCGGTCTGATCAACTCGCTGGCCACCTTCGCGCGCGTCAACAAGTACGGCTTCATCGAGACGCCGTTCCGCCGCGTGCGCGACAGCCGCGTGACCGACGAGGTGATCTACCTCTCGGCCATGGAAGAGGCGAAGTACAACATCGCCCAGGCGAACTCGCCGCTGGATGCCAACGGCACCCTGACGGAAGAACTCGTGATCTGCCGTCGCGCCGGTGAAAACATCGTCGCGGCTCCCGATCGCGTGGACCTGATGGAAGTGTCGCCGAAGCAGCTCGTGTCGGTCGCGGCCGCGCTGATCCCGTTCCTCGAGAACGACGACGCGAACCGCGCCCTCATGGGCTCGAACATGCAGCGTCAGGCCGTTCCCCTGGTCCAGGCGGACGCTCCGTTCGTCGGCACCGGCATGGAAGCGGTCGTGGCCCGTGACTCGGGCGCCGCGATCGCGGCCCGCCGCACCGGCATCGTCGACCAGGTGGACGCGACCCGTATCGTTATCCGCGCGACGGAGAACACGGATCCGACCCGTCCGGGCGTCGACATCTACCGCCTGCAGAAGTTCCAGCGCTCCAACCAGTCGACCTGCATCACGCAGAAGCCGCTGGTGCGCGCCGGCGACCTCGTGCGCAAGGGCGACATCATCGCCGACGGTCCCTCGACCGAGTACGGCGAGCTGGCGCTCGGCCGGAACGTGCTCGTCGCGTTCATGCCGTGGAACGGCTACAACTTCGAAGACTCGATCCTGCTCTCCGAGCGGATCGTGAAGGAAGACGTCTTCACCTCGATCCACATCGAGGAATTCGAAGTGATGGCCCGCGACACGAAGCTCGGCCCTGAGGAAATCACGCGCGACATTCCGAACGTGTCGGAAGAGGCGCTGAAGAACCTGGACGAAGCCGGCATCGTGTATATCGGCGCCGAGGTCCATGCGGGCGACATCCTCGTCGGCAAGATCACGCCGAAGGGCGAAAGCCCGATGACGCCGGAAGAGAAGCTTCTGCGCGCCATCTTCGGCGAGAAGGCCTCCGACGTCCGCGACACCTCGCTGCGCGTGCCCCCGGGCGTGACCGGCACCATCGTGGAAGTCCGCGTCTTCAACCGTCACGGCGTCGACAAGGACGAGCGCGCCCAGGCCATCGAGCGCGAGGAAATCGAGCGTCTCGCGAAGGACCGCGACGACGAGCAGGCGATCCTCGACCGCAACACCTATGCGCGTCTGGCCGAGATCCTCTCGGGCAGGACCGGCGTTGCGGGCCCGAAGGGCTACAAGAAGGACGCCCCGATCACCCGCGAGCTCCTCGGCGAGTTCCCGCGGTCGCAATGGTGGCAGTTCGCGGTCGAAGACGATGCTCTGATGACCGAGATCGAGGCCATGCAGAAGCAGTACGACGAATCGAAGAAGCGCCTCGAGCAGCGCTTCCTCGACAAGGTCGAGAAGCTGCAGCGCGGCGACGAGCTGCCTCCGGGCGTCATGAAGATGGTCAAGGTCTTCGTGGCCGTGAAGCGCAAGATCCAGCCGGGCGACAAGATGGCCGGCCGTCACGGCAACAAGGGTGTCGTGTCGCGGATCGTGCCCATCGAGGACATGCCGTTCCTCGAGGACGGCACCCACGCGGATATCGTGCTCAACCCGCTGGGCGTGCCGAGCCGCATGAACGTGGGCCAGATCCTCGAGACGCACCTGGGCTGGGCCGCCGCCGGACTCGGCAAGCAGGTCGCGCAGGCCGTCGACGCCTACATGAAGTCGGGCAAGACCACGGCGCTCCGCGAGCAGCTCGTGTCGATCTACGGCAACCTGCCGGAAATCGAGCAGGCTGACGACGAGGAGCTGGTGGAGCTCGGCCGGAAGCTGCGTCGCGGCGTCCCGTTCGCCACGCCCGTCTTCGACGGCGCGAAGGAATCGGACATCGAGGCCATGCTGCAGAAGGCCGGTCTCGACCCGTCGGGTCAGGTGACGCTCTACGACGGCAAGACCGGCGAGGCGTTCGACCGCAAGGTGACGGTGGGCTACATCTACATGCTGAAGCTCCACCACCTCGTGGACGACAAGATCCACGCCCGCTCCATCGGCCCCTACAGCCTCGTCACCCAGCAGCCGCTGGGCGGAAAGGCCCAGTTCGGCGGCCAGCGCTTCGGCGAAATGGAGGTCTGGGCCCTGGAGGCTTACGGTGCCGCCTACACGCTGCAGGAAATGCTCACGGTCAAGTCGGACGACGTGGCCGGCCGTACGAAGGTCTACGAGGCCATCGTGCGCGGCGACGACACCTTCGAGTCGGGCATTCCGGAGAGCTTCAACGTTCTCGTGAAGGAAATGCGCTCGCTCGGCCTCAACGTGGAGCTCACCAACTCCAAGAAGGCCGCCAACGAGGCGGAGCAGCTGCCTCCGTCCGAGGCGGCCGAGTAGGCGCCAAGGCGCTGATGGATTTGACGTTCGGCCGCGGCTTTCGTGCCGCGGCCTCATGCAATTGCCGGTGAGGGTGCTTATGTCAGCGCCCTTCAGCCCAGGAGACGGCGATGAATCAAGAGGTCATGAATCTCTTCAACCAGACGGCCCAGCCGCAGAGCTTCGATCAGATCAAGATCTCGATCGCGAGCCCTGAGAAGATTCTGTCCTGGTCCTACGGCGAGATCAAGAAGCCGGAGACCATCAACTACCGTACGTTCAAGCCCGAGCGCGACGGCTTGTTCTGCGCGCGCATCTTCGGTCCCATCAAGGACTACGAGTGCCTGTGCGGCAAGTACAAGCGCATGAAGTACAAGGGCGTCATCTGCGAGAAGTGCGGCGTCGAGGTGACGCTGGCCCGCGTCCGTCGCGACCGCATGGGCCACATCTCTCTGGCTGCGCCCGTCGCCCACATCTGGTTCCTGAAGTCCCTGCCGAGCCGCATCGGTCTGCTGCTCGACATGACCCTGAAGGATCTGGAGCGCATCCTCTACTTCGAATCCTACATCGTCGTCGATGCGGGCCTGACGCCTATGAAGGACCGTCAGCTCCTCACCGAGGAGGAGTACATCCGCGCTCAGGACGAGTACGGTGAGGATTCCTTCACGGCCATGATCGGCGCGGAAGCGATCCGCCGCATCCTGCAGGAACTCGACCTCGAGAAGACCGCGCAGGAGATCCGCGAGGAAATCGCCGTCACCACGTCCGAGCTGAAGCCCAAGAAGCTCATGAAGCGCCTCAAGATCATCGAGGCCTTCGTTCAGTCGGGCAACAAGCCGGAATGGATGATCCTGACCGAGGTTCCGGTGATCCCGCCGGATCTGCGTCCGCTCGTGCCGCTGGACGGCGGCCGCTTCGCGACCTCGGACCTGAACGATCTTTACCGTCGCGTCATCAACCGCAACAACCGCCTGAAGCGCCTGATGGAGCTGCGTGCGCCGGACATCATCGTCCGTAACGAAAAGCGCATGCTTCAAGAGGCCGTCGACGCGTTGTTCGACAACGGCCGCCGCGGCCGCGTCATCACGGGCGCCAACAAGCGTCCGCTGAAGTCGCTCGCCGACATGCTGAAGGGCAAGCAGGGCCGTTTCCGCCAGAACCTGCTCGGCAAGCGCGTCGACTACTCGGGCCGTTCGGTCATCGTGGTCGGTCCGGAGCTCAAGCTGCACCAGTGCGGCCTGCCGAAGAAGATGGCGCTCGAGCTGTTCAAGCCGTTCATCTACGCCAAGCTCGACGCGCGCGGCCTGTCCGCCACCGTCAAGCAGGCGAAGAAGCTCGTCGAGAAGGAGAAGCCGGAAGTCTGGGATATCCTGGACGAGGTCATTCGCGAGCATCCCGTGCTTCTGAACCGCGCTCCGACGCTCCACCGCCTCGGCATCCAGGCCTTCGAGCCCACCCTGATCGAGGGCAAGGCGATCCAGCTGCACCCGCTCGTCTGCGCCGCGTTCAACGCTGACTTCGACGGCGACCAGATGGCAGTCCACGTGCCGCTCTCGCTCGAGGCTCAGCTTGAAGCCCGCGTGCTGATGATGTCCACGAACAACATCCTGCACCCGGCCAACGGTCAGCCGATCATCGTGCCGTCGCAGGATATCGTTCTTGGCCTCTACTATCTCTCCATCGTCTCCGACGGTCAGCCCGGCCAGGGCAAGGCCTTCGCCGACATGGGCGAGATCGAGCATGCCCTGAACGAGAAGGTCATCACGCTCCACACGAAGATCCGCTATCGCTGGGAGGGCCTGGGCGAGGACGGTCAGCCGGTGTCGAAGATCGTCGACACCACGGCCGGCCGCGTCATGCTCTCGCGCCTCCTGCCGAAGCACCCGATGCTCCCCTTCGACGTCGTGAACAAGCTCATGACGAAGAAGGAGATCTCCAACATGATCGATGCCGTGTACCGGCACTGCGGTCAGAAGGAATCGGTGATCTTCTGCGATCGCATCATGGGCCTCGGGTTCTACAACGCGTTCCGCGCCGGCATTTCGTTCGGCAAGGACGACATGGTGATCCCGGAGAACAAGTGGTCGATCGTCGAGGAGACCCGTGCCCTCGCGAAGGACTACGAGCAGCAGTACCAGGACGGCCTCATCACCCAGGGCGAGAAGTACAACAAGGTTGTCGACGCCTGGGCGAAGTGCTCCGACCGTCTTGCCGCCGAGATGATGAACCGCATCTCGACGGTCCAGAAGGACGACCAGGGTCGCGACAAGCCGGTCAACTCGATCTACATGATGTCCCACTCGGGCGCTCGTGGTTCGCCGGCCCAGATGAAGCAGCTCGCGGCGATGCGCGGCCTCATGGCCAAGCCGTCGGGCGAGATCATCGAGACGCCGATCATCTCGAACTTCAAGGAAGGCCTCGACGTTCTCGAGTACTTCAACTCGACCCACGGCGCCCGTAAGGGCCTGGCCGACACCGCGCTCAAGACGGCGAACTCGGGTTACCTGACCCGTCGTCTCGTCGACGTGGCGCAGGACGCGGTCATCCGTGAGCCGGATTGCGGCACCGAGAAGGGCATCAAGATGCGGGCCATCATCGACGCCGGCCAGGTGGTCGCGTCGCTGGCTTCCCGCATCCTCGGCCGCTCCACGGCGGAGGACCTGGTCGCCCAGGACGGCACCGTCATCGTTCCGAAGGGCACGATGATCGAGGAGCATCATCTCGAGGCCATCGGCGCCGCCGGTATCCAGGAGGTGAAGATCCGCTCCGTGCTGGTCTGCGAGTCGAAGAACGGCGTCTGCGCGACCTGCTACGGCCGCGACCTGGCCCGGGGTACCCCGGTCAACCACGGCGAGGCTGTCGGCGTCATCGCGGCGCAGTCCATCGGCGAGCCGGGCACGCAGCTCACCATGCGTACCTTCCACATCGGCGGCGCTGCCCAGATCGCTGACTCGTCCTTCATCGAGTCCAGCTTCGAAGGCAAGATCGGCTTCCGCAACAAGAACATTGCGCGCAACTCCGACGGCGACCTCGTCGTCATGGGCCGCAACGTGGCAGTCGTCATCATCGGCCATGACGGCACCGAGCGGGCGGTTCACCGCCTGCAGTATGGCTCGCGCCTGAAGGTGGACGAGGGCGACACGATCAAGCGCGGCCAGCGTATCGCCGAGTGGGACCCGTATTCCCGTCCGATCCTCACCGAGATCGATGGTACGGTGGGCTACGAGGACCTGGTCGACGGCGCATCGATGATCGAGTCGATGGACGAGTCGACCGGCATCGCCAAGCGTGTTGTCATCGACTGGCGCGGTTCGCCGCGTACGGCGGACCTGCGTCCGGCGGTGGTCATCCAGGGCGCCGGCGGCAAGGTGGCCAAGGTCGCCCGTGGCGGCGATGCCCGCTACCTGCTGCCCGTGGACGCGATCCTCGCGGCCGATCCGGGCTCCAAGGTCAAGGCCGGCGACATCCTCGCCCGCGTCTCGACCGAGAGCGCCAAGACCCGCGACATCACGGGCGGTCTGCCGCGCGTGGCGGAGCTGTTCGAGGCCCGTCGTCCGAAGGACGCGGCCATCATTGCGGAGAAGTCCGGCACGATCCAGTTCGGCCGCGATTACAAGAGCAAGCGTCGCCTGACGCTGAACCCGCACGATGGCTCGGAGCCGGTGGAGTACCTGATCCCGAAGGGCAAGCACATCCACCTGCAGGACGGCGACGTGGTCGAAGTGGGCGACTTCATCGTGGACGGCAACCCGGCCCCGCACGACATCCTTGCGATCAAGGGCGTCGAGGAGCTGGCCGCCTACCTGGTGAACGAGATCCAGGAGGTCTACCGCCTCCAGGGCGTGCTCATCAACGACAAGCACATCGAGGTGATCGTTCGCCAGATGCTGCAGAAGGTCGAGGTCACCGAGGGCGGCGATTCCGAGCTGCTCACCGGCGAGCAGGTCGATCGCCTCGAGTTCGAGGAGATCAACGAGCGTCTCGTGGCCGAGAAGAAGAAGCCCGCCGAAGGCGTGCCGGTTCTGCTCGGTATCACCAAGGCCTCGCTGCAGACCCGCTCCTTCATCTCGGCGGCGTCCTTCCAGGAGACCACCCGCGTCCTCACCGAGGCGGCGGTCAACGGCAAGGTCGATACCCTCGAGGGCCTCAAGGAGAACGTCATCGTCGGCAGCCTCATCCCGGCCGGCACGGGTGCGCTCACCGCTCAGGTCAAGGCCGTCGCGACCCATCGCGACGAGCTGATCCTGCAGCAGAAGCGCTCCGAGTCCCAGGCTCAGGTCAGCGAGCTGCCCCCGGCGGCCGAATAAGCTGCCAGACATCAGAAAATTGGAAAGGCCGCCTTCGGGCGGCCTTTTCGTTTGCAGCATACATCAGGCGGTCCTCCGGGCTCTCCCGGGCGATGCGCTGCTCTGACGATCGATCTGACGCTCCGACGGCGGGTTTCCCGAACTTTAATGAGATGTTATCTCGTTAAAAACATGGGCCGCTCCCGGTTCGGCTCATGCCCAGGAGATCAGCCCGATGGCACAGACAATCATCAGAGTGGGCGTTGAAGCCCGCGTCAACACCACCGTCATCGGCGAGCAATTTGCCCCGAGAGTCACCGGCTTGGCCAACGGAGGGTGGGTTGTGACCTGGTGGGGGAACGGTACCCAGGCCGGAAACGCCGACGGGACCGGCGTCTTCCAGCAGGTCTATGACCCGGCGGGTAATCCGGTTGGCGGCGAGCTTCGCGTCAACACCACGACCGCACAATCTCAGGCCGAGCCCGCCGTCACGGCGCTCCCGAATGGCGATTGGGTCGTTACCTGGGGCGGCCATGGTGCGGCGGACACAAGCGGTCTCAGTCAGATCTACCAGCAGGTTTACGGCCTGCGGGACAACGCCGTCGCGGCGATAGGCACTGAAACCCCTGTGACGGCCAATGGCGGCTTGCGTGCCGCCACGACGGCCCTGGGCGGCGTCAACACAGGCAAATGGATCGTGACCTGGGATGGAGGCGATCCGCAGGGAACAGGGGTCTTCCTGCAGGCCTTCGCCGCGTCCGGACAGGAAAGCGGGGCCGAAATCAGGATCAACACCACCACGTGGGGCAATCAGCAGAAATCGAGCGTAACCGCGTTGGCGAATGGTGGCTGGGTCGTTACCTGGAATGGCGCGGGCGAGCAGAGCGGCCAAGACGATTTCGACGGCGTTTATCAGCAGATTTACAACGCCCTAGGCCAGCCTGTCGGAGGCGAGATCCGCGTCAATACCACGGTCGAGGGTTATCAAGGCGATCCGGATGTCGTCGCCCTCGCGGATGGACGTTGGGTGGTGGCTTGGCGGGGGAAGGGGACCCAGGCGAACAACGCCGATGACGGCGGTGTTTTCATCCAGGTCTTCGATCAATCCGGCAATCGGTCAGGCGGAGAGCTGCTCGTGAACTCGAACACGGATGGCAGCCGCAGTTCCGTGAGCGTCACGGCCCTGGCCGACGGGGGATGGGTCGTCACCTGGAAGGCCGACGGCGTGTGGGGAAACAGCTACGCCGACGCCGGTCTTTTCCAGCAGGTTTACAACAGCAACGGGCAACGCGTCGGTGGCGAAGTCCGCATAAGCTCCGCGTCCTCCGTGAGCGCGCCTGACGTCACGGCACTGGCGGATGGGAGCTGGATCGTCACATGGGAGGGAAACGACGATACGGGCAGCCGAGGAATCTTCCAGCAGCATTATGCACTCAACGCGGGAGCAGGCCACGATCCGACGGCGGTCAAGGTGGATGGCCTGACCACGCTGACAATCGCCGAAAACGGGAATCCTGGTCGCGACATTGGAGTCCTGTCCGTCGACGATGTGGATCTCATGGAGGGTTACTCATACAGCCTCGTCGAACAGGATGGCTCTTCGGATACCCAATCACCTTTCACGATCGAGCCGTCGGGCGCAGGGTACAAGCTGCGGCTCAAGCCGAACGCGAGTCTTGACCGGGAGGCCTATCAGGCGGGGCAATTCACCATCCGGATCAAGGCCGACGATACCGGCGGCGGCAGCTTTATCCAGGTCCTGACCGTTAATGTGACGAACGAGATCGAGGCGCCCAGCGCCATTCAGGTGGGCGGCCGTACCATGGTCGAGGTCATGGAGAACGGGATTTCTCCCGACCTAGGCGCGATCTCACAGGTCGGAGGTGATGCCGGGGTCTATTCCTATACCCTGGAGCGTCTCGACCCGAACTCGTCCGACCCCAACGAATTCTTCGAGATCGTCGGCGGACGACTCAGGCAGAAAGCCGGGCTGGATCGCGAGGCCCACAGCGACGGCATCTTCGCCTTCAGGGTCAAAGGCCAGATACCGACAATTCCGGGAACGGCATACGCACAGGTGATCGAGGCCCGTATCGGAAACATTGCCGAGGGGCCGGAGAGGATCAGGGTCAATAACCAAACCCATCTGAGCGTCCCCGAGACTCTTCCAGCTGGAGGGATCATCGGTACATTGAGTGCCGTCGACCCGGAAGGGGACGCAATCGTTCGCTTCCAGCTCATCTCGGACAGCCCTTTCGTCGAGGTCTTCCGCGACCCCGCCGACAACGCCTGGAAGCTCAGGCTCAAGGTGGGCATCGATTTCGAAACCATGGGTCAGCGTACGCATGTGATCAAGATCACGGCCACGGACAGCACCGGCATGGCCTCCGCCAGCCAGGACATCGCCCTCTCGGTATCGGATGTGGAAGACAGCCCGACCGACATCATCCTGACCAACAACAGGGTGGATGAGCTGGCGCAGAACGGGACCGTTGTCGGTACGCTCACGGTCACGGAAGACTTCGTTCTGACCTATGCCGGCGAGGATGAACGCTTCGTGATCGCGGGTGACCGGGTCATCGTCAAGAACGGCTACAAGCTCGACTATGAGCAGGCCCGTTCCCATGACTTCGTAGTCCATGTTACCGGGCCTGGCGGGATCACCTTCGACAAGACCCTGGTGATCAATGTCGACGACGTGAATCCGGAATACACGGCAGGCTCGGCTGCAAACGACGTCTTCCATGGAGGGGCACTCGCCGATGCGCTTTCCGGGAATCAGGGCGACGATCGATTGTTCGGGGGCGCGGGCAACGACGTCCTCAAGGGTGACGGGGGGAGCGACATTCTGTCGGGCGGCGCGGGCAAGGACACGCTCTACGGAGGTAAATGGAGCAAGTCCGACCAGAACAGGGACGCGTTCCTGTTCGACTTCAAAGTGACCAAGGGGAACTACAAGAGCCACGTGGACAAGGTGAAGGACTTCCAGGCAAAGTATGACGCGTTCTACTTCGAGGATCTCGCCTTCACCAACAAGACCATCGTCAAGTACCTGAAGGACAAGGGGGCCTCGCTCGATAAGCCCGTCAAGATCAAGAGCGGCTGGTTCGCCCTTGGCGAGGCTAAGCAAGCAGATGACTTTTTCATTGCCAGGAAGGTGAATGCCAAGACCTACAAGCTCTCCTTCGATGCCGACGGCGCCGGCACGAAGCAGAAGGCTCTGGAGATCGCCACCGTGACCTTCGACCCGAACAAGAAGACGGGCGGTGAGATCAGCTATAAGGATTTCTTCATGGTTTAGCCTCAAACTGTGATATTGGGCAAAAGGAAGGTTCCTGTCCGCTGCCGTTATAGGACGTGCCTCCTAGCCGATGACCATGCGGCAGGTATTCCGGGACAAGACGGGGCGGTCATGGCGCCTAAGCTTCGGCCGCCTCTATGAAAAAGAGTTGACTTTCCCCGACTCGGGCGCTAGAGAAACCGGACTTTCCGGCTGGCCGTAGGTTTTCGCCAGTCGAAGCGCCTAGCTTCGACCGATGCCACCTAAACGCTGCCGAACTCAACCTTGACTGACACTTGTCAGATTTAGGGCACGACCGCGGTGCAAGATATCGTGGTCCTCTGCAATCGTACCGCGCCAGGGGCTTACCCAAGTCAATGGCGTGGCTTCGTTTTGTGTACCTGAAAAGGTCCGCACGGCGAAGTGCAGCGTCAACCGTTGAAGACACTTGAAGGCCACCGGGTCGGTGGCTGGTGAAAGAGGGCACAGGATGCCAACGATCTCTCAGCTGATCCGCAAGCCGCGGACGGCGCAAAAGAGCCGGAACAAGGTTCCCGCGCTTGAGGCCTGCCCGCAGAAGCGCGGCGTGTGCACGCGCGTTTATACGACGACCCCGAAGAAGCCGAACTCGGCTCTCCGTAAGGTCGCCAAGGTTCGTCTGACGAACGGGTTCGAAGTCATCGGGTACATCCCGGGTGAGGGCCACAACCTTCAGGAGCACTCCGTGGTCATGATCCGCGGCGGTCGCGTGAAGGACCTTCCGGGTGTCCGCTATCACATCCTCCGCGGTGTTCTCGACACCCAGGGCGTGAAGAATCGTAAGCAGCGTCGTTCGAAGTACGGCGCGAAGCGGCCGAAGTAAGCCGTCAACTGTCATTGAGGTCAGTTCATGTCCCGCCGCCACAGCGCCGAAAAGCGTGAGATCATCCCGGATCCGAAGTTCGGGGATATCGTCGTCACCAAGTTCATGAATTCCATCATGTACGACGGCAAGAAGTCCGCTGCCGAGAGCATCGTATACGGTGCCTTCGACAGCATCGAGAGCCGCGCCAAGGCGAACCCCCTCGAGGTGTTCAAGCAGGCTCTCGACAACGTCGCTCCGGCGATCGAGGTCCGGTCCCGCCGCGTCGGCGGTGCGACCTACCAGGTTCCGGTCGAGGTTCGCGCCGAGCGCCGTCAGGCCCTGGCGATCCGCTGGATCATCCAGGCAGCCCGCGGCCGCAACGACAAGACCATGGTCGAGCGTCTCTCCGCCGAGCTGCTCGATGCCTCCAACAACCGCGGCAACGCCGTGAAAAAGCGCGAAGACACCCACCGTATGGCGGAAGCCAACCGTGCGTTCTCGCATTACCGCTGGTAACGGCCTGAGGAGCTGAGCGATGCCCCGCACGCACGCGATTGAGGACTACCGCAATTTCGGCATCATGGCCCACATCGATGCCGGCAAGACCACCACGACCGAGCGCATCCTGTACTACACCGGTAAGTCCCACAAGATCGGTGAAGTGCACGAGGGTGCCGCCACCATGGACTGGATGGAGCAGGAGCAGGAGCGTGGCATCACGATCACGTCCGCTGCCACCACCTGCTTCTGGAACGGCAAGCGCCTGAACATCATCGACACCCCCGGCCACGTCGACTTCACCATCGAAGTCGAGCGTTCGCTGCGCGTGCTCGATGGCGCCGTCTGCGTTCTCGACGGCAACCAGGGCGTGGAGCCCCAGACGGAAACCGTGTGGCGCCAGGCCGACAAGTATGACGTTCCCCGCGTCGTGTTCGTCAACAAGATGGACAAGACCGGCGCGAACTTCTTCAGCTGCGTCGACGACATCGTGAAGCGCGTTGCCGGCAAGCCTGTCTGCCTTCAGATTCCGATCGGCGCCGAGAGCGACTTCAAGGGCATGGTCGATCTGATCAAGATGAAGGCCTATGTCTGGGAGAGCGACGCGCTCGGCGCGAAGTTCGACGAGGTCGAGATCCCGGCCGACCTGAAGGATCAGGCTGCCGAATATCGCGCCAAGCTCGTCGAGGCTGCCGTCGAGATGGACGACGACGCGCTGGCCGCCTACCTCGACGGTCAGGAGCCCGATGAGACGACCCTGCGTCGTCTGGTCCGCACGGCTGTGCAGCGCCGCGCGTTCCATCCGGTGCTCTGCGGCTCCGCGTTCAAGAACAAGGGCGTTCAGCCCCTGCTCGACGCGGTCGTGGACTTCCTGCCGTCCCCGGCAGACCGTGAGGCTATCCAGGGCATCGACTTCAAGACCGAAGAGCCGACGACCCGTAAGCCGACCGACGAGGAAGGCTTCTCCATGCTCGCCTTCAAGATCATGGACGATCCCTTCGTGGGCACGATCACCTTCTGCCGCGTCTATTCTGGCAAGGTGAACGCCGGCGACACGCTGCTCAACTCGTCTCGCGACAAGAAGGAGCGCGTTGGCCGCATGCTGCTCATGCATGCGAACAACCGTGAGGACATCAAGGAGGCCTATGCCGGTGACATCGTCGCCCTGGCCGGCCTCAAGGAAGTCCGCACCGGCGATACGCTCTGCGACCCGAACAAGGCCGTGATCCTCGAGCGGATGGAGTTCCCTGAGCCCGTCATCGAGATCGCGATCGAGCCGAAGTCGAAGGCCGACCAGGAAAAGCTGGGCCTGGCTCTCTCGAAGCTGGCTGCCGAGGACCCGTCCTTCCGCGTCTCCACCGACCAGGAGTCGGGTCAGACGATCCTGAAGGGCATGGGCGAGCTTCACCTCGACATCAAGGTCGACATTCTCCGTCGTACCTACAAGGTCGATGCGAATATCGGTGCTCCGCAGGTGGCCTATCGTGAGACGATCACGAAGAAGGCCGAGGTGGACTACACCCACAAGAAGCAGACCGGCGGTACCGGCCAGTTCGCTCGCGTGAAGATCGTCGTTCAGCCGAACGAGCAGGGCGCAGGCTTCGCCTTCGAGTCGAAAATCGTCGGCGGTGCTGTTCCGAAGGAATACATCCCGGGCGTTGAAAAGGGCCTCCAGTCGGTTGTGGGCGCTGGCGTCGTTGCCGGCTTCCCCGTGGTCGACCTCAAGGTCGAGCTCATCGACGGTGCCTTCCACGAAGTCGACTCGTCGGCCCTGGCCTTCGAAATCGCTTCTCGCGCCGCTCTCCGTGAGGCCCTCCAGAAGGGCGGATCGGTTCTGCTCGAGCCGGTGATGAAGGTCGAAGTCACGACCCCCGAGGACTACACGGGTTCGGTCATCGGCGACCTGAACTCCCGTCGTGGCCAGATCCAGGGTCAGGACATGCGCGGCAATGCCGTGGTCATCAATGCGATGGTCCCGCTCGCCAACATGTTCGGCTACGTCAACACCCTGCGCGGCATGAGCCAGGGACGTGCGAGCTACACCATGCAGTTCGACCACTACGAGCAGGTGCCGTCGAACGTGGCTGCCGAGGTTCAGGCGAAATACGCCTGAACCCACTAAGCGACTATTTGGAAGATCAAAGGAACGGGTGCCACGATGGCGAAGGAAAAGTTTGAGCGGACTAAGCCGCACTGCAACATTGGGACGATTGGTCACGTGGACCATGGCAAGACGTCTCTGACGGCGGCGATCACGAAGGTTCTGGCGGAGTCGGGCGGCGCGACGTTCACGGCATACGACCAGATCGACAAGGCGCCGGAAGAGAAGGCGCGCGGCATCACGATCTCGACGGCGCACGTGGAGTACGAGACCACGAACCGGCACTATGCCCACGTGGACTGCCCCGGCCACGCCGACTACGTGAAGAACATGATCACGGGCGCGGCGCAGATGGACGGCGCGATCCTGGTGGTGTCGTCGGCCGACGGCCCGATGCCGCAGACGCGCGAGCACATCCTGCTGGCCCGCCAGGTGGGCGTGCCGGCCCTGGTGGTGTTCATGAACAAGGTCGACATGGTCGACGATCCGGAGCTTCTGGATCTGGTCGAGCTGGAGGTGCGCGAGCTTCTGTCGAAGTACGACTTCCCCGGCGACGACATTCCGATCGTGAAGGGCTCGGCCCTGTGCGCCCTGGAAGACCGCCAGCCTGAGATCGGCCGCGACCGGGTGCTCGAGCTGATGGCCGAGGTCGACCGCTACATCCCGCAGCCGGAGCGTCCGGTGGACCAGCCGTTCCTGATGCCGATCGAGGACGTGTTCTCGATCTCGGGCCGCGGCACGGTGGTGACGGGCCGCGTCGAGCGCGGCATCATCAAGGTCGGCGAGGAAGTGGAGATCGTGGGTCTGCGCGACACGCAGAAGACGACGGTCACCGGGGTCGAGATGTTCCGCAAGCTGCTCGACCAGGGCCAGGCGGGCGACAACGTGGGCGTTCTCTTGCGCGGCACGAAGCGCGAGGACGTGGAGCGCGGCCAGGTGCTGTGCAAGCCCGGCTCGATCAAGCCGCACACGAAGTTCAAGGCCGAGGCCTACATCCTGACGAAGGAAGAGGGTGGGCGTCACACGCCGTTCTTCGGCAACTACCGTCCGCAGTTCTACTTCCGCACGACGGACGTGACCGGCGTGGTGAAGCTGCCCGAGGGCACCGAGATGGTGATGCCGGGCGACAACATCACGATGGAAGTCGAGCTGATCGCGCCGATCGCCATGGAAGAGAAGCTGCGCTTCGCCATCCGTGAAGGCGGCCGCACCGTCGGTGCCGGCGTCGTCGCTTCCGTGATGGATTAATTGAGAGGATCAAAGGACAGCGGCCGGGTTTCGGCTCGGTCGCTTCCCTTGTTGAATGGATAAGCCATGAACGGTCAAAACATTCGTATTCGCCTTAAGGCGTTCGACCACAGGATCCTCGACGCTTCGACACGCGAAATCGTGTCGACCGCGAAGCGGACCGGCGCTCAGGTGCGCGGGCCCATCCCGCTGCCGACGCGCATCGAGCGCTTTACGGTGCTTCGCTCGCCGCACATCGACAAGAAGTCGCGCGAGCAGTTCGAGATGCGCACTCACAAGCGTGTTCTCGATATCGTGGACCCCACCCCGCAGACGGTTGACGCTCTGATGAAGCTCGATCTCGCTGCTGGTGTGGACGTGGAAATCAAGCTCTGAGCCTTCGGGTTTGGAGCCTTCGGTAGACACGCCGAGAGGATACGCACATGCGCTCAGGCGTCATTGCACAGAAAGTCGGGATGACCCGCATCTTCACGGATGCAGGCGAGCATGTCCCGGTCACGGTTCTGAAGGTCGACAGCTGCCAGGTCGTCGCCCACCGGACCAAGGAAAAGAACGGCTACACCGCGCTGCAGGTCGGCGTCGGCAAGGCCAAGGTGAAGAACGTTTCGAAGGCCGAGCGCGGCAGTTTTGCCGTCGCCCAGGTCGAGCCGAAGCGCAAGCTCGCGGAGTTCCGCGTCTCCGAGGATGCTGTCATCCCGGTCGGCGCCGAGATCACCGCCGATCACTTCGTTGCTGGTCAGTTCGTGGACGTCACGGGCATCACGACGGGTAAGGGCTTCGCCGGTGGTATGAAGCGCTGGAACTTCGGCGGTCTGCGCGCCTCGCACGGTGTGTCGATCTCCCACCGCTCGATCGGTTCGACCGGCGGCCGCCAGGATCCGGGCAAGACGTTCAAGAACAAGAAGATGCCGGGTCACCTGGGCGTCGAGCGCGTCACCACGCAGAACCTGCGTGTCGTGTCGACGGACGTCGAGCGCGGTCTGATCCTGGTCGAGGGCGCCGTTCCCGGCGTGGCCGGCGGCTGGATCTTCGTCCGCGACGCGGTGAAGCGCAAGCTGCCGAAGGAAGTGCCGATGCCCGGCTCCTTCCGCACGGCCAACGATGCTGCGCCGGCCGCCCCGGCTGATCAGGCCCAAGAGGAGAATGCGTGATGAAGCTTGATATCACCACGCTTGAAGGCGGCAACGCCGGTTCGGTCGACCTGAACGAGACCATCTTCGGTCTCGAGCCGCGCGCCGACCTGCTGGCCCGCTGCGTCCGCTGGCAGCTCGCAAAGCGCCAGGCCGGCACGCACGCCGTCAAGAATCGTTCGGACATCGACCGGACGACGAAGAAGGTCTACAAGCAGAAGGGCACCGGCAGCGCCCGTCACGGCGCCGCGAGCGCTCCCCAGTTCCGGGGCGGCGGTCGTGCCTTCGGCCCGCAGGTCCGCAGCCATGCTCACGACCTGCCCAAGAAGGTTCGCGCTCTCGCCCTGAAGCACGCGCTCTCGTCCAAGGCCAAGGACGCCTCGCTCGTCGTGATCGACGACGTGAAGCTCTCCGAGCCGAAGACGAAGGCTCTCGTCGAGCGCTTCGGCAAGCTCGGCCTCGGCAACGCCCTGATCATCGGCGGCGCTGAGATCGAGACGAACTTCCAGCGGGCTGCTCGCAACATCCCGAACATCGACGTCCTGCCGGTGCAGGGCATCAACGTCTATGACATCCTGCGTCGCGAGAAGCTCGTTCTCACGAAGTCGGCTGTCGATGCGCTGGAGGCGCGTTTCAAATGAGCCTGGACCCGCGCCATTACGATGTGATCGTAAGCCCGGTCATCACCGAGAAGGCCACGACCCTGTCCGAGCAGAACAAGGTCGTCTTCAAGGTGCGTCCGGATGCGACGAAGCCGCAGATCAAGGAAGCGGTGGAGAAGCTGTTCGATGTCAAGGTGAAGAGCGTCAACACGCTCGTCACCAAGGGCAAGGTGAAGATGTTCCGCGGCACCCGCGGCCAGCGGTCGGACGTGAAGAAGGCGGTCGTAACCCTCGTTGAGGGCCAGACCATCGACGTCACGACGGGCCTCTGATCGGTTGAGAGAGTGATCCGATGGCTTTGAAAACATTCAAACCGATCACCCCCGGCCTGCGCCAGCTGGTGATCGTCGACCGCAGCGAGCTCTACAAGGGCAAGCCGGTCAAGAAGCTGACGGAGGGCAAGAGCTCCTCCGGCGGCCGTAACAACCTGGGTCGCGTGACCGTCCGCTTCCGTGGCGGTGGTCACAAGCGCACCCTCCGTCTGGTCGACTTCAAGCGTCGCGCCCGTCTGGGCGATGCGGCGACCGTGGAGCGGATCGAGTACGATCCGAACCGCACCGCCTTCATCGCTCTGATCCGCTACGCCGACGGCGAGCAGTCCTACATCCTGGCCCCGCAGCGTCTGGCTGTCGGCGATCAGGTGTCGGCTGGCGAGCAGGTCGACATTAAGCCGGGCAACGCGATGCCGATCGGCAACATGCCGGTGGGAACGATCATCCACAATGTGGAGCTGAAGATCGGCAAGGGCGGCGCACTCGCCCGTTCCGCCGGCACTTACGCTCAGATCGTGGGTCGTGACCAGGGCTACGTGACGGTCCGCCTGAACTCCGGCGAGCAGCGCCTGGTCCATGGCCTCTGCTTCGCCAGCGTCGGCGCGGTGTCGAACCCGGACCACATGAACACCTCGATCGGTAAGGCTGGTCGTAACCGCTGGCTCGGCAAGCGTCCGCATAACCGCGGCGTCGCCATGAACCCGATCGACCACCCGCACGGTGGTGGTGAGGGTCGCACCTCCGGTGGTCGTCATCCGGTGTCCCCGTGGGGCGTACCGACCAAGGGCAAGAAAACCCGTTCGAACAAGCGGACCGACAAGTTCATCGTGTCGAGCCGTCACGCTCGGAAGAAGTAAGGATAGAGGCACGTCATGGCACGTTCGCTTTGGAAGGGCCCGTTCGTCGACGGCTACCTCCTCAAGAAGGCCGAGGCTGCCCGTTCCTCGGGCCGCAACGAGGTTATCAAGATCTGGAGCCGCCGCTCCACGATCCTCCCGCAGTTCGTGGGCCTCACTTTCGGGGTCTACAACGGTCAGAAGCACATTCCCGTCTCCGTGAACGAGGAAATGGTGGGTCACAAGTTCGGCGAGTTCTCGCCGACCCGCACTTTCCACGGCCACGCGGCGGACAAGAAGGCGAAGAGGAAGTAAGATGGGTAAGGCCGCGACTCCTCGCGCACTGAGCGACACCGAGGCTCAAGCCGTCGCTCGCATGCTGCGCGTCAGCCCCCAGAAGCTCAACCTTGTTGCGGCCCTTATCCGCGGCAAGAAGGTTTCTGCGGCTCTCGCCGATCTCGAGTTCTCCCGCAAGCGCATCGCGCGCGACGTGAAGAAGTGCCTCGAGAGCGCCATTGCCAACGCCGAGAACAACCACAACCTCGATGTGGACGATCTCGTCGTCAGCCAGGCCTATGTCGGCAAGGCGCTCGTCATGAAGCGCTTCCACGCCCGGGCCCGCGGCCGGGGCGCCCGTATCATGAAGCCGTTCTCGAACCTCACGATCGTGGTTCGGGAAGTTGCCGAACAGGCATAAAGGAGAACCAGATGGGTCAGAAAATCAACCCGATCGGTCTTCGGCTCGGCATCAACCGGACCTGGGACTCGCGCTGGTTCGCCGGCAAGGGCGAGTACGCCAAGCTGATGCATGAGGACATGGCGATCCGCGAAGCTCTCATGAAGCAGCTGAAGCAGGCCGCCGTTTCGAAGATCGTGATCGAACGCCCGCACAAGAAGTGCCGCGTCACCATCCACTCGGGTCGTCCGGGCGTGGTGATCGGCAAGAAGGGCGCCGACATCGAGAAGCTGCGCAAGCTGGTTTCGAAGATGACGGACGCCGACGTGGCGATCAACATCGTCGAAGTCCGCAAGCCGGAAGTCGACGCGACGCTGGTGGCCGATTCGATCGCTCAGCAGCTCGAGCGCCGTGTCGCTTTCCGCCGCGCCATGAAGCGCGCCGTTCAGTCGGCGATGCGTCTGGGCGCCGAGGGCATCCGTATCAACTGCTCGGGCCGTCTGGGTGGCGCTGAAATCGCCCGCCTGGAATGGTACCGCGAGGGCCGCGTTCCGCTGCACACCCTGCGTGCGGACGTGGATTATGGAACGTCCACGGCCTTCACGACCTATGGCACCTGCGGCATCAAGGTCTGGATCTTCAAGGGCGAAATCCTCGAGCACGATCCGATGGCCCAGGACAAGCGGATGAACGACGAAGGAGGCCGCTCCGGTGGCCGCCGCGAGCAAGCGGCGTAACCGAGAGGTCAGGAGAGGTTTGCCATGTTGCAACCGAAGAAAACCAAGTTCCGTAAGCAGTTCAAGGGCCGTATCTCCGGCACTGCGAAGGGCGGTACGGACCTCAACTTCGGCCAGTTCGGCCTGAAGGCGATGGAACCCGAGCGCGTCAACGCTCGTCAGATCGAGGCGGCTCGCCGCGCCATCACCCGCGCCATGAAGCGCGCGGGCCGGGTGTGGATCCGCATTTTCCCGGACGTGCCGGTGTCGACGAAGCCGACCGAAGTGCGTATGGGTAAGGGTAAGGGCGCTCCCGAATATTGGGCAGCCAAGGTTAAGCCTGGCCGCATCATGTTCGAGATCGACGGCGTGCCGGAGGATATCGCCCGCGAGGCGCTCCGTCTCGGCGCTGCCAAGCTCCCGATCAAGACGCGCTTCATCCAGCGCATTGCCGAGTAAAGGAGGGGATCATGAAGTCTAAGCAGAGAGCCTCCGACCTCAACGCGATGTCGAAGGACCAGCTGTCTGACGAGTTGCTGAACCTGAAGAAGGAGCAGTTCAACCTCCGCTTTCAGCGTGCGACCGGCCAGCTCGAAAACACCGGACGCGTCCGTGAGGTCCGCCGGGACATCGCCCGCGTCAAGACGCTGCAGCGCCAGAAGGCCGCTGCGGCTAAGGCTTAAGAGGAAATCAAGATGCCGAAGCGCGTTTTGCAGGGCGTCGTTGTCAGCGATAAGCAGGACAAGACGGTCGTCGTGAAGGTGGAGCGTCGTTTCACGCACCCGGTTCTGAAGAAGACCGTGCGTAAGACGAAGAACTACCACGCTCATGACGAGAACAACACTGCCAAGGTGGGCGACACGGTCTTCATCGAAGAGACCAAGCCGTTCTCCAAACTCAAGACCTGGGTGCTCGTCAACGAAGCGAAGGCCTAAAGCTTTCGTTTTGGGGTTGTCTAACGGGGGCGGTTCGTGTATACGGCCGCCTCTCTCGACATTTGAAGGGCAGGGGACGTCAGATCCCCGTCAGGCGTAGTCCGGGGGGCAATCCTGCCTTGGCCCGGAAACCTGTCTGAAACAAAGGAAAGGATCAAAGCCATGATCCAGATGCAGACGAATCTTGACGTCGCCGACAATTCCGGCGCCCGTCGCGTGATGTGCATCAAGGTTCTCGGCGGTTCGAAGCGTAAGTACGCTTCCGTGGGCGATATCATCGTCGTATCCGTGAAAGAAGCTATCCCGCGCGGCCGCGTGAAGAAGGGCGACGTCATGAAGGCGGTCGTCGTGCGCACCGCCAAGGACATCCGCCGCGCTGACGGCTCGGTCATCCGTTTCGACCGCAATGCCGCCGTTCTGATCAACAATCAGAAAGAGCCGGTCGGCACCCGTATCTTCGGCCCCGTTCCGCGTGAACTGCGTGCCAAGAACCACATGAAAATCATTTCGCTTGCGCCGGAGGTGCTCTAATGGCCGCGAAGATCAAGAAGGGCGACAAGGTCGTTGTCCTGACCGGTCGCGACAAGGGCAAGACCGGTGAAGTCGTGCAGGTGCTCCCGAAGGAAGAGCGCGCGGTCGTCCGTGGCGTGAACCTCGTGAAGCGCCACCAGCGCCAGACGGCAAACGCCGAGGGCGGCATCATCTCGAAAGAGGCTGCCATCCACTTGTCGAACCTGGCCTACGCGGACCCGAAGGACGGCAAGCCGACCCGGGTTGGTTTCAAAGTTCTCGAAGACGGCCGCAAGGTCCGTTTCGCCAAGCGTTCGGGAGACCTGATCGATGGCTAAGGCTCAGGTGGACGGCTACACGCCGCGGCTGAAGAAGCACTACGAGGAAGTGGTGCGTCCGAAGCTCATTGAAGAATTTGGCTACAAGAACCCCATGGAAGTCCCGACGATCGAGAAGATCGTCCTCAACATGGGCGTTGGCGAATCGACCGCCGACTCGAAGAAGGCTTCGGTCGCCGCTGCCGATCTCGCGCTCATCGCCGGCCAGAAGCCGGTGATCACGAAGGCCCGCAAGGCTATCTCGCAGTTCAAGGTCCGCGAGGGCATGCCGATCGGTGCCAAGGTTACGCTGCGCAAGGCTCGCATGTACGAGTTCCTTGACCGTCTCGTGACCGTCGCTCTTCCCCGCGTCCGCGACTTCCGGGGCCTCAACCCCAAGTCGTTCGACGGCCGCGGCAACTACGCAATGGGTATCAAGGAGCACCTGGTGTTCCCTGAGATCAATTACGACAGGGTCGAGCAGGTTTGGGGCATGGACGTCGTCATCACCACCACGGCGAAGACCGACGAAGAAGCCCGCGCCCTGCTGCGTCACTTCAACTTCCCGTTCCGGCAGTGAGGATAGCTGTCCTCAAACGCGGACACTGGAGATAAAAGCATGGCTAAGAAAAGCGCTATTGAGAAGAACAAGCATCGTCGTGAGCTGGTGAAGAAGTTCGCCGGTCGCCGCGAGCGCCTCCTGGCGGTCGCCAACGACGAGTCGAAGTCCATGGAGGAGCGCTTCGAGGCGCGCCTCAAGCTGGCTGAGCTGCCGCGCAACGCGAGCAAGACCCGGATCCGCAACCGCTGCGAGATCACGGGCCGCCCGCGCGCCTACTACCGCAAGCTCGGCATGTCGCGTATCGCTCTGCGCGAACTGGGCAACAAGGGCCTGATTCCGGGCCTCGTGAAGTCCAGCTGGTAAGGGGAGGGCATTATATGATCAACGATCCGTTGGGCGATATGCTCACCCGTATCCGTAACGCGCAGATGCGTCGTCGCGGGTCCGTCTCCACCCCCGGCTCGAAGCTTCGCGCCCGTGTCCTCGAGGTTCTGAAGAGCGAGGGCTACATCCGCGATTACTCGCAGACCGAGTTCGGCAACGGCCGGACCGAGTTCTCGATCGAGCTGAAGTACTATGACGGTCAGCCGGTGATCCGCTCGATCGAGCGCGTCTCCAAGCCCGGCCGCCGCGTGTATGCCTCCGTCGACACCATGCCCCGCGTGGCTGACGGCCTCGGCATCACCATCCTCTCCACGCCCCAGGGCGTGATGGCCGATCATGAGGCCCGTGAGAGGAACGTGGGCGGCGAAGTGCTCTGCAAGGTCTTCTAAGGCCAGGCACCCGCACAGAACCACGGAGATTCGAAAATGTCGCGAGTAGGCAAGAAGCCCGTTACGGTTCCGTCAGGTGTGACGGCTACCGTTGACGGTCAGATGGTTAAGGTAAAGGGCTCGAAGGGCGAACTCTCGTTCCTCGTTCCCGAAGAAGTGTCGGTTGGTCTTGAGAACGGCGCCGTGTCGGTGAACCCGCGCGACGAGTCCAAGACGGCCCGTGCGAAGTGGGGCATGTCCCGCGCCCAGGTGGCGAACCTGGTCGAAGGCGTGTCCAAGGGCTTCGAGAAGCGCCTCGAGATCAACGGCGTCGGCTACAAGGCCGCCGTTGCCGGCAAGGTGCTGAAGCTGTCGCTGGGCTACAGCCACGATATCGACTACGCGATCCCGGCCGGTGTCACGATCACGACGCCCAAGCCCACGGAGATCATCGTGGCCGGCATCGACAAGCAGGTCGTCGGTCAGACCGCCGCCGAGATCCGCGAGTACCGCGGTCCGGAGCCTTATAAGGGCAAGGGCGTCAAGTACTCCGACGAGTTCATCTTCCGCAAGGAAGGCAAGAAGAAGTAAGGACGACGTATCATGGCTGAGAAGAAAGGCGCTGAAGATCGCCGCAAGGCTCGTGTGCGCCGTGCGATCAAGAAGGCAGCGAATGGCCGTCCGCGTTTGTCGGTCTTCCGTTCGTCCAAGCAGATCTATGCCCAGGTTATCGATGACGTGCGCGGCCACACGGTCGCGTCGGCTTCGACCCTCGAGGCTGACCTGAAGGGCAAGCTCAAGACCGGCGCCACCGTGGATGCGGCGAAGGAAGTGGGCAAGCTCGTTGCGGAGCGCGCGGTTCAGGCCGGCGTGAAGCAGGTCATCTTCGACCGCTCGGGCTACCTCTATCACGGCCGCGTCAAGGCTCTGGCCGACGCAGCCCGTGAAGGCGGACTGGATTTCTAACGGCGGGTGTAATCCAAGCAACCCTTAGCGAGCGGGCCCGCCGCCCGCGCAAGTGAGAGGTCTCATGGCTAGAGAACCAAGAGAACGTGCTGATCGCGAAGAGCGCGACAGCGAATTCGTGGACCGCCTGGTCCACATCAACCGCGTCGCCAAGGTGGTGAAGGGCGGCCGTCGTTTCGGCTTCGCTGCTCTCGTCGTCGTCGGCGACCAGAAGGGCCGCGTCGGCTTCGGCCACGGCAAGGCCCGTGAAGTGCCGGAAGCCATCCGCAAGGCTACGGACGCTGCCAAGCGTTCCATGATCCGCGTCGCTCTCCGCGAGGGCCGCACGCTTCATCACGACGTGAACGGCCGCCATGGCGCCGGCAAAGTCGTGCTGCGTGCCGCTCCCCAGGGTACCGGCATCATCGCCGGCGGCCCGATGCGCGCCGTCTTCGAAGTGGTGGGCATGCAGGACGTGGTTGCCAAGTCGCTCGGCTCGTCGAACCCGTACAACCTCGTCCGCGCGACTTTCGACGCGCTCAAGAACGAGGACAGCCCGCGTTCGGTCGCCGCTCGCCGTGGCCTGAAGGTCTCGACGCTGCAGGCTCGCCGCCGCGATGCGGATGTCAGCGAAGCCGCTGGCGCTGAAGCGTAAGGGAGGCTTTGACGATGGCAAAGAATCCTGCTTCCGCTGGGAAGACCGTCACCGTTGAGCAGATCGGCTCGCCGATCCGCCGCGAAGCCAAGCAGCGCCAGACGCTGATCGGCCTCAAGCTCAACAAGCTTCACCGTACCTCGACCTTGGAAGACACGCCGGCAGTTCGCGGCATGATCGAGAAGGTCAAGCACCTCGTGCGCGTTGTCGACGGGCAGTGAGGAGAGCGTCATGAAACTCAACGAAATTCGTGACAACGAAGGTTCTACCAAGAACCGCATGCGTGTCGGCCGTGGTATCGGCTCCGGCAAGGGCAAGACCGGTGGACGCGGCGTGAAGGGACAGAAGTCCCGTACCGGCGTGTCGATCAAGGGCTTCGAAGGCGGTCAGATGCCTCTGCACCGTCGTCTGCCGAAGCGCGGCTTCAACAAGCCGAACGCGATCGAGCTGAACGAGGTCAATGTCGGCCGCATTCAGCAGGCCATCGAGGCCGGCAAGCTCGACAAGGCCGCTGCCGTGACCGTCGAGTCGCTGGTCGCCGCCGGTGTGGTGTCCAAGCCCCGCGACGGCGTGAAGATCCTCGGCGTCGGCGAGCTGAAGACGAAGCTTTCCTTCCAGGTCCACGGCGCGTCCAAGTCGGCCGTCGAAGCGATCGAGAAGGCTGGTGGCTCGGTCACCCTCCTGGGTGCCGTTGCGCAGGCGTGAGCCAGCGCCCACATTGACTAAGATCCAAGCGGCGGCCCGCGTCTGATCGCGTGGCCGCCGTTTGCGTGATGACCGTCACGTATCAGGTATTTCGGGGACACCACTATGGCCTCAGCAGCCGAGCAACTTGCGGCAAACATCAATTTCGGCGCCATTGCCAAGGCCGATGAGCTGAAGAAGCGCATCTGGTTCACCTTGGGCGCTCTCATCATCTACCGTCTCGGCACCTATATCCCGCTGCCCGGCATCGATCCGGAGGCGCTCCGGCAGAGTTTCCAGAACGCCAGCGGCGGTGTGCTCGGCCTGTTCAACATGTTCTCGGGCGGCGCCGTGGAGCGCATGGCGATCTTCGCCCTGAACATCATGCCGTACATCTCGGCATCGATCATCGTCCAGCTTCTCACCTCCGTCCTGCCCTCGCTCGAGGCGCTGAAGAAGGAAGGGGAGGCGGGCCGCAAGATCCTGAACCAGTACACCCGCTACCTGACGGTGTTCCTGGCCGTGTTCCAGTCCTGGGGCATCGCGGTCGGCCTGCAGAGCTCAGGCACCATCGTGCAGTCGCCTGGGCCGTTCTTCCTCATCTCGACCGTGATCACGCTCACGGGCGGAACCATGTTCCTCATGTGGCTGGGTGAGCAGATCACCTCGCGGGGCATCGGCAACGGCACGTCGCTGATCATCTTCGCCGGCATCGTGGCGAACCTGCCGAACGCCATCGCGGGGACCCTGGAGCTCGGGCGTCAGGGCGCAATCTCGACTGGCCTGATCCTCGGCGTGATCGTGATGGCCGTGGCGATCATCTACTTCGTCGTGTTCATGGAGCGCGCCCAGCGCCGTCTGCTGATCAATTATCCGAAGCGCCAGGTCGGCAACCGGATCTACGAGGGCCAGACGTCGTTCCTGCCGCTCAAGCTGAACACCTCGGGCGTGATCCCGCCGATCTTCGCCTCGTCGCTGCTGCTGCTGCCCGCCACCATCGGCAGCTTCCAGAGCAACGCCGACGGGACCGGCATCATCTCCATGCTCACGACCTATCTGGGGCATGGACGGCCGGCCTACATGTTCCTGTATGCCGCGCTGATCGTGTTCTTCGCCTTCTTCTATACGGCCATCGTGTTCAACCCGACCGAAACAGCCGACAACCTGAAGAAGCAGGGCGGGTTCATCCCGGGCATCCGTCCCGGCGAGCGCACGGCGGATTTCATCGACCAGGTCCTGACCCGCATCACCGTGCTGGGTGCCGCCTATCTGGTGATCATCTGCCTGATTCCCGAACTGCTGGTGTCCTACGCGGCCCTGCCATTCTACTTTGGCGGCACTTCGCTTCTGATCGTGGTGTCTGTTACCATGGACACCGTCGCCCAGGTGCACGGCCATCTTCTGGCGCATCAGTACGAGGGCCTCGTCAAGAAGGCGAAGCTCAAGGGCGCCCGCAGGCGGTAAGGCGATCTCCGGCGGACCGGGGGCCGGTTCGCCGTCAACAAACACGTGACTGGCAAGGGGAGCCGGTCTCCACCGGGAGAGCGGCTCCGGACCTTGACGATCTCGCCTGAAGGCGGGGACACTCGACGGAGTGAGGGGGGCGTCGATGAGGATGATTCTGCTGGGGCCGCCGGGGGCCGGAAAAGGCACTCAGGCTGTGCGTCTGGTCGAGAGGCTGGGGATTCCGCAGCTGTCGACGGGCGACATGCTCCGCGCAGCCGTGGCGGCCGGTACGCCGGTCGGCCTCAAGGCCAAGGCCGTCATGGACCGGGGCGACCTGGTGTCGGACGATATCGTGGTCGGCATCATCGCCGACCGGATCGAGGAGGCGGACGCCAGGAACGGCTTCATCCTCGATGGATTCCCGCGGACCGTGGCCCAGGCCGAGGCTTTCGACGCCATGCTGGCCGAGAAGGGCCTGCGGCTCGATTCCGTCATCGAGTTCAAGGTGAACGAGGCCGAGCTGGTCGACCGCATCGTCAAGCGGGCCAAGGAAACGGAAGCCCGTGGAGAACCAGTCCGCAAGGACGACAACCCGGAGGTCTTCAAGACCCGTCTCGAAGCCTACCGGAACCAGACGGCCCCGCTTTCGGCCTATTACGAAAGCAAGGGCATGCTGAAGACCGTCGACGGCATGAAGCCCATCGACGACGTGACCGAGGCGATCAAGGGAATCCTTGGACGCTGAAGGGTAGGGGCTTGACGAACCGGTTAATATCCGTTAGGGGCAAGCTCTTGCAAAAGAACCTGCATATCCAGAGGGCTTCATGAGAGGCCGCTCTGGATTGTTGTGTTTGCATAAGCCCGCGCAGGGGCCGGCCTCCACCGGACGCGCGATAACCATAACCCGAAGCATTCGCTTCATACATGGAGACGGACGATGGCCCGTATAGCTGGCGTCAACATCCCGACCGCCAAGCGCGTTGTGATCGCGCTTCAGTACATCCACGGCATTGGGCCCAAGAAGGCCCAGGAGATCATCGAGAAGGTCAACATCCCGGCCGAGCGCCGCGTGAACCAGCTGACCGACGCCGAGGTTCTGGCCATCCGCGAGACGATCGACCGCGACTACATCGTCGAAGGCGATCTGCGCCGCGAAGTGTCCATGAACATCAAGCGCCTGATGGATCTCGCCGCCTATCGTGGCCTGCGCCACCGCCGCAGCCTTCCGACCCGCGGTCAGCGTACCCACACGAACGCCCGCACCCGCAAGGGCAAGGCGAAGCCGATCGCCGGCAAGAAGAAGTAATTTTGATCGGCCGCCCCTGGCGGGCGGCCTTTTCTCCCGAGCGCCTGGAACGACGGGCGCGCTTGAAGGATCTTTGGAATGGCTAAAGAAGCTACCCGCGTCCGCCGCCGCGAACGCAAGAACATCGTTTCCGGCGTGGCGCATGTGAACGCCTCGTTCAACAACACCATGATCACCATCACGGACGCCCAGGGCAACACGATCTCCTGGTCCTCGGCCGGTGCCATGGGTTTCAAGGGCTCGCGTAAGTCGACCCCGTACGCGGCCCAGATCGCCGCTGAAGATGCGGCCCGCAAGGCTGCCGAGCACGGCATGCGCACCCTTGAGGTCGAGGTTTCGGGTCCCGGCTCCGGCCGTGAATCCGCCCTGCGCGCCCTCCAGTCGGCCGGCTTCACCGTCACGTCGATCCGTGACGTCACGCCGATCCCGCACAATGGCTGCCGCCCGCGCAAGCGTCGCCGCGTCTAAGGTTATCCGGCGCGTGGGTCCAAAACCCACGCGCGTTTCGGTTTAAAGGGCGGACTGAGTGCCTCCCTTCAAGCCGTACCTCATGAGGTGTGGTTGTGATCCAAAAGAACTGGCAAGAGCTGATTAAGCCGAACAAGCTCGAAGTCGCCCCCGGCGATGACCCGAAGCGCATTGCGACGGTCGTGGCCGAGCCGCTCGAGCGTGGCTTCGGCACGACGCTCGGCAACTCGTTGCGCCGGGTCCTCCTGTCGTCGCTCCAGGGCGCGGCGGTGACGGCGATCCATATCGATGGCGTGCTGCACGAGTTCTCGTCCATCCCGGGCGTCCGCGAGGACGTGACCGACATCGTCCTCAACGTGAAGACGATCGCCATCAAGATGCAGGGCGAGGGCGCGAAGCGCATGACGCTTCGCAAGACCGGCCCCGGCGCCGTCACGGCTGGCGATATCAACACGGTCGGCGACGTGCAGATCCTGAACCCCGAGCTCGTGCTCTGCACCCTCGACGAGGGCGCCGAGATCCGCATGGAGTTCACGGTCGACACGGGCAAGGGCTACGTTCCGGCCGAGCGCAACCGCACCGAGGACGCCCCGATCGGCCTCATTCCGGTCGATTCGCTCTACAGCCCGGTCAAGAAGGTCTCCTATCGCATCGAGAACACCCGCGAGGGCCAGATTCTCGACTACGACAAGCTGATTATGACGGTCGAGACCAACGGCGCCGTGACGCCTGAGGATGCCGTGGCCTATGCCGCTCGCATCCTGCAGGACCAGCTCCAGGTCTTCGTCAACTTCGAAGAGCCGCGCAAGGAAGAGGCCGCCGCTGCCGCACCGCAGCTGCCGTTCAACCCGGCGCTCCTCAAGAAGGTCGACGAGCTCGAGCTGTCGGTCCGTTCGGCCAACTGCCTGAAGAACGACAACATCGTCTATATCGGCGATCTTATCCAGAAGTCCGAGGCGGAAATGCTCCGCACCCCGAACTTCGGCCGCAAGTCGCTCAACGAGATCAAGGAAGTTCTCGCCGGCATGGGCCTGCACCTCGGCATGGACGTGCCGGGCTGGCCGCCGGAGAACATCGAAGACCTCGCGAAGCGCTTCGAAGAGCATTACTGAGTGTCTTGAAGCCGCCTTTCACCCGAAGGGCGGCTTCATATCTGCCCCTCGTCCTCAAGGGCGGGGATCATAAGAGAGACGGCCGTACCTTGGCACGGCGGCCGTTAGATCAAGGAGAAAGCCAATGCGTCACGGATTTCGTGGTCGTCGCTTCAACCGCACGACCGAACACCGCAAGGCCATGTTCGCCAATATGGCGGCTGCGCTGATCAAGCACGAGCAGATCGTCACGACCCTGCCGAAGGCGAAGGACCTGCGTCCCGTCGTCGAGAAGCTGATCACGCTCGGCAAGCGCGGTGACCTGCACGCCCGCCGTCTCGCCATGTCGAAGCTCCGCGACGAGGCGATGGTCAAGAAGCTGTTCGACGTTCTGGGCAAGCGCTACCAGGACCGCAACGGCGGCTACACCCGCGTCCTGAAGGCAGGCTTCCGCTACGGCGACAACGCTCCTCTGGCCGTGATCGAGTTCGTGGACCGCGACGTGGATGCGCGCGGCCAGGATTCGGGCCCGACCCAGAAGGAAGAGCTGGTCGAAGCCGCCGAGTAAAATCGCGGTTTCAAAGATTTCATCAAGGGCGGTCTTCGGGCCGCCCTTTTTGTTTGTGCTGGTTGTCATTGCGCCTCTACACTTGGCTGCTCCGGGATCTCGTCTCTCCATGTCTTCTTGTGTGCTGAGTGCGGTCGTGTTGTGCTATTGCGTTGATTTCGCTTAGTGTCCCCGAATGAGCACGCGCCGGCACCTGCCAGTCCTGTCGTCCCTACGGGCCGTTGAGGCCGCAGGGCGGCATCTCAGCTTCAGCCGGGCCGCCCAGGAACTCCTCATCACGCAAAGCGCGGTCAGCCATCATGTTCGCAAGGTGGAGGAGGACCTCGGCGTCAGCCTCTTCGTTCGGCAGGCTAGGTCCATCACGCTCACGCCCTACGGCGCGAAACTCCTGCCTTATCTGAGTCAGGCTCTCGACCTGATGGCCAAGGGCGCGGAGGAGATCCGCCGGTCAGGACGTCGGACGCTGCGAGTGAGTCTGCTCGCGTCATTCGCTACTCATTGGCTGATCCCGCGCCTAGCCCGGTTTACGGAACTCCATCCTGATATCGACCTCATTCTGGAGCCGTCCACGCGGACAGTCGATTTCGGTTCGGAGCAGATAGACCTCGCCATCAGGTACGGCCGCGGAGGATGGGGCGGGACGCAGGCTCGGAAGTTCCTGACCGAATCGATTTCTCCGGTTTGTAGTCCCTCGTTTGCCAAGCCGGGCGGTATCCCGGTCGAGCCCAAGGACTTATCGAAATATCCCCTTCTGCTTTCCTTCTCGAACGCACCCTTCGAGTGGCAGATTTGGTCGGAGAGGGCAGGTGTGGACCTGAATGCTGCGCGCAGCCTCATGCTTCACGATTACAACATCGTCATCCAGGCAGCCCTTGATGGCCAGGGGATCGCCATGGGGCGGCACAATCTGATTGCAGATCATCTGAGGCGCGGAGCGTTGGTCGAGTTTTGCAACGATTCCCGCGTCTCCGAGGAGATCGGGTACTGGATCGTCCTGCCGGAACATCCGAAGCATCAGGCCAAGGTTTTCGCTCACTGGCTGACGACCGAGGCCATCGCATCCATGCATGAGTAGGACTCATGGATCTCTGAAGAGTTTGAATTGGTGGCGATAGTTCTGGACTCGTACGCTCCGCACCTGAAATTCGGAGCCTTGACATGTCGACATCCACTGCCGAGCGCCTTCAGGAACTGGGGCTAGCCCTTCCGCAAGTATCCACTCCGGTCGCAAACTATATTCCGTGGACCCGGTCAGGCGATCTGGTCTTTATCTCAGGGCAGATTTCCCAGGAGAACGGGCGACCTGCTTACATCGGCCGACTTGGCGATACGATCTCCATAGAGGATGGGCGGCGTGCGGCAGAGCTCTGTGCGCTCAATCTGCTGGCACATATCAACGCAATCGCCTGTGGCGAGCTTGCGCGGGTGCGGCGTATCGTTCGCCTGGGCGGTTTCGTCAGCTGCGTTGCGGATTTCCATGAGCAGCCTCAGGTCATCAACGGCGCGTCCGATCTCATGTTTGCCGTCTTCGGGGAGAACGGGCGCCACGCCCGCACGGCTGTCGGAGTGATCTCGCTGCCACGCGGGGTCGCCGTGGAAGTGGATGCCACCGTTGAAATCGCCTTCTGAGGAAGCATTCATGTTGATCGATTTCGCTCGTATCCGCGCAGAAACCCCAGGCTGCTCCATGGTGGCTCATTTCAATCATTCGAGTTGCTCGCTTCCGCCGGTTCAAGTGACGCAGGCAATCGTGGAGCATCTCCAGCGAGAGGCTCTTTACGGCCCAGGCGAAATGGGTGTTGCCGTCGCCGAGGACATTCAGGCAACGCGCCGTGCCGCAGCCCGACTGCTCAACGCGTCCGCCGAAGAAGTCGCCCTCGTGGGGAGCGGTTCACAGGGATGGGGGCTTGCTTTCGCGTCTTTGCCGCCCCTGCGTTCGGGAGATCGTGTTCTCGTCGGTCGGCATGAATGGGGCGGCAATCTGAGCACGATCCATCAAGCGGCCGGGCGCGTGGGTGCCAGCGTCGAAATTATCCCCTGCCGGGATGATGGCTGTATCTCGCCTGAAGCCCTGGCGGCAATGATCGATAATCGCGTCCGCCTCATCGCCTTGACGTGGCTGCCCGCGACGAATGGCCTGATCAATCCGGCCGCTGAGATCGGACGCATCGCACGGCGCGCGGGGATCCCGTATTTCGTCGATGCGGGTCAAGCGCTAGGGCAAATCCCCGTGGATGTGGAGGCCATCGGTTGCGATGTGCTCAAGGGGGCGGGAAGAAAGTATCTGAGGGGGCCGCGCGGAACGGCTTTGCTGTACGTGAGACGCTCGTTCCTCAAACAACTGACGCCTCCCTACCTGGATGTTCTCTCGGGACCCTGGGTGAATGGCGCCCCCGTCCCAAGAGATGACGCACGTCTTTTCGAGTCCGGCGAAAACCCATTTGCCCTTCAACTTGGTCTTGGAGCGGCGATCAGGTATACGCTCGATATCGGCGTCGAAACGATCCGACAGCGGATCGATCGTCTTGCGGGAATGCTGAGGGCGCAACTCTCCGATATTCCAGGGGTGCGAGTTCATGATGGAGGGCAAGAGCGCTCCAGCATTGTGGCATTCACGGTCGAAGGGATGGCGCCACAGGATGTGCGCCGTGCTCTGGCCGGCGATAGGATCAACGTCGCAGCCATTGCAGCAGCCTATACGCCTCTGGACATGGCATCCCGTGGCTTGGCCGAAATCGTCCGCGCATCCGTCTCCTACCTCACCTCCGAGGAGGAAATCGAGCGGCTGGTCGGCGCTATCGCCGGTTTGAGGTCATAACGAGCTTCGAACGTCAAACTCATCCAGCCCGCGCAGGCAAGCGCGGGCTTTTATTTGGCATTTCGGCTACCACGTTCTATCCAGTCTGCTACTCGAGGAATGGATTCGAATACCATGCGCTTGTTTCTGCTTCGCTTATCGCTTGTCACTGCAGCCCTCATCTCTGGATTGACGGGAGCACAGGCCCAGACGCAGCGCGTCGTTCCCGAGAGCAAGGCGCAGGTCCAGCTGTCCTTCGCGCCGGTCGTGCGCCAGACCGCCGGGTCCGTCGTCAACGTCTATGCCAGCCGCTCGGAGAAGCGGCAGAACGGCGCCATGGAAGAGTATTTCCGGCGCTTCTTCGGGGACAATGCGCCGGGCGTGCCCCGGGGGCGGTCGCAAAGCTCCCTCGGGTCCGGGGTCATTGTCGATCCGTCTGGCCTCGTGATCACGAACAACCATGTGATCGAGAACATGAACGAGGTGAAGGTCGCACTGGCCGACAGGCGTGAATTCGCCGCCGACATCCTGCTGCGTGACCAGCGGACCGATATCGCCGTGCTGAAGCTCAAGGATGCGACGAACCTTCAGGCGATCGAACTCGGCGATTCCGAGGGTCTGCAGGTCGGCGACATCGTGCTCGCCATCGGCAATCCGTTCGGCGTGGGCCAGACCGTGACCCAGGGCATCGTGTCGGCGCTCGCCCGCACCCAGGTCGGCATCTCGGACTATCAATTCTTCATCCAGACCGACGCCGCCATCAATCCCGGCAATTCGGGCGGTGCCCTCATCGATATGAACGGCCGCGTGGTCGGCATCAACACGGCGATCTATTCCCGCTCCGGCGGCAGCATCGGCATCGGCTTCGCCGTTCCGGCGAGCATGGTCAAGGTGGTGCTGAACTCCGCCAAGGGCGGCGCCAAGAATGTGGTTCGTCCGTGGCTCGGCGCGCGCCTTCAGCCCGTGGACGGCGACATCGCGAACGGGCTCGGCCTGGAGCGTCCGACCGGTGTTCTGGTCACCGCCGTCTACGACAAGGGACCGGCCGCCGAGGCAGGCCTGAAGCGGGGCGACGCGATCCTGATGGTGGACGGCCAGCCGGTCGATAACCCGGATTCCTTCGGCTACCGCTTTACCCTCAAGGGGACGCAGGGCGAGGCTCCCCTCACGGTGCTTCGCGGCGGCAAGCAAACCACCCTCAAGGTCAAGCTGACTCCCCCGCCGGAGAACCCGAAGCGTGAGCCGGTGCAAGGCCGTGCCCGTACGCCGTTCGCCGGCGCGACCCTCGTGAATATGTCGCCTGCCGTCGCCGACGAGTTGCAGGTCGAAGTCGCCGATGACGGTGTGATCGTGGCCGATCTGGAGGATCGCAGCGTCGCGGCCAGCGTAGGCTTCGAGAAGGGCGACCAGATCGTGGCGATCAACGGCGAGCGCCTGACATCCACCAAGGACGCGGACCGGCTGATCAACCGCAACGGCGGCTATTGGGAAATCACCGTCAGCCGGGGTGGGCGCGTCTTCACGACGGTTCTCGGGCGATAAACGGGACGGCGGGATCGAGATCGGGTATGGATGGTGGGCTGTTCTCTTAGTCCCTGACCCATCATGAGCGACCTGTTTTCATCCGCCGGCCTCGACCGTACCGCACCCCGTCCGCTGGCGGACAGGATGCGCCCGACCCAGCTGTCCGAAGTGGTCGGGCAGGATCATCTCGTCGGGCTCGACGGGATCCTGACTCGGCTGATCGCGTCCAAGACCCTGGGGTCCCTGATCTTCTGGGGGCCGCCCGGCACGGGCAAGACCACTGTCGCGCGCCTGCTCGCCCATGAGACGGAGCTTCACTTCGAGCAGATCTCGGCGATCTTTTCCGGCGTGGCGGATCTCAAGAAGGTCTTCGAGGCAGCGCGTCACCGCCGGTCCACCGGCAAGGGCACGCTGCTGTTCGTGGACGAGATCCACCGCTTCAACCGGGCCCAGCTCGACGCCTTCCTGCCCGTCATGGAAGACGGCACCATCACGCTGGTCGGTGCCACGACGGAGAACCCGTCCTTCGAGCTGAACGCCGCGCTCCTGTCCCGTGCCCGGGTGCTGCTCTTCAAGTCTCTCGACGAGGCGGCCATCGAACGGATCCTGGCGCGCGCCGAGGAGGTGACCGGCAAGAGCCTGCCGCTCGACGCGGAGGCGAGGGCGTCCCTTGTGCGCATGGCGGACGGGGACGGACGGGCGTCCCTGACGCTCGCCGAGGAGGTTTGGCGCTCGGCGAAGCCCGGCGAGGTCTTCGACGCGGAGCAGCTGCAGGAGATCATTCAGCGCCGCGCGCCGATCTACGACAAGGGACAGGAGGGGCATTACAACCTCATCTCCGCCCTGCACAAGACCGTCCGCGGCTCCGATCCGGACGCGGCGCTCTACTACCTGACCCGCATGCTCGACGCAGGCGAAGACCGGCTCTTCATCGCCCGCCGCCTGGTCCGCATGGCCGTGGAGGATATCGGGCTCGCCGATCCCCAGGCGCTCGTCGTCGCCAATGCGGCCAAGGACGCGTTCGATTTCCTCGGCTCGCCGGAGGGCGAGCTGGCCCTGGCCCAGGCCGCCGTCTATCTCGCCACCGCGCCGAAATCGAACGCCCTCTACACCGCCTACAAGGCCGCCACCCGGGTGGCGAAGGAGCACGGCTCCCTCATGCCGCCCAAGACGATCCTGAACGCCCCGACCAAGCTCATGAAGCAGATCGGCTACGGCGAGAGCTATGCTTACGACCACGACCAGCCGGACGCCTTCTCGGGGCAGGATTACTGGCCCGAGAAGCTGGGGCGGCAGGAATTCTACGATCCCGTGGATCGTGGCTTCGAGCGTGAGATCAGGAAGCGGCTGGACTGGTGGGAGAAGCTGCGCCGGGAGCGGCGGCGCGACGATGGCGGGGAATAGCCTATGAAATCCTACCTCCTCGTCTTCCTCGGTGCCGGGATCGGCGGCGCGCTCCGGCATGGGGTCAATCTCGGTTGCGCCCGCCTGTGCGGCACTGCCTTTCCCTGGGGAACGCTGACGGTGAACGTGGTCGGCTCGTTTCTCATGGGAGCCATCGCCGGGTGGCTCGCGTTCAAGGCGGGCGAGGGATGGAGCCAACCCCCGCGGCCCTTCCTCACCACCGGAATCCCCGGCGGGTTCACGACGTTCTCGGCATTCTCGCTCGATGCGGTGCTGATCTGGGAGCGGGGGCAGGGCGGGCTCGCGGCGGCCTACGTGGCCGGGTCGGTTCTGCTCTCGATCGTCGGATTGACGGCCGGCCTGGGCCTTGCCCGGACGATTGCGGTGTAAGCTTCGGACGTGAGGTCGAACCGAATCCCGGCGCTTTAAGTTTCTGGTTCATTGCATCTTTTCACGCAAAGCCGGCGACCGCTTTTGCGGTCGATGCACCAAACCTCGATTGCCGCCTCGGCGGCGCTCTGATACCCACAGATCCATGAGAAAAAGCGGTTCAGGACAGAATAACGGTCGTGGCGGGCGGTCCGGCGCCCGGCCGGACTTTCGCTCGCGTGACGATAAACCGGCGCGCAAGGCGTCCTCCAAGTCTTCGTCATCCAAGTCTTCGTCGTCCAAGTCATCGGCGGCGAAGCCGGGCGGTTTGAAATCGGCTGCGGGCAAATCGCGGACGGCATCGGTCCTGCGCGAGAAGCCGGCTGCCCGGCCGAAGCAGGCAAGGCCCGCGGCTGCCGAGGCTCCGCGCGGGCCGACGCGGGCTCAGGCCCGGGCGGAGGCCCAGGAGGTCCTGGCGACGGGCGTGCAGACCCTGGTGGTCGAGCCCGACGAGGCAGACATGCGCGTCGACCGTTTCCTGGTCGCCCGGTTCCCGCAGCTCGCCTTCACGCATATCCAGCGCATCGTCCGCAAGGGCGAGCTGCGCATCGACGGCAAGCGCGCACAGCCGAACGACCGGCTCCTGGCCGGCCAGAAGGTCCGCGTGCCGCCGCTGAAGCTCGACCAGCCGCGTCCGGTCTCCCGTAACGCGGCCAAGGACCAGGACGACCGCGACTTCCTGAAGTCGATCACGCTCTATGAGGACAAGGACGTCCTCATCATCAACAAGCCGATGGGGCTCGCCGTCCAGGGCGGATCGGGCACCAAGCGGCACGTGGACGGCCTGCTCGAGGCGCTCAAGGACGACGAGGGGCAGAAGCCGCGCCTCGTGCACCGGCTCGACAAGGACACCGCCGGCTGCCTCGTCATCGCCAAGACGCGCTTCGCCGCGTCCACCATGGCCAAGTCCTTCCGGGCGCGCACGACGCGCAAGATCTATTGGGCGCTGGTCGCCGGCGTGCCGCGCGTCCGGCAGGGCAGGGTCTCGACGTACCTCGCCAAGGAAGGCGACGAGGGCGATTCCCGCATGCGTGTGGCCAAGCACGGGGACGAGGGCGCCAGCCACGCCCTGACCTATTACGCGGTGGTCGACACGGCCGCGCAGAAGCTCGCCTGGCTGTCGCTGAAGCCCGTCACCGGGCGCACGCACCAGCTGCGCGCCCATGCGGCCCATATCGGCCATCCCATTGTGGGCGATCCGAAGTATTTCGACATCGAGAACTGGGAGCTGCCCGGCGGCATCCAGAACAAGCTGCATCTGCTCGCGCGCCGCATCGTCATCGCTCATCCGAGGACCGGAAAGCCGATCGACGTGACCGCGCCGCTGCCGCCGCACATGCAGCAGAGCTTCAATCTCCTGGGCCTCGATACGAGCCGCTACGACCCCATCGTCGAGGCTCCCGAAGAGTAGCCTTCGCCCCTCCCTTGATCTTCTCCCCTGTCGCACTTTCGCCGCGCATGGCGCGCAGCATCTAGTGTCTCAATCGGCCTTTCGGCTGTCTTGAGTCAGAGGAGGAGATCGATGGAACACAAGCCTCTTGATCAGCTCCGTAGCGTCGCCGATGTCCAGCCGAGACCCCTGTCTCGCGAGGAACGGCTCCAGCGTTGGATCGACCTGCTCGAACGGGACCCGGCGCGCCGCCTGCACTCCCTCGGTGAAATCGAGTACAAGCCGCCGGCGGAGCGGGCCCTGGTCCGCGAGGACGACTCGCCCCTCACGGTCGCCTATGACGATCCGATCCTGCGCGCGGACGGCCTGGCGAGCGACCGGCTCGGCGATGCCATGCGGTATTTCGGGCTGTCCGACGGCCAGGCCCATTACGTGCTTTGCTCCTGCTTGAGCGGACACTCGATGGAAGCCTCGACCTGCGCTCAGAGATTGCGCAACGCGACCGGCAACGTGACCTGGCAATCCGCCATCGGCGCCTGGGTCCTGGCGGGACTTGCGGTGGCGCTGCCGGGCCTCGTCTATCTGCTGAGCTGAAGCGAGCCTGGGAGCGACGCTTTTTTCGGCGGGGATGACACCCTCCGCCGTTATGGCCGGCCTTGTGCCGGTCACACCAGTAGGCCGAGGCTCTCCGCTGTCATCCCCGGCGGTCCGCAGGACCGGGAAGGGGATCCATGGCGTTGCGCCTGAGCGTGGATTCGCTTCCCCTTCGCTGCGCTCCGGCCGGGAATGACACCGAGGGGCTATTCTCGGCGAGGTCCCCGGATCAAGTCCGGGGAGGTGATGACATCGAGGCATATTGCCTTAGCCATTGCGGGCCGCTGCTGAATCGGGGACAAAGCGGCGGACCCCAGAGGCTTTCTCCATGCTGCACATCGAGCCCGTCACCCTCTCCACGGACCGCCTGACCCTGCGCCCCTTGAGCCTCGCCGACGTGCCGGCCCTGGGCGTGGCCGCGAGCGACGGCGAGCTTTGGGAGAAAAAAACCACGACGGTCCCCCGGCCGGAGGACTTCGAGGCCTATGTGCGCAAGGCCCTGAACCTTCAGGCTGCCGTCCTCGCCCTTCCTTTTGCCACCGTGGTGAACGACGGCAACCGGGTCGTCGGCTCGACGCGCTACATGAACATCGATGCCGTCAATCACCGGGTCGAGATCGGCACCACCTGGATCGCAAAGTCATGGCAGCGGACCTTCGTCAACACCCATGCGAAATTCCTCATGCTGCGGCACGCCTTCGAGAACCTGGGCTGTCTCGCGGTCGAGATCCGCACCCATGCCCGCAACGATCAGTCCCGCGCGGCCATCGAGCGCCTGGGCGCCAAGCTCGACGGGATTCTGCGCCAACACATGATCATGCCGGACGGCCATGTCCGCGACACAGCAGTCTACAGCATCCTTCGGGAGGAATGGCCCGCCGTGAAGGCAGGGCTCGAGCAACGGCTCGGGTGAGGGCATTGCTTCTCGTCCCGATTGGACCCTCTCACGTCATCACCGGCCTCGTGCCGGTGATCTCGATCGGAAAACCGCAGCGTTTCACGAAAGCGGGATGGCCGGCACTGGTCCCCGGATCAAGTCCGGGGAGGCCATGACGTGGCCGGTGTGACCCTTCTCCATCCACGATCCCCATGGCGGAACGTGCCCCTCCAGACCACGTTGGTCTCCGACAGGTTCTGCAACGCGAGTTGAGGCATGAGCAGCATGGTTCGCGACAACGCCGAGAGACAGCGCTTCGAGCTTGAGCGGGACGGGTATATCGCCTTCGCCGATTACGACCGGCGCGGGTCCGAACTCGTGATCCGGCACGTGGAAGCGGCCATTCCCCTGCGCGGGACGGGAGCGGCGGGCGAGCTGATGCGTGGCGTGGCCGAGATTGCCCGCTCGGAGGGGCGGACCATCACGCCCCTGTGCGGCTATGCCCGCGCCTGGATCCGCCGTCACAAGGAATACGGCGACCTTCTCGCGTGACGCGCCCCCTCCGTTCGGTGGGTGTGCCTATTCGCCGTACTGCGATCTGCGTCAAAATCGACTAAACAGCGGCACCTCCAAAAAACATACATCGCGCTATGGGGGCGCCGCCGTGACCAACGTTCTCGAAAAAGCCAGAAGGGTTCTGGGCAAGAAAAGCGTGGCTGTCTCAGCCGCCATCCTCATCCTGATCGCCGCGGCGGCCGCGTTCATCGGCCCGCGTCTGCTGGCCGAACCCGCCGCCGAAATCACCTATTCCGACTTCACGCGGGACCTGGCCAACAAGAAGGTTCAGAAGGTCCTGATCGAGAGCGGCGGGCTGTCCGTCACCATGACCGACCGGGACGTCTTCGTGCGCATGCCCAACGGCCTCGTGAGCGCGGACTACATCGAGCGGATCACGGCGGCCGGCGCCGAGGTGGATTTCAAGAAGCCCGGCTTCGATGCCGCCCATGTGGCGAGCATCCTGGTGCCGCTCGTGCTCGTCGCGGCGGTCCTCGTCATGCTGGCGATCCAGACCGACTTCAAGCCGACCTCCCGGTGGCCCCGGGTCATCCGCAGCCTCCCCAACCGGTTCGACGATGTCGCCGGCCAGGAAGAGGCCAAGGGCGAGCTGCAGGAGGTCATCGCGTTCCTGCGCGATTCCGAGGCTTTCACCAAAGTGGGAGCCCGCATTCCCCGTGGCCTCCTGATGGTCGGGCCGCCCGGTACGGGCAAGACCCTGATCGCCAAGGCGCTGGCCGGGGAGGCCGGGGTGTCCTTCATGGCCGTGTCCGGCAGCGACTTCTCCGCGCCCCTGATCGGCATCGCCAAGGGCCGCGTGTCCAAGCTGTTCGAGCAGGCGCGCAAGAAGGCGCCCTGCCTGATCTTCATCGACGAGATCGACGCCATCGGACGCAAGCGCGGCGGCGGCGGATCGGCCGCCGACCGGGAGTTCGAGGCCACCCTGAACCAGCTCCTCGTCGAGATGGACGGCTTCAACACCACCGCCGGGGTGATCGTCATCGGCGCGACGAACCGCGTCGACGTGCTCGATCCGGCGCTCCTGCGCCCCGGCCGCTTCGACCGCCAGGTCCATATCGGCCTGCCCGACATCACCGGCCGCGAGGCGATCCTCAACGTCCACGCCCGCAACGTGAAGCTCGCGGAGGGCGTGAGCCTCGCGTCCATCGCCAAGGGCACCCCTGGCTTCTCGGGCGCAGATCTCGGCAACCTCTTGAACGAGGCTGCGATCTTCGCGGCGCGCGAGGGCCTCGAGGAGGTCACGCGCGACCACCTGGAAGCCGCCCGCAACAAGATCATCATGGGGCTCGAGCGGCGCACCCTCGTCATCTCGGACGAGGAGCGCAGGCTGGTGGCCGTCCACGAGGCGGGTCATGCCCTTTGCGCCTGCCTGCTGCCTGCCTCCGACAAGGTGCACAGCGCCACCATCATCCCGCACGGCCAGGCGCTCGGCCTCGTGATGCGGCTGCCCGAGCACGACCGGTTCTGCATCCCGGTCGAGAAGCTCGAGGCGGACCTGATCGTCGCCATGGGCGGTCGCGCGGCCGAGGAGATCGTGTTCGGAGCCAAGAAGGTCACGACCGGCGCCGCCAGCGACATCGCCCATGCGACCAACATCGTGACCAAGATGGTCACGGAATGGGGCATGAGCCCTGCCATCGGCATGGTCCGGGTGGCCCGCTCCGGCGACAGTCTTCCGCGCGAGGTCGAGCAGGAAATCCGCCGCATCATCGACGAGATGTACGCGGCCGCCAAGACCTGCATCGAGGACAACCGGGATGCGCTCGATGCCCTGACAGAGGCGCTGCTGGAGCATGAGACGATCGAGGGCGACGAAGTCCGCGCCATCGTCGCGCGACAGGAGGCAAGACTGGCGGCCTGAACGGCGGCCGGTTCAGGCGCGAGCCGCTTCCCGGTTCGCGTCGCCTTCGCCATCGTTCAGCAAGGCGTGGACCGTGCAGACGACGCCTTTCGGCGCGAACGCGATGGTGACGTCGCCGTGAAGCTCCTGGGCAAGGCTGCGCTCGATCAGCCGGGTGCCGAAGCCCCGGCGGCTCGGCTCGACGACCGGTGGGCCGTCCGTCTCCGTCCAGACCAGCTCCAAACCGGGCGCGCCGGCCGTCCTCATCATCACCCACTCGATCCCGATGCGTCCCTTCTCGTTGGACAGGGCGCCGTACTTGACCGCATTGGTGCCGAGTTCCTGGATCGCCATGGCGATCGCGAGAGCGATCCGGGGCGGCAGGCGCATGTCGGGGCCGCGGAGATCGAAGCGGCCATGCCCGTCGTCCTGAAAGGGCGCAATGGCTTCCCGGACAACCTCGCGCAGATCGGCCCCGTCCCAGCTTTCGCGGGTCAGCACGTCGTGGGCACGGGAGAGAGCGAACAGGCGCCCTTCGACCGCGTCGCGCGCCTCACTTGCCGTAACGGCATTGCGCAGGCTCTGGGACGCGATGGACTGGACGGTCGCCAGGGTGTTCTTCACGCGATGATTGAGCTCGTTGATGAGAAGCTGCTGATGCTCCTCGGCCTTCTTCATGTCCGTGATGTCGAGCGCCACGCCCAAGGTCCGCGCCGGGATGCCGTTCACCACGTCCTGAAGCTCCGCGCGCAGCAGCAGCCAGTGCAGGGAACCGTCCGGCCAGACGACCCGCAGCTCGGTCTCCACATGGCGATCTCCCCGAGAGAGGGCCTCCCGGGCTACGGCTCGAAGACGCTCATGTTCGCCAGGATAGTAGCGAGCCCTGATGTCTTCAGTGGATAGGGTGATGTCCGGAGGGAGCCCGAGCAGCCGGTTCAGCTCCGGCGAGGCGCTCACCTTGTCCGTGGCGGTCTCGATCTCCCAGACGGCCATGCGCCCGGCATCGATGGCAAGGCGCAGGCGCACCTCGCTTTCCGCCAGGGCTGCCTGTGACTGCTTGGTTTCGGTGAGGTCCGACGCAAGGACGTAAAACCCCACGATGCGGCCGTCCTCGGCGCGGTCGGGGATGTATTCCGATCTGACGTAGCGCATGCCCGTGCGAAAGGGCGCCCACCATTCATGGGCCGTCCGTTGTCCGGCGAGGACGGCCTCGATATAGGATTTCGTCCGCTCGTAGGCCGGTGTGCCGACCGCGTCCCAGAGATGCAGGCCATACAGACTTTCCGGCGTGCGTCCGATCCATGTCTCGTAGGCGCGGTTGTTGAAGCGGTAGCGCTGATCCCTGTCCACATAGGCCACGAGGGCCGGCAGATGATCCGCGATCTGCCGGAGCTTCCTCTCGCTGACATGGGACGGCCCTTCGCTGTCATCCGCCTGGGCGCCGCCCGCCGAACCGGGACGAGCCTCCGCCGGTGTCGCTTCCTGCGCCTGCAGCCGGGACCGAAGCTCGCGATTCTCGCGCTCCAGTTCCGCGAGCCTGTGCAGCAGAGCGCCGGGATCCATGGGCTCGGTGGTTACCATCTACTCTTCTTGGCCCATTGTCGGTATGAACCTTATGTTACGCATGGTCAGCGCGATAATATAGAACGGCTGGGGTAAAAAACCGGAGCGCAGCCGATTGTTTCCCGGCATCGCCTTCTGGCAGCGGCCGGGATAATTGAATAAGGTGCCGGCCGCCTGGAGCATTTTTCGGTGAAGCGGATCCGTTTCACGGCCAAAAAATGCGGCACTGCAAAGAAGAGAGGTGATTCCACGCAAGTGGAAACATCTCTAGGGGGCTCCCATCATGAAGCGCATCATCCGCGTCACTGCCGTCATCGCTCTCGGCCTGCTCGCCACGGCCTGCGACAAGTGCGGCAACTGGAACATCAACACACCCCAATTCTGCCACGCCGACAAACCGCAGAGCTGAATTGTCGGCTCGGCCTTTGAGCGGGAAAGACCTTTGAAGCTCGTTCTCTTCGATGTCGACGGCACCCTGGTCGACAGCCAGAACATCATCGTGGCCGCCCAACGGATGGCCTTCGCCGCCCATGGGCTGGAGCCGCCGAGCCGGGAGCGCTCGCTCTCCATCGTCGGTCTGTCCCTGGCGGAGGCTTTCACGGTCCTTGTGGGTCCCAAAGGGCCTATCGCGGGACTGGTCGAGGCCTACAAGGATTCCTTCCACAGCCTGCGCCAGGATCCGGCGAATGCGGAGCCGCTCTTTCCCGGTGTGGAACGCTGCCTGGAATGGCTCCGTGACCGCGAGGACGCAGTGCTGGGGATCGCGACGGGCAAGTCCCGCCGCGGCGTCGCCCACCTGCTCGAACGGCATGGCTGGCACGATGTCTTCTCGGTGATCCAGACGGCCGACGATGCTCCCTCCAAACCCCATCCGGGCATGATCCTGCAGGCCATGCGGGAGACCGGGACACACCCCCGCGATACGGTCATGGTCGGCGATTCGAGCTTCGACATGGGCATGGCCCGCGCCGCCGGGGTGCTGCCGGTCGGCGTGTCCTGGGGCTTCCAGCCCGTCGCGGCCCTGACCGAGGCCGGGGCCGGGCCCATCGTCCATTCCTATGCGGAGCTAGAGACGGTGCTGCGGGAATTCCTGACCGAACCCTCGAAGATCTCCGCCTGAAACCCCATTTTATGACCATGACAGATTCACGCGACTGGTTCCCGTCCGAAGAGGAACCCAACCCCATGCGCGCGGCCCAGGCCGGCATGAAGCCGACGCTGCCGAAGCGTTTCTACAAGGATGCGGGCGTCGAGGAGCGGGAGGGCTTGTTCCACCTGACCCTGGACGGGCGCACCGCCAAGACGCCCGGCAAGCAGGCGCTCGCCGTGCCGTCGCGCGCCCTGGCCGAGGCCCTGGCCGAGGAATGGCAGGGGCAGGGGGGCGAGATCGATCCCTCGACCATGCCGATCACCCGCATCGTCAATTCCGCTATCGACGGCGTCTCGCCCCGGCAGGCGGAGGTCGTGGACGACCTCGTCCGCTATGCCGGGTCCGACCTGGTCTATTACCGGGCCGGCGAGCCCGAGCGCCTGGCGAAGTCCCAGGACGAGGCCTGGAGCCCGGTTCTCGACTGGGCCAGGGACATCCATGGCGCCCGTTTCGCCCTGGGCGAAGGCGTCATGCATGTTACCCAGCCGGACGAGGCGATCGCCGCCATCCGGGGCGCCATTGAGGGGATCGGGTCTCCCTTCGCGCTCGCCGCGCTGCACGTGATGACCACCCTGTCCGGCTCGGTTCTGATCGCGCTCGCTCATGCGGCGGAGCAGATGGACGTGGACCGGGCCTGGGCCGCCGCCCATGTGGACGAACTCTACCAGGAAAGCGTCTGGGGGGAGGATTACGAAGCCATGGAACGCCGCCGTCGCCGGGAGGCGGATTTCAGGGCGGCTTCGATGGTCTACAGACTGGCGGGAGCGTGACGTCAAAAGGCCGCCGGGTGGGAAGCCCAGCGGCCTTTGCGTCTTAGGAGATCTTACGAGCGGCGGAAGGTGATGCCGCAGCGCTTCTGGATCGAGGCCTCCTCGACGGCCTGCATCTGCCCCTTCAGCCGGGCGAGCTCGGCCGTCTGGGCTCCGTTGCCGCCCACGAAGAAGGCAGCCGGCCAGAAGATGACGACGGCGGCGGTGGTGGCCACCACGTCCTTGGTGCGCGACGAATCCTGGGCGCCGGCCGCGGCCGCGGCGGCGGCGCTGACCCGCTGGGCCTCCACGCTCAGATCACGGCAGCTGTAGCTGGAATAGGCCATGGGGGAGACATAAGCGGCGGCCACATCCTCCGACCGGCTGGCGCAGCCGGCGGCCGTGAGGGAGAGGACGGTCGCGAGGACGGCAGAAGTCTTGAGGGTCTTCATGGGAGGCTCCGTAGAAATAGTATTTCGTTTCACTCCCTAGCGCCTGGAGCCTTGGCCGTAAAGTGCTGTGGAGCACACATCCATAGTGGGATTTTGAGCGCTGCGCGGCTGTGCTAAGCGGGGAGGAACATTCCCCCTTCATCCAGGGATCCCCGATGAAAGACATGCTTGAACGGCTTGAAGAGCGGCGCGCCCAGGCGCGCCTGGGCGGCGGCGAGACGCGCATCGCGGCGCAGCACGGCCGGGGCAAGCTCACCGCCCGGGAGCGCATCGAACTCCTGCTCGACAAGGGCTCGTTCGAGGAGTTCGACATGTTCGTCGAGCACCGCTCGACCGATTTCGGCATGGAGAAGGTCAAGATCCCGGGCGACGGCGTCGTCACCGGCTGGGGCACGGTCAACGGCCGCACGGTCTTCGTCTTCGCCAAGGACTTCACCGTCTTCGGCGGCTCGCTCTCCGAGGCCCATGCCCAGAAGATCATCAAGATCCAGGACATGGCGCTCAAGATGCGCGCCCCCATCGTCGGCCTGTTCGATGCGGGCGGCGCCCGCATCCAGGAGGGCGTGGCGGCGCTCGGCGGCTACGGCGAGGTGTTCAAGCGCAACGTGATCGCCTCGGGCGTCATCCCGCAGATCTCGGTGATCATGGGACCCTGCGCGGGCGGCGACGTCTATTCGCCCGCCATGACCGACTTCATCTTCATGGTGCGAGACCGCTCCTACATGTTCGTCACCGGGCCCGACGTGGTGAAGACCGTCACCAACGAGACCGTGACCTCGGAAGAGCTCGGCGGCGCCAAGGTGCACACCACCAAGTCTTCCGTGGCCGACGGCGCCTACGACAACGACGTCGAGGCGCTGCTGCAGGTGCGCCGCCTCATCGATTTCCTGCCCGCCAACAACCAGGACGGCGTGCCGGAGATCCCGAGCTTCGACGATCCGAACCGGGTGGACGACAGCCTCGACACCCTGATCCCGGACAATCCGAACAAGCCCTACGACATGAAGGAGCTGATCCTGAAGGTCGTGGACGAGGGCGACTTCTTCGAGATCCAGGAAGCCTACGCCAAGAACATCATCACCGGCTTCGGCCGCGTCGAGGGCCGCACGGTCGGCTTCGTGGCCAACCAGCCGATGGTGCTGGCGGGCGTGCTCGATTCCGACGCCTCGCGCAAGGCCGCGCGCTTCGTGCGCTTCTGCGATGCGTTCAACATCCCGATCGTCACCTTCGAGGACGTGCCGGGCTTCCTGCCGGGCACCGCGCAGGAATATGGCGGCCTGATCAAGCACGGCGCCAAGCTGCTCTTCGCCTATTCGGAAGCCACCGTGCCGCTGGTCACCGTCATCACGCGAAAAGCCTTCGGCGGCGCCTACGACGTGATGGCGTCGAAACATATCGGCGGCGACGTCAACTATGCCTGGCCGACCGCGCAGATCGCCGTGATGGGCGCCAAGGGCGCCGTGGAAATCATCTTCCGAGGCGACATCGGCGACGAGGAGAAGATCGCCGCTCGCACCAAGGAATACGAGGACCGCTTCATGTCGCCGTTTGTCGCCGCCGAGCGCGGCTACATCGACGAGGTGATCATGCCGCATTCCACGCGCCGTCGGATCGCCCGCGCGCTCGCGATGCTCCGTCACAAGGAGAGCGAGCGCCCGTGGAAGAAGCACGACAACATTCCGTTGTGATCATGAACACGCATTGTCCCCGCACCTGGGTCTCCACCGCCATCCAGATCATCGAGGCGGACTTCAACCGCTCGTCGGATACGCATCTCCTGCGCGTGCCAATGCCGGCGGTGCCGGGCGTCGAGCTGTACCTGAAGGATGAATCGACCCATCCTTCGGGAAGCCTCAAGCACCGGCTGGCGCGGTCGCTGTTTCTCTACGGTTTGTGCAACGGCTGGATCGGGCCGGAGACGACGATCATCGAGGCGTCGAGCGGATCGACGGCGGTGTCGGAAGCCTATTTCGCCCGGATGCTGGGCCTGCGCTTCATCGCCGTGATGCCGCGCTCCACGTCCGCCGAGAAGATCGCGCAGATCGCCTTCTATGGCGGCGAGAGCCACTTCGTCGACAGCCCCGCCGAAATGTACGCAGAGAGCGCGCGGCTCGCGGAGGACCTCGGCGGCCATTACATGGACCAGTTCACCTATGCCGAGCGGGCGACGGACTGGCGCGGCAACAACAACATCGCCGAATCCATCTTCAGCCAGATGTCCCACGAGGAGCATCCGGTGCCGAGCTGGATCGTGGTCGGAGCGGGAACCGGGGGCACTTCGGCGACGCTCGGGCGCTACATCCGCTACCGCCGCCTGCCGACGAAGCTGTGTCTCGCCGATCCGGAAGCCTCCGTGTTCCACCGGCATCTCGCGGATCGCGCCGTCTGCACCGTGTCGGAGCCGCCCTCCCTGATCGAAGGCATCGGTCGCCCGCGTTGCGAACCGTCCTTCGTGCCGGAACTCATCGACCGTGCCTTCGCCGTGCCGGATGCGGCGAGCATCGCGGCCGCGCGGGTCCTGTCGCGCCGCATCGGCCGCTCCTGCGGCGGTTCCACAGGCACCAATCTCTGGGCGGTTGCGCAGATCATCGGCGAGATGGTGCAGAACGGGGAGCGGGGCTCCGTCGTGACGCTGCTGTGCGATTCAGGCGAGCGTTACCGCAGCACGCATTTCGACGATGCCTGGCTCAAGAGCCGGGGCATCGACATCGGGCCCGCGGAACAGGTGATGGAGCGGTTCTTCGAGACGGGGACGTTGAGCGTCGCTTAAGGCGTGGATGTGTGGGGATGACGCCCTCACACGTCATGGCCGGGCTTGTCCCGGCCATCCCGATACTGAAAGGCGCTGCGCTCTTCAGAAGCGAGATCACCGGCACGAGGCCGGTGATGACGTGGGGAGTGCCGAAAACGGCTCACCGGCCCTGCTCGGCAAACCACTTCACCAGCAGCTGAAGGTCCGTCTGCGACAGGTTGTGCCCGGTGGGCAGCATATGGTGCTGAACCTCCGCGCCCGCTTCCCTCAGCGATGCGGCGAGGCGCTTCGCGTTGTCGGCCGGGATGATCGGGTCGAGGGCACCTGACGTCATCAGCACGCGCTTGCCCGCGAGGTCCACCTTCGGCGTCTCGGAGAGCGGCACCATGGCACGCAGCAGCGCCGCGCCGGACAGAGATTCCGGACGCAGCATCAGCATGGCGGCGGCGATGTTGGCGCCGTTGGAGAAGCCCACCGCGACGGGAGCCTTGAGGCCGTAGGCCTTGCGGGCCTCGGCGACGAAATCCGCGAGCTCGTTCGCACGGAACTTGACGTCCGCCTCGTCGAACACGCCTTCCGCGAGACGGCGGAAGAAGCGGGGCATGCCGTTCTCAAGGATCTTGCCGCGCGGGGAGAGCAGGGCCGAGCCCGGGGAGATCGTGCGGCCGAGCCCGAGCAGATCGTTCTCGTCGCCGCCGGTGCCGTGAAGCAGCAGCAGCGGCGGACGGCTCGGATCCGAGGCGGGCTCGAAGCGGTGGATGAAGGACAGTTCGGTCATGGGATTTCTCTTTCCGTGGGATAGGGGCGCAAAGCGCTCCTTTCGTCCCTTGAGAGGTGCGTGAATGGGTGAGCCCTCGATGTCATGGCCGGCCTTGTGCCGGCCATCCCGACTGCTTTAAGCGCCGCACTCTTCCGATCGGGGTGACCGGCACAAGGCCGGTGATGACGTTGTAGGGGGGCATCGGCGGAACTGGCCGACGCTTCGACTTTTCGACCCCACCCTCGATCCCTCCCCGCAAGGGGGAGGGAAGAAGGTTGGGCCGGCTTATGCCAGTTCCGGCAGATGGGCCTCGATGTCGCCGCGCCGGGGCTCCAGGAAGGCCGGGAGCTTCAGGGTCGCGCCGAGGCTGTCCTGCGGCTCGTCCACGGCGAAGCCGGGCTCGTCGGTGGCGATCTCGAACAGGATGCCGCCCGGCTCGCGGAAGTAGACGGACCGGAAGTAGTTGCGGTCCTTCTGCTCCGTGGTGTGCAGGCCGTGGTTCTCGGCGAGCTTCTTGACCATCTCGGCCTCCTCGGCATCGTCCTTGGCGCGGAACGCCACGTGGTGGACGGAACCGCCGCCCATCCGGCCCGGCAGGAAGCCGCCGGCACTGCGGATGTCGACCGTGCCGCCCATCAGGGCATCCGTCTCGTAGCGCACGAGGGAGCCCTCACGGGCCGTCTCGCGGAAGCCGAACACATCGGTCAGGATGGCCCCGGTCCGCTCGCCGTTCTCGACGAGCAGCGTGACGCCTTCCAGGCCGCGGATGGCATGCTCCGCCGGGATGCCGTCGACATTCCAGGCGGGCTCGCTCTCCGCGTTCGGCGTTCCGACGAGCGCAAGGCTCGTACCGTGCGGATCCTTGAAGGTCAGCACGCTCTGACCGAGCCGCTTCTCCACCGTGCCGTGCTCGACGCCCTGCTCGATGAAGCGGTGCGCCCAGAAGCCGAGGGATGCTTCGGGAACCCGGAAGGAGGTTTCCTGGGTCGAGCCGATGCCGTTGCGCCCGGGTGCCACATGCTCCCACGGGAAGAAGGTCAGGATCGAGCCGGGCTGCCCTGACGCATCGCCGAAATAGAGGTGATACGTGCCGGGATCGTCGAAGTTGACGGTCTTCTTCACCAAGCGCAGGCCGAGCACGCGGGTATAGAAGTCGAGGTTGCGACGGGCCGGGCCGGCAATGGCGGTGACGTGATGAATACCGTGGTGCCGCATGGGACTATTCCTTAACGGGCAAGCGCGGATTGCGCTGCGTTGTCGAGAACATAGGTATCACCGACGGCCGCTGAAGTGCGGAAAGGGCGACCTTGCGGGATTGCAAGGCTCATGGCGCCCATGGACAAATCCGCGTGATTGCTCGGAAATCCGGATCGGCAAGATTCCGGCAACCAAAGTCTCTCAACAACGCTTAACCTCAACGGCGATTCAGCATGTCGCGTTAACGGTTTCGGCCCGTCATCCATGTGAGACTCATCCTCGGACAAGCGATGAACCGGCAGTGAGCCAAAGAAAAGCCGGCGGGAGTCAAAGGGATGATGAAGGATCAACTTCGCGATTTCATCGACAGGATCTCCGAGACCAGGCATGTTTCGGACGATGACGTGACGATGCTTCAGGGCGAGATCCTGGAAAGCGGCATCACGAGCCGGATCGAGGTCGAATCCCTGCTGGCGCTCGACCGGATCGTCGATGCCGCGGAGAGCTGGGGCGCGGCCCTGACCAAACTCGTGGTCGATTTCGTGGTCTGGAGCCGGGCGCCCCACGGTGTGGTCAGCAACGACGATGCGTTCTGGCTCGCGACCCTGCTGGAGATCAGCGGTCCGTCCCCAAACGCCATGAACATCGCCTATGCCATCCTCGACGAGGCGGGCCATGTCGACGTGGCGCTGCTCGACTTCATCATGCGCGGACGGCAGCAGGCGAGACTGTCCCAGATCGCCGCGTGAGAAATTGCCTGCCCCGTGCTGCGAGCCAGCCGGTAATGACGTAATCCGAGATCCGCCACGTCATGGCCGGCCTTGTGCCGGCCATCCCGATATGGTGAGGCGCTTCGCTGTCATCCCCGGCGAGCGAAGCGAGGGAAGGGGATCCACGATGACCCGCTCAGCGATGGATTCCCTTCCCCTTCGCTGCGCTCCGGCCGGGAATGACACTGAGGGTGCTTCCCCATCGCGTACACCGGCACATTGCCGACGAGAAACGCTCTATTCGCCCGCCTCCAGCGTAAACCCGGCCTTGAGCACCACCTGGTAATGGCGCACCTCGCCGTCCTTCACATGACCACGGGTCTGGACGACCTCGAACCAGCGCAGGTTCCTCAAGGTCTGGCTCGCGCGCCGGATCGCCGTCTGGATGGCGTCCTCGATGCTGGTTTCGGATGAGCCGACGAGCTCGACGATCTTGTAGACATGGTCATCCATGGGCCGCTCCATGCTTTGCCGACAGCATGGAGGTAGAGCGGCGCCAGGGTTTGCCCATGACTCATGGGATGGTTCTCCCGATGAACTCGATCCGGTTTCCGACCGGATCCGATACGTAGAACCGCCGGATACCCGGGATGGCGTCATCCCAGACGGGCGTGAAGCCGTTCTTCATGAAGCGGATGGAGTATTGGTCGATCTCCGCAACGGCGAAAGCCGGATGCGCTTTCCGGGCTGGGCGAAAATCGTCCTCGACGCCGAGATGGAGTTGGATCTCGCCGCTTTGCAGCCAAAGGCCACCGCGCCCGGCAAGCGTCTCGGGCTTCGGGATCTCCGTCATTCCGAGCAGATCGACATAGAACAGCCTGCATAGATCTTCAGATCCTTTCGGAATTGCAAGCTGCACATGGTCGATGCGAAGCATCAGCCTTCTTTCCGATACGCCTCGACCGTCTGCTCGATGGCGCCGAAGATCGAATGCCCATGCCGGTCCTTCATCTCGATGCGGACCATGTCGCCGAAGCGCATGAACGGCGTCCTGGCCTCGCCCTGGAGGATGGTCTCCACGGTGCGCAGTTCCGCCAGGCAGGAATAGCCGAGGCCGCCCTGGTCGATGGGCTTGCCGGGCCCGCCGGTCTCATCCTTGTTGGAGACCGTACCTGAGCCGATGATCGTGCCGGCGCCGAGCGGCCGGGTCTTGGCCGCGTGGGCGATCAGGGTCGGGAAGTCGAAGGTCATGTCGATTCCCGCGTTGGGCTTGCCGAAGGGCTTGCCGTTGAGGTGGCTGAGCAGGGGCAGGTGAAGCTTGCCGCCGTCCCAGGCGTCGCCCAGCTCGTCGGGCGTCACGGCGACCGGAGACAGGGTGGAGGAAGGCTTGGCCTGGAAGAAGCCGAAGCCCTTGGCCAGTTCGCCGGGGATGAGGTTTCTCAGGGACACGTCGTTGACAAGGACCACGAGGCGGATGGCGGCCGCGGCCTCGTCCCGCGTGGCCCCCATGGGCACGTCGTCTGTGATCACCGCGACCTCGGCCTCGAAGTCGATCCCATGCGCTTCGTCCATCGCGGGAATCGGATCGCGCGGCCCGAGGAAGGAATCCGACCCGCCCTGGTACATGAGCGGGTCGGTCCAGAACGAGGCCGGCATCTCGGCGCCGCGCGCCTTCCGCACCAGCTCCACATGGTTCACGTAGGCCGAGCCGTCCGCCCATTGATAAGCGCGGGGCAGGGGCGACGCGCAATCGTGCTCGTGAAAGCGGAAGGCGGGCACCGAGCCGTGCTCCAGCTGTTCGGCGAGATCACGGAGCCGGGGCTCTACTTTTTCCCAATTATCCAAGGCTTGCTGAAGCGTCGGAACAATGAAAAAAGCATCCGTCGCGCGGGTCAGGTCTTTCGACACGATGACGAGGCGGCCGTCACGGCCTTGGTTGAGGGAGGAGAGCTTCATTGCCACCGACCGGGTTGTTATGGTCCATTCAACTTGCAACAGAATGCTCTCCGGGGAAACGCCAATGACGACGATGAAGAGAAGAAACTTTCTGAAGGGAGCAGGGCTCGCGGCGGCAGCCGGAACGGTGGCGGCTCCGGCCATCGCGCAGTCGGCGCCCGAGATCCGCTGGCGTCTGACCTCGAGCTTCCCGAAATCCCTGGACACGATCTTCGGCACCGCCCAGACCTTCGCCAAGTACATGGCCGAGGCCACCGACAACAAGTTCCAGATCCAGGTCTTCGCCCCGGGCGAGATCGTGGGCGGCCTGCAGGCCATGGACGCGGTGCAGAACGGCTCGGTCGAATGCGCCCATACCCCGCTCTACTACTACATCGGCAAGGAGCCGGCGCTCGGCATGGGCACGGGCCTGCCCTTCAGCCTCAACGCCCGCCAGCTCCATTCCTGGTGGCACTTCGCCGGCGGCAAGGAGATCATCAACGAGGTGATGGGCAAGTATAACTGCACCTCCCTCGTCTGCGGCAATTCCGGCGCCCAGATGGGCGGCTTCTTCCGCAAGGAGATCAACACGGTCGACGACCTGAAGGGCCTCAAGTTCCGCATCGGCGGTCTCGGCGGACAGGTCCTGGCCAAGCTCGGCGTCGTGCCGCAGCAGATCGCCCCCGGCGACGTCTATCCGGCCCTGGAGCGCGGCACCCTCGATGCGGCCGAGTTCGTCGGTCCCTACGACGACGAGAAGCTCGGCTTCCTGAAAGTCGCGAAATACTACTACGCTCCCGGCTGGTGGGAGGGCGGCGCCATGCTTCACCTGGTGGTCAACCAGGAGAAGTGGAACGAGCTGCCGAAGAACTACCAGGCCATCATGAGCCAGGCGACGGAAGCCGCCAACAACTGGATGCTGGCCAAGTACGACGCCGTCAACGGCCAGGCCCTGCGCCGCATGGTCGGCGCCGGCGCTGAGCTGCGCACTTTCTCTCCGGCCATCATGGAGGCCTCCCTCAAGGCGGCCAATGAGCTCTATGGCGAGCTTTCGGCCAAGAACGCGGACTTCAAGAAGGCCTACGATTCCATGGTGGCTTACCGCAACGATGTCCTGCCCTGGTGGCAGCTCAACGAATATGCCTTCGACACCTTCATGATCCGCACCCGCGGACGGGCGTAAAAGGCGGTAAAGCCTTACAATTTAACCTTCTAACGACGGCGCGGTCGGGCAATCCGGCCGCGCCGTTCGTTTTTGTCGACGTACTATACGGCATAAAATCTGGTTGCTCGTGCAACGAATTGTGCTATCAGTTGCTCGTGCAACGATCGGCGTGGTGATGGCAACTGGATCTGCAGCGAAGAAGCCGGAATCCGAGCCTCTGGTGGTCCTGGAGGAGTTCCTGCCGTACAGGCTCAACGTCCTGGCGGGCCTGACGTCGAGCGCGCTGGCCCAGATCTACGCCGAGCGTTTCGGCCTCTCGATCCCGGCCTGGCGGATCATCGTCACCCTCGGGCAATATGAGCTCCGCACCGCGCGGGACATGGCCCCCGACGGCGTCATGCACAAATCCACGGTTTCACGGGCCGTCTCGGCGCTCGAGAAGCGCGGCCTCGTCGTCCGCCGCCCCAATCTCGACGATCGCCGTGAGGAATGGCTGGCTCTGACCCCGGCAGGGCGGGCGATCTACGAGGCCGTCGCGCCCGAAGCCCTGGCCGTCGAGGAGCGCCTCCTGTCCGTCCTGACGCCGCAGGAGCAGAAGGCGTTGACCGCCCTGATCGACAAGCTCACCGGGCAGGCCCGTTTGCTGGCGCCCCGGAACGTCGAGGAGGATGACGCGTGAAGCTCTATACCTATTTCCGCTCCTCGGCCGCCTATCGGGTCAGGATCGCCCTCAACCTGAAGGGCGTGACGTACGAATCCGTGCCGATCAATCTGTTGAAGGGGGAGCAGCGCGAAGAGGCCTACAGGGCCGTCAATCCGCAGAAGCGCGTACCGTCCCTGGATATCGGCGCCACGACGCTGATCCAGTCCCCCGCCATCCTCGAATACCTCGACGAGGTCTATCCCGAGCCGCCGCTGCTGCCGGTCGGCGCGGTGACGCGAGCCAAGGTGAGGGCCATCGCCAGCCTGATCGCCTGCGATATCCATCCGCTCAACAATTCCGGGACGCTGGCCTATCTCAAGAATCGGCTCGGGCACGACAAGGCGGCGGCCGACGAATGGTACGCCCATTGGGTGCGCGAGGGGTTCGAGGCCATCGAAGCCCTGCTCGGACCCGGTCCTTACGCCTTCGGTTCCAGGATCACCCTGGCCGACATCTATCTCGTGCCGCAGGTCGCCAATGCCCGACGCTTCGACATCCCGCTCGACGCTTTTCCCAAGATCGTCGCCGTGGATGCGGCCTGCGCCGCGCACAAAGCCTTTCAGGATGCCGCGCCGGCCAACCAGCCCGATGCGACCTGACGAAAATCGCACCCGCATCCGGATGCGTGCGTTGTCTTCACAGCCGCCAGCCGCTCGCTCGGCACAGGCATAACAGGAGGAAAGTCATGGGACCGTTCCCGCACGATGCACCGCCAGCCGCAATCTCCGAAGAGAACCCCATGGGGACGGACGGCTTCGAATTCGTGGAATTCTGCCATCCCGATCCGCAGGCCCTGGATCGACTTTTCAAGACGATGGGGTTCAGCCTCGTCGCCAGGCACCGTTCGAAGAACGTGATGCTTTACCGCCAGGGCGACATCAACTTCATCGTCAACGCGCAGCCGGGCTCCTTCGCCGAGCGCTTCGCCGCGCAGCACGGCCCCTCGGCTCCGGCCATGGCGTTCCGCGTGGCCGATGCGAAATACGCCTTTGACCGGGCGCTTTCCATGGGAGCCAAGCCGATCGAGACGCAGATCGGTCCCAACGAGCTCGAGATCCCGGGCATCGAGGGAATTGGCGGATTGCAGATCTATTTCGTCGACCGCTACGGCGCGAAGGGCTCGATCTACGATGTCGATTTCGAATGGCTGGGCGAGCCCGATCCGAAGCCGAAGGGTGTCGGCCTCTATTACATCGATCACCTGACCCACAACGTCTATCGCGGGCGGCTCAACGAATGGGCGGGATTCTACGAGCGCCTCTTCAACTTCCGCCAGATCCGCTACTTCGACATCGAGGGTAAGCTGACGGGCCTGCACTCCCGGGCCATGACGAGCCCGGACGGCAAGATCCGCATCCCGATCAACGAGGATGCGGGCGAGACCGGGCAGATCGAGGAGTACCTGCAGGAATACAAGGGCGAAGGCATCCAGCACGTGGCCCTCGGCTCGCACGATCTCTACGAATCCATCGAGGCGCTCATCGAGGGCGGGCTCGAATTCATGCCGGCCCCGAACGACATCTACTACGCCCGTGTCGACAAGCGCCTGCCGAGCCATGAGGAGCCTCTCGACCGTCTGAAGAGAAATGGGATTCTCATCGACGGGGAGGGCGTGGTCGAGGGCGGTTTCACGAAAGTCCTGCTCCAGCGCTTCGGCAAGACGGCCATCGGGCCGATCTTCTTCGAGTATATCCAGCGCAAGGGTGACGACGGATTCGGCGAGGGCAATTTCAAGGCTCTCTTCGAATCGATCGAGGAGGACCAGATCCGCCGGGGCGTGATCGGTCCGAAGGTTGCGTAGTCTGATATCGCTTCACGATTCGAGAGAGGCCGGGTTCGCCCGGCCTTTTTCATGGAATAAGGCGGAGCGAGCTATCGAGATTGTGAGGAGCGTTATTCACAGGTCGGAGCTATCGTGCGTTGCATCAGGACCTCCAGCGGTGGCGCGGGATGGCAGGCTGAAGCGCTTCAAACCCTTTGTCCTTAAGGCTTTATGAATTTCGGGACGCAGGTCTTAACGACAGGTAAAGAAGTCGGCTTCAAACGTTGCCTTTGTGCAACATGCCCATGAAAAGCCCCGCCTCTTGCCCATTTTGCGCCTTCATTCGGTTGCCTGCGGTCCAGTCATGGATAATGTGGCTCCAGCGACGGGGGCACCCCAGTCGTGATACCGGCGAGTTCGACCGAAAAGGTGGGCCGCCGGGTACTAGGGGAAAAGGGACGTGTTTAGGGCTTCGTTGAAGCACTCGAAGCACAAAAACCCGGCCCCCCAGGGTCTCGAAACTTTGGAGGTTTAACCATGAAGCTCGCTAAGAGCCTCTTCCTCGGATCGGTCGCGGGTCTCGCGGCTGTTGCCGGAGCTCAAGCTGCCGATCTTCCCGCGAAGAAGGCCGCTGCTGTTGAATACGTGCGCGTCTGCTCCACCTACGGCGCAGGCTTCTTCTACATCCCCGGCACCGAAACCTGCCTCCGCGTCGGCGGCCGTGTTCGCGCCGAGTTCCGCTATGTCGAGCCCTTCGACCGCGCTCAGGACGCCATCGGCTTCCGCGCTCGTGGCCGTATCCAGCTCGACGCCCGCACCGCCACCGCCTACGGTCTGCTCCGCACCTTCGTGCGCTTCGAGATGACCCGCGACACCGGCGTGTACGGCTTCAGCTCCACGACGCCTAACGTCGACCAGGCCTTCATCCAGTTCGGCGGCCTCACCGCCGGTCGCGTCGTGTCGTTCTACGACAACAGCGACCTGCCCACCGGCCACTTCGGCACGCTCCGCTTCTCGGACGCTCCGAACGTGAACCTGTTCGCCTACACCTTCTCGTTCGGCAACGGCTTCTCGGCCACGATCTCGGCTGAAGAAGGCCGCTACACCGGCACCTCCGTGTTCGGAACCTCGGTGTTCGCCGAAGCTGGTCAGACGATGCCTGACCTCGTCGGTAACCTGAAGTACGCCGGCACCTGGGGTTCGGCTCAGCTCTCCGGTGCTCTGCACCAGCTGCGCAGCGACAACCTCGTCGCCTATGCTCCTGGCGTGTTTGACTATCCGGACAGCGAGCTCGGCTGGTCGGTTTCGTTCCAGGGCTCTCTGAACCTGCCGGCTCTCGGCGCTGGCGATGCCGCTTGGCTTGCCGTGTCGTATGCTGACGGCGCTCTCGGCTACCTCGGCTTCGGTTCGACCGCAACGGTTGGCACGCTCAGCCAGTCGGTTGTCGACGCCTACATCGGCACGGATGGCGACATCCACACCGGTCAGGGCTGGTCGATCGCCGGTGGTCTGCGTCACTACTGGACCCCGACCATCCGTCAGAACGTGTTCGGTTCGTGGGCTCGCGTCGAGTATGACAACGTTGCTCCGCTCGCCTTCCCGGCTGGCCTGGGCGTCGGTGTTGACTTCACCGAGTGGCGCGCTGGCACGAACGTGATCTGGTCGCCGGTGGCTGGCCTGGATCTCGGTGTCGAGGTTCTCTACGCCAACATCGACCCGCGTGGCCCGAACCCGATCAACTCCCAGAACGACATCTGGGAAGGCCGTATCCGCGTTCAGCGCGACTTCTAATCGGCTTGTCCTGATTGGATAGGAAAACCCCGGTGGCAACACCGGGGTTTTTCTTATTGGACCGTCAAAGAGTTCAGGGACCAGGACCGCTCAACAGGGCACGTCCCGGTGAAGTGATCTGGTTCACGTTAAAAAATGCGGTCAAACAAAGAGGAGAGGTGGTTCCACGTCCGTGGAAACAGCTCTAGCGCATCGTGCGGAAAAGTGGATCCGGTTTTCCGCCCGAACGATGCGCCAGCCAAGAGAAGGAGCATCGGTCATCGTCGAAGCGGCGGCAGATCGGGGATGTGAGAAGTGGCCCGGCCCGGGACAGCGCTGAGAGTTTCTCGCTTCGATCCGAGGGCAGGTGGTGCTTTCAACCCCGGGCATCGATCCTGGCGATGAAATCCTTGATGGACTGAATGAGATCGCCGTCGAGAGAGGGGGCATGACCCTGGTCCGGAACCGTGATCGGTGTGAGATCCGGATGCCGTTCCTTCATCATCCGCAGGGTCTGTGCGGTCAGCAGATCGGAGTTCTCGCCCCGGATCGCGAGAACCGGAAATGGTTTGATGGCCTCGAAGAGCGGCCAAAGGTCCGGCAGCGGCGCTTCGAGATCGAGCCCTTCGAGGGGCATCATCAGGTTGGGATCGTAGTTGAGCACGAACCCGTCTCCGCCCTCACGCCAGGTCGCCCGCGCCATCTTCGTCCATTGCTCATGCGTGTAGCGGGAGAAGTGGATCCCGGATTGCCGGCGCAGGATGTCGGCAGCCTCGTCGATGGTTCGCGGCGTGGGGAGTTTGCCGACATAGCTTCGGATCCGCTTCAGCCCATCGGCTTCAAGCACGGGGCCGACATCGTTCAGGATTACGCCGGCGATGCGTTCGGGGCGGGCCGCTCCCAGTGCCATCGTGATCAAGCCGCCCCGAGACGTGCCGATGAAGATCGCCTTGTCGATCCCGGCTGCGGCCAGGACCTGCAAGGTGTCCGTCATCTCGACCTTGACGTCGTAGTTGCGCCAGTCCTGGTCCCATTCCGATTGCCCGCGCCCCCGATAGTCGAGGGAGAGGAATCGGCGCGGTCGAGAAGGGTCTTGGCTGAGGATTTCCGCAAGGTCATGAAAATCCGCCGATGTCCTGGCGAGGCCGGGCAGGCCTACGATCGGCCATGCAAGGCGGGCCTCGGGTGCATAATCGCGGGCGTAAAGACGCAAGCCGTCGGCGGCGGTTACGAACAGGTCGCGATAGGAAGGGCTCATCTCGGTTCGGTCATGGTGATCTCGGCGCGCCGTGCCATCATCATCAATTGGTGCCTGTCGCGTCCGCCGTGGCCGGTGCCAGCGGAGCGGGTTTGTCGTTCAGGCGCTGGCGGTAGACCCGCAGATTCTCCAGCACGCGCTGGACGTAGTTGCGGGTCTCATAGAACGGGATCCGCTCCACCCAATCGACCTCGTCGACATCGGGTTTCCGAGGATCGCCATAGGTTCTCACCCATTTGATCACATTGCCGCCCCCCGCGTTGTAGGACGCGAAGGCGAGGATGTACGAGCCTTTCCAGTCCTCCATGAGTTCGCCCAGATGGGCCGAGCCGATCTTGGCATTGTAGGACGGGTCTTCGGTCAGCCGGTTGAGATCGAACCCGACTCCGAACCGCTGCGCGGTTCTCTTCGCGGTCGCCGGCATGAGCTGCATGAGCCCGCGCGCGCCCGCGCTCGATACGGCGCGCGGGTTGAAGGCGCTTTCCTGCCGGGCGATGGCATAGACCATCGCCGGTTCCACCTCGTCGCCCACCGGCTGGAAGTCGGGAATGGCCGCCAGCGGATAGGCATGCTGATCGAGCGGGAAGCCCCGCTGCAGGGCCGACTTGCCGACGGCGAGAACGGCGCGGGGATTCTGTTGGGCCGTGGCAAGGCCCGCCAGGGCGTCGAGCTGTCCCGGATCGCTCAGGGTCTGGGCGAGATCGGTGTAGAGGCTGAGGGAAAGATCCTGCTCGCCGATCTGCTGCAGCAGTTTCAAGGCCTGGACGGGAGCCAGGGCATCGAACGCCTTGCGTTCTTCCTCCGAGAGCGGATCGACCTTTCGGAGTGAAATCGCGTGCCCCAGTTTCGCCTGGGCCAATTGGCCGTAATAGGTCGTCGGCTGGTCCGCCGCGCGCCCATAGAAGATCTTGGCGTCCTGGCCCTGGCCGGCCGCTTCCGCCGCGCGGCCCTGCCAATAGGCGACGCGCGAGATGGAGATCGGCGTCGAGGCCGTTTGGGCGACCGTCGCGAAGTGCTTGGAGGCCAGGGCCGGATCGTTCAGGAAGCGGAGCGCGATCCACCCCGCGTGAAACTCCGCCTCGATCTGCTGCACGGGCGATTCCGCTGCGTGATGGCTCGCCACCTCGTAGGCCAGCTTGGAATTGCCCTTGTCGAGCAAGGCTCGGGCGATCAGGCGCTGTTCGGCCCACCATTCATCGCCGTCGACCCGCAGCTCGGGGTCCCGAGGCGCCTGCATGATCATTCCGGCGGCTTCCTCCAGATTGTTGCTGCGGCGCTGAAGCAAAGCCTTGGAGAACAGGTAGGATGGGTCGCTCCTTAAGGAAGCCGGCACGGCGGCGAAGGCTTTATCGGCCTTCTTCTTGCCCTGGAAGACAGCCAGCCGCGCCTTGGCGAGCAACTCGTAATCCTTGCCCGCGTTGGAGGCGGCCCGCTGGGCGCCGCCCCAGTTCTCCTTCAGGAGAAGCCGCTCCATGCGAAAACGATGATCGGCTTTCGTAAGAGCATCCGGAAACCGGTCGAGGATCCGGCGCTCCATGTCGGGGCCGAAATTGTCCTCGCGCCAGATGTGCCGGATCTTGTCGCTTGCCTCCTGCGCGAGACCGTCCGACTGGAGTGCGAAGGCGAGGGCGATCCGGCCCGCAGCCGTTCCGGGAGGCTGCTTGGCGAAAAAGGCGCGGACCTGGGCCGGGGGGCGGCGCTCGGCCAGCAGGGCATCCTCGCTCCGTCGCCGGAATTGGCTGGAAACCGGCCAGTCCGGATAATCCTTCTGGAAGGCGAGGATGCGGTCGAGGCCCGTGGTGAACCCGCTGCGGATCGCAAACCATTCTACGAGGGCCTGGGCGGACGGCTGGGTGAGCTTCGTCTTGAGGATCTGGGCCTCGGTCTGGTCGTTATTCCGGTAGGCCTTGAAGATCGAGGGTAGCTGATCCAGGTCTCCCGGGACCGGCGCGGGCGGCACGAAGCTCTCCAGAGTGGCGGGCTGTGCCGCTGGTGGCGTGACGGGAGCAGCTTCGGTTGCGTGAACGGTGAGGACGGAGAATTGAACGAGCGCGACGGATGTCACAAGACGTATGAGAGGACGCATGTTGAGGCTCACCCGCTAACCCCTTTGCTGCCGCCTTTTATATGATTGTGACGACGTTTCTCTTGAGGAAACACTAAGTGCCGAGCTAGGACAACTCCCCGAACGAACGTTTGCGCGCATGCGCCGCACCCCCTATGAGTAAACCCTTGTGGCCCAAGAGAAGGCCCGGCGCCCATACCAAGGATACCCCATGACCCAATTCAAAGGCTCCATCACGGCTCTGGTGACTCCCTTCAAGGATGGCGCCGTGGATGAGGCGGCGTTCCGGTCCTTCATCAACTGGCAGATCCAGGAGGGCACGAGCGGTCTCGTCCCCGTGGGAACGACGGGCGAGAGCCCCACGCTCAGCCACGCGGAGCATGAGCGGGTGGTCGAGATCTGCGTCCAGGAGACGAAGGGCAGGGTGCCCGTGATCGCCGGCGCGGGCTCGAACAGCACGGCGGAGGCGGTGTCCTTCTCCAGGCACGCGGAAAAGGTCGGCGCCGACGCGGTGCTGATCGTCACGCCCTATTACAACAAGCCGACGCAGGAAGGCCTCTATCAGCACTTCAAGGCCATCAACGATGCCGTCGGCATCCCGATCTTCATCTACAACATCCCGGGCCGCTCGATCATCGACATGTCGGTGGAGACGATGGCACGGCTCTATGAGCTGAAGAACATCGTCGGCGTGAAGGATGCGACGGCCAACATGGCGCGGGTGAGCCTGCAGCGGCAGGTTCTGGGCACGGACTTCATCCAGCTGTCGGGCGAGGATGCGACCGCCCTCGGCTTCATGGCCCATGGCGGACACGGCTGCATCTCGGTGACGTCGAACGTCGCGCCCCGGCTTTGCGCGGAGATGCAGAGCGCCTGCCTGAAGGGCGATTACGCTTCGGCCCTGAAGGTGCAGGATCGCCTCATGCCCCTGCACACCAACCTGTTCATCGAAACGAATCCGACCCCCGTGAAATACGCCGCGTCCCTGCTCGGCCTCATGGAGGACCAGGTGCGCCTGCCGCTGGTGCCCGCCTCCGAGAACGCCAGGCAGGCCGTCCGCTCGGCCATGGTCCATGCGGGGCTGATCAACGCTTAAAAGAGCTCATGTCAAAAGATCCAAAGAGTGCCAACCGCGTCGTTGCCGACAACCGGAAGGCGCGGTTCAATTATGAGATCCTCGACACCTACGAGGCGGGGATCGCGCTGACCGGCACGGAAGTGAAGTCTCTCCGTCAGGGGAAGGCGACCATCGGCGAGGCCTATGCCGGACCGTCGGGCGAGGAGTTCTTCCTCTTCAACGCCTACATTCCGGAGTACCTTCAGGCGAACCGCTTCAACCACGAGACGAAGCGCCCGCGCCGCCTGCTGCTGCACAAGCGCCAGATCGACAAGCTGATCGGCGCCACGCAGCGCGAGGGATTCACGGTGATCCCGCTCAAGATCTATTTCAACGATCGCGGGCGGGCCAAGGTGGAGCTCGGCCTCGGGCGAGGCAAGAAGCTGCACGACAAGCGCGAGACCGAGAAAGAACGCTCCTGGAACCGGGAGAAGGCGCGTCTCATGCGCGACAAGGGCTGACGGAACGCCGGCCTGCGCTAGCTTCTCCTCCATTGCCTGGGAGGGAAGAATGACGTCCGTTGCTCTGGTATCTGTTCTTGGGCCCGATCGGGTCGGACTCGTGGCGGCGATTGCCGAGCACCTGTTCGACGTGGGCGTGAACCTGAGGGACACGACCTTTGCGGCTCTGGGCTCAGGCGCCGAGTTCGTCGCCCTGTGCGAGTTGCCCGCGGATCTGACGGCCGCCGATATCGAAGCCGGCCTCAAGCGGTTGCCCGAGATGGAGGGGGCGGAGGTCAGGGCGGTTCCCTATGCCTTCGATCCGAGCCCCGGTCCCGCCGGCAAGATCACGCACCGCATCACCATCAGCGGCGGCGATCAGCTCGGCCTCGTGGCGCGTCTCTCCGAGGTGTTCAAGCAATACGAGGCCAATATCGTGCGTCTCGAAGCTCGCAAGCTCCCGGATGCCGAAGGAGGTCTCTACGTGACCCGGTTCGCCGTCTCAATTCCCGTCACCCGGACGGACCTATGCCTGGCGACGGTCGGCAATACGGCCGGATCGCTCAGCCTGGATTGCGAGGTCGAAGAGAGTACGCTTTGAACGAAAATGGCCGGGACGAGCCCGGCCATGAACGCATTCCTCGGGGAGCCGACGGCTCAGATGTCGAATTCCTCATCCGGTGACTGCCGGATGCCGTAGCGGCTTTCCAATGCGCCGTTGCGGGGCTGCGGGCGGGTGCGCTCGCCACCTTCGCTCCCGGCGCGCTGCTGGCGGTCGGAAGGGTCGCGGCCGATGCGGGAGGCGAGCTGCGACAGATCGAGGAATTCGTCGGCCTGGCGACGCAGCTCGTCGGCCACCATCGGCGGCTGGGTGGTCACGGTGGAAACGACCGAAACCCGGACGCCGCGGCGCTGCATGGCCTCGACCAGAGAACGGAAGTCGCCGTCGCCCGAGAACAGGACCATATGGTCGATATAGGGGGCCAGCTCGAGCGCATCGATGGCGAGCTCGATATCCATGTTGCCCTTCACCTTCCGGCGACCGGCGGAATCGACGAATTCCTTCGTCGGTTTCGTGACAACCCGGTAGCCGTTGTAATCGAGCCAGTCGATCAGCGGGCGGATGGAGGAATACTCCTGGTCTTCCACAAGCGCAGTGTAGTAGAAAGCCCGAACCAGAACGCCCCGGCCCTGGAACTCCTTCAGCAGGCGCTTGTAATCGATATCGAAACCTAGTGTTTTCGTAGTCGCGTAGAGGTTGGCGCCGTCAATGAAGAGCGCAATCCGCTGCTGGCCTGACATAAGTATTCTCTATTCGTGTCTGCCGGAGCGGCATAACAGCCTTCATTATTCAAGCGGCATCCAATATTTACGCTAGCAATAAAATTGCGCGATAAAATCACGACGCGCCCCAGATCAGGCTGTTATGAACCCTTCGGACGAGTAAAAACGACAAAGTAAAATACTTAATGGCGTCCAAATTCCAAGAGTCAAGTTGGCAGAACCAAGGCAGTCAAGCCTTTGTGTGAAAATTAAACAGCTTTTATGACTTAAGGCTGCGGCTGCCCGGCTTGACCGCCGGGAGAGCGGCCATTTCGGCAGGAATTTGGTCCGGAGCATAGGCCGGAATGTCCAGCTGGACCAGGGACACCAGGGGAACGCCCAGATCCGCCTTGCCGCCGGAGCGATCGATGAGGCAGGCGGCGCCGAGAATCGTACCGGGATGCTCCCGCAGGGCGGCCAGGCATTCGCGGGAGGAGAGACCGGTCGTGACGATGTCTTCCACCATGACGACCCGGGCTCCTTCGGGAATCGTGAAGCCGCGGCGAAGGGCGAAGACCCCGTTCTCGCGCTCGACGAAGATCGCCTTGCATCCCAGATGCCGGGCCGTCTCGTAGCCCGGCACGATGCCGCCGACCGCGGGCGAGACCACGTAATCGACAGCCCCGAAACGCTCCCGGATCTTCTCGGCCAGGGCCCGGCAGACCCGTTCGGTGCGCGCGGGGTCCTGGAACACGAACATCTTCTGCAGGAAGACGGGGCTGTGCAGGCCCGATGAGAGAATGAAGTGCCCCTCCAGCAGCGCGCCTGCCGAGCGGAATTCGTCGAGAACTTCATTCTGGGTCATGGTGCGGTCTCCCTTGGCGTGGACAGGCGCTCTTTGGCAGGCCACCCTTTCGGACGCAAGGGCAATCGTGCCTGCCCGCATGCATCGATCTCCGATCCGGCCCCGGCCTGTTCAGCGGACCGCTTTAACGAAGGCGTCGAACAGCAGGCGGGATGGGTGATCCTGCGCGGCGAGGAGCTCGGGGTGCCACTGGACGCCGACGGCGAAGCGGCGGGAGGGGATTTCGATGGCTTCGATCACGCCGTCATCCGCGCGGGCGGAGATCACGGCTTGATCGGATACCTCGACCACGGCTTCCTGGTGACGGCTGTTCACGTCGAGGCGCGACGTGCCGACGATCCGCGACAGCATCGTGCCCGGCATCACCTCGACGGTGTGCATCGCGCCCCGGCTATCGTGATCGAGAATATGCGGGCCGGTTTTCCGAATCTCATGCACCATGCGCCCGCCATGGAGGCCGGCGAGCATCTGCATGCCGTTGCAGATGCCGAGCACCGGCTTGTCGCGCTCCAGGAATCCGCGCATGAGCGCCTGCTCCACGCCGAGCCGCTCCGAGGAGGGGTACCGCGATCCCTCGCCCGGGGGGTACCATTCTCCGGGAAATCTGATGCGCCCGCCGACGCTGATGAAGCCGTCGAACTCCGCCACGACGGTCTCGACCATGTCGGCGAGATAGGGGATCCCGAAGGGCATTCCACCAGCCCGATGCACGGCCTCGAAATAGGCCTTGGACACGTCGTATGCGTTGCCGCCGGCGGAGCTGTTCTCATCCATGATGACGGCGATGCGGGGCTTGGCTGACATTGAGGTGTCCTGACGCTGAGAGTTCATCCGGGCCTTCTGCCTTCAACCCGTTACGCGGTCCACGCGGCTCACGACGCGCTTGGCGCGGAGTTCCGCGATGATCGCGTTGAGGTGCTTCAGGTCCCACACCGTCAGGTCGATGGTCACGTCGGTGAAGTCCTGGGTGCGCCGCTTCATAGAGACGTTGTCGATGTTGCCGTCATGATCGGCGATGACCTGTGTGATCTGCGCGAGCGAACCGGGCTCGTTGATCGATTGCAGCTTGATGCGCGCCGGGAAACGCTGCGCGGAGCCTGATTCCAGGTCCCAGCGGACGTCGATCCAGCGATCCGGCTCGTTGTCGAAGGCCGCCAGGGACGGTGACTGGATCGGGTAGATCGTGACCCCTTCGCCGGGGGTGAGAATACCGACGATGCGGTCTCCCGGCACGGCGCCGCCTTCCGGGGCGAACCGGATCGGCATGTCCCTGTTGAGGCCGCGGATCGGAATGCCGCCCGGATTCTCGCTCGCGGCTTTCTTGCCTGCGCCGTCAAGCTGTCCGCCGCCCTTGCCGTCGGCGCCGGCACGGCGCTCGTCCAGGTAGTCGGGATAGACGGCCCGCACCACGTCGCCGGAGAACATCTCGCCCCGGCCCACCGCCGCCAGCACGTCCTCGACGGACACACGGGCCAGCCGGGGCAGGGCTCCCTTCAGCTTCTCGTCGGAGAAGGCGCGACCGGCCCGTTCGAAGGCGCGCTCGAGGATCTGATGGCCGAGGCCGGTATATTGCCGGCGCACGGCAGCCCGGGTGGCGCGACGGATCGAGGCGCGGGCCTTGCCGGTGACCACGAGCGATTCCCAAGCCGCCGGAGGCGTCTGCCCTTCGGCTCGTACGATCTCGACCTCGTCGCCGTTCTGCAGCTCCGTCAGGAGCGGCGACATGCGGCCGTTGATCTTGCAGCCGACGGCGGTGTTGCCCACGTCGGTGTGCACCGCGTAGGCGAAGTCGATGGGCGTCGCGCCGCGGGGCAGGGCAATGAGGCGCCCCTTGGGCGTGAAGCAGAAGACCTGGTCGTGGAAGAGCTCGAGCTTCGTGTGCTCGAGAAATTCCTCCGGGTTGTCGCCCTCGGCCAAGAGGTCGATGGTCCGGCGCAGCCATTGATAGGCGCGGCTTTCCGTGGCGAGGCGCGAGTTGTCGTTGACGCCTTCCTTGTAGAGGGCATGGGCGGCGATGCCGTACTCCGCCACCTCGTCCATGTCCTCGGTGCGGATCTGGAGCTCGACGCGCTGGCTGCCGGGGCCGATCACGGTGGTGTGGATCGATCGGTAGTCGTTCTGCTTGGGCGTCGAGATGTAGTCCTTGTAGCGGCCTGGGACCATCGGCCAGCTGGTATGGACGACGCCGAGTGCCCGGTAGCACTCGTCGATGGTGCTTACGATGATCCGGAAGGCGAAGATATCGGACAATTGCTCGAAGGAGACGGACTTCCGCTCCATCTTGCGCCAGATGGAATAGGGCCGCTTCTGACGTCCCGTGACCGCGGCTTCGATTCCCTGCGCCCTTAGCTTAGTCGTCAGCGTGCGCTCGATTTCCTCGACGAGCTTCTCGTTCTTGGCGGACAGCTCGTGCAGGTGGCGCTTGATGGCCTCATAGGCCTCCGGGTCGAGGTTCTGGAAGGACAGCTCCTCCAGCTCCTCGCGCATTTCCTGGATACCCATGCGGCCGGCGAGCGGAGCGTAGATGTCGAGGGTCTCTTCCGCGATGCGCTTGCGCTTCTCCGCCGGCATGAACTGGAGCGTGCGCATGTTGTGCAGACGGTCGGCCAGCTTGACGAGCAGCACCCGCACGTCGTCCGCGATGGCCAGGAGGAGCTTGCGGAAATTCTCGCCCTGGGCGGCCCGCTTGGAGACGAGGTCGAGCCGCTTGATCTTGGTCAGGCCGTCGACGAGAGCGCCGATCTGAGGCCCGAACGTCTTGTTGATCTCCTCCAGGGTCGCCTGGGTGTCCTCGACCGTGTCGTGGAGAACCGCCGCCGCGATGGTGGCGTCATCGAGCTTCAGATCCGTGAGGATCGCCGCGACTTCGAGGGGATGGCCGAAGAACAGGTCGCCGGATGCGCGCTTCTGGTTGCCATGGGCCATCATGGCATACACGTAAGCGCGGTTGAGAAGCGCCTCGTTGGCCGAGGGGTTGTAACGCTTGACCCGCTCGACAAGTTCGTACTGGCGCATCATGCGGCCGTGGTTCCCTTCGGTCCTGTTATCTGGCTGAAATGACGAAGCTATCGAAGATATTGTACAACATCTTCCATCGGCAAGCTGAATAGCTTGCCGCAGGCCGCCTATGCGCAGGCGTGGTTAAGCCGGCCAACAAAAAAGCCCGGCATCGAGCCGGGCTTTTGAAATCGTCGCGAAGCTTATTCGCGGTCGTCGTCGTCCGCGCTGCTGCTCGGGGGCACGAGGCCCTCCAGGCCGCGAAGCAGGTCTTCTTCGCTCATGCGATCGAACTGGACGTCGGCATCGTTGTCGCCGCCGGTCGAGGGCGCGGCAGCCGTGTTGCTGAGCATGGGAACGGCCTCGGCCTCCGGCTCGTCCACCTCGACGTATTTCTGCATCGAGTGGATCAGCTGCTCCTTCAGGTCATCGGGAGCGATCGTCTCCTCGGCGATCTCGCGCAGAGCCACGACGGGGTTCTTGTCGCGGTCGCGATCGATCGTCAGAGGGGAACCCGACGAAATGAGGCGGGCCCGGTGGCTTGCCAGCAGAACGAGCTCAAACCGGTTGTCGACCTTGTCGATGCAGTCTTCGACGGTCACGCGAGCCATGCGGGGCTCCTTCTTCAGTCATGAGAATAGCGGAAGGGGGATCGGATACACCGGTTGGACCGAGAAAACAAGAGGAAGCGTTCTCCGGCAGGGACTTAACCGCAGGTGCGCCCGCACACGCCCGTTCCAGGCACCTGCCGCTACAAGCGGGACCGTTATCGTGTCGGTTCGGGTGTGCGTTGACAAGCTTACGCAAGGGGCGGTTTAGGCCAGTGCATTCCATCGCGTGGCTTCTGATCATGCTTGGCATCCGGCCAGGAGGCGTCGACAGGAGTCTTCTGACCGGCTGGCGGCGCCTTATCTCATAAACAGGCCAATGCCGGCTAACGCGCTCGGCGCCTTGACTCCACGGCGTCCCGGTGCGAGTCCCGCGCGAATTCTATCAAGGAAGGGTCCGCTCCCGATGACGCGCGCATTCATTTTCCCCGGCCAGGGAAGCCAGGCTGTCGGCATGGGCAAGGCCCTGGCCGACGCCTTTCCGCAGGCCAAGGCCGTTTTCGACGAGGTGGACGAGGCTCTCTCCCAGAAGCTCTCCGCCATCATGTGGGAAGGTCCGGCCGAGGAGCTGACCCTCACGGCCAACACCCAGCCGGCCCTGATGGCCGTGAGCCTGGCGGCAATGCGGGTGCTGGAGGCCGAAGCCGGTCTCGACCTGAAGAAACACGCCGCCTTCGTGGCAGGGCACTCGCTGGGCGAGTATTCGGCGCTCGCCGCCGCCGGCAGCCTTTCCATCTCCGACACGGCCCGCCTGCTGCGGATTCGCGGCAACGCCATGCAGAACGCCGTCCCGGTGGGGCAGGGCGCCATGGCGGCGCTTCTCGGCCTGGAATACGACGCGGCCCTCGAAGTTGCCCGCGAGGCGGCCCAGGGCGAAGTCTGCGATGCGGCCAACGACAATGGCGGTGCCCAGGTGGTGGTTTCCGGCCATAAGGCGGCCGTGGAGCGGGCCGTGGCGATCGCCCAGACCAAGGGCGCCAAGCGCGCCGTGATGCTGGCCGTATCCGCCCCCTTCCATTGCGCTCTCATGCAGCCTGCCGCCGACGCCATGCGCGAGGCCCTGGCCGGCGTGACCGTGAAGGCTCCGGTGGTTCCGGTCGTGGCGAACGTGGAAGCCGCTCCGATTACAGACCCGGCGGCGATCCGGGATGCCCTCGTCCGCCAGGTCACCGGCACGGTCCGCTGGCGCGAGAGCGTGGCCGCTATGGCTGCCCAGGGTGTCGATACGTTCTACGAGGTCGGGTCGGGCAAGGTCCTGACCGGGCTCGTGAAGCGCATCGCCGCCGGGTCCACGGCCACGGCCATCGGCACCCCCGAGGATGTCGCCGCCTTCAAAGCCTCCCTGAACGCATAAGGAGCCCTGCATGTTCGATCTCACCGGCCGCAAGGCTCTCGTCACCGGCGCCACGGGCGGTATCGGCGGCGCCATCGCCCGCGCTCTCCACGCCCAGGGCGCCACCGTGACCCTGTCCGGCACCCGGCGCTCCGCCCTCGACGAGCTGGCCTCGTCCCTGGGCGAGCGGGTCCACGTCGTCGAGGCGAACCTCGCGGACAAGGATTCGGTCGAGGCCCTCGTTCCGGCGGCCGAGGCTGCCATGGACGGGCTCGACATCCTGGTCAACAACGCGGGCGTGACCAAGGACAACCTGTTCATGCGCATGAAGGACGAGGAATGGGATACGGTCATCGCCGTGAACCTGACCGCCTCCTTCCGTCTGTCGCGGGCGGCCGTGAAGGGCATGATGCGCCGCCGCTACGGCCGGATCGTCAATATCGGCTCGGTCGTGGGTTCGACCGGCAATCCGGGACAGGGCAATTATGCCGCCTCGAAGGCGGGCCTGATCGGCATGACCAAGGCGCTCGCCGCCGAGGTGGCGAGCCGCAACATCACGGTCAACTGCGTCGCGCCGGGCTTCATCGCATCGCCCATGACCGACGTGTTGAACGAGAAGCAGCGCGAGGGAATCCTCGGCACCATCCCCATGGGAAGGCTTGGCCAGGGCGATGAGATCGCCTCGTCGGTCGTTTATCTCGCCTCCGCCGAGGCCGCCTACGTGACGGGTCAAACCCTGCACGTAAACGGCGGAATGGCCATGTTCTAAAGGAACTTATCGCCTGTTCCGGAATCTGTTTGCAGGTGCCGTTCACCCCTCGCCAGACAGGATAAGCTTGTGTTAAGCATGATCCCGATCAGGTCAAAGGGGTTGACCGGCGCTTAAAAATGCGGCTTTGCACGGCGCAGGGTAGCCGTTTCAGCGTTGTCAGCTGAACAGCTGATCTAATTTGATTTCTTAATCCGCCCAATTCCTGAGGCGGCAGCCACTGAGGAAAAAACGATGAGTGACGTCGCTGATCGCGTGAAGAAGATTGTTGTCGAGCACCTCGGCGTCGAAGCCGACAAGGTGACCGACAACGCCAACTTCATCGACGACCTGGGCGCCGACAGCCTGGATACGGTCGAGCTGGTGATGGCGTTCGAGGAAGAGTTCAACGTCGAGATCCCGGACGACGCGGCTGAGACCATCGTGACGGTCGGCGACGCCATCCGCTTCCTCGAGAAGAACGCAGCCTAATAGGGCTGGAAAGGGCGTCGGGTGACTCATCCGACGCCCGAATTATATTGATCGATAGGGCAGGAATTCATGCGCCGGGTAGTTGTCACAGGTCTTGGCATGGTTACTCCGCTTGGAAGCGGGGTCGATGCCACATGGTCCCGCCTCGTCGAAGGGCAGAGCGGTGCCGGCAAGATTACGGATTTCCAGGTCGACGACCTGGCCTGCCAGATCGCCTGCCAGATCCCGCGCGGCGACGGCTCCAACGGCACCTTCAATGCCGACGAATGGATGGAGCCCAAGGAGCAGCGCAAGGTCGATCCCTTCATCGTGTATTCGATGGCCGCCTCCACCATGGCCCTGCGGGATTCCGGCTGGGAGCCCAAGACCTACGAGGACCAATGCGCGACCGGCGTGCTGATCGGCTCGGGCATCGGCGGCATCGGGGGCATCTACGAGGCTTCCGCAACGCTGATCGAGCGCGGTCCCCGGCGCATCTCGCCCTTCTTCATTCCCGGCCGGCTGATCAATCTGGCCGGCGGCTACGTGTCCATCGAGCACGGCCTCAAGGGTCCGAACCATGCGGTCGTGACGGCCTGCTCCACCGGCGCCCACGCCATCGGCGACGCGGCCCGCCTCATCGCCCTGGGCGATGCGGACGTGATGGTGGCCGGCGGCACGGAATCGCCGATCAACCGGCTTTCCATCGCGGGTTTCGCCGCCTGCCGCGCCCTGTCGACGAATTTCAACGACGATCCGACGCGCGCTTCGCGCCCCTACGACAAGGACCGTGACGGCTTCGTCATGGGCGAGGGCGCCGGCGTCGTGGTTCTGGAAGAATACGAGCACGCCAAGGCACGCGGCGCCAAGATCTATGCCGAGGTCATCGGCTATGGCCTGTCCGGCGATGCCTACCACATCACCTCGCCGTCCGAGGACGGGGACGGGGCCTATCGCTGCATGTCGGCGGCCATCAAGCGGGCCGGCATCCAGGTTTCCGAGATCGACTATGTGAACGCGCACGGCACCTCGACGCCGCTGGGCGACGAGATCGAGCTGAAGGCCATCGAGCGGATCGTCGGCAATGCGGCGGACAAGCTGACCATGTCCTCCACGAAATCGGCCATCGGGCACCTCCTGGGGGCCGCGGGCGCCGTGGAGGCGATCTTCTCGATACTGGCGATCCGGGACGGCATCGTTCCGCCGACCATCAACCTCGACAATCCCTCCGTCGAGACGGCGATCGACCTCGTGCCCAAGCAGGCCAAGCGCAAGGAGATCAACACGGCGCTGTCGAACTCCTTCGGGTTCGGCGGGACTAACGCTTCGCTCATTCTTCGTCGCGTAGCATAGCGCACCGTGCGGACCCGGAGGGCCGCGTCAGCGACGAGCGGGCCCGGTCGTCCGCGCCGACGATGCGCCACTTTCGGGTCCGATGCGAGGGCGGGGAGGCCTGTTACGGCTTTTCGCCATAATCCCTGTTAGGGTGTCGGCGGACCGGCAGGACCGCCGGCCGATACCAGAAAAGCGGCGTGATGTTCGGACGAAAGAAAAAGATCCTTCTCCCTCCTGTAGACGAATCCGATCACGGATCGGCGCAGCCCCGTCTCGCCCCCCGGTCTCCCAACGAAGCCATCAAGCCGTCGATGGCGCCGCCTCCGCCTCCGAAGCTCCGTCGCCGTCGCAGGGGAATGCTGTCCCTCCTGAGCGGCCTGCTGACGCTCTTCGTCGCCCTGGCGATTGCCGGGATCTTCGGCTTCTCCATGCTGCAGCACGAGGTGACGGTCCAGGGGCCCCTGCAGACGGACAAGGTGGTCGTCATCCCCCGCAACACCGGCACGGGCGAAATCGCCAACATCCTCAAGGAGGAGGGCGTCATCAACCAGCCGCTGCTGTTCCAGGTCTATGCCCATATCAACCGGCAGCGCGGCCAGCTGAAGGCCGGCGAATTCCAGTTCAAGGCCGGCACCAGCATCGAGGATGCCATCGACACCCTCATCCAGGGCAAGGCGATCCTGCATGCGGTGACGATTCCCGAGGGGCTGACCAGCGAGCAGATCGTCGCCCGGCTCTACGAGCACGAGATCCTCACCGGCGACGTGGCCGAAACCCCGCGCGAAGGCACGCTCCTGCCCGATACCTACAAGTTCGAGCGCGGCACGACCCGCCAGCAGATCATCGGCACCATGCAGGCGGCCCAGCGTCAGGCCATCGAGCAGATCTGGCAACGCCGCTCCAACGAACTGCCGATCAAGTCCCCGCAGGAACTCGTGATCCTGGCCTCCATCGTCGAGAAGGAGACGGGCCGGGCGGACGAGCGCACCCGTGTGGCGGGCGTCTTCATCAACCGCCTGCAGAAGCGGATGAAGCTCCAGTCGGATCCGACCATCGTCTACGGCCTTGTCGGCGGCAAAGGCACTCTCGGACGCGGCATCCTGCGCAGCGAGATCGAGGCCGCGACGCCCTACAACACCTATGTGGTCGAAGGCCTGCCGCCCGGGCCGATCGCCAATCCGGGCCGCGCCGCCCTCGAGGCCGTGGCCAACCCCTCGCGCACCAAGGATCTCTACTTCGTGGCCGACGGCTCGGGAGGCCATGCCTTCGCCGAATCGTACGAGCAGCACCAGCGCAACGTGGCGCGCTGGCGGCAGATCGAGAAGAGCCGCCCGGCGCCTGACGCCAATGATGTCGACCGGGTGGTGCCCGACGGCGAGCAGACGAACCTGCCCGCCGGTGCCGCACCCGCGCTGCGCGGCTCCGCGAATACGCAGCCCGCATCCGGGGGACGACCGGGACGCGGCTTCGATGCCAGCGAGGGCACCGATAAGGACCCGCTCAAGAACAAGAGCTTCGACCTGAACAGTACGAAGAACGTTCCGCCCCTCCGGCAGCCGTGAATCGCGCAGCCAGGATCGAGATCCTTCGTCGACACTGAGACCGGCGCGCATTATGGTCGCGCCGATTTTTCATTCCGTTCGAGGTTAGCGTATGTCCATTGCGAGCATGACCGGCTTTGCCCGTGAGGCCGGCGTCACCGGATCCTATCAATGGGCCTGGGAGCTCAAGACGGTGAACGGACGCGGGCTCGAGGTGCGCGTCCGCACGCCTTCGGGCCTCGATGCCATCGGCGAGGAAGCGCGAGGCCAGATCCTCAAGGCGCTGACCCGGGGCCAGGGCCAGCTCAACCTGACGCTCAGCAAGGCCTCTTCCGCGGCCAAGCTGCGCGTGAACCAGGATGTGCTGCAATCGCTGCTCTCGGCCATCGGCGGCCTGTCGCTCCCGGCCAACGTGCAGCCCGCCTCCCTCGATGGCCTCCTGTCCGTGCGCGGCGTGGTCGAGATGGACGATGATGCCGCCGATCCGCTGCAGGACGAGGAACTCGTGGCGGCCCTGAGGGCGGGGATCGGTGCGCTGATCGAATCCCTCAAGGCCGTGCGGCTGCAGGAGGGACAGGCGCTCGCCGCCGTTCTGGGCCAGCAGCTCGACATCATTTCCCGTCTGGTCGACGAGGCCGAAGCCGCACCCGCCCGTCAGCCCGAGGCCATTCGCGCCCGCCTGGAGGCGCAGATCGCCGAGCTGCTCGACGGCAAGAGCAGCCTCGAGCCGGCGCGGTTGCATCAGGAGGCGGTGCTCATCGCCGCGCGGGCCGACATCCGCGAGGAGCTCGACCGTCTGCGCGCCCATGTGGATGCCGCGCGCGGCCTGGTGCAGGAGGGCGGATCGGTCGGGCGAAGGCTCGATTTCCTGGCGCAGGAATTCGGCCGCGAGGCGAATACCCTGTGTGCGAAGGCCAACGACGTGTCCCTCTCGCGGATCGGGCTTGAATTGAAGGCCGTAATCGAGCAATTCCGCGAGCAGGTTCAGAATGTGGAGTGATGCGGTGAGCCAGGATTCGAAATCTCCCGTCGGCCGTCGCGGCCTCATTCTCATTCTGTCGTCGCCCTCCGGCGCCGGTAAGACCACGCTGACGCGCAGCCTCGTGGAAGAGCGCGCGGGGGTCCTGTCCGTTTCCGTGACGACCCGTCCCAAGCGCCCCTCCGAGATCGAGGGAAGGCACTATCACTTCATCGACGTGGAAGAGTTCCTGGCGATGCGGGATCGCGACGAGCTCCTGGAATGGGCCGAGGTGCACGGCAACTTCTACGGCACACCGCGCAAGCCGGTGGAGAAGCCCCTGGCCTCCGGCCAGGACATGATCTTCGACATCGACTATCAGGGGCCCCGCCAGGTCCGGCAGAAGCTGCCGGACGACGTGGTGACCGTCTTCGTACTGCCGCCGAGCTTCAAGGAATTGAAGGCGAGGCTCGAACGCCGGGCGGAGGACGCCCCCGAGGTCATCGCCAAGCGGCTCGCCAATGCCCGCGTCGAGATGGAGCGCTGGGTCGAGTACGATTACGTGATCGTCAACGAGGATCTCGGCAAGTCGTTCGAGAGCCTGAAGGCCATTCAGGCGGCCGAGCGCCTCAAGCGCGAGCGCCTCGTCGGCCTATCCGAGTTCGTCGAAGGCTTGCTCGCCGAGAAGATCGACTGAGCGTTTCCCTCTTAAACCAGTGCGAACGCGTTCCGGCGCTCATGGCGGGCGATGGCATGCCCGATCAGCACTTCCATCAGCTCGTTCTGAGGCAGGCCGCCGGCCTCCCAGAGCTTCGGGTACATGCTGATCGCCGTGAAGCCCGGCAGGGTGTTCACCTCGTTGATGAAAAGGCCATAGTCGTTCCTGGGATCCAGGAAGAAGTCGACGCGGGCCAGTCCCTCGCAGGCGAGCGTCCTGAAGGTTGCGACGGCAAGATCCTGAATGCGACCAGCCGCGGCCGATGAGAGCTCCGCCGGGATGCGCAGGAGGGCGCCGTCCGCATCGATATACTTGGCGTCGTAGCTGTAGAACCCGTGGCTGTCGGCCGGCACGATCTCGCCCAGCGGCGAGGCGCGGACCTCGCCGGACGCGTCCTCCAGTACCGAGCACTCGATTTCCCGGGCGCCCGTGACGCTGCGCTCCACGAGCACCTTGCCGTCGTAACGGAAAGCACGCTCGCAGGCCCTGTCGAATTCTTCCGCCGACGAGGCGCGGGACACGCCGACGGACGAGCCCATATTGGCCGGCTTGACGAAGAGATCGGCCGTTCCGAGCGCATCCACGGCAGCCTTGTAATCGACGCGATTGCGCGAAGTCAGCGTCAGGAACGGCACCACCGGAAGGCCGCTGTCGCGGAGCAGCCGCTTGGCGATGTCCTTGTCCATGCCGGCAGCGGAGCCCATGACGCCCGAGCCCACATAGGGAACATTGGCCAGTTCGAGAAAGCCCTGAACCGTCCCGTCCTCGCCGTTGGGTCCATGGAGCACGGGCACGACCGCATCGAGGCTCAGGGATCGCGACGCCTCGGCGCCGTTCAGCACGATCATCTCGCCGGCTCCTCCGGGGAGGAGGGCCACCTGCGGAGCGCCTTCAGGGATTTCCAGGGATTGCGCACCCCTTCCGCCGCCATTGCCGCTGTCGCAGAGAAGCCAGCGCCCATCCCGGCCGATGCCGATGGGGACGATGTCGTAGCGGTCGGGATCGAGAGCGCGCAGGACATTGGCCGCCGACAGCTTGGAGACCTCGTGCTCCGCAGAGCGCCCCCCGAACAGAAGCCCGATCGTCTTGCGCGGCTGCGACATTCCCGCCTTCTCCTCTCGCGGCCGGTTGAGCCGCTCACGATGATCCAATCATGGAAGGGTGCGGTTAAGGTCTCATGAAGAGGAGCCTCCGCGCCGGTCCAGCGGCTTCATATAGGCGGAAATGGCGGGAGGGCGAGCGGTGTGCGGATGCCTCAGCCGTGTCGGTGCTCACCTTATCGAATAAAGCCCATCATGGTCCAAGGGATAGGTGGCCGAAGGTATTCTCCATCTTGGACCTGTCCCATTCCAGCAGCCAACCGTTGAATTGTTCGTAAAGGGCGAGAAGAGCTTCCGGGCGCTTGGCAACAACATCCATGCCACGGTCATCATAGACGTGGAGAATAATACCCTTCGTTAGATCGACGACGTAAATTTTGGTCCAACGAGATTTGGGGGTGACTGCCTGTTCGGCTGAAATCGATGCCCATAGGAGCGTGTCAATATCAGGCGAGAGGGCGACTCGATCTACCCAATGCCAGTAGCGATACAACTCATCGTCGTCTTCAGCAGCGACCTTGTAATAGGGACCAAGGGGGTTTTCGAAGCCAAGATCTAATAGATCTTGGCTCGGCCTGCGTTCGCGCCGCCCTCGATATTTCCCGCCAGAGTACGAGACGATCGCGCTCACATGGTCGGAAGTGTCAAAGAGGAAATGGGCAACGGATCTGGCTCGATCCAGTGCTTGAAGAAAGCGCGGGATTGGCGAGGTTCGAGAGTCATAGATCTCGCCTCCAAGTTCAAAACGGAGAGCGTACTCGAATTCGTAAAACATGGCATGCGGCAACTCCCGCACACCGAATACAGCAGCAAGATTGTCGAAGGGAGAAGCGCTTCCGGCAGATAACTGCATGAGCGTCTAAGAATTATAGAAACGCTATCTCATGTCAAATGCATTCGCCAAGGCCACATATCCCTCGACCGGGATGTTCTCAGCGCGGATCGTTTCGTCGAGGCCTGCCGCTTTGATGAGCGAGGCCGGGTCGGGGGCGATGGACTTCAGGCTCTGGCGCAGCATCTTGCGGCGCTGCCCGAAGGCCGCGCGGGTGACGGCTTCGAGGGCGCCGATGCGGCAGGGCAGCGGGTTGGCCCGTGGGGTGAGGTGCACGATGCTCGACGTGATCTTCGGCGGCGGCACGAAGGCGGAGGGCGGCACGTCGAAGAGGATGCGGGCCTCCGTCCGCCAGCCGCAGAGAACGCCGAGCCTGCCGTAGTTCTTCGGATCGCTTTCGTCCGCGACGATGCGCTCCGCGACCTCGCGCTGGAACATGAGAGTAAGCGAGGACCACCACGGCGGCCAGGCCCCGCCGGTGAGCCACCCGGTCAGGAGGGCCGTGCCGACATTGTAGGGCAGGTTGGCGATGATGCGCACGAGCCCGTCGCCGACCAGGGGGCGTGGGTCGAATGCCAGCGCGTCGGCTTCGATCACCTCCAGCCGCCCCGGATAACGATCGGCGATCTCGGCGAGGGCGGGCAGGCAGCGGCTGTCGCGCTCGATGGCGATGAGCTTCTTCGCGCCCGCCGCCAGGATGGCGCGGGTGAGGCCGCCGGGGCCCGGGCCCACCTCGATGACGGTCGCGTCCTCCAGCGGCCCCGCCGAGCGGGCAATGCGGCTGGTGAGGTTGAGGTCGAACAGGAAGTTCTGGCCGAGCGATTTCTTGGCCATCAGCCCGTGGGTCCGCACGACTTCGCGCAGCGGGGGGAGATCGTCGATCTGGCTCATGGGCTCCCCAGGCGGGCAGCAAGCTTCAGGGCCGCCATGAGGCTGTCGGGGCGGGCGATGCCCTTGCCGGCGATGTCGAAAGCCGTGCCATGATCGGGCGACGTCCGCACGAAGGGAAGCCCGAGCGTCACGTTGACCGCCTCGTCGAACGCGATCGTCTTGATCGGGATCAGGGCCTGGTCGTGATACATGGCAAGGGCTGCGTCGTACCGGCTGCGCGCGCGGGCGTGGAACATGGTGTCCGCCGGCAGCGGGCCTGTCACGTCGATTCCATCCGCCCGAAGGATGTCGATGGCCGGGACGATGACGGTCTCGTCCTCGGTTCCCATGGCTCCGCTTTCGCCCGCGTGGGGATTGAGCCCGGCGAGGGCGAGCCTCGGGTTCTCGATGCCGAACCGCTGCCGCAGCTCCCGAGCGACGATCCGCCCCGTGAGGACGATCAGGTCCGTGGTCAGGGCCGAGGGCACGTCCGCCAAGGGGATATGCACCGTGACGGGGACGACGGCGAGTTCCGCGCTCCACAACATCATCACCGGGTGATAGGCCTCCGGGTCGCCTTCCGAAGCGAGAGCCGCGAGAAACTCCGTGTGGCCCGGGTGCCGGAAGCCTGCCTGGTAGAGCACGTGCTTGGCGATGGGGTTCGTCACGACGGCCGCCGCCGTCCCCGCCCGGACGAACCGAACGGCCGTCTCGATGGATTCGATGACCGATGGAGCATTGGCCCGGTCGGGCTTGCCCGCCTCGGCTGAAACCGGAGCGCTCAGCGGAATGACGGGAAGCGAGCCGGAAAAGGCGGATTGGATCTGGTGTGGTTCGACGGCCGCGATGGGAACGTCCCAGCCATGGCTCTTCGCGACGTGACCGAGATGCCCGGGATCGCCGACGATCCCGAAAGCCGGAAGAGACTCTGCATCTCGTTCCAGCCAGGCTCTCAGGCTCAGTTCGGGTCCGATCCCGGCTGGATCACCCTGCGTCAGGAGGAGAGGAGGGCGCTGATGGAGCCCCATCACTGGGCGGATACACCTTCGTCGGAAGTTAGGCCGCTGAGGTTCTGAGTATAGCCCACTTCGCCGAGCGAGCGGAACTCGAGCGTGAACGCGATGGTTTGATTCTGGCTCTTCTCACCCGAATTCCGCACCACCTCGCGCGGCGTCACGCTGTAGCTGAGCGAGAATGTGGTGCACTCGTCCATATAGCCGATCCCGAGCGACATGCCGCTGACATAGGCGACGTTCTGCCGGTTATAGACGGCCGTTTCGGGGTTGATGGCGAACTGGGTCTGGTAGGTCTCGCGCGCTAGGAGATAGCGGTCGAGATCGAGGAGGACAGAGCCGGACACGTACCAGTTCGGCGTGATGTCCCACCGGGCCGTTCCGAGCAGGCCTTCGCGCCGCAGCGGGAACCCGATGGCGGGCTGGGCCGCATAATTGGCATAGGTCAGCGAGGTCGAGACCGGCAGGTAGGGATTGAAGTTCGCCCTGAAGCCGGCTTCGAGCCGGTTCAGGCCGAAGTCTTCCTGGTCGAAGCGCGCACGGGTCACGAAAGCGAAGTTCGCATTCGGAGAGATCTGGAAGCGGCCCACATAATCGGATGCACGGGAATCGAGCCCCGAATCCAATCCCACATTGGCGAGATCGGGCTGCCGGAACGAGTTGCGGCCGGCGATCTGATAGGACTGCCCGAAGAGAACGTTCGCGTAGAAGTCGTCTGCGCCGGTCACGGTGTACTGGATGCCGACATTGGCGCGCACGCCTCCCTCGACCCGGTCGTAGCCGGAGAACTTGTCCCAGTCGAACAGGGAGGTGTCGTCGAACACGAGGCTCTGGGCGTCCTCGTTGGGGAGATTGCCGATCCTGGTCTCGTTCGGACGGGCGATCACCTGGGCGATCGGCTCGAGGATCTGCTTGCCGGAGCTGCCCAGGCTGGCGATGAAGGGATAGCGATACTCGACGCCGACCGCCGGCATGGCACGGAAGAGATAATCGTCTCCCGTATCGATGAAGTTGGCGAGCTGCGGGTTCTGGTAACCGGCGAAATCCGGCGCAATCCAGAAATTGTCGGCCCGCACATAGGCGAACGGCGTCCAGACCTGACCGATCGGGTCGACGAACTCACGGCGCCAGGAGGCGGTGACCGACGCCCGGGAGGTCGAGCCGCTGATGCCGCGGACGAGGCAGGAGGCGCGATCGAACACGAGGCAGGTCTGAGCCACGCCGAAAGTGGTCGTGTTGGCGACCGACAGCGGATTGTACTGGGCGGCCTCGCGCGAGAGGTGCGTCACGTTCACGTCGAGGGCGAACTCGCCGCCGATGGTCGGAGGCGTGAAGCGCTTGTTGTAGTCCAGGACCGGGGCGACGAGGGGCTGTTGCTTCTGCCAGTCGGCGCTCGACAGGGTCTGGAAGTAATAGCCGCGCATGTCGAAGAACGAGCGGTCTCCCTGACCCTGGAGATACAGGGTCGAGATCGATTCCTTGACGTAGTACGAGCTGAGGCTCTCGCTGTGGATCTTGTAGTTCGACAGGAACCACTTGTCGGAGAGCAGGGCGATGTCCCAGCCCCAGCGCCAGTTCTGGTTGATGTAGAAAAGGCCGGTCGTCTCCAGCGAGCCGCGGAAGTCACGGTCTCCGGCGCCATACGGAGACCGGAGGAAGGCTTCGGGCTCCTGCTGCGAGATCCCGGCGGCCCGGACGGTATAAACGCCGTTGTCGAGCCGGTGGCGCCATTCGGCCTGGGCGAGAAGGCCCTGCCGGCTCAGATAGGTCGGGTTGAGCGTCAGGTCGTAGTTCGGTGCGATCGCCCAGAAGAACGGCACGGAGGCGCCGTAGCCGAGGGAGCTGGAATAGACGTAACGCGGCGACAGGAAGCCCGTCTTGCGCTTGACCGTCGGATCGGGCGTCCAGAAATACGGCATGTAGGCGACCGGGATGCCGAGGAGCTCAAGGGTCGCATCCTCGTAATAGATCGTCCGTTCGCTGTTGTTGTGAATGATCTTGGCGGCTTTGACCTGCCAGAGGGGAGGCCGTTCCGGATTGTCTTTACAGGGTTCGCAGGCGGTATAAGTCCCGCGCTCGAACACCGTCGTCTCGCCCTCGGCGCGCTCGGCCCGGGGGGCGGAGAATCGGGTCGTGAGCGGGCGGCCCTGCTCGACGGTGGTCTGGACCACCCTCAGGGAATCGATGAAGCCGTTCTTGAAGTCGTCCGTCAGCTCGAAGCGGTCGCCCGTGGCGACGGTGCCGGTGGCATCCGTCAGGCGGGCATTGCCTTCGGCGAAGACGCGGCCGGTGTTCCGGTCATAGGTGACCCGGTCGGCCTGGAGGGTGCGGCCCTGGTAATTCATCTGCACGTCGCCCGAGGCGGCGATCGTGTTCTTGTCGTTGTCGTAAACGATTTCCTTAGCGTCAACGAGAAGACGGTCCTGGCCCGCTCCGGACTTGGCACGCCCGGCGATGGCCTCGTTCAGGGTGGCCTGGGCGAGCGCAGGCACAGACCCAGCAGCTAAAAGAGCCGCTGCGATCGCAGACGTTGCGATCGTTGTCTTAAGCCGCTGCCGCATCCCCACTCCTTAACAAACCTTTTTACCGAGGCCGGTCAGCCGTCCTCTTGATGCAATAACGCCAAGGTCCCTAACAGACTGCCTACTACAGCTGGGAACCAGGCTGCAACAAGGGAACTGATGATTCCGGCGGCGCCAAGCTCCGCCATAAGCTCCGTCGCGACATAAAGCATGAAGCCGGCTGCGACGCCACCCAGAACCATCATCGCTACACCACCAAATCGAAAGAATCTTAACGATACGGATGCGGCCACGAAGACCATGGCGATGAACAGCAGCGGACGGGCCAGAAGCAGGTCGTAATGGAGCTGGTAAGCCGTGGTGTTGATATCCGCCTGCGCCATGCGCTGGATGGTGTCCTTGAGGTCCCAGAACGGAACCGCATCGGGATCGATGAAGCTCTGTCGAACCTGCGAGGGCTGGAGGTTCGACGCGATCAGGTAACGGTCATGTGATTGGGGCTCTTCGGTGGCCGAGAGGATACGGACATCCTTCAGCTCCCAGAAGCCCTCGTGCAGGGTCGCTTCCTTGGCCTCGACCCGGTGGGTGAACACGCCCGCCTGATCGAAGGCATAGACCGTCACGCCGTAAAGGGTCGGGCTGTCGGTGGCCGAGCTGTCGCCGCGAAGGATCGCCTGTCCGTCCTGGCTCCTCTGGCGGATCCAGATCGGCTTGTCCCGGCTCTGAGTCGGCCGGGAGAAGGTCTGCGTCTCCAGGGTGGAGGCCCGCTGCTTGAGGATGGCCGAAACCGGGTTGTAGACCGTCACGGACAGGATGCCGATCAGGAGGGCGATCAGGAGTCCCGGCTGGAGGAACTGCCATGCGGAAATGCCGGCCGCCCGCGCCACCACCAGCTCGAGCTTGCGGCTGAGCTGGAGGAGGGCGGCCATGCTGCCGAACAGCACCGCGAAGGGCATGACCTGCTCGGCGATGGCCGGCGTCCGGAACAGGGCGAGCTGGGCGATCACCGCGGGCGTCGCGGCCGGCGCATCGCCCGCCCGGCGCATGAGTTCCACGAAGTCCAGGGTATAGACGAGGGTGAAGACGGTCGCGAAGACGAGGAAGATGGTCTTGATGAACTGTCGCGAGAAATAAGACCCGAGGGTGCGGCCGATCAGCATGGTCAGGCCTTCTGAGCTGCGGGGGAGCGCGACGGAAGCAGGTTGCGGATGGCCGCGTTGAGCTTCGCCTGTGCGGATCGCATGGCCGGTCCCTTGAAGATGAACAGGAGGCCGACGAGAATGCCCGCCAGGGGGACGCCATAGACGGCGAACACCGCCGTCGCGGTCCGCGCGACGGCGCTCGATGCGGCAAAGCCGAGAATTCTCAGCAGCACGATGGCGATGACCGCGCCCGCGATGGCGAGCCCGCGCCCCTGGCGGGTCGTTCTGGCTTCGCCAAGGGCCGCGAAGGCGATGACCATCATGGCGAGCGGATAAAGCCAGGACGACAGGCGGTCATGCAGCTCGGCCCGGAAGCGCCCGCGCTGCTCCTGGTAGATGAACTCGCTCTTGTCGGGGAAGAGGAGCTGGGTCGTGCTTCGCTCGCGCGGCTTGTAGACGACGTCTCCGCCCTCCTTGCTGAAGGCGGAAAGGTCGACCGCATAGCGCTCGAAGGCCACGATCGACGAGTCGCGGCTGTTGGGTTCCTTGCGCTGGACGCTGCCCTTCTGGAGCACGAGATAGGCGTTGCCGTTCTGTTCGACGGTCTGTCCGCGCTCGGCCAGGTAGACGATGGCTTTGTCCTTGTCCCGCAGATCTTCCATGAAGATCCCGAGGAGGGCGTCCCCCGAGCGCTCCCGGTAATGGAACGTGAAGCCGCTCTCCAGGGTGATGAACTGGCCTTCCTTGGCCATGGTGCCCACGAAATCGGCCCTGATCTTCGTGAAAAGCTGGCGCAGCTCCTGGAAGCTCGCGGGCATGAGATAGACCGAGATGACGACCACGACGGCGCACACGAAGGTGGCCAGGGCCAGGAAGGGCCGCAGGAGGCGCTGCGGCGGCATGCCGCCGGCGCTCATGACGATCAGCTCGGAATCGCCGTTCAGCTTGTTCAGGGTGTAGATCGTCGCCAGGAACAGGGCCACGGGCGCGATGACGTTGATCAGGGCGGGCAGGGACAGCCCCGTCACCGTCAGGAAGATTACGATGGTCTGACCCTTGCCGGTCAGCAGGTCGAGCTCGCGCAGAGCCTGCGTGATCCAGATCACGCCCGTCAGGGCGACGAGGCACGCGAGGAAGGCATTGAAGGTGTTCTTCAGAATATAGCGTTCGAGAAGTGTCATAAGGCCCTTCGCCCCCGGGCGGCGGAGCCCTGGGTATCGTGTCGCATCGTCTCAGGCAAGATGGCCCTGTTCAACAACCCGGGATTGCGCCGATTTCACGGCAGCTTCCCCGTGCCTTAGCCCGCCATATGATATATGTCCCCATCGTCAGCGTCGCAGCCGGCCCCAAGACCGGTGATGTGCATCAGAACAACGAGGATTTCATGGCCGACAGCTTCAAGATCGACTTCCAGGCCCACGGCAAGGTCGAGACCGGCGATCTCATCGTCTTCGTCGGGGACGATCTCAAGCCTTCCGGCGCCGTCGCGGCGCAGCTGGGCCAGAAGGCCGTCGACCTCATCGCCAAGGCCGCGGCCGCCGAGACCTTCAAGGGCAAGGCGAAATCCGCCATGTCCATCGTGGTGCCCGCCGACCTGTCGGTCGATCGGCTGATCGTGATCGGATTGGGCGGGGAGAAGGACCGGCCCGCCGTCGATTTCGTCCAGCTCGGCGGCCTGATCGCCGGAAAGGCGAACGGGAAGCTCGCGACGGTCGTGCTGGACCTGCCCGGGATCGAGGTCGCCCCGGAGGCGGCCGCCGAAATCGCGCTCGGCGCTCAGCTGCGCCGCTACAGCTTCGACCGCTACAAGACCAAGAAGGACGACAACGACGCCAAGAAAGGCGGCCGCCTCGTCTTCAGCGTGGCCGATCCCGCCGCGGCCAAGAAGGCCTACGAGGCCCGTGAGGGCATCGAGCAAGGCGTCGTCATCGCCCGCGACCTGGTCAACGAGCCGCCGAACGTGCTCGGTCCCCAGGAATTCGCCGCCCGCGCCCAGGAACTGGGCAAGCTCGGGGTCGAGGTCGAGATCCTCGACGACGAGGCCATGAAGAAGCTCAGCATGAACGCGCTTCTCGGAGTCGCGCAGGGCTCCGTGCGCGGCGGCCGGGTCGCCATCATGCGCTGGAACGGCGGAAAGGCCGACGAGAGCCCCATCGCCTTCATCGGCAAGGGCGTGGTGTTCGATTCGGGCGGCATCTCGATCAAGCCGGGCGCCGGCATGGAGGACATGAAGGGCGACATGGCGGGCGCCGCCTGCGTCGTCGGCCTCATGCATGCGCTTGCGAGCCGCAAGGCGAAGGCCAATGTGGTCGGCGCCATCGGCCTCGTCGAGAACATGCCCGACGGTAATGCCCAGCGTCCCGGCGACATCGTCACCACTATGTCGGGCCAGACCATCGAGATCATCAACACGGACGCCGAGGGCCGGCTCGTGCTGGCGGACGTGCTCTGGTACGTGCAGGACCGCTTCAAGCCGAAGTTCATGGTCGATCTCGCGACCCTCACCGGCGCGATCCTCGTGGCCCTGGCGCAGGAATATGCAGGCCTCTTCTCGAACAACGACGAGCTTGCCGAGCGCCTGACGGCGGCCGGCAAGGCGACGGGCGAGCGGGTTTGGCGCATGCCCCTGGGGCCTGAATTCGACAAGATGATCGAATCCAAGTTCGCCGACATGAAGAACTCCGCAGGCCGCTTCGGCGGGTCGAGCACGGCCGCGGCCCTGCTCCAGCGCTTCGTCAACGACGTGCCCTGGGCCCATCTCGACATTGCCGGTACGGCCATGGGCTCGCCGGCCACCGAGATCAACAAGGGCTGGAGCTCCGGCTGGGGCGTGCGCCTCCTCGACCGTCTGGTCCGCGACCATTACGAGGCCTGAGCACGATGGCGGGAAGGGACCTCTGGCGCGCTGCCGCCGTTGCGGCCGCAAGGAATTGTGATCCGCGATGACCGAGGTCCTCTTCTATCACCTCCAGCATCAGCCGCTCGAGGCCGTGCTGCCCACGCTCCTGCAGAAGACGCTGGAGCGGGGGTGGCGCGCGGTCGTGCAGGCGGTGACCGAGGAGCGCATGTCCGCCCTCGACGATCACCTGTGGACATTCACCGACGAAAGCTTCCTGCCGCACGGCACCGACCGCGAGGCTCATGCGGCGGACCAGCCGATCCTCATCACCCTGTCGGGCGACAATCCCAACGGCGCCTCGATCCGCTTTCTCGTGGAGGGCGCGGATCTGCCGGGCGACATCACGGCTTACGAGCGGCTGGCGATCCTGTTCGATGGAAACGACGTCCAGGCCCTCGCGGTCGCGCGCGACCAATGGCGCGCCGTGAAGGAGGGCGGCCATGCGGCAACCTACTGGCAGCAGGACGAGAACGGACGCTGGCAGCGGAAGGCTTGAGGCAAGGGGAGGATCTCCGAGAGGTTCTCGGGATGAGGGCGAATGTTTCCCTCTTGACCCGTCTGTCATCGCAGGCCTCGTGCCGGTGATGACATGAACCCGCCACGTCATGGTCCGTCCGACGGCATGACACCCTCCACGTCATGGCCGGGCCTTGTGCCTGGCATCCCGCGTCTGTGAGGCGCCCCGCCGTTCCGATCGGGATCACCGGCACGAGGCCGTGTTGACGTCGATGGGATGACCAGGCGATGTTATGTTCTCACTTTGTTCTTGACAGGGCGGACAAGCTCGGCTATATCGTTCGCATCCCCGCCCGCCGAGGGGCGCGCTCGCGAGGCGTCAGCCAGTGCGGGGCGGGAGGCGGTCCCGCCGCAGGTCTCGCACACCTGTGGTCGCGGGAGGTCGACCTTGGGGGCTCCCCAGCTGGTCCACCTGAAAAGAACCGCGTGCGAGGCGCCGTCCGGCTCTTCCACTCTCACACTCACAGCGAGCCGGGCGATGCACCGCACCCTCCCTCGACTGACCTTCAGGCTCGCAGCACACGCTGCGGGCCACAAGGTGCTGGCTCTTTGATACAGATCATCGCTACGTCCGCTCCGTCATGGCCCAAGCAGATGAGGTGGCTGAACACGAAGACTTCATCGCTTCCAAACTTGCAACGGGAGGGATGCTCTCCAGTTTCACGCAGGCCATACAAGGATGTCCCGATGATCCGAGCGACGCGTCTTCCTCTCTATGCCGCCCTTGTCCTCTCCCTGGCGATGCCCCTGGCTGCGGGCGCGCAGGAGCAGTCGGGCAATCGGGACCAGCAGGCGCAAGGCCAGCAGGAGGCTCGCCGGCCGCAGCCGCAGGCGAGGAACGCACAGGCCCTGCCGCCGGAATCGGTGACCCGCCACAGCCTGCAGCTCCCGGGCCGGGCCCTGTCCTTCACCGCGACGGCGGGCCACCTGACCCTCACGGACCAGCAGGGCGCGCCTCAGGCCGAGATCGGTTTCGTGGCCTATACGCGCGACGATGCGGATCCGGCGACGCGGCCGGTGACGTTCGCCGTGAACGGAGGGCCGGGTGCGTCATCGGCCTATCTGCATCTTCTCGCCATCGGCCCCTGGCTCCTGCCGATGGACGGGACGACGATCAGCCCCTCGGCTCCGACGGCCCTCGTGCCCAACGCCGAGACCTGGCTCGATTTCACCGATCTCGTGTTCATCGACCCGCCCGGCACCGGCTACAGCCGCGTGGTCGGTGGCGATCAGGTACGGGATCGGATGTATTCCGTGCAGGGCGATATCGATGCTCTCGCGGCCGTGGTGATGCGCTGGCTGAAGGAGAAGAACCGGCTCACCTCGCCGAAATTCTTCGTCGGCGAGAGCTATGGCGGTTTCCGCGGACCGCTGCTCGCTCAGAAGCTGCAGAGCGACCAGGGCATCGGCTTCAGCGGGCTCGTCCTCGTCTCGCCTGTCTTTGATTTCGACTGGCTCGAGCAGGGACATGCCGGCGCTCCCTGGACCAACGCGGCGCTCCTGCCGTCGCTTGCCGCCGCGAGGCTCGCGCGCAACGGCACCGTGTCTCGCGACGCGCTGAAGGACGCGGAGACTTATGCGTCGGGCGAGTATCTCGTCGATCTGATGCGCGGCTTGCAGGACAAGGATGCCGTGGAACGGATCAGCCGCCGCGTGGCGGAATTCAGCGGGCTCGATCCCGAACTGACGCGCCGTCTCGCGGGGCGTATCGACATGCGCACAATCCAGCGGGAGCTGCGGCGCGGATCGTCGGAAGTGGTCAGCGCCTACGATACCAATGTGGCCGGTGCCGATCCCAACCCGACGTCCCAGTCCTCGCGCTTCGAGGATCCGGTGCTCGATGCAATGACCGCGCCTCTGACGAGCGCGATCATCCATCATCTGACCGGCACGTTGAACTACAAGGCCGAAGGGCGCTACAACCTGCTGAACGGATCGGTCACCGGCGCATGGCGATGGGGCGGCGGCCGCAGCGGTCCTGAAAACCTCGACGAATTGCGCCAGGCCCTCTCCCTCGACGGCAAGCTGCGCGTCCTCGTCGCCCACGGCTTCACCGATCTGGTGACGCCGTATTACGCCTCTCAGCTTCTTCTCAACCAGCTCCCCGAACTTGGTCCTGCGAAGCGTGTGGCTTTGAGTGTTTACGACGGCGGTCACATGTTTTATTCGCGGGAGGCGTCGCGACAGGCCTTCAGGAGCGATGTGCAGCGGCTTTTCGAACAGGCCCTGCAGGCGAGGGCGTCCGATAACGGGGATTGATGGTGATGCATGTAAAGGTTCTCTCGGGCGTCGCTTTCGTGGCGTTGGTTCTGGCCGGCTGCACGAGTACGAGCTCTGCGCCGCCTGCTCCGGCCATGATGGCGTCGGCTCCCGCGCCTTCGGCGTCCCTGGGGCCCAAGATCGACGGCCCCGTGCTCGGGCCGGACGGCCAGTGCACCGTCAGGGCCTGGGGAACGGCCACCGCCATCGAACCCGGCATCACGGAATGCGATCTCGTGCGCCTGAAGGGCAAGCCCGCGACCGATGTGCTCGTCGGCGAGAGCGGCAAGGGACAGCGCGAGGTGCAGGTGCTCTATTCGGAGCCCGGCGGGCGCGAGCTTTATTTCTTCGTGAACAACAGGCTCGACCGGGTGGTGAAGCCGTAAGGGTGGAGCATGGCGAGGCGCATCCGCTCCGCCATCGGCGCCGGCCTGATTCTTCTGCCGACGGTAAGTGTGGGTCAGGACCTAACGCGCGTCGACCATTCCTGGAGCCGCTATCGCAACGGGCGATTCGGAACGTTGGCTGACGTTCCGCGGATCTTCACGATAGCCGAGCCGCAGCCTGCGAATGGCGACGGGCAGACCTTCAGATCAGCCGACGGCGCCGAGCTTCGCGTCTTCGGGAGTCATGGGGCCACGACGGTTGCGGAGAATTTCGCCGCGTATCGGAACTGGTTGCTGGATCGGCTCAGGGAGGACGGCGTGACCATCACATACAAGGCCAAGGGCAAAGAATGGTTTGCCGCCTCCGGCACCCGCGACCGCGACATCGTCTATGTGAAGGCCATCGAGGACTGCGGCGCCATCCATGAAATTCGGGTCACGTATCCGGTCGCGCTCAGGCAAGCCTACGATCCGTTGATGGGACACATGGCACGCTCACTTGGTTGCTTGCCCTGAGGCATCGGCCTCATAAGAGGGAACTGGTTCTGCCTGTAAAGATGCGACAAAACAAAACTCAAGAGCATCCGACATGAGTTCGAATGTGCGTCCGATGCTCTGGAAGCCGACGGCCGAACCACCTCTCGGGTCAGGCGAGGAGCACTGCGGTCCAGCCGAGCATGGCGAGGCCGCAGACCAGCCCGACCCAGCGGAAGGCGCGGGCCCAATTGTCGTGGGCCGGGTTGCCGCGGGCCGGCTCTGAAAAGTCGTCTTCGTCCTCATCCATGGCGGATTTTCGTTTCCTCCGATTTTGGCAGGAATGAGATCTCAAGCCCGAGGAAGAGTCGAGCGTTATTCCATGCATATCCCGTGAAATCCGACGCATAGCTCGTCCGGAGGAACACGAACGCCCCTGAAGGGGCATCGCGCTTTCAGCGATCGGTCGGGCTTGCTCGCCTGCCACGGCAGGCGGCGTCGGAAACGGCGCAATCGTAGAGATGCCTGATGTCGTCGAGGCTCCGGATGGCGGGGCCCGTTTGCCGTTGGATCACGGCGCTCAACTGCCTGAACTTGTCGTCGGACCACTCCTCGATCACGACGGCCACGGCTTTTCGGAGAGGAAGGGTCGCGACTTTCACCGGCATGAGCCCGGCATTGCGCATCGGTCTGCCGATGGCAAACAGATCGACGATCTCTTCAAGATCATGGGCGGCGTTCAAGATCCTCTCCATCCGGGCCGAGTCACGTGGTCGACGGCAGAGGAATGTCGCAGCCGGGGGCACGAGGGTTCAAATGTCCAAAGGAGTTAAGCAACAGCCATCATGGACAACCCGAATGGGTCGGCACGGGTGCCCCAGGTCCGGCGAACCTCGTCATCGCCACAGAGACGGCAGAGGGACCGGAGGGTTGTTGTCGTTGCCCGGTTCGATTTCCCGGGCCCGGAGCGGGGCGAGCGGCACGAGAGCCCGTGAGAAGAGCCGCGCCGTGCAGTAGGACATGACCTGGTTCATCGCAGCCTCCATCAAAGGCAGCCGAACGCTAACTCATGGGTGGTCGGACGGATGTGCTGTGCCGCACTCAATACTTACCTAGCGGCATGTTGCGCGGGGCAAGCCGTGCGTTTCAAATGCAAGCGGATTCTCGGTCTGCTTTGCGAACGGAGACCATTGTCATTGACGGCGAATGCGGAGCCCTCCGTCAGATGCGCCAGCGGCAAGAGACCTTCGGCGAACACCCTGTCGGTGCAGGCGGAAATGTGGATTCTCATGTGTCAGCCTCCCCCATAAGGCTACGCAAGAATACCTTCCTGCCTCGATTCTGCGTGGGCCCCGAGTAGGTAACGCCGAGCCCACAGGGGAGTAGACACGAGGGGGTACGGGTGCGCGGCAACGCGTTCGCTCCCCTGGTTTGCGCATGCTTTGGCCCGGGGCCGCTCGAGCCATCGTACGGCCATCCGGGGTTGCCCCGGACGATACTCTCGTCAGTAGACGTAACGCCGGACAGGGCGGTCGTAACCTTCGTCGTATGGCCTGAAGTCGCGATCATAGCCACGCGGCGGCATGCGATATCCGTCGCCAACCCAACGGTCGTTTCTGTCGTACCGGCGGGCGACATAGGCGCAGCGCTTGGGCGTGCCCGGAGCCGGATCGCCGAAGATGCTGTTCGAGCAAGAGATGCCGCCTCCTCTGACGAAGACCTCGGTCCTTCGTCCCGGAACGCCGTAGATGACGCGCGTAGGGTAGGGGACGCGGCAATATCCGCCCTCCCGCGAGCAGGGCACCAGCCCTTGCGCCTGCGCGTCCGCAGGCGATCCGATAAATGCGCCGGTGGCAATCACCGCCGTGGCCAAGACCGCTCGAAGCATATGCCGTTCTCCCTCATGAGAACGTAAGGCTACGGCCCTCATTATGAAATTTGTAATAACGTTCTAGTTCGCCATTGCGGACCGGAGCCGGCGGCCCTTTTCGCGAATGACGAAGACGATGCGCTAAGCTCCCGCTTCCTCGATCTCACCGCTGAGATTCAGCCATTCCTCTTCGAGGGTGCTCAAGGTGGCCGCCGCCTCGGCGCGCATCTTCGACAGTTCCGTGGCCTTGCCCGGGTCTTTCTGGAAGGCGGTGCCGTCGGCCAGGGCCGAATCGACCTTGCCGATGACCTCGGTGAGCTTGGCCATCCGGCCCTCGAGCGCCTCCAGCTTCTTGCGCAGGGGAGCCAGGGCGGCCCTCCGCTCTGCGGCGGCGCGGCGCTCGTCCGTCTTGGAGGCGATCGGCGCCTGGGGTTTGTCGCTGCGCTTCTGCGGATCGAGATCGCCGGACAGTACCAGCTGGCGGTAATCGTCCATGTCGCCGTCGAACGGCTTCACGCCGCCGTTGCCGACGATCCAGAGCCGGTCGGCGCAGGCCTCGATCAGGAAGCGGTCGTGGCTCACCAGGATCACGGCGCCCGTATAGTCGTTGATCGCCTCCATCAGGGCCGTGCGGCTGTCGATGTCGAGGTGGTTCGTCGGCTCGTCGAGGATGAGCAGGTGAGGGCCGTCGAAGGCGGCGAGCCCCATCAGCAGTCGCGCCTTCTCGCCGCCCGACAGTGCGGAGACCGGCGTGTCGGCCTTGGCGCCCGGGAAGCCGATCTGCGCCGTGCGGGCGCGGATCTTGGCGATGGGCGTGTCGGGCATGCGCTCGGCCACGTGGTCGTAGGCCGTCGCCTTCGGATTCAGCTCGTCGAGCTGGTGCTGGGCGAAATAGGCGACGTCCATGCGGGTCGGCGTGCGCATCTCGCCCTTCATGGGAGCCAGCCTGCCGCCGATGAGCTTGCAGAAGGTGGACTTGCCGTTGCCGTTCGAGCCGAGGAGCGCGATCCGGTCGTCCGGCGCGATCGTCAGGTTGAGGCGGTCGAGCACGATCCGCTCGCCATAGCCCACGGCACCACCCTCGACCGTGATCAGCGGCGGCGCGGCGGGGCGCTCGGGCCCCGGCAGGTTGAAGGGCAGCACATTGTCTTCCACGATGGTGGTGATGGCCTCCATCTTCTCCAGACGCTTCACGCGGGATTGCGCCTGGCGGGCCTTCGAAGCCTTGGCCTTGAAGCGGTCCACGAAGGCCTGGAGATGCTTGCGCTCGGCCTCCTGCTTCGCCGCCATCTTGGCCGTGAGCTCGCGCTTCTCCGCATATTGCTTGGCGAACGAGGTGTAGCCGCCGCGATAGATCGTGAGCTTGCCCCGGTCGAGATGGAGGATGTGGTTGACGCAGGCGTCGAGAAGCTCCCGGTCGTGGCTGATGACCAGCACCGTGTGCGGGTAGCGCCCGAGGTAATCGTAGAGCCAGAGCGTGCCTTCCAGGTCGAGATAGTTGGTCGGCTCGTCGAGGAGGAGCAGGTCGGGCTCGGTGAACAGCACAGCAGCCAGGGCCACGCGCATGCGCCAGCCGCCCGAGAAATCCGCGCAGGGCCGGTTCTGCGCCTCGGCGTCGAAGCCGAGGCCGTGCAGGATCGCGGCTGCTCTTGCAGGGGCGGAATGGGCCCCGATATCGGTGAGCCGCGTCTCGATCTCGGCCCGGCGGATGCCGTCGGCGTGCTCGGCCTCGGCGATCAGGGCGCTGCGCTCCCTGTCGGCCGCGAGCACCACGTCGATCAGGGATTCCGGGCCTCCCGGCGCTTCCTGGGCGACGGCGCCGATCTTCATGCCGCGGGGCAGGGTGACGCTGCCGCTCTCGGTGGCGAGCTCTCCCTGGATGATCTTGAACAGGGTCGTCTTGCCCACGCCGTTGCGCCCGACGAGCCCCACCTTCGCGCCGTCAGGCAGGTTGAAGGAGGCACGGTCGAGGATCAGCCGGTCGCCGATGCGGTAGGTCAGGTCGTTGACGTGAAGCATGCGGTCTTTTGGCGTGGGATACCGGCGCTGGCAAGGTCTTAAGTCGGGAGCCACCTAGCCTGAATTGCCCGTGACAACATTGGCGAAGGCTGAAAGAGGGTGAGGGCACAAGGCCGTACTGGCCATGGAAAATATGTGCTATAGCCAAGGATGGCATACAGGGGGAGTAGACCGATGGCGCGGCTTGCCGGCATCAAGCTGTTCAAGGGGCTGGACATCGACCTCGCACCGATCGAGGCACGGGCCAACTGGCGCCGCTTCGACCCGGAGGAGGTTCTGGTCGATTTCGACGAGCCGTCCACGGACGTCTATTTCCTGCTCTCGGGCGAGGTCCGGGTCCTCATGCGCACAGCCTCCGGCAAGGAGGTCATCCTCCACGAGATGCGGCCGGGCGACTTGTTCGGGGAACTCGCCGCCCTCGACGGCGTCCCCCGCTCCGCCAACGTCACGGCGCTGACTCGTGGGGAGGCCTGCGTGATGCCGGCGGCCGTCTTCAAGGAGCTTCTCTTCGCGCACCAGCCCGTGGCCGAGCGGCTTTTCTGCCTCATGGCGTCGCGCATCCGCGAGTTGAACGCCCGCTTCATGGAGCAGACCGTCCTCGATCTCCGGCACCGGCTCTATTCGGAGCTCCTGCGCCTGTCGTCGCCTCGGCAGGACCGGTCGGGGGAGCGTGTCATCACGCCGCCTCCCTTCCATCACATCGTGGCGGCGCGCATCGGCTGCCGCCGTGAGCAGATCACGCGGGAATTCACCATGCTGACTCAGGAAGGGCTGATCGAACGGACGCGCGGTGCCCTGATCCTGCGCCAGCCCGACGTGCTCAAAGCGCGCGTAGCCGAGGCGATGCAGACGGATCACTAGGGGGATCCTTCGGCCCGTAGGCGGCGAAGAACACCCGGAGCGCGTTCTCCACGTTCCTCTCGATCTCGGTCTCGGTCGGCGGTCCGCCGACCGAGAAGAGCAGGCGGCGCAGCATGCCGGATACGCACAGATCGAGGAAATGCTGGGCGGCGACGCCGGAATCCTCCATGGAGAGGCGTCCCGCCGCGACCTGGCTGTCAAAATAGCCGCTGAGGCGGGCAAGGCCCTGGCACGGACCGGCCTCATAGAAGGCCTGGCCCAGATGGGGGAACTTCTCCGCCGCGCCCATGACCATCCGAATCGAGGAGATGTGCTCGGGCTTTCCCATCCGCCGCAGGTAGCTGAGACCCAATGCCCTCATGACCCCACGAACGTCCGGATCATCGGGGTCGAGCTTGAACAGGACCTCGGCCAAGCCGCGCTTCTCTTCCGTGGTCAGAGCTGTGAAGAGACTCTCCTTGCTGTCGAAATAGACATAGAGCGTGCCCTTGGAGACGCCGGCGACCTTGGCGATCTCGCCCATGCTCGCGCCATCGAAACCCTGTGCAAGGAAAACCTTGCGGGCCCCGTCCAGGATCTGGCGGCGTTTCGTGTTCTCTGGGCTCTCGTCGGCAGCCGGGGATATCTCCTGCTCCCGGATGCGGTCATGCGCGGCGCTCATAGCTTCTATTAGTTCCTTTTACGGTTCGCCTATTGACCGAACGGTTCGGTCAACTCATATATGGCGGGCGATCGATAGAGATCAAGACTGCAACGATAAGCCCGAACCTTTTCGGCTCAAGGGCTTTTAGTTGGCTTGCAGAGGTTCACATGGCTTACCGGGACGAGTTTGAGCAGGGCGCCAAGGAGCGTTCGGAGACGGCGAGGGAAGGGCAGCCCGTCCAGGCTTCCCAGCCGGAGACGGCTGCCCCCGTCGCGGAGCCGCCCAAGGCCAAGAAGAAGGGTTTCGGCAAGAAGCCTGTCATCCTGGTCGTTCTGGCGGCTGCCCTGGGCTTCGGCGGCTACGAGGGCTACCACTGGTGGACCGACGGACGCTTCATGGTTTCGACCGACGACGCCTATGTCCAGGCGGACATCACCATCCTGTCGGCCAAGATCTCGGGCTACGTCGCCTCCGTTGCAGTCACGAACAACCAGAACGTCAAGGCGGGCGACCTGATCGCCAAGATCGACGACGGCGATTACCGTCTCGCCCTGCAATCCGCCAAGGACAAGTTCGCCACCCAGCAGAGCGCCATAGCGCGCATCGGCCGCCAGATCGAGGCCGGCCGCGCCTCCGTGGCGCAGGCCGAAGCCCAGGTGGTCAGCGCCCAGGCCGAGGCCGAGCGGGCCGAGGGCGACTATGCCCGCCAGCAGCAGCTCGCCCGGTCGGACTTCACCAGCCGCGCCGCGCTTGAGAACGCCAAGGCCGCGCGCGACCGCGCCAATGCCGACGTGAAGAGCGCCCAGGCCGCGGTGGCGGCCGCCCAGGCGAACGTGGAGGTCCTCGCGGCCCAACGGACGGAGGGCGAGCGCCTTGCCGCCGAGTACCAGACTGCGGTCGACAAGGCCGAGCGCGACCTGTCCTTCACGGAGATCCGCTCGCCGGTCGATGGCGTCATCGGCAACAAGGCGGTCGAGGTCGGCACCTTCGTGCAGCCCGGCGCCCGTCTGGCGGCCCTCGTGCCCCTGACCAGCGTCCATGTGGATGCGAACTTCAAGGAGACGCAGCTCGCATCCCTGAAGCCGGGCCAGACCGTGCATGTGAAGGTGGACGCGTTCCCCGATTCCGACATCGTCGGCAAGGTCGAGAGCGTGTCGCCCGCATCCGGCTCGGTGTTCAGCCTGCTGCCGCCGGAGAACGCCACGGGCAACTTCACGAAGATCGTTCAGCGCGTCCCCGTCCGCGTCACCGTCAGCCCCGAGGTCGCCCAGCAGGGCCTGCTGCGCCCTGGCCTGTCGGTGGTGGTCGACGTCGACACGCGCACCTCGGCCGAGCCTTCGAAGACGGCCAGCATCAAAGAGTAAAGCACCATGGCCGCATCGGCCGCCATCTCGCCCAGGCCTCAAGGCATGCCCGCCGCGACGCCGGCGCCGCTCGACCGGCGCCGGACTTTCGCGTTCTTCTGCATGGTCTTCGGCATGTTCATGGCGATCCTGGACATCCAGATCGTCTCGGCGTCGCTCGCCGAAATCCAGGCGGGCCTCTCGGCCTCGTCGGAGGAGATCTCCTGGGTTCAGACGAGCTACCTGATCGCCGAAGTGATCATGATCCCGCTCTCGGGCACGCTCTCGCGCGTGCTCTCGACGCGGTGGATGTTCGTGATCGCCTCGGGCGGCTTCACGCTCATGAGCTTCATGTGCGCGACGGCGACGAACATCGAGCAGATGATCGTCTATCGGGCGCTCCAGGGCTTCATCGGCGGCGGCATGATCCCGACCGTTTTCGCCTCCGCCTTCACCATCTTCCCGCCGGAGAAGCGGCCCGTGATCTCGCCGATCATCGGCCTCGTGGCGACGCTCGCGCCGACCATCGGCCCGACGCTCGGCGGCTACCTGACGGACCTTTTCTCCTGGCACTGGCTGTTCCTCGTCAACATCGTGCCGGGCATCTTCGTCACCGTGTCCACCTATCTGCTGGTCGATTTCGACGAGCCCGACTTCAGCCTGTTCAAGTCCTTCGACTGGGCCGGCCTCGGCTTCATGGCGGCCTTCCTCGGCAGCCTGGAATACGTGCTGGAAGAAGGGCCCAACAACGAGTGGTTCCAGGACGAGGCGGTGCTGATCCTCGCCATCGTCTGCGTCGTCGGAGCTTTCGGCTTCTTCTACCGGGCGTTCACGGCCAAGCAGCCCATCGTGGACCTGCGCGCCTTCGCCGACCGCAACTTCCTGGCGGGCTCGTCCTTCAGCTTCGTCATGGGCATCGGACTCTACGGCCTGACCTATCTGTACCCGGTCTATCTGGCGCGGGTGAGGGGCTACTCGTCTCTGCAGATCGGCGAGACCATGTTCGTGTCCGGCGCCTGCATGTTCCTCATGGCGCCCGTGGCGGGCTTTCTCTCCCGCAAGCTCGATCCCCGCATCATGATGGCCATGGGCTTTGCTGCCTTCGCCTTCGGCACGTGGCAGATCACGGGCCTGACCAAGGACTGGGATTTCTGGGAGCTGTTCGTGCCGCAGATCTTCCGCGGCGTCGGTCTCATGATCTGCATGGTGCCGATCAACAACATTGCCCTCGGTACCTTGCATCCAAGCCGGATCAAGAACGCGTCGGGCCTCTACAACCTCACCCGCAATCTCGGCGGCGCGGTGGGACTGGCGGTGATCAACACCCTGCTGAACAATCGGACCGACCTGCACCTCCAGCGCCTGCGCGAGAGCGTCTCGTGGGACAGCTCCCGGGCGATGGAAACTCTCAACGCGCTGACCATGCGGTTTCAGGGACTCGGCACAGACGCGAATGCCGCCGCCATCAAGACCATGTCGAACATGGTCAGGAAGGAGGCGCTGGTGATGGCGTTCGCCGACGTGTTCCTGCTCCTGACCGTGCTGTTCTTAGGCCTGATCTGCGCCTTGCCCTTCATCAAGAAGCCTCGTGCCGCTCCGTCGGGCGGCGGGGGAGGACACTGAGCGGCGGCACTTGGATGAGCGTTTGGTGTCCTCGCTGTATGTCTTCACCGACTTCGTGCCGGTGATCTCGATGGCTTGAAATACAGAGCCTTTCCAATCGGAGCGGCCGGCACAAGGCCGGCCATGACAGGGTGGGTACCATTCCGAGGAGGGTGCTTAGCAGAGGGGAAGGGAAACCACCTTACGTCTCGCGTCTGGTTTTCCTTCCCTCAAGCCTCCCACTGTCGGACCTACCGCCGGTCCGCCTCCGACGTCACGTTCGAGCCCTGGGGTTGCGCGCCGGTTCCTGTGGCCGGGACATTTGATGGGCGGGCGGCGGTGTCCACGCTCACCACCACCGACATGCCGGGCGAGAGACGTTCGGTGAGCGGCTGCCCTGGTGCGATGGCGATGCGCACCGGCACCCGCTGCGCCACTTTGGTGAAGTTGCCGGTGGCATTGTCGGTCCTGATCACGCTGAATTCGGACCCGGCGGCCGGCGAGAAGCGCTCGATGCGACCCTGAAGTGTGGCATGCTCCAGTGCATCGACCGTGAAGGTCACGGGTTGGCCGACCTTCATGCCCGGCAGCTGTGTTTCCTTGAAATTGGCGATGACCCAGATCCGCTCGGGGACGATGGTGAGGAGCTGCGTGCCGGCCGCCACGTATTGGCCGAGGCGGGCGCCGACTTCGCCGAGCTGTCCTTCCTCAGGCGCGACGATCCGGGTGTTCTGCAGGTCGATTTCCGCGAGGCGAACGGCCGCTTCGGCGCCTTGCACCGCCGCTTCGAGAGACTGGCGGTTGACGAGCGTGGAGGCGAGGTCCTGCTGAGAGACGGTCAGGGCGGCCTCCGCCTGGTGCAGGGAGGCGGTTGCCTGGTCGAGCGCGGCGCGGGCCTGATCGGCTTGGCTTTGCGTCGCGACGCCGCGTTCCAGAAGCGGCGCGATCCTGTTCCAGCTCGCGTCCGCGGCGCTCAGAACGGCCCTGGCGCTGTCGACCTGCGCCTTGCTCGATTCGATACGCGCGCGGTCCGAGCGCTCCTTCTGCTCGGAATTGGTCAAAGCCGCCTGCTGGCTTGCCAGGGTGGCCTTCGCCTGTTCGAGCTTCTGGGCGAAGATGCGGTCGTCGATCTTCACCAGAAGCTGCCCGGCCTTCACATGCTGGAAGTCCTGAACGGCCACTTGGGCCACGTAGCCCGCGAGCTGGGGGGCGATGATCGTAATCTGGCCGCGCACATAGGCATTGTCGGTGGTCTGGACCGAGCTGGTGAAGGGCGGAAGCCGCCATGCGTAGAGCACGAGGGCCACGCCGGCGATGCCGATCAACGCGGCGAGGATGGTGGAGGAGGAACGGAGGAGCTTGCTCATGAGAGTGCTAACTGACGGCCGGTTGGGGTTCAGGTGAGGTGCTTTTGCGGATCGCACGGAGCGCGAGGTGCAGGATCATCGCCGCTAGGGCGAAGGCGGCGAGGAGGGCGATGGCCAGGAAGGCGTCGTTGTAGGCGAGCACGGTGGCCTCGCGGGTAACCTGCTGGCCGAGGAGCGCCACGCCTTCCGCATTGAGCAGGGATCTGTCCGTGAGCACACGGCCGTAGGCCCCCGCGAGCTGCGCAAGGCGCTGCGTGACGAGCGGGTCGGTCGAGGCGAGGTGATCGGCCATGTCCTGGAGATGGAAGCGCGCGCGCCAGGTGATGAAGGTGCCGACAAGGGCCGAGCCGATCACGCCGCCGAGGCTCTGAGTCGTCAGGAAGACGACGATGAAGTTGAGGATGAAGGTCGGCCCCCGCTTCAGGGCCAGCGCCAGACCGGTCGCCATGGCGGGTGGAAGGAACAGGACACCGGCCATCGCGATCAAGGCTTGGCTGACATACATCTGCTCGGGCCGCGTCAGGTTCGTTGCGTTGCTGTCCATGAGGGCCCCGACCATGAGCAGGCCCAGGGCGATCATCTGGGCGGCGTTCTCGCGGCCCGGCTTGACGAAGAGGATGTAGGACAGGCCCCCGGCGATCGATGCACCGATGACCACGAGGGACAGGATCGTCATCTGGTCGTTCTGCAGGCCTATCGCCTGGAAGAACGCGAAGGCGCCGGCGGTCTGCTCCGACATGAGGAGGCGGAAGATAAGGAGCGTGCCGGCGAGATGAAGGATCTCCTTGCTGGTGAGCCAGCGAATGTCGAGAAACGGATTCTCCCGGTTGAGCTCGATCACGATCGTGCAGGTGAGGGAGGCAAGGCCGACGGCGAGCATGATTCCGAGCCACGGCGCCTCGAACCACCAATAGACCCGCCCCAGGGTGAAGACCATGGCGATGAGCCCGAAGCCGACGGCGATGAAGAGATAGCTCACCACGTCGAGCCAGTGGATGACCTTGGCCCGTGGCGGCGGCGTGAGGGGCAGGAGGTACACGGCCGCGAAGGCCATCATGGCCAGCGCGATTTCGAAGAGATACAGGCCGTGCCAATCGCCCATCATGAGAAGATCTGGCGAGATCAGGCGGGCCAGGGGAGCGCCGAGCGCAATATTCGTGAGAACGAGGGGCTGGCCGATGCTCAGCTTCTTCGCCGGTGGAAGCGGCTCCAGCATGTAGAGGAAGGCCAGCGTCGAGATGGGCGCGGCCGCGATCCCGCTGAAGAAGCGCACGATGAGCGCCGATTGCAGATCCCGCACGAAGATGTGCAGCAGCATCACGAGCACGAACAGGAGAATGCTCAGCTCCGCGAAATTGCGAAGGCCGTATTGCGCCCTGACCTTCACCAGGATCAGCGAGAGGCTGACATTCGGCGCCATGTAGGCTGCGATCAGCCAGGTCACTTCATTGGTGGTGGCGCCGAGCGGCCCCTGAAGCTGGGGCAAATTCGCGGCGGCGAGATTCATTCCCAGGCCCTGCGTGAGGGACAGGAGGAGGGAAGCCAGCATGTAGAGGGCCGCCCGGGACCACGGCATGGGAGCAGGCGCCGCCGGAGGGGTGGGCGGCGCCTGCTGCACCAGCGGCTCGGAAGGGGTCTCGACCTCGGAGCCGATGGCATGGGAACGCTCGTTCTCGGACGGGCGATTGTGAGATTCTGCGGTCATGGAAGGAACATCAATCAGCTTGAGGCTTCGATGTTCCGGCCCATGGCCTCGCAGACGCGAATGGCGATCCTGAGATCATCCTCGCTGATGTCCCTGAGCACGTCGCTGCGGAATTCCCTTACGAGCAGGTCCATATGGGTCGCCTGCTCCTGTCCTGTTGCGGTCAGGGCGATCTGCTTGGCCCGCCTGTCGCCATCGACCGGCCGGCGCTCGATCAGGCCCTGCTTCTCCAGGCTGTCGAGGAGCGGAACCAGGGTCGGACCCTCGATTTCCAGAGCGTCCGCCAGCTCGGTTTGGGTCATGCCGGCCTTCTTGCCGAGAAAGATCAAAGCGCGGGCCCTCGGCAGGGTCAGCCCCTGGGCCCGGACGCGGGCATCGAACAGGGTGCGCATCTTCCGGCTGATTTTCCAGAGTTCCTCGGAGAAAGCCGCCTTGGCAGGAGTCATGATCTTGCAACCTAGTGGGCGTATTATTAGGGCGCTAATAATATGAGGGCTTGCTACTCCTTTCCTCGCCGCGACGCAAGGTGCCGGGCCGCCCCGATCCGGCAGGGCAGGGTTGCGGGAAATGCGGCCTTCGTTCCGGTGGTCAAAACCGTTTTAAAGTATTGTTCTTGCGAGACGAACATCATAGCTTGCCCGCTCGTTTCCCCGTTCAAGGTCGAAGTCGCACCATCTTGCCTCCTCCGTCTCGCCAACCCACCTCCGTCGGCGCCGTACGCCGTGCCTTTGCACCCTGGTCCAATCCCGATGCCAAGCCGCTCATCCGTTTCGACAACGTCACGAAGCGGTTTGGAGACGCGGTGGCGGTGGACCATCTCTCCCTGAACATCTTCGAAGGCGAGTTCTTCTGCCTGCTCGGCCCGTCCGGTTGCGGCAAGACGACCCTCATGCGCATGCTCGCGGGCTTCGAGACGCCGAGCGAGGGAACGATCACCCTGGGCGACCAAAGCCTTTCCGGGGTGCCGCCCTATCGCCGGCCCGTGAACATGATGTTCCAGTCCTATGCGCTCTTCCCCCACATGAGCGTGGAGAAGAACATCGCCTTCGGCCTGAAGCAGGACGGCATGCCGAAGGACCAGATCGCCGAGCGGGTCGGGGAGATGCTGCGCCTCGTGCAGCTTGAAAAGCTCGCCCGGCGCTATCCGAGCCAGCTCTCCGGCGGCCAGCGCCAGCGCGTGGCGCTCGCCCGCGCGCTGGCCAAGAAACCCAAGGTGCTGCTCCTCGACGAGCCCCTCGGCGCCCTCGACAAGAAGCTGCGCGAGGAGACTCAGTTCGAGTTGATGGACATCCAGCACGAACTCGGCATGACCTTCGTGGTGGTCACGCACGACCAGGAAGAGGCCATGACCATGGCCGACCGGATCGCCGTGATGGATCACGGACGGATCGTCCAGGTGGCGACGCCGGGCGAGATCTACGAGCAGCCCAAGACCCGGTTCATCGCCGAGTTCGTCGGCGACGTGAATATCCTGGAAGGCCATGTGCAGGGGCAGGAAAGCGGCCTCTGGCGCGTGCAGACCGCTTCGGCCCAGGTGCCGCTCACCATCGATGATCCGGACGAGGTTCTCCATTCCAGCCAGGCGGTGGCGATTGCCGTGCGGCCCGAGAAGATGGTAATCCAGCGCGATCCTCCGCGCTCCGATGCGCTCAACGTCCTGACCGGGGAAGTGTGGGATATCGGTTATCTCGGCGACTGGACGGTCTATCGCGTCAAGCTCGCCACCGGCGAGATCCTGCGCGTCACCCGCGCCAACGCATCCCGCTTCGTCGAGAATCCCATCGACTGGGACGAGCAGGTCTATGTCACCTTCGCGCCGGATGCGGCCGTGATCCTGGCGGAATAGGGTCATGACGGAGCGCCCCTTCGCACGACGCCTGATGGCCGGTCTCGTGCCGGCCGTGCCGTATCTCTGGCTCGGCATCTTCTTCCTCGTGCCGTTCCTGATCGTTCTCAAGATCAGCCTGTCGGATCCGGCGGTGGCCCAGCCGCCGTACAAGCCGGTGTTCGACTGGAGCGACATTGCCGGCTTCTTCAGTGGGCTCGACCTGGAGAATTTCGAGCTCCTGACTCAGGACGACCTCTATTTCCGGGCGACGCTCTCGTCGGTGCGCATCGCGGCGATCTCGACGGTGCTTCTCCTGCTCGTGGGCTTTCCGATCGCCTATGGCATGGCCCGTGCGCCCGAACGCTACCGTTCGCTGCTGGTGGCGCTCGTCATCCTGCCGTTCTGGACGAGCTTTCTCATCCGCATTTATGCCTGGGTGGCGATCCTGAAGCCGGAAGGGCTGCTCACCCAGGCGCTGATGGGGCTCGGCCTGATCAGCGAGCCACTCGACATCCTCAACACGGAGACGGCGGTCTATATCGGCATCGTCTATGCCTATCTGCCCTTCATGGTGCTGCCGCTCTACGCGACGCTTGAGAAGATGGACGACACGCTGCTCGAGGCGGCCCTCGATCTCGGCTCGCCGCCCTGGCGGTCGTTCTGGACCATCACCGTGCCGCTCGCCATGCCGGGTATCGTCGCAGGTTCGCTCCTGTGCTTCATTCCGGCGGTCGGCGAGTTCGTCATTCCCGACCTGCTCGGCGGATCGGAAACCCTGATGATCGGCCGGCAGCTCTGGAGCGAGTTCTTCTCCAACCGGGACTGGCCGCTGGCTTCGGCGGTTGCGATCCTGCTCCTCATCATTCTCGTGGTGCCTATCGTGATCTACCGCGATGTCGAGGCCCGGCGCGTGGAGGCACGGCCATGAACCGGCGCCTGAGCGTCTTCAACGTCACCTCCCTCGTGATCGGCTTCGCGTTCCTGTACCTGCCGATCCTGCTTCTGGTGATCTATTCCTTCAACGCGTCCCGCCTCGTGACCGTATGGGGCGGCTTCTCGACCCAGTGGTACGGCGCGCTCTTCCGCAACCAGGCCCTCATGGAGGCGGCCTGGGTGACATTGCGGATCGCGCTCCTCTCGGCGACGCTGGCGACGATCCTCGGAACCCTCGCGGCGCTCGCCTTGACCCGCTACGGACGCTTTCCCGGCCGGACGCTGTTCACAGGCATGGTCTATGCCCCGATGGTCATGCCGGAGGTCATCACCGGCCTGTCGCTGCTCCTGTTCTTCGTCGCCGTCGACCTGGATCGCGGGTTCTGGACGATTACGCTCGCGCATACCACGCTCACCATGTGCTTCGTCACGGTGGTGGTTCAGTCGCGCCTCATGACCTTCGACCGCTCGCTCGAAGAGGCGGCCATGGATCTCGGCGCGCCGCCCCTGCGCACGTTCTTTTCAGTGACCCTGCCGCTCATCGCCCCGTCCATCGTGGCGGGCTTCCTGCTCGCCTTCACCCTGTCCATGGACGATCTGGTGATCGCGAGCTTCAACGCCGGCCCCGGCGCCACGACCCTGCCGATCAAGATCTACAGCCAGGTGAGGCTCGGACTCTCGCCGGAGGTGAATGCGGCCTCCACGCTCCTGATCGGCATCGTGACGCTAGGGGTGATCTCCGCGACCCTGATCAGCAAGCGCTCAGTGTTGCGCAAAGCTCACTGAGCGACCGCCTGGGGGCGCTGTTCGTTGGCGGGTACGCGGTCCGAGGGGAAGAGGGGCTTGGCTGCGCCCGAGCGCTCGATGAGGGAGCGAACCTGCGGGGAAACGGCCACGTTGTCCCAGTCGCCCGCCACGTTGAACACGAGCGAAGGCGATTGGCCCGGCGGGGTGCCTGCGGGCGAAACGTTCGCCGTCATGCTGAGCGTCCGGTCGACCAGGAGCACCTGGCCCTGAAGGTCGGCCTGGACGGTGGGACCCTTCAGATGGGCTTCCGCGATCTCGCCGACGCCGTTCCTGATCAGGATCTGCGCCTGCGCCTTGTCGAACGGCGTTCGGCCGCCCTTCCAGTTGAGGGACGCGAGAAGCGGACGCTTGTCCACCCGGCGAAGGGCGTCGTCGAGAGCGATCCCGACGATTTCTCCGTCTACGACCTCGATGGAGGAGCGGCCTTGAGCCTCACGGATCACGTCGGCGGGGTTCTTGCCCGTTCCCTCGAAACCGAATTGTCCGGAGGCCAGGCCGGTGATCCAGCGCGGCTCTCCCATGGCGACCAGGAAGGGGGCGATCTTCACGCCGGCGAAGGTCCCCTGGCTCTTCAACTCGACCTGACCATCCTGCCGCGCCAGCGACAGGCGGCCTTTCAGGCTGCCGTCCTGGAACCCGGCCCGGCCGATCGAAGCCTCGATCCGCCCGGGCTGCACGAGGACGCTGGCCGCCATGTCGTCGAGGCTGATGCGGCCGAGATTCGCACTCGCTGCCGAGAGGCGCAGGTCGAGATCGGCGCCCGTGGTCCGGGTCAGGTCGATGGTCTCCTCGCTCCAGGCGCCGGAGGATGTCCGGGCCTGGGAGAAGGGTGCAAACAGGTCCGACAGGTTGAGCGTGTCGGCGGCAAGCGTTCCGGTGATGACGGGGCGCTCCGTGTCGAACCGCACGCCGATGGTTCCCTCCAGCTTGTCCTCTCCGAGCGTTACGGAAACAGCGGGCCAGGACAGGCGACGACGGTCCATCGAGAATTCGCCAGCGAGGGAAACCGCGCGCAGCAGCGGCCCGAAGGGCAGCTCCACGCCGCTCCAGCGGGTGAAATCGCGCACGGACTTGGCCTTGATGGCGCTTTCACCGGTGATCCGAGGGGACAGGCCGAGCTGCGCCTCGCCCTCGGCCGTGATCTTGGCGGAATGGGTCGAAAGGGTCAGAGCGAAGGGACTGATCCGGTCCGAGACCAGGAGGTCGGGAAAGACGGAGGCCTGTTCGAGGGCGACGACTTCGTCCCGCCAGAGGGCGGATCCGGACAGCGTCAAGGGCTCGGCCGCGTCGGCCCAGCGGACCACGAGGTTGATCCGGTCGAGGTTGGCTTCCTTCAGGTCTGTCCAGCGCAGGGTGGACTTGCTCACGATGAGACGCCGGGCATAGGTCTCCTTCGTCCGATCCTTGAAGGCCTCCGCCCAATTGACCGATTGGAGCGCCTGGAGCGATGCAGTGATGCGGCTCTCGGTCAGGTCGAAATCCGAGAGTTCGATCCGCCCGAGGATCAAGGGCAGGAGGCGAAGCTCCCCCCTCAGGGTTCCACCGTCGGCCTTCAGCGCCTGACCCGGGAACTGCAACGTCACATCCTCGAACTTGACCCTCGGGATGGGAAGGACCGCGAAGGTGCTGCGGCCCCTGACCGTCAGGTCGAGGCCGTATTTCTCCTTCACATGCTGCGTCAGCTCCGCGGACAGGCCGCCGCCGGGCAATGTCCACGGAGAGGCGGCCGTTCCGAGAACGGCGAGCGAAATCAGCGCAATGAGAAGGACTATGCGGCGGGACATGGGATATGCGTTGTAAACCTTGAGCCCTGCCTAGCAAGCGACCATGAGGAGATGTCCTCAGGCAAGGCTGAAATCTTGGATCGTTTCCATATATCCATAGGAAGGGATTGTCTAAATTGAGGCCAAGTTGCAGGGTGCCGCCATTCGTAGCCGAGTGGCCTGCGGCAAAATTGTCGCAAGCTGCTCCCGAGGTTTATTGTTCGGGCGCTTCTACAGCATCGGACCCACAAGTGGACTTGCACTTTTGGGATTTATCCGGTGCTTCGTCTATAGAGGAGAGCATCGTTCGGGCCGGACCCAGAGGGCCGCGGCAGCGAAAACCGGGCCCACTTTTCCGGACGATGCTCTAACGAGCATGAACATGCCCATGGGGAGAGGTTTTGATGGATAAGGTTTACAGCGACGCGCGGGCAGCGCTGGCCGGGGCGGTCAAGGATGGGATGACCATCATGGCCGGCGGATTCGGCCTGTGCGGCATTCCGGAGACGCTGATCGAGGCTATCCGTGATTCGGGGGCGAAGGGGCTGACCTTCATCTCCAACAATGCGGGCGTGGACGGCATCGGCCTCGGCCGCCTGCTCGAGACCCGCCAGATCCGCAAGATGATCTCTTCTTACGTGGGCGAGAACAAGCTGTTCGCCCAGCAGTTCCTCTCCGGCGAGCTGGAGCTGGAGTTCAATCCGCAGGGCACGCTGGCCGAGCGCATCCGCGCCGGCGGCGCGGGCATCCCGGCCTTCTACACCAAGACCGGCGTCGGCACCCTCATCGCCGAGGGCAAGGAGGTGCGCGAGTTCAACGGCGAGAAATACGTCATGGAGACGGGCCTGTTCGCCGACATCTCCATCGTGCACGCCTATAAGGGCGATACGGAAGGCAACCTCGTCTACCGGAAAACCGCCCGCAACTTCAATCCGATGATGGCGACCGCCTCGCGCCTGACCATCGCTGAGGTCGAGCATCTGGTGCCGGCCGGCGAGATCGATCCGGACTGCATCCACACGCCGGGCATCTTCGTCAAGCGCATGGTCCATGTGCCGAACCCGGTCAAACACATCGAGCAACGCACGACCCGCAAGCGCGCCGAAGCCGCGCCTGCCGGAGCAGGGGAGGAAGTCTGATGGCCTGGACCCGTGAACAGATGGCCGCCCGCGCGGCCAAGGAGCTGCGCGACGGCTTCTACGTGAACCTCGGCATCGGCATCCCGACGCTGGTCTCCAACTTCATCCCCAAGGGCATGCGCGTGCAGCTCCAGTCGGAGAACGGCATGCTCGGCATGGGACCGTTCCCCTACGAGGGCGAGGAGGACGCGGATCTCATCAATGCCGGCAAGCAGACGATCACCGAGCTGCCGACGACGAGCTATTTCTCGTCCGCCGATTCGTTCGGCATGATCCGCGGCGGCCATATCGACCTGTCGATCCTGGGCGCCATGCAGGTGGCGGAGAACGGCGATCTCGCCAACTGGATGATCCCGGGCAAGATGGTCAAGGGCATGGGCGGCGCCATGGACCTGGTGGCCGGCGTCAAGCGCGTCGTCGTCGTCATGGAGCACGTGGCCAAGGCCAAGGACGGCTCGGAGGACCCGAAGCTCCTGACGGCGTGCAACCTTCCCCTGACCGGCACCGGGGTGGTGGATCTGGTGATCACCGATCTCGGCGTGTTCTCCATCGACAAGAAGGGCGGCACCGGCATGACCCTCATCGAGCTCGCCGACGGCGTGAGCGTGGACGAGATCAAGGCCAAGACCCAGGCCGAGTTCAAGGTCGCCCTGAACGGTAATCAGTCCAACGCGGCCTGATCCTCGCTTTCCAAGAACTTTTCAGACGGGTCCCGGGCATCCTCGGGGCCCGTTCGCTTTTCCAGGGAACCCGGGCGGACTCGGGTCCGTTGGCCCGGATCGTCCTCTTGCCCGCTATGGATATGACGCCCCTCGGTCCCGCCACGCTCCACCTGTGCATCGACATGCAGCGCCTCTTCTCGGTCGACGGGCCCTGGCCGACCCCATGGATGGAGCGCGTCCTGCCGACGGTCACGCGGATCGCCGAGCGGGCTCCGGATCGGACGGTCTTCACCCGCTTCATTCCCCCGTTCCGGCCGGAGGACATGCCCGGGACCTGGCGCGGCTATTACGAGCAATGGCGCGAGGTCACCAGGGAACGCCTCGATCCAAGAATGCTGGACCTGATGCCCTCGCTCCAGCGGCTCGCTCCGCCGGCCGTGGTCCTCGACAAGCCGGTCTATTCAGCCTTCGCCGGGCACAAGCTGCGCGATCTCGTGAACGAGCGCGGCATCGATACCCTTCTGATCACCGGCTCCGAGACCGACATGTGCGTTCTCGCCACCGTGCTTGGCGCGGTCGATCTGGGGCTGCGGGTCGTGATCGTCACCGACGGCGTGTGCAGCTCATCGGATGAGGGGCACGATTCACTCCTGACCCTCTATACGAAGCGGTTCAGCTATCAGGTCGAGACGGTCAGCAGCGAGGTCGTGCTCGATCAGTGGCCGTCATAACCGGCGATTCTTACCGCCTGTATTCGAGCTGCATGGCGACGAGATCGGCCGTGGGATTCCCGTAGCGGGCTGCGATGTCCTGGAGCGCCTGATCCAGCGCCTGGGCCGGTCGTTGAGTTCCGATCGCAGGAAGCAGGTGCTCTGCCGACCAGCTCAGAGCGACCTTGTCGGGAATGATGCGGATGCGGCCGCGGGTCTCGAGCGCGTCTTCCGTCCGGGCGAAGGTCACGGCGCGTGATCGGTAGGTCCTCGACCAGGCATCGGCCACCAGGGCCAACGACACCTCGTCGGCGCCGGGGCGAAGGTCGATGCCGAGCTGCTCGCGTTTCCAGAAGGTGAGGGCGTTGCCGATGATCGTCAGGACGAAGGGCTGCGTGAAAGAGAAGGCGTCGCTCCGGTGGCTTGCATCCCACGTGGGAAGGCCGAGGTCCCGGGCAACGGCCTCGGCCCTGCTCCGGCCCGCGATGGCTTCGATCAGGGTGAGCGCCATCGGCATGGAGGCGCTGATCCCGGTCGTCGTAGCAACGCCTCTATCGACGACCATACGCCGGTCCTCCACATAGCGGATGGCGGGATGATCCCTGCGCAGTTCATCGACGTAGTACCAGTGCGTCGTGGCCTGCTTGCCGTCGAGCAGCCCCGCCTCGCCCACGATCTTGGCGCCGGCACAGACGCCGACGATCATCGCGCCCCTGTCGGCTTGCGTCTTGAGCCACCGCAGGACGGCCGGGTCGTCGTCGCGGCTCATGGCGGGGACGATGACGTAGTCGGCGCCGTCCGGGTACTTGGCGTCGAAAGCCGCCACCGTCATGTCCGGCACGATCTTGAACGCCGGGTACAGCGTCACCGGCCCTGGCCCCGTCGCCAGCGCCACCACGTCGGCGACATCGGCGCGCCGGAGGATGCCATAGGGCATGAGATAATCGGTCGTTTCGGTCGCGTCGTTGAGGCCGAGGATCGCGACGAGCGGGCGCTGGCGCTTCGGCGGCTTCAGGGCCGCCAGCATGGCGTCGGCCTCTTCCTTCGCGATCGGTCGCGCGGCGCCGACATTCGGCGCAGGAGGCAGGGAGAGAATCCAAGTCGCGGAGATCGTTGCGAGAAGCGCGGCGACGCCCAAGCTACTCCACCACACAAGCCGCTTCTTCATGCTACTCACGCTCCGATGAGCCTGCCGCACGGCATCCTAAGTCGCGTTTGCGGGGCGGTCCACCTTATCGAAAGGCGATAGCTCCTTAGAGACAGGCCGAGGAAGCGCCGGGCTCTCCTCCCGCAAGGGAGAGGGAAATGCGCGTGAGCCCGTCATGAGCCAAGCACCTCGATGGGCGGCATTGATCTTTCAGGCCGGCGAATCCGACCCGGAACTGCCCGTGCTCTCAACCGCGCGCGGCCGCGCCTCGGCGCTGCGCACGAGCTGGATGACCGGAAGTAGGCCGACGAGGACGATGACGAGGGCCGCGAGCGACCCATCCTCGAAGCGGCCCCGCGAGGCATAGGTGTAGACGAGCGTCGAGAGCGTTTCCGTGTTGAGGGGCCGCAGCAGGAGGGTCGCCGGCAGCTCCTTGATGCAATCGACGAAGATCAGCAGCGCGGCGCTGGCCAGGGCCGGGCGCATGAGGGGGATCTGGATGGCCCAGACCATTTCCCGCCGCGAGGCGCCCAGCGTCCGCGCGGCATCCTCGAGGCTCGGCGACACCCGGTCGAGCCCGGCCGAGAGGGAGCCGGTGGCAATGGACAGGAAGCGGATCACATAGGCGATGACGATGCCCCCGGCGGCTCCCATCAGGAGGAGGCCGATGCGCTCGCCGGTGAGGCTGCGCCAGAGGGTGCCGATCAGGTTGTCGATCCCGACGAGGGGAGTCATCAGGCCGAGCGCCAGGACCGTGCCGGGCAGGGCATAGCCCAGGCCTGCAATGAAGAGCGAGCCCTTGGTCAGGGAGTTCTTGGACAGGCGTGCGGCCGAGACGAGCACCACTGCGAGGACCAGCACCGTGCCGGTCGCCACGACCGAGAGGCCGATGGTGGTCATGAAGTGCGTGAGGAATTCCGCATCGAACTGATCGAAGAGGCTGCCGCGAAGCGTTTCGCGCAGCAGGAACGCCGTCGGAATGACGAAGCCCAGGACGACCGGAACGGCACAGAGAAACGTCGCGATCCAGCCTCGCATGCCGAACAGCGGAACGGGATGCACGGTCCGGTGCCGCTTGGGCGAAGCGGCATAGCGGCGGTCGCGACGGCCGTAGCGTTCGATCAGGATCAGGCCGATCACGAAGGCCAGCATCACGCAGGCGATCTGCGCCGCGCCCGGCAGGCTGCCGCGGTTGAGCCAGGTGTTGTAGACGGAGACGGTAAGCGTCCGCACGCCGAGATACTCGCTGGCGCCGATGTCGTTCAGGGCTTCCAGGAGAGCGAGGGAAACCCCGACCGCGAGGGCCGGACGGGCCAGGGGAAGGGCGATGATGCGGAACAGCTTGATGCGGCTGGCGCCGAGGGTTCGCGCCACCTCCAGCATGCTGGCGCTCTGCGTCAGGAACATCGCCCGGGCCGCGATGTAGATGTAGGGATAGAGCACGGCGGACATCACCAGGATGCAGCCGGGCAGCGAGCGGATCTCGGGAAACCAGTAATCGCTGCGCGATTTCCAGCCCATGAGGCCACGTAGGGCCATCTGGACGAGGCCGGCGGAATCGAAGACTTCGACGTAGATATAGGCGGTGATGTAGGTCGGCACCGCGAGCGGCAGCGGCAGCAGCCACACAAGGATGCCGCGGCCCGGAAAGCGATGGGCCGTGACGAGCCAGGCCGCCGTGATGCCCATCGAGCCCGCCACGATGCCGATTCCGGCGAGGAGCGCCAGGGTGTCGATGGTGCTCGCCGGCAGAACATTCGCAATGAGATGCGGCCAGATCTCCGTGTCGCCCTCGGCGGCGATCTCGATCAGCGCGGCGAGCGGCAGAAGGACGACAAGACCGATGGCCGCCACGGCGGCCGAAAGCCACCAGGGGAGGCGCTTTGCCTTCTGCCGGAACGAAAGTCGGAATGCGGAGTGGGTTTCTGCAATCACGGTCGAATGGAAATGGCGCCGCCGTCACCGGCAGCGCCTCTTGGGAGCGGGAGAGGGCGGCTGGACATGCTGCCCCGTGTCTTATTGGTCGAAGCCGACCTTGTCGACCAGTTCACTGGCCTTCTTGCGCAGCTTCGCGATCTCGGCGATCGGGATGTTGTCGGCCTTGAGCTCGCCGAAGGACGCGATGGTCGGGTGGATCTTGATGCCGGCCTTGATCGGATATTCGGAATTGGCCTCGGCGTGGATCTGCTGGGACGCGTCGGAGACCATGTATTCCATGAACTTCACCGCGTTCGCCTTGTTCGGCGCGTTCTTCGTCAGGGCCAGACCCGAGACGTTCACATGGGTGCCGCCGCCCTCGAAGGTCGGGAGGATCACGTTGATCGCCTCGCCCCACTTCTTCTGCTCGGGATCGTTGCCGTTGAGCATGAGCGAGACATAGTAGGTGTTGCCGACGGCGATGTCGCAGACACCGGCGAGGATGTCCTTGGCCTGCTCGCGGTCGCCGCCCGAGGGCTTCTTCGCGAGGTTGGCCTTCACGCCCTTGAGCCATTCCTCGGCCTTGGCCTCGCCCTTATGGGCGATCATGGCGGCGATCAGGCTGATGTTGTAGAGGTGCTGGCCCGAGCGGATGCAGACCTTGCCCTTCCACTTGGGATCGGCGAGCTCCTCGTAGGTGATCTTGTCCTGCTTCACGCGCTCCTTGGAGGCGTAGACGACGCGGCCGCGCAGGGCGATGCCGAACCAATGGCCTTCCGGATCGCGGTAGGCTGCGGGGATGACCTTCTCGAGCGTCTCGGACTTCACCGGCTGCGTCACGCCGTAATCCTTGGCGGCCGCGAGGCGCCCGATATCGACCGTGATGATCAGGTCGGCGGGGCTGTTCTGGCCCTCGGCGCGGATGCGCTCCTCGAGGCCGTTGGCGATGAAGATCGTGTTGACCCGGATGCCGGTCTCCTTGGTGAACTCGTCAAGGACGGGCTTGATGAGTCCGGGCTCGCGGGTGGTGTAGATGTTCAGCACTTCCTCGGCGGAGGCCGCAAGGCTCGATCCTGCCAGCATGCCGAGAGCCGCAGCACTGAGGAGCAGCCCGCGCGCAAACGAAACCTTCACCTTCATGAAATTCCTCCAGCAATCATGCCAGGGCCGGCGTCGCAGCCGGCCGCGTTGACGCTGAAGAACCATGATAGAGGTTGTGGGTCAACTAAAAAACAAGTGATTTCAATAACTTATAAGAATTCTAAACTGCCGCTTCCTTAAAGGCATTCTAAGCTGACGCAGCCTTCTGAACCGGCGCGACGTCCGGCAGCTCGGCCCGCAGACGCGCGATCTCCTCCTCCATCTTCTCCATGTTCGAGAAGAGGCGCTCGCTGGCGAGGCGCAGGAAGTAGAAGCCGAACTCGGGATTCTGGAAGTAAAGCTGGCGCACCTCGTCATAGGAGATGCTGAGCACCTCGCCGGCCTCCAGGCATTCGAGGGTCTGGGACCGCTTGTTGTGCGGGGACATGAAGCCCATCTCGCCGACGACCTGGCCTTGAAGAAGCTCGATGCCGATTTCCTTCAGGCGGTAGCGCCCGGAGATCGTGAAGTACATGCAATTGGCGGTATCGCCCTTCGCGAAAAGCACTTCGCCGGCCGTGGTCTTGCGGCGGGTCATGAAGGGCTTGAGCCACTCCATGGACAGGTCGCTCTTCGAGGCGTGCTTCACGCGCTTGATCAGGCCCAGCATCTGATAAAGCCGGATGCTGTTCAGCGGCAGCAGGATCAGGTTGACGACGAGGCTTGGATAGTTCCCGGTGAACGACGAGAAGATCAGGGAGCAGATATTGGCGCCGATCCCGATGCAGCGCAGCGGGATGATGGTCTTCATCGCGCTGCCCGTGACAGCGAGAACTGCGCCGAACCAGCCGATTGCCTCAAACCAAGTCATGAATCCTCATCCCGCCTTCTGATTCATCGCAACGGCATATACCATCAGGATAGGAATCGGCGCCAGCTATGCATTGGCGCAGGAAACAAGGCTCTTAAGGAGAGGCGGGGCTTCCTTCCTGGGGAGATCAGGGGCGGGGAGCCGGAACCTGGCCCGGCACGCTCAAGCCCCGGCGCGGGGAGGTCGAGCTGGTCCGCGGAGCGGCGGCAGAGGAGCGCTGGCTGCTCCCGGAGATGGAAGGCGGCGGAGGAACGGGATCGCGCGGCAGGACCCCGACCGGGCCTGTCGAAGCGATGCAGCCGCTCAAGACGAGACCGGCAAGCAGGATGGCGGAAAGGGATACGGAACGACGCATGGCTTTACTCCACTGGGATTGCTGCAGAAGCTAGACCATACGTAAGGGAAGTCGAGTCTCGACGTGATGCTCTGTCCCCGGCCGAGACCTTGCCGGCCACACAATGCAGAAATTCGCTCGTCATATACCGGCCTAGGAAAGTTTCTCCCGAAGGGCTCCTCCAAAGGGCTGCAATGCCTAATTAGTAGAAGATAAGCGAGAGAGGATTGCATGGAGGATTGTTTCCTCGTGAAGACAGCAGGTGCCGTCATCGCCTTGGTCGTCTGTGCCGGCCCTGCCTTGGCCAAGTGTCAGGACGGTCCCGGTCCGGGGGTCGATTGGTCGGGTTGCTCGAAGGCCCGGTTGATGCTGACCAACGAAGACCTGACGGGCACCAACTTCCAGCGCTCTCTTCTGACCTTGAGCGATTTCGCCTCCTCTAAAATGGCCGGGGCGAATTTGAGCGAGACGGAGGTCAGCCGCACCCGCTTCGAGGGGGCGGATCTGTCCAAGGCGAATTTCACCAAGGCGCTGGGCTGGCGCGCCAATTTCGGCCAAGCCAATCTCACGGGTGCCGATTTCGGTTCCGCCGACATGAACCGCTCGAACTTCGCTCAGGTCAAAGCCGCGGGAGCGGATTTCAGCAAATCCGAACTGAACCGTTCCGATTTCAGCGGTGCCGATCTCTCGAACGCCAATATCTCGAAGGCCGAACTCGCGCGGGTGCTCTTCCAGAGCGCGAAGATTACCGGTGTGGACTTCAGCTATTCGAACCTCTCGCGGTCCCGACTGGACGGTCTGGATCTCCAGGGCGTGAACTTCACGGGCTCCTATCTGTACCTGACGCAGATCGGCGGCGCGGATCTGAGCGGGGCTACGGGTCTCACGCAGGCACAGATCGAGATCGCCTGCGGTACGGCGCAGACGAAGCTTCCGTCCGGCCTCAATCCACCGAAAACGTGGCCCTGCAAGGATGAGGAGGAGTGAGGCGAGGCCAGTCCGGTGAAACCAAGCGGCAGCGTGGCCGTTGAACCCGGGAGGCTTAAGCTCAAGACGTTTTCAAGTCCGTTTCTTTGAAGGAGTGCGTTCGCTTTGACCACGCTCAAGGAATTCGAGGATGCCCTGCGCGAGCAGGGAATGAACATGGCGCTCGCCATTCTGGAGAAACTCCGCGAGCGGGATCGCTCCAAGCGCTCGCTGGCGCCCGCGCGCCGCATCACTGGGCGGAAGATGACGCCCGAACTCGCCCGGCGGATCCTGGAGCTGCATGGAACGACGGAGATGACGCAGCAGGAAATCGCCTTCCAACTCGGCGTCAATCAGGGGCGCGTGAACGAGGTGATCAAGCGCGGCAAGTGGCTCCAGGACGATCCGAATGCGCCGGAGGCCATCGCGCGGGACAAGGCCAAGGCACGGATGTCTGGCGCCGATGACAGAAAGCGGCCTGAACGCCGTGCGATGAAGGTCGCATCCTCGTCCCACAAGAAGAGTGAGAAGCCAAAGTCGAGCAACCAGGCTCAGTTGCTTCTGGGTGATCTGTAACGAGCGCTCGCGGCACCGTTGTCGCCCAGAAAAAACCCCGCCCAAAGGGCAGGGTTGAGTGATCTCCTCGCCTTCGGTTGTCAAGCCGAAAACGCGATCATTAGGACATGCCTTCAAAGTAAAGTCAAACGACTTTGAAGGTCGATTCCCCAAGTCCAGTTTCTAAATTTTCGGATAAAATTCTTTCCGCCAAAAGTAGTACTACTTTTGCACCCATTGAATACTGCGCAAATATATAGGTGTTGCACCTTTGCCATAGCTTTCCTGAGGGTAACGAGCGTAAGTTTTCACCGTGAGTCCACATCAAGGGGTTACGGTTATGAGAAAGTGCGTACTAAGCCTCCTCGCAGGGGTTGCAAGCGTGACGCTTGTTGCAGCCGCTGCCTCCGCTGCCGACCTTCCGCGCCAGGCTCCGCCGCCTGCCCCGATCATTGCTGCTCCGATCTTTACGTGGACCGGCTTCTATATCGGTGGCAACCTCGGCTGGGGTTGGCGGAACAGCAACAATGACCCTGTGATCCTGGGCGGACCTGGCGTTCCGGGCGGCCTGGTCGGCGGCACTCTCATCTTCGACAACAATAACGACGGTGCCTTCACTGGCGGTGGCCAGATCGGCTACAACTACCAGATCGGCAACTTCGTGATCGGTGTCGAAACCGACATCCAGGGGATCGACAACGGCAACAACAACGCCGTGTTCATCCCGGGTCCGGGCTTCGCCGGCACCTTCGTGCCCGGCCGGTTCAACAACTCCGCGGATTGGTGGGGTTCGACCCGCGTACGCGCCGGTTTCGCTGTCGATCGCGTCCTGATCTACGCCACCGGTGGCGTGGCCTACACGGACAACGACACTGGCTGGGCTGTCGGCGGCGGCATCGAGTGGGCACTGCCGACCAACTGGAACCTGTTCGGTGGCAACAGCGCCGTCACCCTGGGCCTCGAAGGCCTGTGGGTCAGCATCGACCAGAGCAACGACAACAACGGCATCATCGGAACCTTCACTCCGGTTGGTGGCGCGCCGGTCGATGTGTTCTGGCCCCAGACCAACAACGATCAGGACTTCTTCGTGGCCCGTGCCAAGCTGAACTTCAAGTTCGGCACGTACTGATCCAGTCCATACGACGACGAGAAGGCCCGGGAACCTCCCGGGCCTTTTTGCATGTCCGGCTCTTTGTAAGGGATGGATCCGCAATTCATCAAAAGGGCAGCGCAGCGCCACGATCTCGCCGCGCCTCCGACAAGTTTCCTATGACAATCCTGCGGGGTTATCCTTTTTCCTTGCGGACCGCGCATGAGCGACACGGAAGCTCCATCGAAGGACAGCATTCATCCCGCCCTGGCGCTGGCCCGCTTCGGCCTCGGCGCCAGGGGGAACGACTTGGCCGAAGCCGGCTCGGATGCGAAAGGTTTTCTGGGACAGGACATCGAAACCTGGCGATCCGCCCAGAGCCACCTCCAGAGCACGCCGGAGGTTCTCAGCGCGCTTCAGCAGGAAAATCGCCGGGTGGACTTGGCGCGGGCCTCGCGGATCAATCCCTACGACCGGCGGGATGGTGTGCTCCTGTCGCGCGCGATGGACCAGGCCGATGCCGCCGCCAAGCCGCTTCCGCAGGCCGAGGCGCCGAAGAACGTGATCCCGCAGGATACCTATCGCGACGAGGTGCTGGCCCGCGCCACGCTGGCCCTGGAGGCGAGGAGCGGTTTTGCCGAGCGCATGGTCTGGTTCTGGAGCAACCATTTCGCAATCTCAGCCTCCAAGGGCAACCAGGTTCAAGCCACGGCCGGCGCCTTCGAGCGGGAGGCCATCCGGCCTCATGTGTTCGGGCGCTTCGCCGACATGCTCTTCGCCGCCGAGACGCACCCGGCGATGATCTATTATCTCGACAACAACCAGTCGATCGGCCCCAACTCGAATGCCGGTCTCAGGCAGCGCAAGGGGCTGAACGAGAACCTGGCCCGTGAGATCCTGGAGCTGCACACCCTCGGCGCCTCCGGCGGTTACGGCCAGACCGACGTGACGAGCCTGGCCCGCGTCATCACCGGCTGGACGGTGGCGGGGCCGGAGGGAAAGCTCGGCCGTCCAGGCTCCTCAATCTTCAATGTGGGCTTGCACGAGCCGGGCGAGCATCGCGTGCTCGGCACCTATTATCAGGATTACGGTCCCGACCAGACGAGGGACGTCTTCGATGCCCTCTCGCGTCATCCGTCCACCGCGCAACACATCGCATTCAAGATGGCGCGTCATTTCGTGGCCGACGATCCGCCGCCCGCTCTCGTGGCCCGGCTCCGGGACGTCTTCATCGAAACCGAGGGCGACCTCGCGGAGCTCTCCCGCGCCCTGCTCGATTCACCCGAGGCCTGGACATCGCAGGCGCGCAAGATCCGCACTCCGCAGGAATTCGTCTTCGCGGCGCTCCGCCTCATCGGCGCACCTCCGGAGAACCTGTGGGTGGTGGCCAATCCCCTCAACGCGCTTGGCCAGAAGCTCTGGGATCCGCCCGGTCCCAACGGTTATCCGGACACGGCCGCCCACTGGGCCACGCCCGAGGGCATGAAGACGCGCCTCTACGCCTCCGCGCGACTGGCGCAGCGCGCCGGGCGGCTCGATCCCATGGAGCTGCTGGAGGCGAGCCTTGGCGACTATGCGTCGAAGGAAACGCGCCAGACCGTCGCCCGCGCCGAAAGCCGCCAGCAGGGCGTCGCGCTTCTGCTGATGGCGCCGGAATTCCAGCGGCGCTGAACGCCGGAGCAGGAGAGCGACCATGTCCGACCTTTGCGAGAACAACGTCAGCCGCCGCGCCATCCTGGGAGCCGCCGGGGCTCTCTTCGCCTGGAGTTTCGTGCCGAAATTCGCCTATGCGGCGGCGGGCGCGCGGGACGCGCGCTTCGTATGCATCGTCCTGCGTGGAGCCATGGATGGCCTGTCCGCCGTCGCGCCCGTGGGCGACCCGGATTATGTGGGCCTGCGCGAGAGCATCGCCCTCTCGACGCAGGGCGGCACCCCGGCCCTGCCTCTCGACGGGTTCTTCGCGCTGCATCCGGCCATGCCGAACCTGCTGCGGCTCTACAAGGCCGGGCAAGCGACGGTGATCCATGCGACGTCCACGGGCTATCGCGATCGCTCGCATTTCGACGGTCAGGACGTTCTGGAAAGCGGCCAGCCGGGACCTGGGCGCACGGAATCGGGCTGGATGAACCGCCTGCTCCTGATCCTGCCGGAGGGGGAGCGGATCGCGCAGCACGGGGCGCTGGGCGTCGGCCCGGTGCCGCCGCTGATCGTGCGAGGGCGGGCTCCTGTGACCGGCTGGGCCCCGGCCATCCTGCCCAAGGCCAAGGAGGACCTCGCACAGCGGCTTCTCGATCTCTATGCCGCCCGCGATCCGGAACTGGGCGTGCAGCTGAGGAGCGGTCTCGACACGGAGCGTCTGGCGGGCCGCATGGGCGGCATGGCGGGCCAGCCCACAGCTGGCGCATCCGCCGCCATGCGTCGCGTGGCCGAAGGGGCGGCGCGTCTCGTGAATGCGGATGACGGGCCGCGCATCGCGGCGCTCGCCTTCGACGGGTGGGACACCCACGCCAACGAAGGCGGCGCGACGGGGCAGCTCGCTCAGCTCCTCGGCGGGCTCGACGGAGCCTTCGCGGCCCTCGAGGCCGGGCTTAAGGAGCGCTGGGCGGACACGGTCGTGATGGTGGTCACGGAGTTCGGGCGCACCGCGCGGGTCAACGGCACGGTGGGAACGGACCACGGCAACGGCACCGTCGCCTTTCTCGTGGGCGGGGCCGTCAAGGGCGGGCGGGTCATCGCCGACTGGCCTGGCTTGAGGCCGGAGAACCTCTTCGAGCGCCGGGACCTGCGCCCCACCACCGACATCCGTTCCGTTGCCAAGGGCGTATTGGCCGATCTGTTCGGGATCTCCACCGCCCGGCTCGCCGAGGACGTTTTTCCCGACACGCCTGACCTGAAACCGATCCAGGGTCTCGTCGGATAGATCCGTCGCGATGGTGGAAACGGGGCTTCGTGCCGATGATGCACCTTTGGGCTCGCGCATCGTTCGACGAGGCTGCGGCGCGCCCGGACGGGGTAGCCGCGACCATGTCCTTTGAAGGGGGCATTGGTCGCGGCCCCGGCCCGTGTTTGCCCCCACGGGAAGCTAAGCCCTAGACCCTGAAAACGTGACTTCAATGAGGCGCTGGCCGGGCTATAAAAATTTTAGAAAAAAGTTCGGAACCAAATCCAGCCTTGGGCGTTTATTGACATCTCCGGTCATTTTGCCCCTACGGCCGGACACCTTAAGAGCACCCCTGGGTGCTCTTTCTTTTTGGAACCCTGGTTCTCGCTCGAATCACTGACGAGCTTGAGCTTATGAAGCTCGAATCCCTCGTTCAAGGGCTCCAAGCGTAGCAATGACTGCAATGCTGCAAAGCCGGTTTGCGGCCGAGGTCGGCGCTCAGCCGAACTTGCGGTCGTCCGCGATGGCCTTGCCGTCGTTCGGAAGGCTCTCTGGGCTTACGAACGTGACCAGCCCTTTGAGCTTGAGGATGTTCTGCAGCGTTGTCCCGAGCGAGGTCGCGAGAGCATCGTTGGGGCTGTCCGTTTCCGCCATCAGAGTCATGACGTCCGTCTCTCCCTCGCGGGTGACGACGAGGCGCAGGCGGCCGAGTTCGGGATGGCGCCGGCCGATCTCCGCCACCTGCTCGGGCCGCACGAACATGCCCTTGACCTTGGTGGCCTGGTCGGCGCGACCCATCCATCCCTTGATGCGCATGTTGGTGCGGCCGCAGGGGCTGGAGCCACTCATCGCCGCGGTCAGGTCGCCGAGGGCGAGGCGGACGAAAGGATGGCGTGGATCGAGGGTCGTCACGACGATCTCGCCCACATCGCCTTCCGGCACCGGATCGCCCGTGCCGGGCCGCACGATTTCGACGATGATGTCCTCGTTGACGACAAGCCCTTCCCGGGCTGAAGTTTCATAGGCGATGAAACCAAGGTCCGCCGTGGCATAGGCCTGGTAGGCCTCGATGCCCCTCGCGGAAAACTCCTCCTGCAGCGACTTCGGAAAGGCCGCGCCGGAGACGAGCGCCCGTTTGATGGACGAGACGTCGCGCCCCGACGAGGCCGCGCCGTCGAGCAGGATCTTCAGGAAATCCGGTGTGCCGCAATAGGCGACGGGCCGATAGGCTTCGATGAGCTCGAATTGCTGCTCGGTGTTCCCCGGTCCCGCCGGGATGACGGCGCAGCCGAGGGCGCGCGCGCCGGAATCCATGATGAAGCCGCCCGGCGTCAGGTGGTAGCTGAAGGTGTTGAGCACCACGTCGCCCCGCCTGAACCCGGCGGCGAAGAGGCCGCGCGCGGAGCGCCAGGGATCGGGTGTCTCCGGTTCCGGCTCGAAGATCGGACCGGGCGACGTGAAGAGGCGCCCGAACGAGCCCGGCGTGCCGGACACGAAACCGCCGAAGGGCGGGGCGGCTTTCTGCAGACCCGGCAGCTCGGATTTGCGCAGCACCGGCAGGGCCGCAAGCGCCTCGCGGCTCGTGATGAGGTCGAGGTCGATGCCCTTGAGCCGCTCCGCATAGGCGGGGGCTTTGACGGCCTGGTTCAGGATCTCCGGCAGACGTTTGAAGAGCGAGGCTTCACGCTTGGCATGATCATGGGTTTCGAGATCGTCGTAATGATCCGCCAAGGACTTCCTCCGCTATCCCGCCATCAATGTCGAGGCACACCGTCAGATCCCCGTGGAGCGGTGGACCGACGGCATGCAGTGATGGTGGATGAGCCGCCGCGGGTTGGCAAGCCGGTCAGGCTTGAGCCAGCGCGCCGTAGGAAGCGGAGGACGGTTCGGGCCCGAACTGGTTCGGCCCAGAGGTTCCCGGCTGGCAGCAGAGATAGATGACATAGAGGCCGCCAACGATGGGAATGATGGCGACGAGCAGCCACCAGCCTGGGCGGCCTGTGTCATGCAGGCGGCGCGCACCGGCCGACAGGGTGGGGACGAGGGTTGCGAGCGCAACGACCAGGCTGAGCGCAGACGTTCCGAAAAGGATCGAATCGATGAGATTCGCAACAACCAGAAGGGCGATCACCGGGAGCATGAGATACCAGTATTCCGGTCGGGATGCGCGTCCCGTAAAATCGGCGAACTTGCTGATGCTCGTTCTGACGGCCTGTTCCACGTTTTTCTTCAAGACTTCAAAGTTCATCGTAACCCCCTCGCTTCAAGAATCGCGTGAGCCTGCATAGGACTCCGCTGATTCCGTGCTATGAATGTTATCATGTAAGGTCAAGCTTGGAGATTGAGCGGGTGCGTTCTCCGGCGTCTTAAGCCAGCCAGCGCTTGCGGCGTTTGTAGCTTTTCACCGCGCGGAAGGATTTGCGGTCTCCCTCGGAAACCCCGAGATAGAATTCCTTCACGTCCTCGTTCTCGCGCAGCATCCGGGCGGGGCCGTCCATGACGACGCGGCCGGTTTCGAGGATGTAGCCGTAGGTGGCGTATTTGAGCGCCATGTTGGTGTTCTGCTCGGCGAGCAGGAAGGACACGCCCTCCGACGTGTTGAGGATGCGCACGATCTCGAAGATCTCCTCCACGATCTGCGGCGCGAGGCCCATGGAGGGCTCGTCGAGCAGGATCATGGAGGGACGCGACATCATCGCCCGCCCGATGGCGCACATCTGCTGCTCGCCCCCGGAGGTATAGCCCGCCATGGAGGAACGCCTCTGCTTCAGGCGCGGGAAGTATTCATAGATTGCCTCGAGGTCGCGCCGGATGGCGGCGTTGCCGTCCCGGCGCGTGAAGGCGCCGGTGAGTAGGTTCTCCTCGATGGTCAGATGGCCGAAGCAGTGGCGGCCCTCGAGCACCTGGATGCAGCCGCGCCGCACCAGCTCGTTGGGCGAGAGCTTGTCGACACGCTCGCCCTTGAACTCGATCGACCCCTTCGTGACCTCGCCGCGCTCGGCGTGCAGCAGGTTGGAGATGGCCTTGAGCGTCGTCGTCTTGCCCGCGCCGTTGGCGCCGAGCAGCGCCACGATGCCGCCCTTGGGCACGTTGAGCGAGACGCCTTTCAGCACGAGGATCACGTGGTCGTAGACGACCTCGATGTTGTTGACCGTGAGGACGGTTTCGGCCGCTTCCGGTTGGGGAGGCGCTTGTGTTTGAACAGCACTCGACATCGATGGGGCTCCTCGATTTCCCTCCCCCTTGAGGGGAGGGATTAAGGGTGGGGGTGACGGCGCCACACCTTCATAGGCTATCGCTCACACCCCCACCTCCAGCTCCTCCCCTCAAGGGGGAGGAGGGTATGTCGCGCTTGCTCAGCTCGCCTTGTCGCAGGCTTCCGTGCGCTTGGGCCAGCCGGCGTTCTTCTCGGCATAGTCCTTCGCGGCGGCGTCGAGCTGGCCTTTCACCCGGTCGGTCATGGGCTCGATCGGGTCGGAGATCTTCACCCATTTCGCGCCGTCCCATTCCTGCATGAAGGCCGGGCGGTGGCCGTTGTGATCGGCGCAGCTCAAGGAGAGGGTTTCCGTGAAGCCGTCGAGGCCCAGCTCCTTCAACCGGGCCGGATCGAGCTTGATGTTCTCCATGCCGCGGCGCACGTCCTCGCCGGTCACGGCCTTCTTGCCGGTGATCTTCTGGGCCTGGGCGATGCCTTCCGCGATCAGCAGCGAGTTGTAGACGCCGCGGTTGTAGAGGAGCTCGCCGACCTTGTCCTTCTGGGCCTTGGACATGCCCTTGTCGACCACGTGCTTCTGGATGTCCTGGATGGCCGGGAAGTTGGTGCCGACCGCGTGCCAGTTGAGCATCTTGAAGCCCTTGGCGCCGGCGCCGCCTGAGCGGGCGTCATCCTCGCTTGGCCACCAGACCGAGTAGAACTTGTCCATCGGATAGCCCGAGCGCACCGCTTCCTTTACGGCAGCGCCGTTCATGGAGCCCCAGCCCCACATGATCATGTAGTCGGGCCGGTCGCGACGGGCCGAGAGCCATTGCGAGGACTGGTTCTGCATGTCCTGGGCGGCGACCGGATAGAGCGCCACCTCGAAGCCGATGTCCTTGGCGAGTTCCTGGAGCAGCGGGATCGGCTCCTTGCCGAAGGCGGCGTCGAGATGGATGAAGCCGATCTTCTTGCCCTTCAGCTTTTCAAGGCCTCCTTCCTTCTGGCCGATATACTTGATGATCATCGACAGGCCGTCCCAATAGGTGGCCGGCGGGTTGAACACCCAGGGGAAGATGTCGCCGCGCGCCGAGGCCGAGAGGCCGTAGGCCATGGAGAGGATCGGGATCTTGTCCACGGAGGCGCGCGGGATCAGCGGCAGCGTGATGCCGGTGGACCACGGGTTGACCACGACCGGGTTCTTGCCCTTCACGGCCTCGTAGCATTCCACGCCCTTCTTGGTGTCATAGCCGGTCTCGCATTCCTCCAGGACGAGCTTCACCCCGCCGATGCCGCCGTCGCGCTGGTTCAGCATCTGGAGGTAGTCGTGCATGCCGTCGGCGATGAAGGTGCCGGAGCCGGCGAAGGGGCCGGTGCGATAGGTGAAGAGGGGGACGTAGATCGAATCCTGCGCGAAGGCCGGCAGGGCGGTGCCGGCGAGCATCGTCACGGCGGCGAGTCCAAGGCTTAACTTGCGAAACGACATGGTTGCGTTTCCTCCCATTGCATCGGCCGAGAGGCCGAATTCTTGTTTCGTGTCTCGTCCCCTTCGAGCCCGGCCGTCAGTAGGGGAACGGCCAGACCAGGAGCTTCTGCTTGCCGATCTGCCAGAGCCGCGCGAGGCCGTGCGGTTCGACGATCAGGAAAAAGATGATGAGCGCGCCCACGATCATGAAGCGCAGATGCTCGATGACGTCGGCGCCGACCGAGAGGCCGAAGGGCGCCAGCATGGCCGGAAGCACGATGCCGAGCACGATGGGCAGGATGAAGATCAGCGCCGCGCCGAAGAAGGAGCCGATGAGGCTGCCGAGCCCTCCGATGATCACCATGAACAGGATGAAGAAGGACTGGTTGATGTTGAACACGTCGTATTCCGCGCCGCCGTACCAGAGGAAGACGAGAAGCGCCCCGGCGACGCCGCAGTAATAGGACGAGACCGCGAAGGCGAGGAGCTTCGTCTGGAGTGGCCGGATGCCCATGAGCTCGGCCGCGAGATCCATGTCGCGGATCGCGATCCACATGCGCCCGATGCGGCCATGGACGAGGTTCGAGGCGAGCCAGGTGAGCAGGATCACGATGGTCAGCACCAGGAGATAGCGCGTCTGCGGGGTGGCGTTAGGCCCCATGATCGGAATGCCGAAAAGGGTGCGCAAAGGGGCGTCGAGTGCGCCCGAGACGTTGTAGTTCACGAGCCAGGGGATGCGGATGAAGCACCATTGCAGGAAGAACTGCGCGGCGAGCGTGGCGACCGCCAGGTAAAAGCCCTTGATGCGCAGCGAGGGCAGGCCGAACAGGGCGCCGATTGCTGCGGAGAAGAAGCCCGACACGAAGATCCAGACGATCACGTTCACGCCCGGAAAGGCCGTCATCAGCTTGTAGCAGGCATAGGCGCCCACGCCCATGAAGGCGCCGGTGCCCAGCGACAGGAGGCCCGTATAGCCGGTGAGGATATTGAGGCCGATGGCCGCCAGCGAGAAGACCAGGAACGGGATCAGCACCGCCTGGAGCAGGAAGCTGCTGCCGAAGAAGGCCAGTGCATAGGCGGCGAGGATGATGAGCGCCAGTCCGATCCGGTCTTCCCGCAGGGGGAAGATCGCGCTGTCCGCGACGTAGTTGGTCTTGAACTGTCCGGCCTCGCGGTAGAGCACTGGGGTGTCTCCCTAAATCCGTTCGATGATCTTTTCGCCGAACAGACCCTGCGGCCTGTAGAGCAGGAAGAGGAGGGCGATGACGTAGGCGAGCCACGTCTCGACGCCGCCGCCGACGAGTGGCCCCCAGTAGAATTCCCCGAGCTTCTCGCCGACCCCGACGATGAGGCCGCCGATGATGGCGCCCGGGATCGACGTGAAGCCGCCGAGGATCAGGACCGGGAGCGCCTTGAGGGCGATGATCTGGAGCGAGAACGACACGCCCGAGCGCGCGCCCCACATGATGCCCGCCACCAGCGCCACGATGCCGGCGGCGAACCACACGATGACCCAGATCTGGTTGAGCGAGATGCCCACGGAGAGCGCCGCCTTGTGGCTGTCGGCCACCGCGCGCAGCGCCCGGCCGATGCGCGTCTTGGAGAAGAACACGGCGAGCAGGCCGATCATGATCGACGCGATGACGGCCGCCGCGATATCGAGATGCTGCAGGCGGATGGAGCCGCCGAAGGCAGCGATCTCCGTCGTTCCCTGGGGCAGGAAAAGCTGCTCCGTGATCATCTCGCGCGGGTTGCCGCCGAAGATGAGTTCGCCGAAGCCGATGAGGAAATAGGTCAGCCCGAAGGTCGCCATGAAGAGGATGATGTCGGGCTGGTTGACGAGCGGACGCAGCACCACCCGCTCCACCACCATGGCGAGCACGAGCATGGCGAGGGCGGCCAGGATGAGCGCCAGGAAGGCCGGGACACCTTTCTCGTACAGGCCGACCAGGATCAGGGCCGCGAACACGACCATGATGCCCTGCGCGAAGTTGAACACCCCGGAGGCCTTGAAGATGAGCACGAAGCCGAGGGCGATCAGGGCGTAGAGCACCCCAGAGACCAGGCCTTCCCAAAGGGTCTGGATCAAAAGATCCGGCGCCTCGCCCATGAAGACGAAGGGTTCGATGAAGACCTTGTAGAGCATGTCCATGGTCAGGAACCCTTCAATGCGCCACGCCGAGATAGGCGTCGATGACGCGCTGGTCGCTCTTGACCTCGGACGGCGTGCCGTCGGCGATCTTGCGGCCGTATTCCAGCACCACGACCCGGTCGGAGAGATCCATCACCACGCCCATGTCGTGTTCGATCAGCGCGATGGTGGTGCCGTATTGCTGGTTCACCTCCAGGATGAAGCGCGACATGTCCTCCTTCTCCTCGAGGTTCATGCCTGCCATGGGCTCGTCGAGAAGCAGCAGTTCCGGCTCCATGGCGAGCGCCCGCCCGAGCTCGACCCGCTTCTGAAGGCCGTAGGGCAGTCGCCCGACAGGGACCTTCCGGATGTGCTGGATCTCCAGGAAGTCGATGATCTCCTCGACGAAACGCCGGTGCTCGACCTCCTCCTTCATGGCCGGGCCATGGCGGAAGAGCTGCCAGAAGAAGTTCGAATGCATCTTGATCGAACGGCCGGCCATGATGTTGTCGAGGGTCGACATGCTCTTGAAGAGAGCCACGTTCTGGAAGGTGCGGGCGATGCCGCCGCGCGCGGCCTCGTGAGGCCGCATCTTCGGGCGCTTGATGCCCTTGAAGGTGATGCGGCCTTCCGTGGGATAATAGAAGCCGTTGATGCAGTTGAGCATCGAGGTCTTGCCCGCGCCGTTGGGTCCGATGATGGCGCGGATCTCGCTCTTGCGGATGTCGAACGACACGTCGGTGAGCGCCTTCACGCCGCCGAACCCGAGCGAGACGTTGTCCACGGCGAGCAGCACGTCGCCCTTGCCCAGGACGGGATTGTCGGGTGCTCTCATTCCGCAGCCTCCAGCACGGTGCCGCTCTCGACGGGATACACCTTCATGTCCCTGATCTTCACCCGCGCGGAGATCACGCCCTTGCGACCGTCCTCGAACGTGACCTCGGTCGAGATGTCGGCCTCGGAGGAGCCGTCGTAGAGCGCCGTGATGAGCGGGGCGTAGCGGTCGGCGATGAAGCCGCGGCGCACCTTCTGCGTGCGCGTGAGCTCGCCGTCGTCTGCATCGAGTTCCTTGTGCAGGATGAGGAAGCGCCTGATCTGGGCGCCGCCCATGCGGGGCTCGGTGGCGAGCGACCGGTTCACCTCGTCCACGTGCTTCCCGATCATGTCGTAGACCAGCGGATGGCCGGCGAGTTCCTGGTAGGACGCATAGGTCACGCCGTTCCGCTCGGCCCAGTTGCTCACCGCCACGAGATCGATGTTGATGAAGGCCGCGCAATAGTCGCGCCCGTCGCCGAAGCAGACCGCTTCCTTGATGTTGGGATAGAATTTCAGCTTGTTCTCGACGTATTTCGGCGGGAACAGCGCGCCACCGCGCATCTTGCCCACATCCTTGGCCCGGTCGATGATCTTCAAATGGCCGTTCTGGTCGAAGAAGCCGGCATCGCCCGAATGCACGAAGCCGTCCGGCGTCTTCGTCTCGGCCGTCTTCTCGTCGTCCTTGTAATAGCCGACGAAGATTCCCGGCGAGCGGTAGAGGACCTCGCCGTTGTCGGCGATGCGGATCTCAACCTGCGGAGCGGGGCGGCCCACCGTGTCGGCGCGGATCTCGCCGTTGGGCTGCATGGTGATGTAGACGGAGGCCTCCGTCTGCCCGTAGAGCTGCTTCAGGTTCACCCCGATGGAACGGTAGAAGCGGAAGATCTCCGGCCCGATGGCCTCGCCCGCCGTGTAGCCGACCTTCACCCGGGTCATCCCGAAGCGGTTGCGGAGCGGTGCATAGACCAGCACGTTGCCGACCTGCCAGAGCAGCCGGTCCCAGGCGCCGATTCCCGGCTCCCCGTTCAGGATCCTCTCGCCCACCTTGTTGGCGTGCCGGATGAAGAAGTGGAACATGCGCCGCTTGAGGGCGCCCGCGTCCTCGATCCGCACCATGGTCAGCGTCAGCATGCTCTCGAAGACGCGCGGCGGCGCGAACACGTAGGTGGCGCCGATCTCGCGGCGGTCCTCCGCCACAGTCTCGGGGCTTTCCGGGCAGTTGACGCAGAGGCCGGAGAGGATCGCCTGCGCATAGGAGAAGATGTGGTCGCCGACCCAGGCGATGGGCAGGTAGGCGATGATCTCGTCCGTCTCGTCGAGCTTGTCGAAGTCGCAGCCGATCTCGGCGGCGGCGATCACCGCGTCGGAGGCGAGCATCACGCCCTTCGGTCGGCCGGTCGTGCCGGAGGTGTAGAGGATGATGGCGAGGTCGGAGCCCTTGCCGTCCTGCAGCGCCTGCTCGATGGCCGCCGCCTCCTGCGCATCGGCCAGGCGGGCGCGGCCTTCCGCCACGACGGATTCGATGGAATGAAGCCGGCTGTGGTCATAGTCCCGCAAGCCCTTCTGCTCGTCGTAGAGCACCCGCTCGAGCTGCGGCAGCTGGTCCGACACGGACAGGATCTTGTCGACCTGCTCCTGGTCCTGCACGGCCGCGTGGGTCACCTCCGCATGGGCCAGCACATAGGCCATCTCCTCGGCGACGGAATCCGCATAGACTGGGATCGGGATCGCGCCGAGCCATTGGGCGGCGCAGATGGTCCAGTAGAGATAGGGGCGGTTGTAGCCGATGATGGCGATCTTGCCGCCGCGCTTCAGGCCCAGCGATTGCAGGCCGCAGGCATAGGCCCGGACGATGTCGTGCACCTCGCCCCAGGTCCAGGATTGCCAGATGCCGAGATCCTTGTGCCGAAACGCGGTGCGCGTCGGGCGTACGCGCGCATTGCGCGCCAGCAATTTCGGGAATGTATCCGCGCGCGCATCCGCAGCCGTCGTCAACGACGTCAACCTCCCTGACAGCCGCGCGTCGAGACGCGTGGTATGGCTTCGCTTCCTCTGGCGCACGGGATGTCCCATGCGTTCGCCGATCTGTGCCGGCTTGCCCGTTTCGGGCTTTGTGGGGGGTATTCTGTCGCGCCCGTCTGGGGACGGCAAGGTGCCTGCCACCGCTACCATGGGCTAATACAGCGACGGATCTCAGCGACCTCCGCGAGGGAGGGCGCGCCCGTTACGGCACGGCGGTCAGCGCGGCGGGTTCGATCTCCCGGGACGTGACGACGCGCTCGATGCCGACCGTGTTCTTGATGCGGTAGAGCAGCGCCTCATCCTCGTCCGCCACGAGACAGACGATGCAATAGACCCGCTGATCCGAGCTGCCTGAGAACGACCTGGAGATCCGGACGAGCTGTCCGATGTGGAATGCCTCTTTCATTCGCGCCTCCAATGCCCTGGGATGCGATGAACGGGAGCTTGGCGAATGCCGGGCGACCGGGAATGTCGCCTCGAAACCCATCAAGCCTGCATGTTCTCCCCGACCCCTTCCAGGCTTCGCCCCGGATCAAGACGGATGGCTGAGGCGAAACGATGACGATTTGACACTTCCGGCACACGTTGCGTCACGATGCCGTTATCCGTGAGCGATCACGTGGAAGAAGCTTCCAGTCACGTTTCGGATGCGGTGCCCGGCTATGCCCAGATCGTTGCCCTCCGCATCCGCGATCGTCGCGAAGGCGACCTCCCGCGAAGGATCGCTCTGGGTCACCGAGGCATAATGGAACTCATGGCCGACGAGGCGCTGCCCCGCCCGGCCCATGGCGCCGTCCCCGAGCAGATGCGCCACCCGGTAGCCGAGATGCATCCGGCGCTTGGCATAGCTCGTCTCGACCGGCAGGAGGCCCGCCATGGGATGCGTGATCCCGTCGCCGTCCTCCAGGGATCCGCCCAGCACCATGTAGCCGCCGCATTCGCCGTGGACCGGCCGGGTCTCGGCGAAGCGGCGCAGACCGTCGAGGAAGCGGCTCGCCCCGGCGATGCGCCCCGCGTGAAGCTCGGGGTACCCTCCCGGCAACCAGCAGACGTCGCAATCCTCCGGCGGGGCCTCGTCGGCAAGGGGCGAGAAGGGGACGATCTCCGCTCCGGCGGCGCGCCAGCCCGCGAGCACATGCGGATAGACGAAGGAGAAGGCTTGGTCCGAAGCCAGGGCGATGCGCTGTCCCGGAGGCGGCAGCGGCCTGGCGCTCCCGTCTGATCGAAGCCGGGCCGGACTCGCGAGGGAGATGAGGCGGTCGAGGTTGAGGGATGTTTCAACTGTATCGGCAAGACGTTCCAGTCGTCTGCCAAGCTCGTCGGTCTCACCGGCCTGGACGAGGCCGAGATGACGCTCGGGGAGAACGATCTCGGCATTGCGGGGCACGGCACCGAGGACCGGCAGTCCGATCCGCGCCATGCCGTCCTCGACCAGTTTGCGGTGACGGTCGCTCGCCACCTTGTTCAGCACCACCCCGGCGACCTCGAGCCGCGGGTCGAACCGAGCGCAGCCCAGCGCGACGGCGGCGGCCGATTGCGCATGGCCCGATACGTCGAGGACGAGGATCACCGGCCAGCCGAACAGGGCCGCGATATCGGCACTGGCGCCGGTCCGGCCGGTCTCCTGTCGGATGCCGTCGAAGAGCCCCATTGAGCCTTCCGCAAGGACAATGTCCGCACCGTCCGTCGCCTGGGATGCAAGGGCGTCCAGGAGCGGCGTACTCATGGCGAAGCTGTCGAGGTTGAAGCTCGGCGCGCCCGTGGCGGCGGCGTGGAAGGCCGGATCGATGTAATCGGGCCCGCACTTTATGCCGCGCACCCGCAGGCCCCGGCGGGCCAGGGCGCGCTGCAGCCCGAGCACGATGGTCGTCTTGCCGGAACCGGAGCGCGGCGCCGCGATGAGCAGTCCCGGCGCAAGGCTCATTGGGCGGCCTCGCTGCCGAACTCGAGCAGGTGATTGGCGATGGCCGAGCGGAAGGCCGCGATGGCCCCGATGGCCACGATGGCCGGCGAGCGGATGAGCCCTTTTTCCGCCAGCTTCGGCAGGGTTTCGAGGGTGCCTTCCACGACGCCCTCCTTGGCGGTCGTCGCCCCGTGCACGGCCAGGGCGGGCGTATCGCCGGCAAGGCCGCCTTCCATCAGCCGCTCCACGATGGAGGGGAGGCTCGACACCGCCATGTAGAGCACGATGGGTGCGCCGGTGCGGGCGAGCGAGGCCCACTCGATCTCGGAATCCGGAGCGGCATGGCCGGTTGCGAGGATGACCGCGTGGTTCGACTTGCGCATGGTCGCCGGAACGCCGTGGATGGCGAGAGAGGCGAGGCCGCTCGACACGCCGGGAATGATGCGGAAGGAGATCCCGGCATCCGACAGGGCCAGCGCTTCCTCTCCGCCGCGCCCGAATATGAAGGGATCGCCGCCCTTGAGCCGCAGCACCCGCTTGCCCTCGCGGGCGAGCTGGACCAGCCGCTCGCAGATATCGCGCTGAACGGCCGAGGGCTTGCCGCCGCGCTTGCCGGCGAATTCGAGGCTGGCTCCCTCGCGGGCCAGGGCCAGCACGGCCGGATCGACGAGAGCGTCGTACACGATGGCGTCGGCCGCCGCGAGGGCGTTCAGGGCATGGATCGTGAGCAGGCCGGGATCGCCCGGTCCGGCACCGACGAGCCAGACCGTGCCCGGCGCGAAGGGGGGCGAGAGGCGGGACAGGGAGGTCATGCGGGCCTCCGGACGGGGCCGGGGGCCATGAAGCGGCTGTTGGAATTCATGGGGACGATGTAAGAGGGCGTATGGACGAGAGTAAACCCGCCGGATCGTTGCGCCGTGGCTGGACCACGGGCGCCTGTGCCACGGCGGCGGCCAAGGCGGCGTATCTGGGATGGCGGACGGGCGACTGTCCCGACCCTGTCGAGATCGTGCTTCCGGGCGGAGCGCGGCCGTCCTTCTCCCTGGCCTTGCACGAATTCCAGGAGGGCGGCGCCCGGGTGGGAATCGTCAAGGATGCGGGCGACGATCCGGACGTGACGCATGGCGCCCTGGTGGTCGCGACAATCCGGGCCGGCGCGCCGGGCTCCGGCGTCACGTTCCGCGCCGGCGAGGGCGTCGGGACGGTCACCCGCGCGGGGTTGCCCCTGCCGCCGGGCGAGCCGGCGATCAATCCGGTGCCGCGCCAGATGATCCGCGACAACCTGGAGGAAGCGGCGCGCAGCGTCGGCGGACCCGTGGATATCGAGGTCGAGGTCTCCATTCCGGGCGGGGAGGCGATCGCGCAAAAGACCCTCAACCCACGCCTGGGTATCCTCGGCGGCCTGTCGATCCTCGGCACGACCGGCGTGGTGGTGCCCTATTCCTGCGCGGCTTGGATCCACAGCATTTACCGGGGCATCGATGTGGCCCGCGCAGGTGGTATCGATCATGTGGCGGGCGCCACAGGTTCGACCTCCGAGAAGGCCGTGCAGATCCTGCACGACCTGCCGGACCATGCCCTCATCGACATGGGCGACTTCGCCGGCGGCATGCTGAAATACCTGCGCCGCAACCCGGTCCCGCGCGTGACCATCGCGGGCGGCATCGCCAAGATGACGAAGCTCGGGCAGGGGCTGCTCGACCTGCACTCCCGTTCCGGCGCGGTCGATCTCGACTGGCTGGCCGGGCGTCTGGCCGAGGCTGGTGCCGATCCGGACCTGGTGCAGGCGGCCCGGGGCGCCAATACGGCCCTCGAAGTATTGGACATGGCCAAGCGCCACCGCCTGCCGCTCGGAGACATCGTGGCGCAGCATGCCTGGCGCACGGCTGCCAAGGCCCTGCGCGGGGCCGAGATCGCTCTTGAGATCGCAGTGTTCGATCGTGAAGGACAGCTTGTCGGTCGAATGCCGTTCCACCCGGTCGCCTGACCCCACCCGGTTCATCGCTTGTCCTCGCGGGCGCTCGGGCGGAAGCGGCGGTCGTAACCGGTCGAATAGAGGGCGCTCTCGCGGAAATCTCTTGCGCCCAATGTCCGCCCCACCAGGATCAGCGCAGTGCGCTCCAGCTTCTCGGCGCGGACCATGGCGGCAATGGTGGACAGCGTGCCCTTGATGACCCGCTCGTCCGGCCATGACGCGCGCCAGACCACAGCCGTGGGACAATCGGCCCCGTAGGACGGCAGCAGATCCGCGACCACCTGCTCGATCACATGGATCGACAGGTGAATGGCAAGGGTCGCCTTCGTTTGCGCAAACGTGGCAAGTCGTTCCGTCTCCGGCATGGCGGAGGCACGGCCAGAGGTGCGGGTGAGGACGAGCGACTGGCCGACCTCCGGCACCGTGAGCTCCCGTCCCAGGGCGGCGGCTGCGGCCGCGAAAGCGGGAACGCCGGGCGTGATCGTGTAGGGAATGCCCAGCGCATCGAGGCGGCGCAGCTGCTCCCCCATGGCGCTCCAGATCGACAGATCGCCGGAATGGAGCCGCGCCACGTCCTCGCCGCTCTCGTGAGCCCTCACGTACTCGGCCGTGATGGCATCGAGATCGAGGGGGGCAGTATCGACGAGCCGCGCGCCGGGCGGGCACCAGGAGAGGATCTCCGGCGGCACAATGGAGCCGGCGTAGAGGCATACGGGGCAGCGTTCGACGAGCGAGCGTCCGCGCACGGTGATGAGATCGGCGGCGCCGGGGCCCGCTCCGATGAAGTGAACGGTCATGGAGCAATCTCCAGGCGCGCGAGGGCGCAGGTGGCGGATGCGGCGGCGATGCGCGCCAGAACGAGCGCGGCGCAAGGTCCTGCGGCCGCGAGAGCCGCCGCTTCCGCCACGGAGCCGACCCCGTGCGCCGCGATGGACCGGGCCGATTGCGTCTGCACGCGCGGCGCCGCAGCGGACAGCTCGCCCTCATCGATCACAACCGCAGGAACCGCAAGCCTGCGGGCGGATTCCGCAAATGCGGGCAGATCGGCCAGGGCCTTGATCGTCGCGAGTTTCGCCAGGGAAACCCGCGTGAGCGAAGCACGCTCCAGCGCCTGCTCCACGAGCGCTACGATGTCCTCGGCGGCGGCGATGCGCCTGAATCCGATGCCTGCCACGATCATAGCTTCACCACCACCCATTGCGTGACCGGCATCGCGGCCCGCCAGCCATGCATGCCGCCGACGGGTTCGAGGCGCGAGACCGCCAGGCGCCGCATCGCGCCGCCGTACCGCGCATAGAGCGATCCGAGCAGGGTTTCCGTCTCCAGCGTGACGCCGTTGACGACGAGGCGCCCGCCGGATTTCAGCGCAGCCCAGGCGGTATCGAACACACCGGCCTCCGAAGCGCCGCCGCCGATGAAGATGGCATCCGGAGCAGGCAGGTCGGCCAAGGCTTCCGGCGCCCGTCCGATGCGGATGTCCAGTGCCGTCGCGCCGAGTTCCTGCGCATTGCGGCGGGCGCGCTCGGCACGCTCCGGGCGCTCCTCGATCCCGATGCAGCGGTTGCGGGGATGGCGCAGGCACCATTCGATGCCGACGGAGCCGGCGCCCAGGCCGATATCCCACAAAAGCTCACCGGCTTTCGGCGCGAGCGCCGCGAGGGTGATGGCGCGGATTTCCGCCTTGGTGAGCTGGCCGTCATTCTCGAACAAGACATCGGGCAGGCCCGGCGCGAGGGTGAGGATGCGCGCATCCCGGGCCGCCGCCACGTCGATGGCGACGGTGTTGAGCGGATCGATCTCCGCAAGGGTGAAATCGGCAGCATTCGCGCGGCGGATGCGCTCGCGCGGGCCGCCCAGGGCTTCGCATACGGTGATCGTCGAGGCGCCGAACCCGCGCGCCTTCAGCAATTCCGCGAGCCTTCCAGGCGTCGATCCGTCCCAGGAGAGTGCGAGAATGCGGGCGCCCGGCTGCAGATGGGGAATAATCCGTTCCAGTGCCCTGCCGTGCAGGCTTACGCACTCGCATTCCGGCAATGACCAGCCCAGGCGCGACGCTGCAAGGCTGAAAGCGGACGGTTGCGGAAAGCAGGCGATTTCCTCCGCCGGGATGAGCCGCGCAAGCTCCGCGCCGACACCGTAATGGAACGGGTCGCCGGTCGCCAGAACGCAGGTCGGTTCGCCGCGACGGGCGAGGATCAGCGCATAGGCCTCTGCGAAGGGGCTGGGCCATGGTTGAGACCGGCCGGCGAGGGGCGCGGCCAGCTCCAGATGGCGCGTGCCGCCGATGACGAACTCCGCCTGATCGAGAGCAGACAGAGCCGCTGGGGAAAGGCCGACACGACCGTCCTCGCCGATGCCGATAATGGTGAGCCAGGGACCGTTCGGCGCCATGCTCGACTCCTGCTCAAAATTCGGAGAAAAGGTGCCCATGCGCATCCTCATTCTGGGCGGCACTACGGAGGCCTCCGCGCTCGCGGCGCGGCTCGCGGGCCGATCCGATCTCAGCCCGCTCCTGTCCATGGCCGGGCGAACCAGCGATCCGCGCCCCATGCCGATCCCGACCCGCATCGGCGGCTTCGGCGGTGTGGCCGGGCTTGCCGGTTTCCTGCGCGAGGAGCGGATCGAGGCCGTGATCGACGCGACCCATCCCTTCGCGGCCGTAATGTCCCGCAACGCCGCCGAAGCCTGTGCGCAGGTCCAGGTTACGCTGCTTGCTTTGCACCGCCCGGCCTGGACTCCGCAGGCCGGAGATCATTGGATCGAGGTCCCTTCGATGGAGGCAGCCGTCGAGGCGCTCGGCGAAGCCCCACGGCGGGTATTCCTCACGGTAGGACGTCTCGAACTCGCTCCCTTCGCGGCGGCGGCTCAGCACATCTATCTCGTGCGAACCATCGAGCCCATCGGCGATGCCCTGCCGGTGCCGAACGTCGTCGCCATTCAGGATCGCGCACCGTTCCACGAAGACGCCGAGCGCATGCTGATGCAGCGCGAGCGGGTCGATGTGGTGGTGACCAAGAATTCCGGCGGCGCGGCGACCTATCCGAAGATCGCGGCGGCGCGGGCGCTCGGCGTTCCTGTCGTCATGGTGGCGCGGCCCGAGAAGCCTCGCGGCGTCGAGGAGGTCGCGAGTGTCGACGGGGCGCTCGACTGGCTGAAGAGGCTTCAAGGCCGCACTCCGTAGGAGCGCGGCGTGTAGACGTAAGGCGTCGCACTCTCAGGCCGCTCGATCAGCCGGGTGGTGGACGCGCCGATGATCACGATGGTCGACATGTCGGCCATGGAGGCTTCCACCTCGGCGAGCGGCACGATCCGGATCCGCTCGTCGGTCCGTCCGACCGCGCGGGCCAGGATGATCGGCGTGTCGGGCCCACGCGTTTCGGCGACGATCTCGAATGCCGCGCCGAGCTGCCAGGGCCGGGCAGAGGAGATCGGGTTGTAGAGCGCCACGGTGAAATCGGCCGCAACGGCGGCTCGCAAGCGGGCCTCGACGACCTCCCAGGGCTTCAGGTTGTCCGAGAGCGACATGGCACAGAAGTCGCCGCCGAGCGGCGCGCCGACGCGGGCCGCCGCCGCGAGCATCGCCGTGATGCCGGGCTCCACGCGGATGTCGAGGCCGCGCCAGGACGGATCGCCATTTTCCACCGCCTCGAACACGGCCGCCGCCATGGCGAAGACGCCGGGATCGCCGCCGGACACCACGGCGACGCTGGCGCCTTTCGCCGCGAGATCGAGCGCGAAGCGGGCCCGGTCGAGTTCGACGCGATTGTCGGACGCATGCTTTCGTAGATCCGGCCGCTCCGGCACGCGGTCCACATAGGGACCGTAACCGACGATGTCGGTGGCCGAGGCGAGTGCCTCGGCAGCGGCGGGAGTCAGATAGCGCGGGTCGCCCGGGCCGAGGCCCACGATCGTGAGGACGCCCGTCATACGCGCCTCCCTTGCCCCGGCACGATGATGAGGGAGAAATACGGCGCGTCCCAATCCTCGGGCAGATCGGGCAGGGGAACGATCCGTTCCTCCGCCATGGTGGCGCGTTCCACGTAGATGGCTCGTTCGAACAGGCCAGTCGATTTCAGCGCCGCGCGGACCTTCGGCAGGTGGCTTCCGAGCTTCATCACCACGGCGGCGTCGGTACACGCCAGGCGGCGCATCAGCTCCGGCTCGGGCAGCGTACCGGGCACGACCGTCAGCACGTCATCGCCCCAGGTAATGGGCGCGCCGGCATGGGTCCAGGCTCCCGACATGGCAGTGACAGCGGGTACCACTTCAATTGGCATCCGGTCTTTCAAGCGCCACCAGAGATGCATGAACGATCCGTAGAAGAAGGGGTCGCCCTCGCAGAGGACACCGACGGTGCGGCCCGCCTCGACCTCGGCGAGGAGACGGGCGGCCGCTTCCTCGTAGAAGGGGTTGAGGGCTGCGGCGTAATCCGGATGGTCGGCCGGGATTTCGGTGGTCACCGGGTAGGCCAGGGCGATCTCGCGCTCCGGGTTCTGCCCGACGACGGCGTCCGCGATGGTCCGCGCATTGCCGCGTCGTCCGCGCTTGCAGAAATGGACGAGCCGGTCGGCCGTCTCCAGCAGCTTGCGGGCGCGGACGGTCATATAGTCGGGATCGCCGGGACCGAGGCCGAGGCCGAAGAGGCGGGTGGGTTCCTGTCGGGTCATCGGCTCACTCGACCGAGTTCGCGAGCGCATTGACGGCCGCTGCGGCCATGGCGCTGCCGCCGCGACGCCCATGGACGACAAGGTACGGCACGCGGCCGTCGCGGGCGAGGGCTTCCTTCGATTCCGCCGCGCCGATGAAGCCGACCGGAATGCCGATGACCGCCGCGGGCCTCGGCGCGTCGGCATCGAGCATTTCGAGCAGGTGGAACAGAGCCGTCGGCGCGTTGCCGAAGACCACGAGGGCGCCGTCCATGCGCTCGCGCCACAGCTCCATGGCGGCGGCCGAGCGGGTGTTGCCGAGTTCGGCCGCGAGGCCTGGGACGCGCGGATCGTCGAGGGTGCAGATCACCTCGTTGTTTGCCGGCAGCCGCGCCCGGGTGACGCCGTTCGCGACCATCTTGGCGTCGCACAGGACCGGCGCGCCGCGCTTCAGGGCCGTTTCCGCCGCATCGGCGAAGTCCGAAGAGAGTTCGACATCCTTCGGCAGGTCCGTCATGCCGCAGGCATGGATCATGCGCACCACGACGCGCTCCGCCGTGCCGGAGAAGCGCGACAGATCGGCCTCCGAGCGAATGATCGCGAAGGAGCGGCGATAGATCTCCGCGCCCTCGCGGATATAGGCGCGGTCGCTCATCGGGAGCGCTCCGGGGCGCGGCCAAGGGCGTCGGACGTCTTCGGCAATAAACGGGTCATAATCTCGTCGATGGAAAGGTGGAGAGAGGACATATCCCGGGTGGAGCCGTGGGGCACGACGTCATAGCGGCCATCGGCGCGTCCCACCAGGGTCAGATCGGCCTTTCCGGGATGGGCGCAGCCTTTCGGACAGCCCGAGACATGAACGGACATCCTTTGCGTCAGGACGTCGCCGCAGGTTTCGGCGATCCGCAGGGCGTCCGTAGGGGCAGGCGTCAGGCCGCTCGCGCAATCGGGCTTGCCGGGGCAGGCGATCAGCGACAGGCGAGGGTCGTCGGCGGCGGTGATGAAGCCGGCATCGGCGGCTTCCGCCATCAGCGGCGCGACATGCTCGCCTGCAACGCCCGGCAGCAGAAGGCCACGGGTGAAGGACAGGCGGATCTCGCCGCGGCCGAATCGTTCGCTCCATGCAGCCGTCTGGTCCAGTTGCGCTGTCTGGCAGCGGCCGAAGGGCAGGGCGAGAAGAACGGCCTGCCCGCTTGTCGTGGGAAGCAAGCCCGCCGGGATCGCGGCCGGGCGCTGTTGGGGCACTGCGGCGGGGGCGAGCGCCGCCGATGTGGCGAGTTCTTCGGGAAGGCCGGGCTCGAGGTCGCGCAACCGGCGTGCCCCGGTCCTGCCTGAGAGGCGCATGGCTGCGAAGCCCGCCAGGATGGAGAGCACGGCCTCGGGAGCGCGGCCGCAACCGGCGGTGCCGATCCAATGAAGTCCCTCGGCGGTGGCGAGCCCGAAAGCTATGGCATCGCCTTTGCCTGTCGCCACGAGATGGAGATCGGCCCCGATGGCGTCGAGCGGCATCGCGCCGCCGCCATCGACCGCGACGAAGAACTTCGCCGGAAGTCCGTCGAGGTGGACGGCCTTATCCTCGATGGCCCGTGCCAGGGCGAGTGGATCGCCATGGTCGAACGGGTCGAGACCGGCGAGCGGGGACAATGCGGTGAGGCGGTTCGGACCGTCGCCCTCCGGCTCCACGAGGCCCTCGCGTTCGAGCCGGGCGAGCAGGGCGGGAAAGGTCCCTTCGCTCACGCCCCGGATCTGCAGGTTGCCGCGGGCGGTGATGTCGAGATGGCCGTTGCCGTACGTGCGTGCCGCTTCGGCGATGATGCGTGCCTGACCGGCCGTGAGCCTGCCACTGAGCGGATGCAGGCGCACGAGGAGCCCGTCGCCGGTCGCCATGGGGCGGCGCACGCCCGGGCACCACCCGCGACGCCTCTCGATGATCGGCTGCGCGCTCATTCGGCCGCCTCCTTGCGCTCATCGTCGAAGAAGGCTGCAACGGAATTGAGGCGGCTCGCCCACAAGCCGCGACGGCGCGCATCGGCAAGGCGGTCGCGGATGGCCTGCGCGGCGGCCGGATTGGCGGCTTCGATCCGCGTCCAGGTGGGTTCGTCGGCGATCAGCGCCGTGAAGACGAGATCGAGGGTGTCTGACGGAACGGCATCCGTGGTCGCCGCGAAGGCGAAGAGCGCATCGACCCCTTGGGCGATTTCGGCCGCGCCGCGCCAGCCGTGGCGTAGCTGACCGGCGATCCAGCGCGGGTTCGTCAGGCGCCCGCGCACGAGGCGGTCCATATCTTCCCCGAGCGTTCGGGCCTTCGGTTGCTGCGGACGGCTCGTATCGAGGCTGTAGACAGCCGGCGAAGCGCCGAGCCTCTGTGCCGCTGCCGCGAAGCCGCCGATAGCATCGGCGGCGGAATCGCCGTCCAAGATGTCGCGCTCGGCCACGTCGCTCACATGCACGAAGGCCTCGGCCCGCTCGACCCGCTGAGGGAAGCTCCCATCGGCCCGGGCCTTGCCGCCGGGCCCGAAGGCATGGGACGTGCCGTCGAGATAGGTGCGCCCCAGGTCGTGTCGCGCGGCCCATTCGCCGTCGAGCGCCTGGGCGGACACGCCTGCCCCATAGGTGCCGGGCGCGGAGCCGAAAACGCGGGACAGCGCCTCGCCGCGCCGTCTCGCGGCGGCGAGTTCGTTCCACTCGTCGTCTTCGTCCAGCGCGGCGACCGCGCGGGCGGCCTGATCGAGAAGCGCGATCTGATCCGGGAAGGTATCGCGGAAGGCGCCGGAGACGCGCAGGGTCACGTCGGCGCGGGGCCGGTCCATGAGCGGCTGGGGCACGATCTCGAAGCCCGTCACCCGGGTCGAGGCATGGTCCCAGGTCGGGCGCACGCCCATCAGGGCGAGCGCATGCGCGATGTCCTCGCCGCCGGAGCGCAGCGTCGGAGAGGCCCACAGGTCCATCACGATCCGGCGCGGCCAGTCGCCTTCCTCCTGCAGGTGGCGGCGCACCACTTCCGTCGCCGCGCGATGCCCGAGTTCCGTTGCGGCACGGGTGGGGATCGCCCGTGGGTCGAGGGTCGCGAGGTTGCGGCCGGTGGGCAGCACGTTGGTCTGCCCGCGCGAGGGCGAGCCGGACGGGCCGGGCGCGACGAAGCGGCCGTCGAGAGCCTTCAGCAGGCCTTCGCGCTCACCGGTGGAGCAGGGCTCGAAGCCATCGGGCGCGTGGCCGAACACGTGGAGCCCGTCGCGGATCGTTACTTCCCCGAGGTCGCAGAGATGCGCATCGAGCCGTGTCAGCGCCTCGTCCATCGGCATGCCGTCCTCGACGCCACAGGCCGATGCGAGGCCGCTCGTCCGGGCGCGGTCCAGAATCTCCTTCGCCACGAGTTCGGCCCGGCCGGGATGGAGCACCTGGGCGGAGGAGAATTCCTCGACCAGTTCGCGCAGGGCGCCGGCCTCGCCGTGCAGGCCCGCCTCCGCCGTCAGCGGCGTGAGATGGCCGATGGTGACGGCGCCGATGCGGCGCTTGGCGGGTGCGGCCTCGCCGGGATCGTCGACGATGAACGGATAGATCACCGGGACCGCGCCGATGGCGAGGCGCGGCCAGCAGACATTGGAGAGCGCCACGGCTTTGCCGGGCAGCCATTCCGTGGTGCCGTGGGTGCCGAGATGAACGAGGACGTGGATGCGCTCAAGGACTCTGAGACCGTGATAGAAGGCAAGATAGCCGTGGCTCGGCGGACATTCGGGGTCGTGATAGAAGCCCTTGCGGTCGAGGCCGTGACCCCGATCCGGTTGCAGCGCGACGAGAACGTTTCCGGCGCGAACCGCGCGGAAGTGAAAAGCCTCATCGGCGAATGCGGGATCGTTCTCGGGAGCACCCCAGCGCTCGTCGATGGCGGCGCGGTGTTCCGTCGGCAGCGCGTCGAGCCAGTCGCGGTAGCAGGAGAGCGGAACCTCGAACGGCGCCTCGCCTTCCGTGAGAAGCGGCATGAGGTCTTCTGCCGAAAAACGTCGCCCGGCCGCATATCCGGCTTGTTCGAGATGATCGAGGATCGCGCAGGCGCTCGCCGGGGTGTCGAGCCCGACGGCGAAACCGGCGCGTCCGCCGCGCGCGGGATAATCGGACAGAACCAGCGCAAGCCGCCGCTCGTGACGCGGCGCGCGGGCAAGGCGCACCCATGCGGCGGCCAGGTCCGCGACGGCATCGATGCCGCCCGCGTCCGGCGCCTGGATGCGGCGGGAGAACGCGAGCGACGGATCGGCGGGATCGTCGGCCTTGAACGAGATCGGCCCGGCGGCGATGCGGCCGTCGAATTCAGGGAGCGCGATCTGCATGGCGAGATCGGCGGCGGAGAGCCCGCGCGGCGAGGCCTCCCAGGCCTCCTTGGGGCTGCCGACGGGGATCGCCTGGAGGATCGGGCAATCGGCTCCGTCGAGCACGAAAGCTTCATCGTCGCGGGACGAGAAGGCGGTTGTCGTGACGATGATGTCGGGGCGGCGCGCCTCGATCGCCCGTCGAACGACGGCGACCGCGTCCGGATCCTTCAGGCTCGACACGGCAAGGACGAGCCAGTCGATGCCGCGCTCCTTCAGTGCGGCTGACAGCGCCTCGACGGCCTGCGTGTCGCCGGAGAGAATGGCGGAACGGTAGACGAGGAGATAGGCGAGGGGACGTTTGTCTGAGAAGCGGGAGAGGATGACTTCCGGCTCGACGATGCTGCCGTCAGACTCTCCTCCCCACAAGGGGGAGGGAAAGGCGCCACAGCCCTCATCCTGAGGAGCCTGCGCAGCAGGCGTCTCGAAGGAGGGTCCAGTGTGCGCTGGAAGATCCTTCGAGACGCAGCCTGACGGCTGCTCCTCAGGATGAGGGCTGCGATTGAAATGTCTGTCTGCAGGAGATCCTTCGGGTGCCCATGCAAAAGCGCGAGGCACGATGCGCGGCGGTTCTGCAAAGGCATCGACGTTGCCGATCTCGACTTCGACGCGCGCGAGAAGGCGGCGCATGTTGTCGATGCCGCCGGCCTGGAAATAGGCCTCCAGATCGTCGCATAGCGCCTGGGGGACGGTGGAATAGGCGGTGAGACGGGGATCGGGGCGGTCGTCGCCGGGCAGCACCGCAAGCTTCACCCCATGAGCCCGACAGGCCCGCGAGAGATGCTCGATGCCGTAGCGCCAATAATCGAGGCCGCCGAGGCAGCGCACGAGGACGAAGCGCGCCTTCGATGCGGTCTTCTCGCTATAGAGATCGGCGGAGAGAGGATGGCGCAGGCGGCGAAGCGAGGCGAGGCGGAGCGATGCCCCGCCTGCCTTCAGACGTTGCGCGGCCGCCAGCGCTCCGAGGTCACTGTCCGCGAAGGAGAGGACGACGATGTCCCCCGGCGGCTGCTGGAGGTCCGTGGCCTCCGCGCCTTCGTCGAGGGAGATCGCTGTGACCGGGAGGAGGTGCATGTCACCCCTGGCGCAGGGCGGCTTCGACGGCCTTCAGGTCGAAGCCTTTCAGGCCGATCACGACCATGCGGCCGTCGCGGGCCTCGCCGGCCTTCCACGGCCGGTCGAAGTGATGTGCGACGCGCTGGCCGACACCCTGCACCACGAGGCGCATGGGCTTGCCGTCGACGGGCGCGAAGCCCTTGATCCGCAGCACGCCGGCCGCTTCCGCCGCGCGCTCGACGCGGGCGACGAGCGCCTCCGCGGTGGCGACGGGCGCGACCGGGATCGCGACACTGTCGAAATCGTCGTGGTCGTGATCCTCGGCGGTCTCATGGTGCGAGGGGCGGGATTCGAGATCGGCTTCCGCCGCCGCGCCGAGGCCGAGCAGAACCCTCGGATCCACCTTGCCGTGCGACGTCTCGACGACCTTCACGGCGCGCGGAAGGTGCCCGTTGATCTCCGCGAGGACCTTGTCCTTGTCGCCCGCCGCCATCTGGTCCGTTTTGTTGAGGATGATGAGGTCGGCGCAGAGGAGCTGGTCCTCGAACACTTCCTCCAACGGATTCTCGTGATCGACCGAGGTATCGGTCGCGCGCTGGGCTTCGAGGGCGTCGGGATCCTCCGCGAAGGCGCCCGAGGCGACGGCCGGGCCGTCGACCACCGCGATCACGCCGTCCACGGTCACACGGGAGCGGATATCCGGCCAGTTGAAGGCGCGCACCAGCGGCTTCGGCAGGGCAAGGCCCGAGGTCTCGATCAGGATGTGCTCGGGCGGGTTCGGCCGGTTGAGCAGGGTGTTGAGGGCCGGGACGAAATCGTCCGCCACCGTGCAGCACAGGCAGCCGTTGGGGAGTTCGACGATGTCCTCCTGGGTGCAGCCCTCGATGCCGCAGCCTTCGATGAAGGAGCCGTCGAAGCCGAGATCGCCGAATTCGTTGACGAGGACCGCGAGGCGGCGTCCGCCCGCGTTCTCGAGGAGGTGGCGCACCAGGGTGGTTTTACCGGCTCCGAGGAATCCGGTGACGATGGTGCAGGGGATCTTTGCAAGATCGCTCATGAGTCGAGCCTTTCGGCGGCTCTCTTTTTAAGCCGCGTTGTTCGTCTTAGATGGGGGAATACGGGCGACGACGCCCTTGCGGAAAGCTTCCGGACGCTCGCGCCAGGGCACGAGGCCGTCGGACGTGGCCGCATAGCGGCGCAATCCGTCGAGGATCGTCTCGACCGAAATCTCCGGGTTCAGGTCGCCGTAGATATAGGTCCAGCGTCCTGGACCGGAGACCGCGATGGTGCAGGGCCGCTTGCACACGGACAGGCACTCGACCGGCTCCACGCGCACCTTCGGTGCGTCGGGATGGGCGAGTGCCTCCATAAGCGCCCGGTGGAGGATCGCACCGGGCCGCAGCGCCTTGTCGTCCGGGCCACCCGCCTGACGGCAGGTGACGCAGACATGGAGGCAGATCTCCTCAGGAGGTGAGGTCATGAGCTAAGCGGCCTTGCCGTCGCTGCCGACCGAAGCCACCTGCGAGAGAAAACCTGATCTCGACCGGTCTTCCTGCCGCGTCCAGTACCAGCCGAGGGCAAGTCCGAGGGTCGCCCAGAAAGCGAACGCAACAGCGAGCGAGCGCGCCGCGAATTGCGCGGCCAGGATTGCCGGTACGTCACTCGCGGCAGCCTCCACATGAGGCGCTCCGATCAGGTGCGGCAGCACGATGGCGATGAGCCCGATGCCGATCGCCGCATGATGGCGCACATGCGTGATCAGATACAGGCCGAGGCCCGTTCCGAGCGCGGTGCAGACCCACCAGATCTGCCTCTCGGCGAGCTGCGCCCCGCCCATGCCCGGAAGCTCCGGGGGCAAGCCGACAGCGGGCGCGAGACTGGCGGCGAGAAAGCCGCCGATGGCCCACCGCAATGACGTCTGCAGGTCGAACCTTCGCCCCGCGGCAAGGATCAAGGCCGCGAGGATCGAGGCATAGCCGACGCCGCTGACCAGGGTGGCAAGCGCTGTGAATGCTATCCGGGGAAAGCCCTCGCCAGGTTCCCATGCACTCTCGTCTGCAGCATCCGCTGGGGCGTGAGAGCTATGGGCGAGGTGCAGAAGGCCACCCCATCCGGCGGCCTGTGCCTCCGGTGCCGAGGCCTTTTCGTACGTCTCGGCCTGGAGAATCAGGGGAGATGTCAGGAATGTTTGCAGGGTGGCGGCCACGCAGGCAGCCAGAAACCCAGCGACCAAAGCCGCTTTCAGAACCCTCAGGATCATGGAAACCCCCTGTCAGTGGCAGGGGAAATTGTGCGAGTGACGCCAGTCATGCGCCGCATTGTGGATCGTCTCGGGCGAGGCGAAGCCCGAAATGAACACAAGCGCGAGGCCGAAGGTTGCTGCGGTGAGAATGGCCACGAGCCGTTGAGACGGAGTGGCGGCGTAAGCTTGATTGGTGAGCGTCGACATGAATACCTCTTGGCCACCCCTCCGGCGGCATTTGGGTTGCACGATGACGGCAGGTCTCCTGGCTCGCGGGTCGATGCTTTGCGCTACCGCCTTCCCGGGCTTTCAGCCCAGTGGCATTTGGAGCGAAGGCTCGCCGCTTACAGTTGCGGGGGCAGCCGCGGTGTCTCACCGCATTCCCTTTTCACCCCGTTGCCGGGGCACCGTCCGTTACATGCTTACCGGGGCGAGGAGCATCTTTCAAGCCTTGGCCGTGAAATCGGTTAGTCTTGAAATCGCGTCTGAGCCTGTTCATGGTGCGGCCCACTCATGCGAAGGCAGGTTCGGGATGTCCCAGGACGAAGAGGCGCGCCACCGCGCCAAGATGATCAAGCGCAAGGAAGTCCAGGACCGGGAGGTCGCCTCGAAGACGGTCGAGAAGGGGCTCCTGATCGTCCATACGGGCCCCGGCAAGGGCAAGTCCACGGCCGCCTTCGGCCTCATGCTGCGGGCGCTCGGGCGGGGCTTCCACGTGGGCGTGGTGCAGTTCATCAAGGGCGCCTGGGAAACCGGCGAGCGCCTGGCCCTCGACCGATTCTCCGATCAGGTCGAGTGGCACACGATGGGCGAGGGGTTCACCTGGGAGACGCAGGACCGCTCCCGCGACGTGGCGGCGGCGGAACGCGCCTGGGACAAGGCGAAGGAGCTGATGGCCCGCGAGGACATCCGCCTCCTGGTGCTCGACGAGCTCAACATCGCCCTGCGCTACGAATATCTGCCCCTGGCGGAGGTGGTCGAAACCTTGCGGCAGCGCAGGCCCGGTCTCCACGTGGTCGTCACCGGCCGCAACGCCAAGCCGGAGCTGATCGAGGCCGCCGATCTCGTGACCGAGATGACCCTGGTGAAGCATCATTTCTCCGCCGGCGTGAAGGCCCAGGAAGGCGTCGAGTTCTGATGCGCGCGCTCATGGTGCAGGGCACCGGCTCCAATGTGGGCAAGTCGCTCCTGGTGGCGGGCCTGTGCCGGGTCTTTGCGCGACGAGGCCTGAGAGTCAGGCCCTTCAAGCCGCAGAACATGTCGAACAACGCCGCGGTCACGGAAGACGGCGGCGAGATCGGTCGTGCCCAGGCCCTGCAGGCGCGCGCCGCCGGCGTGGCGCCCAGCGTCCACATGAACCCCGTGCTGCTCAAGCCCCAGAGCGAGATCGGCTCGCAGGTGGTGGTGCAGGGCCGCGTGGCCGGCACCGCCAGGGCGCGCGAGTATCAATCCTGGAAACCGCGCCTCATGGCGGCGGTGCTCGACAGCTTCGGGCGGCTCTCTGCGGAGGCCGATCTCGTGCTCGTCGAAGGCGCGGGCTCGGCCTCCGAGGTGAATTTGAGGGCGGGCGACATCGCCAACATGGGCTTTTCCCGCGCGGCCGGCGTGCCCGTGGTGCTCGTGGGCGATATCGACCGGGGCGGCGTGATCGCCAGCCTCGTCGGCACCAAGGCGGTGCTCGACGAAGAGGACGCGGCCATGGTCCGCGGCTTCATCGTCAACCGCTTCCGGGGCGATCCGGCCCTGTTCGACAGCGGCATGCGGTTCGTGGCCGATCGCACCGGCTGGCCGGCGCTCGGTCTCGTGCCGCATTTTCGCGACGCCGCGCGCCTTCCGGCCGAGGATGGCCTTGGATTGAGGCGCGAGGGGCGCAGAGGCGCGGTCGTCATCGCCGTTCCGGTGACCCCCTGGATCTCCAACTTCGACGACCTCGATCCCCTGCGCGAGGAGCCAGGGGTCGAGGTGGTGCTGGTCGAACCCGACCGTACCCTGCCTGTCGAAGCCGCGCTCGTCCTGCTGCCCGGCTCCAAGACCACCATCGACGATCTGATGTTCATCCGCGCGCAGGGCTGGGACATCGACCTGAAGGCGCATGTGCGCCGGGGAGGGCGGGTTCTCGGTCTCTGCGGCGGCTACCAGATGCTCGGAACGCGCATCGACGACCCGTTCGGCATCGAGGGCGAGGCTGGCCGCTCCGTCGAAGGCCTGGGCCTGCTCGACGTCGCGACGGTTCTCACCACGAACAAGCGGCTCGAGGCCGTCGCCGGGACGACGCTGGCGGACGATGCGCCCTTCTCCGGATACGAGATGCATATCGGCGAGACGTCGGGGCCGGATGCGGCGTCGCGGGCTTTCGCCCGTCTGGCGAACGGGCAGTTGGACGGCGCCGTCTCGGCCGACGGGCGCGTGACGGGCACCTATGTCCACGGCCTCTTCGCTGACGACCGGCAGCGGGCGCGGTGGCTCGCCCTGATCGGCGCGCAGACGAGCGACCTCGCCTATGAGGCCCTCGTCGACGACATTCTCGACCGCTTCGCCGATCACCTGGAGGCGCATCTCGATTGCGACAGGTTGCTTGCCCTCAGCGCACGATGATCCAGGTCAGGAGAGCCGATCCGGTCGCCAGAGCAAAGAGCAGCAGACACGCGGTTCGGTAAAGGGCGAGCGCCCGGTCGATGTCGTCCGCATTCGCCTCGGCGCGCCCGTCGCCCATCCAGCGGTCCTCGACGCGCACGTCGCCGTAGACGCGCGGCCCGGCGAGCCGCAGGCCCAGGGCGCCGGCCATGGCGGCTTCGGGCCAGCCCGCATTGGGCGAGCGGTGATGGGAGGCGTCGCGCCATACCGCGCGCCACGCGCCTCGCGGGGATGCTCCCCGGTGAAGGGCCGCCGCCGCGACGACAAGGAGCGCCGTGAGCCGCGAGGCGGGCAGGTTCACGAGATCGTCGAACCGCGCGGCCGCCCAGCCGAAGGCTTCGTGCCGCGACGTGCGATGGCCGATCATGCTGTCGGCCGTGTTCGTCGCCTTGTAGAGGGCGGCTCCGGTGAGGCCGCCGAGCCCGAGCCAGAAGGCGGGCGCCACGATCCCGTCGGAAAAGTTCTCCGCCAGGCTCTCGATGGCCGCGCGGGACACGCCCGCCTCGTCCAGGCTCCGCGGGTTGCGCCCGACGATCATCGCGACGGCCGAACGCCCTCCGTCGAGCCCGCCCTCGCGCAGGCCTTTCGCCACCGCCGCCACGTGCTCGTGCAGGCTGCGTTGGGCGATGAGGGTGCCGGAGAACAGGGCGAGCAGGACGAGGCCGAGGATACCGAGCGGCAGCAGCAGGAGCTCCAGGGCCCATGCGACAAGTCCCGTCGCCGCCAGAAGGATCAGCAGGGCCAGGATGCCCGCCGCGCGGCGTTCGCCAAAGGACCGGGCTTCCCTGTTCAGGATCCGGTCGAGCCCTTTGATCAGCCGCCCGATCCAGGTGACGGGGTGGCCGATCCCCGTGTAAAGGCGATGCGGATAGCCGAATGCGGCCTCGGCCGCGAGGGCGAGGCTCAGGATCGTGAGGCTATCGGAGAGGGCCATGGGGAATCGGATGAGTGGGGCGCGAATCTGGCATGGGGGCGATCTGGAAGAAGCCCGACGGCTCTTTCCGGACGCGCCGGAGCCGTGGATCGACCTGTCGACGGGGATCAATCCCATAGCCTATCCCATGCCTCCCTTGCCAGCCCGGTTGTTCGAGCGCCTGCCGTCGCCCGCCGACCACCACGATCTCGAGGCCGCCGCCGCCGAGGCCTATGGCGCGGCGGATCCCGCCATGGTGGTGGGCGCACCGGGAACGCAGGTTCTCATCAGCCTCCTGCCGGCCCTGCGGCCCCGGTCGCGCATCGCCATCCTCGGGCCGACCTATGCCGAGCATGCCCACGCCTGGCGAGGGGCAGGGCACGAAGTCGCGGAGGTCGCCTCCGTCGGTGGGGCAGGCGAGGCGGACGTCGTCGTGGTGGTGAACCCCAACAATCCCGATGGCCGCATGCTCCGACGTGGCGCATTGCTTGAACAGGCGGAACATCTTCGGCGCCGGGGCGGCTGGCTTCTGGTCGACGAAGCTTTCGCGGATTTCGACGGCGACGAGACGCTCGTTCCCGTCCTGCCGGACAATGCCATCGCCCTGCGCTCCTTCGGCAAGACATACGGGCTCGCGGGCGTGAGGCTCGGTTTTGCGGTCGCGGCGACCGATGTTGCCGCGATGTTGAGAACGGCGCTAGGCCCCTGGTCGGTCTCGGGGCCCGCCCTGGAGGTCGGGCGGCTGGCCTTGCGCGATCGGGCATGGCGAAAGGCCAACCATGAGGCGAGGGCCGAGGATGCAAGCCGCCTCGATGCGCTGCTTTCTCCGCTGGCTGATCGGGCTCCCGCCGGCACGATCCTTTATCGTCTCATGGAGAGCAGCCGCGCACCGGACCTGTTCTCCCATCTGGGACGCCATGGCATCTGGGTCCGCCGCTTCCAGCACGATCACCGCCTCCTGCGCTTCGGACTGCCGGGCTCGGCTGAGTCCTGGCGGCGTCTTGCAACTGCCCTTGAGGGCTTTTCAAGCCATTGAGCGGTGGTTGAGAAAAGAAAAAACCGCCGTTCCGACCAAATGATCGGAACGGCGGCTTAAATCCGTGCTCTGGCCCCCTCAGGCACAGCAGGTTTGAAATATATCTTTGGTGATTGTTGTCTTTGAATGGCCCGTAACAATGGAAGCAGTCTATAGATGAGTGCTGCCGGGTCGGAAATAGTGGGATATACGTATCGTCTACAGTCAAGCTCGATCGGTGGAGCTCTTACCGCTTCAGGCGCTTCGCATTGGCGCGCACCTTCCGGCGATATCCCCTGACGACCTTATGGGGAGATCCGCCCGTCGCGAGTGTCGCTGCCGCCTCCGCGAAGGCGGTGACCTTCTCCGTCACCATCAGCAGGTTCTCGGCATGCGAGCCTCGCCCCATGGCGGCTTGGGACAGGCGGGTCCAGATCACGAGCTGGGATTCGACGGCCAGCATGGTGGTGTCGGTCGCCAGTTTCATCCAGGGCAAAAGCATCGAAACTCCTGAAGGGTATGATGGATCGGCAGGTCTATACAATCAGAGTGGCGACATAAAGTTTCGCACGACGGGACCTGCCCGGAATAGTGGGCGGGGATTCCGAGGCATTTCGAGGCCCGGCTTCATGGATTAACATAGGTCAATGTCAGCGTTGCCGAGGGTATGCGTCGTGCCCCGCTATTACATTGATGTCAAAAGCCATTTCTGCACGGACGAGGATCCGAGCGGAATCGAGTTGCCGGACCTTCAGGCCGCCAGGGTCGAGGCCACGAAGGTCGCCGAGAGGCTCCTGAAGAGTTGGGCGGGCATGCTGCCGCATTACAGCAGCGAGGTCATGATCGAGATCGTCGGCGAGGATCTGCGTCCGGTCCTGATCATTCCGTGCTCGGAGATCGAGTGACGTTCCATGTACTCCCGAAGCCTCGCCAAGGACAGGGCCTAGGCCGCTATCCGGCGCATCATGGAAGCTGACAGCACAGGAAAAAGGCCGCCAGGGCGGCGGTGACGGCCGTGGCGATCAGCCCCTTGTCGATGACATGGTCGGGCAGGGCGGTGCGATTGGGCATGCGCTTGATCAACTCACGGCTCACTCGGGCACGATCCAGGCTGACTCACCTGTAGCACCCGGTCGGCAAGTCAACTGCCCTCTTTCAATGATGCTATGGAATCGATGGCGGCAGGAGCTGAGAAAATTTTTGGCGAATGACCTCGTAGCATTCGCAGGCCATTTTCTCGATGCCGGTTCTATCGACGATGGTGATGACGCCTCTGCTCTGATTGATGAGGCCGGCTTCGTGGAGACTGCGCGTGATGGCGCTGACGGTGGAGCGTTGAACGCCCAGCATTTCCGAGAGGAACTCGTGCGTCAGGGGCAGCTCGTCTGATGCCCAACGGTCGCGCGTGCTGAGAATCCACCGGCAGCAGCGCGCCTCGACGCTGTGCGTGGCATTGCACGCGACGCTCTGCAGGGTCTGCGCCAGCAGCGCCTCGGTGAAGCGCAGGATGAGCTGCTGGATCTTGGGCCTCGTCCTGAAGGCGTCGTGCATCCGATCGAGATCAATGCGGGACGCCGTTCCGGGGATCTGCACGATATAGCGACCGAACGAGTTGCGGGAGATGAAGGCGCTGACGAGGCCGACCATGGATTCGCACCCGAACGTCGCCATCTCGGCAGACTTCCCGTCGAGCATGACGGTGATGAGAGAGATGACGACATTGTGCGGAAAATAAGTGTAGTCGAGCGCCTGCCCGGCCTCGTACACCACCAGACCTCTCGGTAGATCGACCACGGTCAGATGGGGCTCCAGAAAGGCGAAATCCTCGTCATCCAGAGCAGCCAGGAGCCGATTGCCGCGATGCGGGTTGTTCACCTGAACCTGAGCCATTGCGAAGGTCCTGTCCTGAACGGAGACATTCTACCACAACAGGCATCCGGCGACGTGTCTCCGACGATCGAGAGACGCCGGATTGACGATCCCAGTCCGTCGTCAGCGCTTCTCGGGAGGGAATACGGTTTTCCAGTCCCTCTTCATGTCGACCACGATCCACCGGTCCAGAGCTGCGGCCTCGAGCGCCTTGTCGAGCCCGCCGAAGATCGGTCCCCGGTCATAGGCATATTCGCGGTCCCCGTCCGTGTGATGCACGATGACGCCGAGCCTCCGGTTGCCCGTCTCTGTCGTCCATTGCAGCATCTCGAGATCGCCGTCGGAGTTGCCGAAGGCCGCAACGGGGCGGCGGCCGATCTGCTGTTCGATTCCGACCGGCTTCCCCGGACCGTCATCGACGAAGTCGACCCGGGGCAGACGAAACAGGCTCGGCTGTCCGTTGCGGCGCTCGAACTTCGTGACGATGCGTGAGCCCACGATTTGTTCGGGCGGAATGCCGTAGCGCTCCTCGGCGAAGGCGCGCATGAACTCCGCTCCGCCACCGGAGACGATGAAGGTCTTGAATCCGTTGGCGCGCATAAAGGCCAGTACCTCCAGCATGGGCTGGTACACGAGCTCGTCGTAGCGACGATCGAACCGCGGGTGCTTGGCGGCCGCGAGCCATTCCTTGACGATCTTTCGGAATTCCTCATTCGTCATGCCGGCATGCGTCGCCGCAAGAATTGCGACGGCCCCGTGCTCCCCGGAGGCTGCGAGGGCCGCCATGTCGCCTTCGAGCACGGCCTTGAACGGCTGCTCGTCCTTCCATTCCGGATGCTGCGGCGCCAGCGCCTTGATGCGGTCCAGAGCAAAGGCGAGTTGGACATAGGCAGGCTGCTCGATCCAGAGCGTGCCGTCATTGTCGAAAGTTGCGATCCGCTCCGGCTCCGGAATGAAATCGGGCGATCCCGCGCGGGTCGTGTCCGTCACGAAGGCGATGATCGCCTGTTTCGCGGGGCCGTCGTTCCAGGACGGCAAGGGATCGGTCTGTGCAACGGCGGCCGAGATCCAGGCCACGAACAGGGTGAGAAGTCCGAACCGGTACAGTCGACGCGACATCGCTGCCTCCTTGGCCATGACCTGAAGGAATCCGTGTTCATCTGCATACCCATGAGATGGGAGTTCCGCCTCATGGCGAAGCGTCGATGGTCTCTCA